>NZ_JBSPCZ010000003.1:388271-570810 GCF_056161485.1 Pseudomonas sp. 5Vm1k
AATGTGGGAGCGAGCCTGCTCGCGAAGGCGATTCAACCGGCGAAGCAGTTCTTCGCCCGAAGTATCAAGCGCCGTGGCACTTCTTGAATTTCTTGCCGTTGCCGCATGGGCAAGGGTCGTTGCGGCCGACGTCTTTCAGGGCGTTGCGCACCGGTTCCTGGTGAGCGTGGCCGCAGTTCGGGCCGTGGACATGGCCATGGTCGTGATCATGGTGGTCATGGGCATGATCGTCGTGATCGTGGTTGCAGTCAGGGCCATGAACATGGGGTTGCTGGGTCATCGGGGTTACTCCGGAATTAAATCGGCGGGGATTATCACGCCATTACGCGCCAGGTGCACGTAGTGCGCGATGAATAAACCGGTTTCCAGTTCACCTTCCAGACGGTAGGGGATGGGTTGCTTGGGGCTTTTCAGCATTTTCACCAGGTCGCGCACCTTGGGCCACAGGTTGGTACGGATCGGCACTTTGAAATAGGCGCTGCGCTTGGGACCCACCGTGAACCAGTGCTCGTGCTCGCCTTCGGTCAGCAGTATGTCGCCCAGATGAATGCGGTATTCAAGGCTGCGGACGGTCAAGTCACTGTCGTTGGGGTTGTCGACGCGAAAATGCAGGAGGAATTTCTGTTCCAGCAGTTTGGCCCGTACCACCTCGACCTTGACCAGGTGCACCTCGGGATCCGGCTCGTCGTCGCTGAACCAGGAGGCGCAGCCGCCCAGGCTCAGGAGGATGAACAGGGTGAGCAGATGTAAGGCGTGGCGTTGACGGATCATGGTGGTGGTTCTCCCTTGAGAACCAGTCTAGCCCCTGTAGGAGCAAGGCTTGCCCGCGAAGAACGATAACTCGGACTTTCAGAAAGACTGCATCAGCTTCTTCGCGGGCAAGCCTCGCTCCTACAAAGAGCCTCAAGCGCCAAAATACCCCGCGCAACACTTCTTGAATTTCTGCCCGCTCGCACACGGACAAGCATCATTGCGCCCAGACTTGAGCTGGACGGTCGGGTCGATGAAGTACCAGTGGCCGTTGTTCTGCACAAACGAGGAGCGCTCGCGGTGACTGTGTTCACCGCCGCCATCGTGCCAGCGGGCCGTGAAGGTCACGAAGGCATGCTCCGGTTGACCGCCAAACACCTCGGAGCTTTCCACTTCGAGGCCCAGCCAGGTGCTTTGGGCGCTCCAGTCGCTGATGGACTGACGATCGAGCCCAGCTTGTTGGGCGGGCAGGGTAGTCGCCACCAGATAGTCGATCAGCCCCAGCACATAAGCGCTGTAGCGCGAACGCATCAAGGCTTCGGCGCACGGGGCCGGATGGCCGGCATGGTAATGGCCGCAGCAGGCATCGAGCAGGGTGCCGCTGCCGCAAGGGCAAATGGATGTACTCATTGCGTTACCACCAGTATTTCCCGAAGTTTTCCGGATTGGCCCAGAACCGCGAATTGAGCCAGTCGGGCACCTGTTTATAGTCAAGAAGATCATAGGTGAACAGCGTCAACACCTGATCGTCGCGCTGGAAGCGTTCGCTGGCTTGCAGGGCCAGGGAAAAAAAATCGGTTTCCTGCCAGCCGCTGGCCGGCAAATCCGCCAACACCGCGATGCGACTGGCGTTGAGATTGCGGATCCCGCCCAACAGGTTCAGGCCGTCGCGTTTGGGCAGGTGCTCCAGGCAATCGACCACCAGCGCCAGGTCAAAGCGCCGCGCTGCCAGTTCTGCCGGCAATGGCCCGGGCGCCGCATGGGCGACGCAACTGTCCGGGTGCGCGAGCTTGAACGCTTCAAGCGCCGGGAACTGGCTGGCACCTATCAGCAACAGGCGCGCGGGGGCGTAGCGGTCAAGCAAAGCGGCCAACGCCTGCTGGGGCGTGCGTGAAGAAATACCTGCAATCATCGAAGATCCTCAATCAGAGTCTGCCAAGACTAGCCTGCCCCAACGTTCGGGCCTAGAGCCACTGAACGCCAAATGTGCCGAACTACCGTGATCATTGGGGAAAACCGCCATGGCCTATTGCTGGCGGAGATTAAAACTCCGGTCTTTACTCCCTGAATCGGTTTTAAGCCGATCCCTCAGGAGAAAACTAGATGAGCATAGTTCGGACAGCATTACCCTTGGTTCTGCTAACCAGTGTGTTGACTGGTTGCGCAGGTTTGCAGAAAACCGACTGGCCGACCTGTGCGGCAGTCGGTGGTGTCGTCGGTGCGGGGCTGGGTGCGACGGAAAGTGCATCCTGGGCTGGCGGCGGCGCGCTGTTCGTCGGCGGCATGGCGGCGGCCTATTGCTGGGTGCACGGCGATGGCGACGAAGACGGCGATGGCGTGCCGGACAGTCGCGACAAGTGCCCGCACACACCTAGAGGCGTGCAGGTCGATGCAGATGGCTGCCCACCACCGGCCCCGGCGCCAGTGGTCGAGGAAGTCGTAGTGGTCAAGGAAGAAACCATTGTTATCCGCGATGTTCACTTCCAGTTCGACAAAGCCACGCTCACGCCTTCCGATAAAGAAGTGCTCGACAAAGTCGCCACGCGCCTGAAACAGGAATCGTCCACTGCTCGCCTGAGCGTGACCGGGCATACCGATAGCGTGGGCAGTGATTCCTACAACCAGAAACTGTCGGATAAACGCGCACATTCCGTAGTGGAATACCTGATTCACGATGGCGTACCGCGCAGCAGCTTCGTGTCGGTGACCGGTAAAGGTGAAAGCCAGCCAGTGGCCGATAACAAGACTGCCGATGGTCGTGCGTTGAACCGTCGCACCGAAATCAAAATCGAGCGTTAAGCCCCTTCCGCTCCGCGGCTTGTGCAGTCGCGGATGCGGGTCTTTACTCCTGTGTAACCGGTATGGGCCGGTAACACAGGAGCATTCACAAATGAGCGTTCTCACAAGGACCGTCTTACCGGTTCTGCTGCTTGGCAGCCTGTTGACCGGTTGCGCTACTCACAGCGATGGCACTGCCCCCCTGAATCAACGTACCTGGCCGATTTGCAGCGTCATTGGCGGCCTGGTCGGCGGTGGCCTGGGCGCTTTCGAAAGTGGCGGTTGGGCGGCCGGTGGTGCGGCGCTCGGTATCTTGACCGGTGGTTTGATCTGTTACGCCCAGGATGGCGATGAAGACAGCGACGGGGTCTTCGACCGCCGCGATCGTTGCCCCGACACACCGGCCAACACCCCGGTCGATCATCGTGGTTGCCCGTTGCCGCAATACCCGGCCAGCGTGAAACCCGTCGAATCTGCACCGGTCTCCGAAGTCATCACCCTGAGCGATGCCGGCAATGTGCTGTTCGCGTTCGACAAGTCCGACCTGACCCCCGCCGCCCGCAGCCAGCTGGATGCATTGATGGGCAAGTTGCAGAATGCGGACGTGGTCAGCATCAAGGTTGTGGGTCATACCGACAGCAAAGGTTCGGATGCCTATAACCAGGCGTTGTCGGAACGTCGCGCCAGCAGCGTGGCGGCCTATCTGCTGAGTCAGGGCCTGTCGCCTAACAAACTCACCAGCGAGGGCAAAGGTGAAAGCCAACCGGTGGCCGATAACGAAACGGAAGAAGGGCGGGCAAAAAACCGACGTGTGGAATTGCACATCAACCGCTGACGCATGACGAAGAGCCTCGTTCTAGAGCCGCCGGGCGACGAAAGTCGGCAATCCGGCGGCCATGTTGAAGAATTTTCTCTCGCCCTCTGGCTTATCCCTTGCGGAAGCCGTTACTGTGCGCTCAAAGAATAATTCTCAACGGTGGAGCGTATGAAGGTGTTTTGGGGGCTGGGCAAGCTGTTGACCCTATTGTTCTGGCTGGTGGTACTGGTCAATCTGCTGATTCCGTTTATCAATCCGCTGCACCTGCTGGTCAGTATGGCCGGCGCTCTTCTGGCGGTTATCCATCTTCTGGAAGTGCTGCTGTGTAACCGCAGCCTCAAAGGTCGTGCCCATCCGTGGCGTGATCGCCTGAAGATTCTGTTCTTTGGTGTTTTCCACCTGCAAACCATTCCGGCCCCGGCCGTACCGAAGGCTTCCCATGCGTAAACTTTGTCTGCTCGCGGTACTCATCAGCCCATTGGCCTGCGCCCAGGTGGTGAGCGTCGAAACCAATTCCCTGATGCGTTTGCCCAACACCGCCAGCACCTTGCAGCTGGAAAAACTCGAAGTCGCTGACTACGGCACCTTGCTGATCCCCTCGAATGTGACGCAAGTGACCGTCGGCGAATTGCGCCTGGGGCGCGATGCGCGGATCGCCATCGTGCCTGGCGAACAGGCGCTGGAACTGAAAGTCAGTCGTGCCGATTTGTCCGAAGGCAGCCTGATCACCGCTCGCGGTGCGCCGGGGACGTATCTCAAGGCTGCGCGCTCGGGTCGTAACCTGAATTTGCAGATCAAATCATTGAACGCACCGAAGCTGATCGTAGACGCGCGTGGTGGTGCCGGCGCACCGGGGTTTGTCGGTCTGGATGGCGCCAATGGCGAAGAGCCGGGTTGTACCTGGGGCCAGGCCGGTCATGGTTTCGACGGCAGCAATGGCAGCGACGGCCAGCCTGGGGCGGCCGGTGCACTGGTGCGCCTGGAAGTGCCGCGCGATTACCCGGCGGAACAGATCAAGGTTCAAGTCGCCGGCGGTGCCGGTGGTCTGGCTGGGCCTGGCGGTAAACCGGGAGCGGGTGGCAAGGCCAAGGGTTGCCTCGTGTACAAGGCTGATGGCGGCAAAAGCGGCCGTCCGGGTGTCGATGGTCAGCCGGGGCCTGCCGGTGCGGCGGGGTCGGTGACGGTTCAGCGGTTGTAATTGGGTTTTGGGATTAGAACCACCCCTCACCCCAACCCTCTCCCCAGAGGGGAGAGGGGGAAAGGGAGCCGATCTTCATGCCGTTCAAAACTTGAGTTCGGCTCGGACTTTCAGGTCGATGTAACTCAAACAAACAACTCGGTCAGTCCCCTCTACCCCTTGGGGAGAGGGTTAGGGTGAGGGGTGGATCCTGAGTCCAGCACAAAACTCAAACCCCCCCCAAAACCATCAAAACATCGGCCGAGCCGCCGCGATCGCCACCAGCACCAACCCCACAATCAGGTTAATCCCCACCAACTTGCGAATCTTCCCCAGCGCCGCCGCACCCGCCGGCCAATCCTGCGCGTCCACTGCCGTGCGCAACTCCGGCAGCAACAACGCCTGAATCCGGATAAACAGCGCGGTCATCACCACGTACAAGCCCATCATCACCTGCACATAGCGCGGCGCCGCTTCAAACCCGGCGAATTGCAGATGAATCATGCCCACACCGCTGATCGGCAAAAGCACCACTGCCACCCAGACCCAGCGGAAAAAACCTTGAAACACTTCTACCCACAGCTTCAACCGGCCGGGGCCTTCCAGGGCCTTCATCGCCGCCGGGCGCAGGACCATCCAGGCGAAAAACATACCGCCAACCCATACCAGGGCGGACAGGACATGCAGGGTATAAACGAGGCTAAAAGCGGTCATTGGGGTACTCCGTTCTGCGCGGGATTAATTAGCGCGGTATGATAGCCGCCGATCCGAACCACTGAAAATTTATCCAGCGTTTTTTGCGCCCGACAATCCATGATCAGCACCGAACTCAAAACCACGATCCAGGGCGCCTACACGCGTTTTCTTGAAGCCAAGAGCCTCAAGCCACGCTACGGCCAACGCCTGATGATCGCCGAAATTGCCAAAGTCCTCGGTGACATCGACACCGACGACGAAGGCCGGCGCAGTGGCGACCCCGCGATTGTCGCGGTGGAAGCCGGCACCGGCACCGGTAAAACCGTGGCCTACAGCCTGGCGGCGATCCCGACGGCCAAGGCTGCCGGCAAACGCCTGGTGATTGCCACGGCGACCGTGGCCCTGCAAGAGCAGATCGTCTACAAGGATTTGCCCGACCTGATGCGCAACAGCGGGCTGAATTTCACTTTCGCCCTGGCCAAGGGCCGCGGGCGCTACATGTGCCTGTCCAAGCTCGACATGTTGCTGCAGGAAGGCCACGCCCAAACGGCCACCGCGCAACTGTTCGAAGAAGAAGGCTTCAAGATCGAAGTGGATGAGGCCAGCCAAAAGCTGTTCACCAGCATGATCGAGAAGCTCGCCGGCAATAAATGGGACGGCGACCGCGACAGTTGGTCCACCGCCCTGGAAGATGCCGACTGGGCGCGGCTGACCACCGATCACAGCCAGTGCACCAACCGGCATTGCCCGAACTTCGGCCAGTGCGCCTTCTACAAGGCCCGCGAAGGCATGGGCAAAGTGGACGTGATTGTCACCAACCACGACATGGTCCTGGCCGACTTGGCCCTGGGCGGCGGCGCCGTGCTGCCGGACCCGCGCGACACCATCTACGTGTTCGACGAAGGCCACCATCTGCCAGACAAGGCAATTGGTCACTTCGCCCACTACACGCGCCTGCGTTCCACCGCCGACTGGCTGGAAACCACTGCCAAGAACCTCACCAAACTGCTGGCCCAGCACCCGTTGCCGGGCGACCTGGGCAAATTGATCGAGCAAGTGCCGGAGCTGGCGCGAGAGATCAAGACTCAGCAGCAGTTCATGTTCACCGCGTGTGAGCAGGTCGCCGATTTCAAACCCGGCGAAGACGTCGAAGGCCGTGAACGGCCGCGTCACCGCTTCGTTGCCGGGGTCATTCCCGAGCACATGCGTGAGATGGGCATCGAGCTGAAAAAAGCCTTCGCCCGCCTGACCGATTTGTTCACCCGCCTCACCGAACTGCTCAAGGAAGGCATGGACGATGAGGTCAATATCGGCATCGCCAGCAACCAGGCCGAAGAGTGGTATCCGCTGTTTGGCAGCCTGTTGTCGCGCTCCTCAGGCAACTGGGAGTTGTGGACCGCGTTCACCGCCGAAGACCCGGAAGACAACCCGCCGATGGCCCGTTGGCTGACCCTGGCAGAAAGCGGTTCGCTGTTCGATATCGAGGTCAACGCCAGCCCGATCCTCGCGGCGGAAATGCTGCGTCGCAATCTATGGAACGTGGCCTACGGCGCGCTGGTGACCTCGGCAACGCTGACCGCCCTCGGTACGTTCGACCGTTTCCGCATGCGCGCCGGCCTGCCGAAAAAAGCCGTGACCGCCGTGGTTCCGAGCCCGTTCCATCACGCCGACGCTGGCGTACTGCGGGTGCCGGACTTGAAAGCCGATCCGCGTGATGCGCCGGCCCACACCGCCGCAATCATTCGTGACTTGCCGTCGCTGGTGGAAGGTTCGCGGGGCACTTTGGTGCTGTTCTCCTCGCGCAAACAGATGCAGGACGTGTTCGACGGTCTGGACCGCGACTGGCGCAAGCAAGTGTTCATTCAAGGCAACCTGTCGAAACAGGAAACCCTGAACAAGCACAAGGCGCGGGTTGATGGCGGGGATTCCAGCGTGCTGTTCGGCCTGGCGAGTTTCGCCGAAGGCGTGGATTTGCCCGGTGCGTATTGCGAGCACGTGGTGATCGCGAAGATTCCATTCTCGGTGCCCGACGATCCGGTAGAAGCCGCGTTGGCCGAGTGGATCGAAGCGCGTGGCGGTAATCCGTTCATGGAAATCTCCGTGCCGGACGCCTCGCTGAAACTGGTCCAGGCCTGCGGTCGCTTGCTGCGTACCGAAGAAGATCGCGGCACCATCACTTTGCTGGATCGGCGTCTGGTGACTCAGCGTTATGGCAAAGCGATCCTCAATGCATTGCCTCCCTTCCGACGTGAAATTTCCTGATACACCGGCGGGCAATTTTGCCCACCGCGTTGTCTATCTCTCTGCCATCGCTTTTCCACTGGCCATTGTTGGTCGTTAGGGAGAATTTCGTTCTCATGATTCGTCGTTCGTTGCCTGCTGTATTTGCCCTGTTGTTCGCAACGCCCTTGCTCGCCGCGCCTGCCGGCCAGCAGACGCTGTTCAACTTTGTTCGCCCCGCCGACGTGGTCCAGGTGGCGACCCAGGACGCCAGCTTGCCGCAATCCAACGCCGAGCAAACGGCCGAAGGCGAAGTGCTGCGCCGGGTGACTTTCAACCCGGTGGCCAAGCCTGCGTTGCGCCTGACCCCGCAAACCGGTGCCTGGGACTGGTCGCAGTCGGGTGTCATGAGCCTGCGGGTCCAGAGCGCGATGAACTGGGCGTTGACCCTCTACGTGACCATCCAGAGCAACGACGGCAAGACCCTGGTCAGCCGCGTCGATCTGCCGGCCGGCCCGGCGCAAACCCTGCTGGTGCCGCTGGTGGCCAGTTCGCCGTTGAGTCAGGGCATGAAGGCCGGCCCGCCGATGCCCATGACGGTCGACGGTCAGCGCGTGTTGCTCGCCAGCAGCAGCGGTGAACTGGATCGCAGCCAAGTGGTGTCGGTGAGCCTGTCGATGGATCAGCCGAAAGTTGCTCAGAGCATCCTGCTGGAGCGCTTTGGTGTGCAGGACGGCGAGGACGTGAGCAAAGCCGTGTATGGCGCTCTGGTGGACGCTTACGGCCAATCGACCCGGGCCAAATGGCCAGAAAAGATCAGCAGCGACGAGCAATTGAAATCCGCCGCGGCAAAAGAACAGCAACAACTGAAAACCTGGCTGGCTGAGCGCGAGAAGTCGTCCCTGGACAAGTTCGGTGGCTGGAACAAAGGCCCGGCGTTCAAGGCCAGCGGCTTTTTCCGTACCGAGAAACGTGACGGACGCTGGTATCTGGTGACGCCGGAAGGCCATCCGTTTTATTCCCTGGGCGTGAACACCGTCGCCCCGGACGTCGATCAAACCTACATCGCCGGTCGCGAGTGGATGTTTGAAAACCTGCCAAAACCTGATGAGCCTCTGGCCAGCCATTATGGCGAAGGCGATAACCGTGGCGGCAACGGCGCCGATCAGGGCCGGGCCTACAACGCCGGTCGTTGGTACGACTTTTATGGCGCCAACCTGCAACGCCTTTACGGTCAACCCTGCGCGGTGACCAGCGAAACCAAGGCCGGTGTTGCCGAAGCGGCCAAGGCTGATGCGGTGGCGCAGACGGCAGAAAAAGCCGCTGAGCAACCTGTCGCGCCTTCGACCGCCGAATCCGGTATTGCCGAAGCCGCCAAGACCAACGCCGCCGAAGCGACCGTCGCCAAAGCGGTCGAGCCCTGCAAAGCGGTAGTTGATGAGCAGCGCTGGACTAACCACACCCTGGATCGCCTGCAAGCCTGGGGCTTCAACACTGTCGGTAACTGGAGCGAGCCGGCGCTAGGCAACGCCGATCGCGTGCCGTACACCTTGCCGCTGTCGATCGTCGGCGATTACGCCAGCATCAGCACCGGCACCGACTGGTGGGGCGGCATGCCCGATCCGTTCGACCCGCGTTTCGCCATGGCCACCGAGCGCGCCGTGGCCATCGCGGCCCGGGATCACCGTGACGATCCGTGGCTGATCGGTTACTTCGCCGACAACGAGCTGGCTTGGGCCGGTCCCGGCGATGATCCGAAAGCCCGGTACGCCCTGGCTTACGGCACGTTGAAGATGACCACCGACGTGCCGGCCAAACGTGCATTCCTCAAGCAACTGCGCGACAAGTACCGCAACCAGGCGGGCCTGTCGAAAGCCTGGGGTATTGACCTGCCGGCCTGGGAGTTGATGGAAGACCCGGGTTTCGAAGCGCCGCTGCCAAACGCCGAACACCCGGAAATCGAAGCTGACTTCAAATACTTCCAGAAGGTCTTTGCGGACACCTACTTCAAGACCATTTCCGACTCGCTGAAGTGGCACGCGCCGAACCAGTTGCTGCTCGGCGGCCGGTTTGCCATTAGTACTCCGGAAGCGGTCGAGTCCTGCGCGCAGTACTGCGATGTGTTGAGCTTCAACATGTACACCCTGCAACCGCAGGACGGTTACGACTTCGCCAAACTGCGCAACCTGGACAAACCGGTGCTGATCACCGAGTTCAACTTTGGCTCGGCGGATCGTGGCCCGTTCTGGGGCGGCGTGACGCAACTGGCCAAGGAAGAAGACCGTGGCCCGGCCTACGCCAACTTCCTCAAACAGGCGATGAGTGAGCCGTCGATTGTCGGCGTGCACTGGTTCCAGTACCTCGATCAGCCAGTGACCGGTCGTTTGCTTGACGGCGAGAACGGCCACTTCGGCCTGGTGGGCATTACCGACCTGCCGTTCCAGGGTTTTGTCGACAGCGTGCGTAAAAGCAACTTGCTGACCGTTGATCAACTGGGCAAAGAGGCCGAGAAGGCCAAGGCCGAGGCGGATAAAGCCAGCCACGAAGCCGAAGGCGGCAGAAAAGGCGACGCCGGCAAAGGCCCGGGGCAGGGCGCCGGGCATGCGGGTGGGCATTCCGGGAATGGGCATTAAGGCTTAAGACCGCGTTATCGTTCTTCGCGGGCAAGCCTCGCTCCTACAGTATTTGCGCGATCCCTGTAGGAGCGAGGCTTGCCCGCGAAGGCGCCGTCGGATCCATCATCATTTTTCAGAACAAATCTATGGGCGGCTACACCGCCCAGCCCGCCCCTGTTCCCAAAACCCTCTAGGGCTGGAACAATGCGGACCACTTTGTAGAGCGTTTATCCGGGGAGTTGCGTTTGCAGATTCAGGGTCATTACGAGCTTAAGTTCGAAGCGGTGCGCGAAGCCTTTGCCGCACTGTTCGACGATCCCCAGGAACGTGGCGCAGCGTTGTGCATCCAGGTCGGCGGTGAAACCGTCCTCGACCTTTGGGCCGGTACCGCCGACAAGGACGGTACTGAAGCCTGGCACAGCGACACCATCGCCAACTTGTTCTCTTGCACCAAGACCTTCACCGCCGTTACCGCGCTGCAACTGGTGGCGGAAGGCAAGTTGCAACTCGATGCCCCGGTTGCCCGTTATTGGCCCGAATTCGCCGCCGCCGGCAAAGAATCCGTGACCTTGCGCCAATTGCTCTGCCATCAGGCCGGTTTGCCGGCCCTGCGCGAGTTGCTGGCCCCCGAAGCGCTGTATGACTGGCAAACCATGGTCGACGCGCTCGCCGCCGAAACACCATGGTGGACGCCGGGCCAGGGCCACGGCTATGCCGCGATCACCTACGGCTGGCTGGTGGGCGAGTTACTGCGTCGTGCCGACGGTCGTGGCCCGGGGGAATCCATCGTCGCGCGGGTCGCCAAGCCTCTGGGCCTGGATTTTCATGTCGGCCTGGCCGATGAAGAATTTCACCGTGTGGCGCACATCGCCCGGGGCAAGGGCAACGTCGGCGATGCCGCAGCCCAGCGCCTGTTGCAAGTGACCATGCGCGAGCCGACGGCTATGACCACCCGGGCGTTCACCAACCCGCCGTCGATCATGACCAGCACCAACAAACCGGAATGGCGGCGCATGCAACAACCTGCCGCCAATGGCCACGGTAACGCCCGCAGCCTGGCCGGGTTCTACGCCGGTCTGCTGGACGGTAGCCTGCTGGAAAGCGAAATGCTCGATGAGTTGACCCGCGAACACAGCCTGGGCGAAGACAAGACTTTATTGACCCGGACCCGTTTCGGCCTGGGTTGCATGCTCGATCAACCGGATGTCCCAAATGCCACCTATGGCCTTGGCCCACGGGCGTTCGGTCATCCGGGCGCTGGCGGGTCCATCGGCTTTGCTGACCCAGAGCACGATGTGGCCTTCGGTTTTGTGACAAATACGTTGGGACCGTATGTCTTGATGGATCCACGCGCGCAGAAGCTCGTACGGGTGCTTGCCACTTGTCTGTAAAGCTTTGCTGAACGTTCCTGCACAGGAACCTCGTAACCTTTTTCGATTCAAAGCGTCTGTTTATGCGGTCCCGATGTGGGCCTGTGTTTATTACTTCATTTTGTGGATATCCAATGTCTTCCAATAAAACTCTCGCTTTGGCACTGTGCTTCACCATCACCGGTTGTGCGCAAACTCCGCAAAATGACGCCGAGGGCGGCAGCCACTGGTGGCAGTTCGGTTCTTCCGACAAAGTCGCGACCAAAGAGCCGGCCCCAGCCGCGGCACCTGCACCCGTGAAAGCAGCCATCACCGCGCCAGTGGCCAAGGCTGAAAGCAGCAGCCATTGGTACTGGCCGTTCGGTTCCGATGACAGCGCCGACAAGCCTGTTGCCAAGGCCGATGTCAAACCTGCAGCCAAACCCGCCGACGTCGCCAAGGCTGACGCCGATTCGGGTGGCAAGTGGTGGTGGCCGTTCGGCGGCAAAGAGCAGAGCACCGCCAAAGCCGTGCCGATGCCTGATCCGAAAGTGACCCAGGCCTGGCTCGACGACTACGAACCGCGCCTGCGCGAAGCGATCAAGGACAGCAACCTGCAACTCGAGCGCCGCGAAAACGTGCTGGTAGTCACGGCTCCGGTGGACAGCTCATTCAACCCGGATCGCCCGGCCATGCTGTTGCCGGTCACCCTTGGCCCGTTCAGCCGTGTCGCGAAAATCCTCGAAGTCGATCCTAAGACCGCTGTGCTGGTCCTCGGTCACAGCGACACCTCCGGCGCTGCTCCGGCCAACGTGAAACTGAGTCAGGAACGCGCCCAGGCCGTGGCAGCGATCTTCCGCCTCAGCGGATTGCAGCGTGATCGCCTGATGCTGCGCGGCATGGGCGGTGAAGCACCGCGTGCCGCCAACGACAGCAATGAAGGCCGTGCCCTGAACCGTCGAGTGGAACTGCTGGTGACCCCGCAAAACACCATGGTGGCGTTGCTGAGCAAGTACAACATGCCTGCTCCAGCGCCGGTGAGCATGGTTGCCCAGACCGCCAAACCAGTGGTCGCGCCAGTGACACCTGCACCGGCCGCCAAGAAAGCCGTGCCAGCCGCGAAAAAGGCGCCAGCCAAGAAAGCTGCTGCCAAGGCACCGGCCAAGAAAGCACCGGCCAAAGCTGCGACCCCGGCGAAAAAGCCTGCGCCAGCTAAAGCGGCTGCCGATTCCAAGAAAGCCGTCGCCGCGGATGCTGCGAAGAACTGATCGTTAACCAGAAGGAATGTGCCATGACCAAGGCCCTGGCTGATATGCGTCGCGACTACACCCGTGACGGCCTGACCGAGGCGCAAGCCCCGGCCGAGCCGTTCGCGCTGTTCCATCAGTGGTTCGCCGATGCGGTGAAAACCGAACAGGTGCCGGTCGAGGCCAATGCAATGACCCTGGCCACCGTCGATCTGGACGGTCGGCCCCATTGCCGCATTCTGCTGCTCAAGGGCCTGGACACCCAGGGCTTTACCTTCTTCACCAACTACGACAGTGCCAAGGGCCAGCATCTGGCGGTGAACCCGTTCGCCGCCATGACGTTCTTCTGGCCAACCCTGGAGCGCCAGGTGCGTATCGAAGGGCGAGTGGTGAAGGTTACGCCAGAGGAGTCCGACGCCTACTTTCAGGTCCGGCCCCTGGGCAGCCGCCTCGGCGCCTGGGCTTCGCCCCAGAGCCGGGTGATTGCCGATCGTGGTGAACTGGAAGATTTGCTCAAAGTTACCGAGCAGCGCTTCAGCGATACCCAGCCACACTGCCCGGACCATTGGGGCGGTTACCGTTTGCTCCCCGAGCGCATCGAGTTCTGGCAAGGCCGTCCGAGCCGCCTGCACGATCGCCTCAACTACCGCTTGCAGGGCGCCGACTGGATTCTTGAACGTCTGGCACCCTAAGCAGTCTACCGACCGGGATAGCCTGCCGCAGCGGCCTCAAGCCACTGCGGCAAGTCCCGACGCTTGATCTTTTGCGCCTGAGCGTTCGTTAGTTGCTGGAGCATAAAGGCTCTTTTATGCTCGTCCTTCCCGGCCAGGGCTAACGCCAGATCGCGGTCCATCCAGCGTTTGATCCGTACGTACAGCCACCAATGGAAGTACAAACCGGCTGCAGTCGTGACAACAATGATGAAGTAATCCATGAAAATCCTTGGGTCAACGGCGCAGTTTTGGTGATTTGACGCTACTGTGTTGTGAGTTCAGAGGCGCCTGTACCGGGCCTGAATGAAACCAATTTTATCCGGGCGATGCCGTGACAGGCGTCAAGCTGCGGAGTTTAATGAATACCTGTCCTTTGGAGTTGATGCTATGCGTAAGTCTGTTCTGCTGGTTGCTTCCTTTTCCACGATGGCGATGTTGCTCACTGGCTGCCAATCGAGCCTGACCGGTGACTCCTACTCCCGTGACGAAGCGCGTCGCGTGCAGACGATTCGCATGGGCACCATCGAATCCCTGCGTCCGGTGAAAATCGAAGGCACCAAGACCCCTGTCGGCGGCGTAGCCGGTGCCGTGGTGGGTGGTGTTGGCGGCAGCGCCATCGGTGGCGGTCGCGGCAGTATCGTTGCAGCGGTTATCGGTGCGGTTGCCGGTGGCCTGATTGGTTCGGCTACTGAAGAAGGCCTGACGCGTACACAAGGCGTTGAGATCACCGTGCGTGAAGACGACGGCAGCATGCGTGCCTATGTGCAGCAGGTTCAGGAGAATGAAGTGTTCCGTGTTGGCGAGCGGGTACGGATTTCTACTGTTGGCGGGACCAGCCGCGTTTCGCACTAAGCGCAGGCGAGTGGCAAAACAAAACCCCGATCAGGTGACTGGTCGGGGTTTTTTGTGTCTGTGGTATCGATTTAGGTTTTATTCAATACCTCCAGGCGTTGGCAAAGTCCCAGGTAATAAACCAAATCGCTTCTGAAAGAGCTGTCGACGATTTTCATAATCGCAACAGCTTGAGTGGGGGATAACTCGTGCTCACCTTCAGGTATATCCCACAACCTCGACCAGCCCATGGCCTTAAGTACTGCTCCTTCGAACGCTTGCGGTACATCCTTTTCGTACTGTAGTGAATCGTCTGTATTGGGTTCGGCGAAGAATCCAGAGAGTGCGATAAAGATGTTCACCAGGTATTCCTATACCGAAACGATATTTGGTAATCGAAAGTGGTTGGTTCAATTCTGTGAATAAACAAGGGCTGAAGTTGAGGAATCCAGTCAGCTTTTACATCGAAACCACCGTCATAAATATTGCTGACATTCATCAAGCCCAACGCGTCAATTATTGAGCCGTCGTCGGCTAAATCTGCGGAATATTCTTTCCCTTTCGCAATTTCTGTTTTTTTATCGTACCAATCCAAACTGACTTTCAAGCCCATACAATCCTCACAAGTACTTTTTAATGCTTCGTTTCTTCTTGGGTGGGTCTATTTGCGCGCCCGTCGTGTGATCGAATGAGCCTAGATGACTGCCATCGCTAGCGAGGTATGCCTCTAGTTCACCATGCAGGGAATCCCATTCGTAAATCGTCCGTCCTTTAGCATCCATCCAGCGGGACCTGAGCCCACCGCCCCCCTGTTTGGGCGTTTTCTTTTTAACCTCCTTCAAACCTGAAAAGCCTGTGATCTCTTCTGTTTCAGGTGGTGAGTGATAGTCGTGATCAGGGTTCGGAAGCTTTCTTCCAGATACGTTAACAACAATGTAAACCGGCTTTACCCCCGACCCCACCGGAAACACAAGAATGAAATCCTTGTACTCAGGCGGGTAAACCGGGTTCACGATGATGCTATCCGCTGCTTCCGTTGGCGGATAAACCCAGATATGCGGTGCTTGTGGCGCAGCCTCTAAAGCAGGAATTCCAAGGATGTCGGACCCCTCCACCGCCGGGGTCCAGATCAGTTCAACGCCGTCCCCGAGGTCCGCGACCTGCTGACTGTCACGCAAATCGAACTGCGCGACATCAACCATTTCCCAATCACGATGCTTGCCGGTGTAGAAGGCGTAACCCTTGAGGCTGCCGTCAGCCTGTTGCTCGACCCTTAACCGAACACGCGTGCGAGCCTGTTTCAGGGCGCGCAGTTGATCTTCGGTATAGAGCGCGCTATCGCCCAGGCTCGGCGTCCAGAGCAGTGCGACCAAACCGGCCAATACGGTGGCGCCTGCTGCGCCAATGGCTGGCAAGGCAGAAATGGCCGAGGCGCGTAAAGCGATATGTCCGATGCCCAGCGGGAGGGTATTGGCGCTGATCGTTTGCAGATTCAGCAGCCCCGCATCGTCTGCCTCGCGAGCACCGAGCCAAGCGACTTCCCCGTATTCTTTGAGGCTGTCGGTGGGCACCATTCCTGAAGGGTTGGAGTAATCGATGATGGCGTCCGGCAGCTTGCAGGACTTGGCGAAAACGCAGCCCGCGCGAACGATTTCGTCTTTAGAGGGCCTGGGCGCAAGACTGCGTTCGAAGGCGTCTTGTCGGGCGAGCATGGCGTCGTAGGCGCTTTGCCGGGCGTCCCGCTCGGCCAGTTCGGCGGCGGTCATGAAGCGATGGGTGACGCGATGTCCGTCACCTGACGGCGGGTTTTTAACCCGGGGAATGTCCTTGTTGCCAGCCACTGATCGTCCTTGAAATTCGTCCGTCGACAGCCTCGAAAGGAGGCTGCACGACGTTAACGAATGTGGCTAAGCGTGGCTGTAGGACGAGTCTCGAATGTCGTTAGGCGTTGTCTTTACTTGCTCGGCAGGACGGTGCAGAGGACTAATCCTGCTCTGCGGCTCGACTGTTTGAGGCTATGTCTACCACCTCTTCCGGGGACAACTCGCGCGAGTTTTCCCCATTGCCGAAATACTCATCCGGCCAAAAAATCAGATCCGAAACCCGGTCATTCGGTAGATTGAGCTCCAGCATGCTCAGCCAGAATTCGACGGCGTGTTCGCTGCCATCGCATTCCATGACCCTGCGGGCCATTTCGATCAGTTCGGGCCGGGTGATATCCGTCAGGCGTTGCTCATAGGGCGCGGCCAGGACTTTGCGAACCCATGTTTCATGATCCTGGCCGCCATAGATTCCCTGAAAGTCGATAAACGTCAGATCGGTCATCGCTTCGCGGTTGAACGCAGTCAACTGATCTTGAACCAGGTCTTCATTCCCACAATCTATCTCGGCGGAGAACCCCGCCAGCCGGACGACCTTTGCTTCGTCCAGCTCTGGTGGCATCAATGCCTTGCGCAACTCCATGAGGGGGCTCCGTTTAAATTCCAAGTGATCTTCAGTTTTGCACAGCGCTCTTGCGACTCGCCATCGCCGTCACCGCGTAACCCATCAATGCCGCCAGAATCGAACCGGTCAAAATCCCCATTCGGTCCATCCCGGCGTACTCACTGGCGCCTGGCACAAACGCCAGGGAGCCGACAAACAGGCTCATGGTGAAGCCGATGCCGCAGAGGATCGCGACGCCCAGCACCTGGCCCCAGTTGGCGCCTTGGGGCAGGGCGGCGATGCCGATTTTTACCGCCAGCCAGGTCAGGCCAAATACGCCGACTGTTTTGCCCAGCAGCAGGCCGATGGCGATGCCCATTGGCACGTGGTGGGTGAAGCTTTCCACAGTCACGCCGCTCAGGGACAGGCCGGCGTTGGCGAAAGCGAACAGCGGCAGGATGCCGTAGGCCACCCACGGGTGCAGGGCGTGTTCCAGGGTCATCAGCGGCGAAGGTTCGGCATTTTTGGTGCGCAGTGGAATGCAGAACGCAAGGGTCACGCCGGCCAGTGTCGCGTGGACGCCGCTCTTGAGCACGCACACCCACAGGATCAGGCCGATGATCATGTACGGCCCGAGCTTGACCACGCCGAGCCGGTTCATCGCGATCAGCGCAACGATGCAGGCGCCGGCCAAGGCAAGGGACAGCGTCGACAATGTGCCGGAATAGAAAATCGCGATAACGATGATGGCACCGAGGTCGTCAATGATCGCCAGGGTCATCAGGAACAGCTTCAGTGACACCGGCACGCGCTTGCCGAGCAGGGCGAGTACGCCGAGGGCGAAGGCGATGTCGGTGGCCATCGGGATGGCCCAGCCGCCGAGTGCCGCCGGGTTGTCGCGGTTGATGAACCAGTAGATCAGCGCCGGCACGACCATGCCGCCAATCGCCGCCGCACCGGGCAGGACGATTTGCGATGGCTTGGACAACTGGCCGTCGAGGACTTCGCGCTTCACTTCCAGGCCGATCAGCAGGAAGAACATGGCCATCAGGCCGTCGTTGATCCACAGCAGCAAGGGCTTGGCGATTTTCAGCGCGCCGATCTGGGCCACCACGGGGGTGTCCAGCAAGCCGTTATAGAGCCACGACAGCGATGAGTTATTGATGATTAAAGCCAGGGCTGCGGCGGCGATCAGTAACAGACCGCTGGCAGCTTCCAACTGAAAGAAACGCGTGAAAGTTCTACGCAGAGGCAAGGTCGCTCTCCATCGATGAATTCAAAAGGTGGCACACCCTAACCCGTACCGTTAGTTGTTAAAACAATAGTTATATTCTTTTTTGTTATATGCCGTTACAGCGCGAATGGCTGCAAGGTCCAATGAGGACTGAGCCTAGCAGTTGCTGGACGTATTGGACCTCAGCTGTATCTGTGCGTGATGCAGGAATTTTCCTAAGCTTGTGGGCTGAGCCTTGAAACAAGGCCGACTCTTGCCTGATTCAACGAGATCACCACCATGAGCGACAACCGACAGTGGGCCCGCGAAGCCATCCGGATCATCGAAGCCGACTTCCAGCGCAGCGCCGACACCCACCTGATTCCTCTGCCGCTGCCGGGTTTGCCGGGCATCGAGTTGTATTTCAAGGATGAGTCCAGCCACCCCACCGGCAGCCTGAAACATCGACTGGCCCGCTCGCTGTTCCTCTATGTGCTGTGTAACGGCTGGCTCAAGCCCGGTGCGCCGGTGATCGAGGCGTCCAGCGGTTCGACGGCGATTTCCGAAGCGTACTTCGCCCGATTGCTGGGCTTGCCGTTTATTGCGGTGATGCCGGCGACCACGTCCAAAGAGAAGATCGCACAGATCGCTTTCTATGGTGGCAAGAGCCACTTGGTAGACGATCCGACCCAGATCTATGCCGAATCCGAACGCCTGGCTCGCGAACACGATGGTCACTTCATCGACCAGTTCACCTACGCCGAGCGCGCCACAGACTGGCGGGCGAACAACAATATCGCCGAGTCGATTTTCCAGCAGATGCGCTTCGAGCAGCACCCGGAGCCGAGCTGGCTGATTTCCAGCCCCGGCACCGGTGGCACCACCGCGACCCTCGGGCGATACGTGCGTTATCGCCAGCATTGCACCCGCGTGCTGTGCGCGGATGCCGAGCGCTCGGTGTTTTTCGATTACTACCAGACCGGCGATGCCACGTTGCGCCTGGATTGCGGTTCGCGGATTGAAGGGATTGGCCGGCCACGGGTGGAAGCGTCGTTCCTGCCCAAGGTGATCGATGCGATGGTCAAGGTGCCGGATGCCTTGTCGCTGGCAGCCATGCATTACCTGGCGCAGCGCTTGGGTCGGCGGGTGGGCGGGTCGAGCGGGACCAACCTGATCGGCGCCTTGATGGCGGCTCAGCAGATGGTTGAGGCGGGGGAGTCGGGGTCGATCGTGGCGATCCTGTGCGACGGCGGCGAACGTTACGCCACCACCTATTACGACCAGGATTGGCTCAAGGGCCAGGGGTATGAGTTGAGTGGGTTGATCGATGCCGTGGCAGCGAGTGTCGAGCGCGGCGAGCCACTGCCGGCGACCATCCTGCGCGCCAACATCTGACATTGATCAGACGCTGAAAGCCCTGTGGGAGCGGGCTTGCTCGCGAATACGGTTTTCCATTCAACAGAGATGTTGGCTGGTCCACCGCTTTCGCGAGCAAGCCCGCTCCCACAGTGTGTTCACACCTCAAAACCAATGTGGGAGCGAGCCTGCTCGCGATGACGGCTGAATATTCAACAGAGATGTTGACTGATCCACCGCTTTCGCGAGCAGGCTCGCTCCCACAGTTTCTTTCTAACCAGTGATTTGTGTATCAGGCCTCCAGGCCGAGAATGTCGCGAGCCACGGCTTCTGCAATCCGAATCCCGTCGACACCTGCCGACAAGATCCCCCCCGCATAACCCGCGCCTTCACCGGCCGGGAACAAGCCTTTCACGTTCAAGCTCTGCATCGACTCGTTACGGGTAATCCGCAACGGCGACGACGTACGCGTCTCGATCCCGGTCAACACCGCGTCGTGCAACGAGTAACCGCGAATCTGCTTCTCGAACGCCGGCAAGGCTTCGCGAATGGCTTCGATGGCAAACGCCGGCAATGCCAGGGCCAGATCACCGAAGGCAACACCTGGTTTGTAGGACGGTTCGACGCTGCCCACTTCAGTGGATGGTTTGCCGGCGATAAAGTCGCCGACCAATTGCGCTGGGGCTTCGTAGTTGCTGCCGCCGAGCACAAAGGCGTGGGATTCCAGGCGTTCCTGCAACTCGATGCCGGCCAGTGGGCCGCCCGGGTAATCGACTTCCGGGGTAATGCCGACGACGATCCCGGAGTTGGCGTTGCGTTCGTTACGCGAGTATTGGCTCATGCCGTTGGTGACCACGCGGCCCGGTTCGGACGTTGCCGCCACCACGGTGCCACCCGGGCACATGCAGAAGCTGTAGACCGAACGGCCGTTCTTGGCGTGGTGCACCAGTTTGTAGTCGGCAGCCCCGAGTTTCGGGTGGCCGGCGTATTTGCCCAGGCGCGCGCGGTCGATCAGCGACTGCGGGTGTTCGATGCGGAAACCCACCGAGAACGGCTTGGCTTCCATGAACACGCCACGGCCGTGGAGCATGCGGAAGGTGTCCCGCGCGCTATGGCCGAGGGCCAGAATCACGTGTTTCGAATGGATCTGCTCGCCGCCATTAAGCTCGACGCCGACCAGTTGGCCGTCCTCGATCAGCACGTCGGTGACCCGTTGCTGGAAGCGCACTTCGCCGCCCAGCGCGCGAATCTGCTCACGCATGTTTTCCACCACGCCGGTCAGACGGAACGTACCGATGTGCGGTTTGCTGACGTAGAGAATTTCTTCCGGCGCGCCGGCCTTCACGAACTCATGCAGGACTTTGCGGCCGATGAATTTCGGGTCCTTGATCTGGCTGTAGAGCTTGCCGTCGGAGAACGTCCCCGCGCCGCCTTCACCGAACTGCACGTTGGATTCAGGGTTAAGCACGCTTTTACGCCACAGGCCCCAGGTGTCCTTGGTGCGCTGGCGCACTTCGGTGCCGCGTTCGAGGATGATCGGCTTGAAGCCCATTTGCGCGAGCAGCAGCCCGGCGAAGATCCCGCACGGGCCGAAGCCGACGACGATTGGACGTTGCTGCAGATCGGCGGGCGCCTGGCCGACCACTTTGTAGCTGACATCCGGTGCCACGTTGACGTTACGGTCATCGGCGAACTTGTGCAGCAGCGCCGCCTCATCCTTGGCGGTGAGGTCGATGGTGTAGATGAAGCACAGTTCGGAGGACTTTTTGCGCGCATCGTAGCTGCGCTTGAACAAGGTGAAATCGAGCAGGTCATCGCTGGCGATGCCCAGGCGCTGCACGATGGCAGGGCGCAGGTCTTCTTCGGGATGGTCGATCGGCAACTTGAGTTCGGTGATTCGTAACATGACAGGGTCCGTTTCGCGGGGCGCACAACTGCGCCAAGGCGTTTGAAGGCGGCGATTATAAGCCCCAAACGCCGGTCCCGTGAGGCAAAAACGATCAGTCGTTACGCGAGCCGCCGAAATACCCGCAGCCGCGCTGCACCTGGCCGTCGATCCGCAGTTCGGCGCTCATGTGCTGGATGCTGCCGGTGCTGCTATCGACGCAACGATTGGGCGCGACCCACAGCTCAATGTGCTTGCCGTTGGCTTCGCTGCTGAGATTGAACCGGCCATCGCCCAATTGCTCTTCAACGTAGGGCACCGCCAGTGGAGGCTCGCCGGCACGGTCGATGGCCATGCCTTTGCCGCTGACTTTGACGTTCCACTCAGGCCCATGGCCGGCAGCCCGCAGAATCAACAGTTTGAAATTGGGGTCATCGCACGCCGTGCCCGAACGCTCGACGCGGTACAACTGCGCAAGGTCGAGGCGGCTGCCATCGATCTGGCCACGCACGTCGGCGAACAATTTACCCTGATCATCGGCCAGGCTTGCGGCCTCTTGCAGGACGCTGGTGCCGCCGGTGTCGTTGACCACCAGGCTGCGCGATTCATTGCACGGCTGGAACATCAGCTTGCCGTCGGCCGCGGTCAACTGGCCCTGCATGCGGGTCTGCCCCACGTGGGAGGCGCTCTGCCGCGGGCCATCGAACAACTGGCACGCAGCGAACAACGGAAGCAGGGCAACGAGGACGAGGGAACGGGCAACACGCATCTTTGGTTCTCCAGACAAGTGCCGCCACGTTACTTAGGCAAGCCCGCGATCACAAGGCTTGTGTATAGGGATTGAGTTGCCCATTGCGCCGCCGCATAGTGGCGCACTTGTCCAGGACCGGGCCCATTTGCCATGCACCAACACGTGTCTGTTTTCCCCAAACGCCTCTATGCATTGGATGCACTGCGTGGCATCGCTGCGTTGGCGGTGGTGTTTTGGCATTGGCAGCACTTCTTTTTTCAAGGCGCGCTACCTGGCCCGCTGCACACCGAGCAGCAACCGTTTTATCAGGTGTTTTCATTGTTTTATCGACATGGTGGCGATGCAGTTGCGCTGTTCTTCAGCCTGTCGGGGTTCATTTTTGCCTGGTTATTTGCTCAATCGGTGGCTCGACAAACCTTGAGCAGCAAGCAGTTTTTTCTTGAACGCTTCAGCCGTATCTATCCGCTGCACCTGGCGACCTTTGCGGCCGTTGCGCTGCTGCAAATGATCTACACACGGTATACGGGCAACGCCTTCATCTACCCGTTCAACGATCTCTATCACGGCGTGCTGAATGTCTTTCTGGCACCTGCGTGGGGGTTTGAACAGGGCTGGTCATTCAACGGTCCGGCCTGGTCTATTTCCGTTGAAGTGCTGCTCTACGCGGCATTTTTCCTGCTGTGGCGCTATTCGTCTTTTCCATTCCTGATAGGCGTTGTGCTGATCGGTGTGGCGGCTTATGTGTTTCCTGCACAGTACAAAATCACCTTGGGCGTGCTCGGTTTTTTCTGCGGTGGCCTGGGCTATCGGATCGTCACATGGCTGTTGCAACGCTGGTCGGCACGTTGGGTGGGTGGGGGGCTGGCGGCAGGGTGTGTGGCGGGTTGGTGGCTGTTAGGCGTTGATCAGCCACTGATCAAGTTTGGGCTGTTGTTTCCACTGACAATCATGGCCATTGCAGCCTGTCATCGAGTGCTGGAGCCCGTCGCCCGTCGTCTGGCCTGGCTGGGCGACATCAGCTATGCCTCGTATTTATTGCATTTTCCGCTGCAAATCATCGCCGCGTTGATGGCCGATAAATACTTTCCGGGACGCAGTGTTTTTTATCAGCCGTGGACGTTGCTGCTGTTCTTTACCGTGTTACTCGTGGCAAGCCTGCTGTGCCACCGCTGGTTCGAACGACCGATGCAACGGTGGCTGCGGCAGTTTGGACGCGAACGCGTGGTGCGGGGTGAAATGGTTCGTTAGCCGCACCCGCGTCCGAGCTGCGGGTCAGCCCACGTGAAAGGTCTGACCCGTCTGCAAGCCTTCCACACTTTTGGCGTAGGCCAATGCCACATCCACTGCCGGAACCGGCTTGTAGCCACGGAAGTACGGCGCATAGCTGCCCATGGCTTCCAGCAGCACGGTCGGGCTGATCGAGTTCACCCGCAGGCCGCGCGGCAGTTCAATTGCGGCGGCGCGGACGAAGCTGTCCAGCGCGCCGTTGACCAATGCGGCTGAGGCACCGCTGCGAATCGGGTCGTGGCTGAGCACGCCGGTGGTGAAGGTGAACGAGGCGCCGTCATTGGCGAATTCGCGGCCGATCAGCAGCAGGTTGACCTGGCCCATCAGTTTGTCTTTCAGGCCCAGGGCGAAGCTGTCTGCGGTCATTTCGTCCAGCGGCGCGAAGGTTACGTTGCCAGCGGCGCAGACCAGCGCATCGAACTTGCCGGTTTTTTCGAACAGGGCGCGGATCGAGGCGCTGTCGCTGATATCCACATGCAGATCACCGCTGTTACGGCCAATGCGGATGACTTCGTGACGTTGCGACAGCTCCTTGTCGACCGCCGAACCGATGGTGCCGCCTGCGCCTATCAAAAGAATCTTCATCGTGCTGTTCCTTGAAGTGGTTGAACGAGGATTCAGTCTAGAGTGGTTTTTTCTGTGGATAAGCGCGCTAATAGGCAACCTTTGGTTTTCAAATGGAAACAATCCATGAGCGAAATGGATGATCTGGCGGCGTTCGCGGTGTTGATCGAAGCCGGCAGTTTTACCCTGGCGGCCCAGCAACTGGGTTGCAGCAAGGGCCAGCTCTCCAAGCGCATCAGTCTGTTGGAGGCGCGGTTCTGCGTGGTCTTGCTGCAACGTACCACTCGCCGTTTAAGCCTCACGGCGGCGGGGGCGGCGCTGTTGCCCCAAGCCCAGGCGCTTGTCGTTCAAGTGGAGCGGGCGCGTCAGGCCTTGGCGCGATTGAAGGACGACATGGCCGGGCCGGTGCGTATGACGGTTCCGGTGTCGCTAGGGGAAACCTTCTTCGATGGTTTGTTGCTGGAGTTTTCCAGCAAGTACCCCGAAGTGCAGATCGAACTGGACTTGAGCAACAGCTACCGTGATTTGTCCCGCGACGGTTTTGACCTGGCGGTGCGCTCCGAGGTCGGCAATGACGAACGCCTGGTGGCCCGCCCGTTATTGGCCTGGCACGAAATGACCTGCGCCAGTCCGGCCTACCTTGAGCAATATGGCGAACCGTCGACGCCTCAAGCACTCGCTGAACACCGTTGTCTGCTCAATAGTCATTACAGCGGTCGCGAAGAATGGCTCTATCACCAGCAACACGAGTTGTTGCGGGTGCGAGTTTCGGGACCGTTCGCCAGCAACCATTACAGCCTGCTGAAAAAAGCCGCACTGGCCGGTGCCGGCATTGCGCGGTTGCCGTCGTACCTGCTGCAAACGGAATTGGCCGACGGACGTTTACGCTGGCTCCTGCGTGATTATCAGACCCGTCGCATGCCGATGTACCTGGTGCATCCGTATCAGGGCGGGTTACCGAGGCGCACCCAAGTGCTGGCGGACTATTTGATGGGGTGGTTCAAGCGCAGTGGCGAGGCATTGGATCGCCTCCAGCGTTGAGCATCCATCAAAACCACGCCGATCAAAGTAGGAGCTGCCGAAGGCTGCGATCTTTTGATCTGGCTCTTGATCTTCAGCGATCTTAAAAACATCAAGATCAAAAGATCGCTGCCTTCGGCAGCTCCTACGGGGGCGTGTTGCCAGGCTGGTATTGCGGGTCGATCTGGCCCAGTGCCTGATTCACCGTCAGTCAGCGAGCATGATGCTTTGCTGGATGCCGAGCAGTAGGGTTCGATTTTGAGCAAACGATAGAGGCCAACCCCCAGGCGCACAAGCCAGCGGATTCGGGCGTAGCTGTAGGCAATGGCGCAAGGCGTTGTAACTTGCAGGAAGTAACACTGACACGGATTAAACACACCCTGTTAAACACCAAAAATCCCCCTGAGCTGCCGAAGGCTGCGATCTTTTGACCTTGATCTTCAGCGATCATGAAGAAAATAAAGATCAAAAGATCGCAGCCTTCGGCAGCTTCTACAGGGGATCTTCAGTGTTGTTGAGTGGGTGTCAGGCACAAAAAAACGGCCCGAAGGCCGTTTTTTATTTACCGCAAAAGCTCAACCACCCAGATACGCTTCACGCACTTTCGGATCGGTCAGCAGTGCTTCACCGGTGCCTTGCATCACCACACGGCCGTTCTCTAGAACGTACGCGCGGTCAGCAATTTTCAGCGCCTGGTTGGCGTTCTGCTCTACCAGGAACACCGTCACACCGTCCTTGCGCAGCTGTTCGATGATGTCGAAGATCTGCTGGATGATGATCGGGGCCAGGCCCAGTGAAGGCTCGTCGAGCAGCAGCAGTTTGGGCTTGCTCATCAGCGCACGGCCGATGGCGAGCATTTGCTGTTCGCCGCCGGACATGGTGCCGCCGCGTTGGGCAAAACGCTCTTTCAGGCGAGGGAAAAGTCCGAGAACCTTGTCCATCTGTTCCTGATAGTCGCCCTTGTCGGTGAAGAAGCCGCCCATGGCGAGGTTTTCTTCCACGGTCAGACGGGCAAACACCCGACGACCTTCCGGCACCACGGCAATGCTCTTGCGCATGATCTGCGCCGAGGTCTGCCCCACGAGCTCTTCACCCATGTACTTGATGCTGCCGCTGTGGGCTTGCGGCGAACCGCACAGCGTCATCAGCAGGGTGGATTTGCCCGCGCCGTTGGCGCCGATCAGGGTGACGATTTCGCCCTGGCGGATTTCCACGTTGACGCCGTGCAGGGCCTGGATCTTGCCGTAGAAGGTGGAAACGTTTTCGAATTGCAGCATTTACGCTTCCCCCAGGTAGGCTTTGATCACTTCAGGATTGTCGCGAATCTGTTCCGGCGTGCCGTTGGCCAGGGGCGTGCCCTGGTTGATCACGACGATGTGGTCGGAAATGCTCATGACCAGTTTCATGTCGTGTTCGATCAGCAGCACGGTCACATCATGCTCGTTGCGGAGCACGCTGATCAGCGCCTTGAGGTCTTCGGTTTCCTTCGGGTTCAGGCCGGCGGCCGGTTCGTCGAGCATGAGGATTCGCGGACGGGTCATCATGCAACGAGCGATTTCCAGGCGACGTTGCTGACCGTAGGCCAGGGTGCCGGCCGGACGGTTGGCGAAGGCCTTCAGGTTGACCTTGTCCAGCCAGTACTCGGCGAACTCCATGGCTTCGCGCTCGCTTTTGCGGAACGCCGGGGTCTTGAACAGACCCGCCAGGAAGTTGGTGTTCAGGTGACGGTGCTGGGCGATCAAGAGGTTCTCGACCGCGGTCATGTCCTTGAACAGGCGCACGTTCTGGAAGGTGCGCACCACGCCTTTGCGGGCGATCTCGTGGCCGGGCAAACCTTCGATGGCCTGGCCGTCGAGCAGGATGCTGCCGCCGCTTGGCTTGTAAAAACCGGTCAAGCAGTTGAACACGGTGGTCTTGCCGGCACCGTTGGGGCCGATCAGCGCCACGACCTGTTTTTCGTGCACGGTCAGGGCCACGCCGTTGACCGCCAGCAAACCGCCGAAGCGCATGCTCAGATTTTCGACTTTAAGGATCTCGCGGCTCATTTGCGCAGCTCCATGTGA
Organism: Pseudomonas sp. 5Vm1k; assembly: GCF_056161485.1. Taxonomy (NCBI): domain Bacteria; kingdom Pseudomonadati; phylum Pseudomonadota; class Gammaproteobacteria; order Pseudomonadales; family Pseudomonadaceae; genus Pseudomonas; species Pseudomonas sp. 5Vm1k. The sequence continues at coordinate 415,248 of NZ_JBSPCZ010000003.1, forward strand.
GGACGTTGCATGGGCAGCAGGCCTTGAGGGCGCCAGATCATCATCAGCACCATCAAGGCGCCGAACATCAACATGCGGTATTCACTGAACTCACGCATCATTTCCGGCAACAGGATCATTACCGTGGCGGCAAGCACGACGCCCAGTTGTGAGCCCATGCCGCCCAGCACCACGATGGCGAGGATGGTCGCCGACTCGATGAAGGTGAAGGACTCCGGTGTCACCAGCCCTTGGCGCGCGGCGAAGAAGCTGCCGGCGAAACCGGCGAAGCAGGCACCCAGGGTAAACGCCGAAAGCTTGATGATGGTCGGGTTCAGGCCCAACGCACGGCAGGCGATTTCGTCTTCACGCAGCGCTTCCCAGGCACGGCCCAACGGCATGCGCAGCAAGCGATTGATGACGAACAGGGCGAATAGCGCCAACACCACCGCAATCAGGTAAAGGAAGATCACCTTGTTGACCGGGTTGTAGGCCAGACCGAAGTACTCGTGGAACGTCTGCAAGCCCTCACCAGCGGTTTTATCGAAGGTCAGTCCGAAAAGCGTCGGCTTGGGAATGTTACTGATGCCGTTCGGGCCACCGGTAATGTCGGTCAGGTTACGCAGGAACAGACGGATGATTTCACCGAAGCCCAGGGTCACGATCGCCAGGTAGTCGCCACGAAGGCGCAATACCGGGAAGCCGAGCAGGAAGCCGAAGGTGGCCGCCATCAGGCCGGCGATTGGCAGGCAGATCCAGAAGCTCAGACCGTAGTAGTGCGACAGCAGCGCATAACTGTAGGCGCCGACGGCATAGAAACCGACGTAACCAAGGTCGAGCAGACCGGCCAGACCGACCACAATGTTCAGGCCCAGGCCCAGCATCACGTAGATCAACACCAGCGTTGCGATGTCCACCGCGCCACGGGAACCGAAGAACGGCCACACCAGGGCACCGATGATCAGCGCAATGATGATCCAGCGCTGGGTGGTCGGCAGGGTCAGGAAGTTACTGGCCTTGGCCGGCATCACTGGCATGTTCGGCGAGGATTTCCACGCCGCGCTGATTTGCTGGTCGAACAGCACCCGCAGGAACATCAGCACCGAGCAAACGGCGATGGTGATCAGTGTTGAGGTGCTGGTGCCATGCACTTCAAGGTTGATGCCGACGATGGTCAGCTTCAGACCGAGTACCGGGTAGGCCACGGCCCACACCAGCAAGGCGCTGAACAACGCCTGTTTAAGATTCCTAGTCATACTTTTTCAACCTCCGGACGGCCCAGCAGGCCGGTAGGCCGGAACAACAACACCAGAACCAATAGGCCGAACGCCACGACGTCCTTGTATTGGTCGCCGAAGATATCGGCACCGAAGGCTTCCGCCACCCCTAGCACCAGCCCGCCGAGCATGGCTCCGGGGATGCTGCCGATACCGCCCAATACAGCGGCGGTGAAGGCCTTGAGGCCGACGAGGAAACCGGCGTTCGGGTTGATCACGCCGTATTGCATGCTCAGCAGCACGGCCGCGATGGCCGCCAGCGCAGCACCGATGACGAAGGTCAGGGCGATGATGTTGTTGGTGTTGATACCCAGCAGGTTGGCCATCTTGATGTCTTCGGCGCAGGCGCGGCAGGCGCGACCCAGGCGAGAGCGGGAGATGAACAGCGTCAGGCCGAGCATGGCGACCAGAGTCACCACGAACACCACGATTTGCATGTAGGAAATCAGCACTTCATGTGCGCCACCTGGCCCGATGGAGAAATTGCCGGGGATCAGGTTGGGGATGGATTTGTCCTTGGAGTCTTGCGCCAGCAGAACCGTGTTCTGCAGGAAAATCGACATGCCGATGGCGGAAATCAGCGGGATCAGACGGTTGCTGCCGCGCAGGGGGCGGTAGGCGATCCGTTCGATGCTGTAACCGTAGGCACTGGTGACAACGATGGTGGCGAGGAAAGCGGCGGTCATCAACAGCGGAACACTGTCGAGTCCCATCATGGACAGGCCCGCGATGGCGATGAACGCCACGTAGGAACCGATCATGTACACCTCGCCGTGGGCGAAGTTGATCATTCCAATGATGCCGTAAACCATCGTATAGCCGATGGCGATCAGGGCATACGTGCTGCCAACGGTCAGACCGTTAACCAGCTGCTGGAAGAAGTGATAGATGTCAGGCATTACAGCGCTCCTAAAAACCTGATACGCATTTCACTGGTGGAGTCATTTTCCCGCTCGAGCCCCGTGGATCTGCATCCACTTCGAATTCGAGGTTTGCCAGCGAACCGCTGATGACGGTTTTGAGATTTTCAGGTGGGGAGACTGGCGGATCACGCCAGCGCGGCCCAATACGTTCGTAAAACAAAGCCCACGGCACGCCGTGGGCTTTATTGGCAGTCAGCTTGGCAAGGCCTTACTGAGGCGAAACTTCAGTTTTAGGTTTGCCGAAGTGCCACTCGTAAACCACGAATTTGAAGTCTTTCAGGTCGCCCTTGGCGTCGAAGCTCAGGTCGCCAGTCGGGGTTTTGAACGAACCTGCGTGGATGGCCGCGGCCACTTTGGCAGGGTCTTCGCTCTTGGCGGCAGTGATACCACCGGCGATGACTTCAACAGCCGAGTAGGCCGGGAACACGAACGGACCGCTCGGGTCTTCTTTCTTGGCTTTGAACGCGTCAGCCAGGGCGACGTTGGCCGGATCCTGGTCGAAGGATTTCGGCAGGGTCACCAGCAGGCCTTCGGAAGCGTCTTTGGCGATCTGCGAAATGGAGTCGTTACCCACGCCTTCTGGACCCATGAACTTGGCTTTCAGGCCTTTTTCCTGGGATTGACGCAGGATCAGGCCCAGCTCCGGGTGGTAGCCGCCGTAGTAGACGAAGTCGACGTTGGCTTGCTTGAGCTTGGAGATGATCGAGGAGAAGTCTTTGTCGCCGGCGTTGATGCCTTCGAATACGGCAACTTTTACGTTTTTGCCTTCGAGGGTTTTCTTGACGGCAGTAGCGATGCCTTCACCGTATTGCTGTTTGTCGTGCAGCACAGCAACGATTTTCGGTTTGACGTGATCGGCGATGTAGTTACCGGCGGCAGGGCCCTGGGCGCTGTCCAGACCGATAGTACGGAAGATCATTTTGTAACCACGGGCGGTGATGTCCGGGCTGGTGGCAGCCGGGGTGATCATGATTACGCCTTCGTCTTCGTAGATGTCCGAAGCGGGTTGAGTGGAGCTGGAGCACAGGTGACCGACTACGAACTTGACGCCGTCGTTGACGACTTTGTTCGCTACAGCAACCGCTTGTTTCGGATCACAGGCATCGTCGTATTCAACGGCTTCGAGCTTCTTGCCGTCGACACCGCCCTTGGCGTTGATTTGTTCGATGGCCATTTTGGCGCCACTGAACTGCATGTCGCCGTATTGGGCTACCGGGCCGGTTTTAGGGCCGGCGATACCGATCTTGATGGTGTCAGCTGCGAACGAATGGCTGGCAACCCCGGCCAGAACCATAGCGGCAAACAGTTTGGAAATCTGCTTAGTAGCCTTAGTCATAGTGCTCCACTCTTACTGTTGTAGTTTTTATAGTCCTGGCGCCGTAGCAGCAGAACCGGGTCAGATATCTTGGATATCCTCCGGAAAATGCCCCCGGCAACTGTACCGGTACAGTGTAGAGCGCCGATTGTCAGCCTGGGAAGCTGGCGCCGAGGGGCAAAACCAAAGGGTGTCGCTTTTTTGAAAGAAAAATACAGAATTGCGGCGGGATGTTAGCTGGCTAATCGCTTGATTCATCAGCATTCCTTGGCTTTCCTGCGCTTTTCGTTCGGTGACTCAATTGCATCCGGGTTTTTCTGCCAGACCACCGACGTTATCATTCACGCCGATTTCTTTTCTGGACAGGACCCATGACTGAAGAACCTAGCACCCTCTATGCCAAGCTGCTTGGTGAGACCGCATCTATTACCTGGAAGGAACTGGAACCGTTCTTCGCCAAGGGTGCCCTATTGTGGGTCGACCCCAGCCTTGATTTGATCGCTGCCGCCGAGGCCGTGGCCACCGACGAAGGCGAGAAAGTGGCTGCCTGGCTGGCTGCCGATACCCTCGCCAAGCTCTCTGAAACGCGGGCGCTGGATCTTTTCGAGCGCGATCCGCAGTTGTGGGCCGTGGTGGTTTCGCCGTGGATTCTGATCCAGGAAAGGGCGACGAGCTGACGTTGCGCACCAAATAGGTGCGGCATCCAGTCTGCTAAAAGTGTGTAGCCGAGTAGCGTGATGGCATGTTGCCGTAGAGAAAGGCCACAGAAGGGTCTTGAAGAGGGTGACGTAAACGTAACGGGAACAGTTTTATGAGCAGCCTGCGGGCTGCTTAATTGTTTCTGGATGTTTGAATTTGCATTGAAGTTGAGGCCGCCATCGCGAGCAAGCTCGCTCCCACAGGGGACCGCGTTCCGTGTGAAAGAATGCGGTCCCCTGTGGGAGCGAGCTTGCTCGCGATTGGAGGCGACTCGATCTCGCGCTGGCTTAGAAAGTCTTGCCAGTATGGTTATTGAGCGAAATAACCTTGGTCTTGCCAATCCGGTGGCGATAAATCTCGCGCAAGTACTTGATCGCCTTCTTCACGCAATCCCGGGACAAACGAATGTCGTTGATCGACACAAACTTGTCTTTGTCGCTGATCAGCTCGCGGTACTTCTTCTCATACATCGGCTTGATCGCGTACCAGTTGGTATCGAGGATTTTCGCCGGATTTTCGAATTCGTTGAGCAAGTCGTCGATCAGGGCTTCGTCGAAGTCTTCATGGATGATGAAGTCGAGGATCGAGTTATCCAGGGTCTCGTCGAAGCGGTACGGGTTTTTCGCAAAGCAGCGCTTGATGAAGGCCACGATCAGGGTCAGGAAGTCGTCCGACAGGCACGGGCTCTTGGCGATCAGGGTGGTCAGCGACAGGTTGGCCGAGGCGCCGATCACCAGCGCATAACGCTTGAGCGTGGTGTTGGGGAACAGGCTGTTGAGGTGGGTCTTCAACCGGTTCAGGTCCATGTAGGACAGCTTGTAGTCCTTGGGCAACGACACGATCGACACCACAGACGAGCAGTTCTTGAAGAAGTGCAGGTCGTGCAACGCGGCCGCGTCATAGCCGGAATTCTTGTACTGCTCCAGGGATGCGCGATAGCGCTTGGACTCGATCGGCAACAGGCTGATGCCTTCGATGGCCTGGGTAACTTTGTTGAAGTGCGGCAGGTCGATGGAGCGGAAGAACAGGTCGTCGATGTTCAGGCGCTGCGGCTCTTTATCGAACACCTTGAATTTATCGCTGCTCGGCGCAGGAGTTTCCGGCACCACGGATTCGGCGTAGGCAATCGCCACCGGGCCCGCCAGACTCATGAACAGGTCGTTGGCGTCCAGGCGAATGGTTTCGCCGATGTCGATGCCGGCGCGACGGAAATAGTTCTGGTCGTAGTCAGTCGTGACCGCCTGCGCCGTCAGAATGTTGAAGATCTGCTGCGAGATGTACTGGTTGGCGTGCTTTTCCATCGCATTGACATCAATGTTCTGGATGTTGCCATCATCGCTTTCTTCGGCGTAACGCATGATGTCGTTGGAGATCAGCATCATCGCGTTCCATGGGCGGATACGGCCCATGACGCTGGCTTCGCTGCTGTCTTCGTTGTCGAAGTTGTAGGAGAAGTCCCATTCTTCAGACAGGTATTTGCACAGCAGACGACCGGCGTTGATGTGCAGCGCCTCGGACATTTCGCTGCGGTGGTCGGAGATGTTCGGCAGCACGCAAATGCCGCTGGTGAAGATCGGCTCGAAAACAAAGGCGTGGCCGCTTTTGCTGTCGTGCTCGTCCATCGGCTTGGTGTCGAACGTCTTGTTCATGTACGAGTGCTGCTGGGCCAGGCCGAATTCCGAGGCCATGCCCGAACCTGTACCGCCGCCGGCGCTGAAAATAGAGAAATACAGACGCGACTGGTTGGCCTTGATCCCGCAGCTGTCGATCAGGTACGAGTGAATCATCTTCCAGTCAGGGCTGGAGAAACGCTGGGTGTCCTTGTTCAGGATGATCTTGGCCAGGTACTGACCAAGGATCGGCGCGTTACCGGCACCACCGGCGTGGACTTCCGACAAGTCCATGATTTTCATTTTGCTGTAGTCGCGCAGGAAGCCGCTTTTTTCGCCCTTGCGCGAGAAACGGATGCGCCCGGCGATGTCTTTGTCCAGGTCGCCGAGCATCACCAGTGGCTCGACCAGGAACACCGGTTTGGTGGCCTTGTTCGGCCCCAGGCGCAGGTTGTTACGAATCCATTGGGCCGGGCTGTAGCCTTTTTCGGCGTAGCGTTTGTCCGGCGACAGGCGATCTTCGTTGTTGAATTCGTTGAGGTAGAACTTGCGCGCGTTGTACACCAGTTCGGCCACGTCGAGCGCGATGTTCGAACCGCAACGGCCCAGGCCGATCAGGCACACCGACGGGAATTCCTGCTCATTGTGTTGTTCGCTGTCGCCTTCCAGATGCGGTGGGCGCGGGAACACCATGTCGCGCAGGCCATCGAGGTTGTCGAGGATGCGGTCGGTATTGGTTTCGGTGAAGTAAAGGTATTGCTGGGTCGCCAGCGGGCGCGACGGGATCAATGGCTTCGACGCTGAAGGGCTGTTGGCCGCAGGGCTCAACGTCAGATCGGATACCGCAGTGGCCGGATTATTTTTAGAAGTCATTGTGCGCCATGTGCCTGGACTGGTTGGTTCAACGACAAGGTGTCATCGAACTTCACGGAATGAGTTTTCGCGTCTTTTTGCGCGCGTAAATGTCCCAAGCGACAGGGCTTTGACCGGTGCGCCGCTCAGGGGAGTCCATTCCTGATTTATGATGGATCGGCCAGTATTCGGCGATCTTTAATCAAAAGGAGGCAAAATGATGGCCGCTTTACCTTCCCTCGGATTCGCCGGAATTGGCTTGATGGGCCTGCCAATGTGCCAGCGCCTGTTGGCTGCGGGTTATCCGCTGACGGTGTGGAACCGCAATCCGGCCAAGTGCGCACCCTTGATAGAAGCGGGAGCGCGGCAGGTGGCGACGCCCGCCGAACTGTGTGAGCACGCGGATATAGTGATGCTGTGTCTGGCGGACACGGCGGTGGTGCGCGAGGTGGTGTTTGGCCCGGCAGGCGTTGCCGAGGGTGGGAAAAGTGGCCAGTTGCTGGTGGATTTTTCCAGCCTGGAGCCCACTGCCACGCGGGAAATGGCCATGGCACTCGACAGCCAGTCCGGCATGGCCTGGCTGGATGCGCCGGTGTCGGGCGGGGTGGTCGGCGCCGAGGCGGGCAGTCTGGCGATTATGGTCGGTGGCGAAGCGGCGGACCTTGAGCGTGTGCGGCCAGTGCTGCTGAGTCTGGGCCATCGGGTCACCCACATGGGCGCCGTCGGTGCCGGCCAGGTGACCAAGGCCTGCAATCAGATGATCGTCGCCTGTAACGCCCTGGTCATCGCCGAAGTGGTGGCACTGGCCGAACGTTCAGGTGTCGACGCCAGCCTGATCGCCGAAGCGCTGGCCGGCGGTTTCGCTGATTCAAAACCGTTGCAGATTCTCGCCCCACAAATGGCCGAGAGCCGCTTCGAACCGGTGAAATGGCATGTGCGCACGCTGCTCAAGGATCTGGACACGGCGGTGAAATTCTCTCGCGAACAGGGCTCGGCCACGCCAATCAGCGGATTGGCCGCACAACTGATGCGCCTGCATGGGGGCCAGGGCTTTTTGGAAAAGGATCCGTCAACGTTAGTCCGGTTATACCGCGAGCCAGATTCAATGGACTGACCGTGTGTGCGTGTTTGCGTTGATTGATTTCGTTCAACACCGGGCGTAGTTCTTCCAGTGGCACCGGGCGGCTGAGCAGGTACCCTTGAATGAAATCGCAGCCGTAGCGCTCGAGAAACTCGTATTGCTCGACGGTTTCAACGCCCTCGGTGACCACCTGCAAATGCAGGGTATGCGCCATGACGATGATTGCCTGGACGATCTCCATGTCCGGGGTCGCCCTGGGGATGTCCTGAATGAACGATCGATCGATCTTCAGCGTGTTCAGCGGCAGGCGCTTGAGGTAGGCCAGGGATGAATAACCGGTGCCGAAATCATCGATCGACAGCGACACCCCGAGGGCACGGATCTGCCGCAGCAGCACCAGGGTGTTGGCGATATTGCCCATCAGTGCATTTTCCGTGACTTCCAGTTCCAGGCGTTCAGGCGCGACCCCCGTCACACGCAGGACCTCTTCGATTTCGTCGGCCAATTCTTCCCGTGCCAGGTTCAGGGGCGAGCAGTTCACTGCGATTCTCAGGGCTTCACAGCCGTGGCGGGACAACTCACCCAAGTCTTCACACGCCTTGCACAGTACCCAGTTGTCCAGTTCGGCAATCAGCCCGTTGGCCTCGGCGATGGCAATGAAACGGTCCGGCGTGAGCAAACCGTGAATCGGGTGTTGCCAGCGAATCAGCGCTTCAAGCTTGGTGACCTGGCCGGTTTTAAGCTCGTAGATCGGTTGGTAGTACAGCTTCAGCCCGACGTCTTCGCGCAGGGCATGGCGCAGTTCCTCTTCCAGCTGCAGCTCCATCGTGGCCCGGGTGCGCAGGTTCGCACTGAAGAAATGCAGGCTGTTGCGTCCGCTGCCCTTGGACTGGTACAGCGCCAGGTCGGCGTTTTTCAGCAGTTCTTCGCAGGTCTTGCCGTCCTCGGGGAACAGGCTGATGCCGATGCTGGTGGTCATCACCATGCGCCGGCCAGACAGCTCGATGGGCTCTTTCATTTTGAACATGATGCGTTGCGCCATGTGCCGGGCTTCTTCGCGGTCGTGCAGGCCGATGAGGATGCAGAACTCGTCGCCGCCGAAGCGCGCCACCACATCGTCGTGACTGCGCACCGAGCCTTTGATGTGGCTGGCCAGCACCTTGAGCAATTCGTCGCCGGCATCGTGGCCCAGGCTGTCGTTGATGCGTTTGAAGTGGTCGATGTCGAGGAACATCACCGCCAGCATCCCGCCCTCGTTGGTTTTCTCGATCAGTTTCTCGGCAAAGATCTGATTGAAGCCGCGACGGTTGATCAGGTTGGTCAGGGCGTCGTAGTGCGCGACCTGTTGCAGCGACATGCGCGCCTGGTCGAGTTGGCTGAGCAGGGTGTTGACCCGGCGCAGGTCGTGTTCCTTGTTTTGCAGTTTTTTGTCAGCGAGTGCGGCGCTGATGCAGCTACCGATGATCAACAGGGTCATGACCGCGACCGTCAGCCCCAATTGCAGGTGGTTATTTTCGCTGGGCAGGATCGGCAGGCTGCCAATCGGCAGTACCAGGGTGAGCGCCGCCATGCCGGTGAAATGCATGCTGACGATGCCGGCGCCGAGCACCAGGCTGGCGGTAAATTTGCGCAGTTGATGCAACAGGCCGGTGCCATTGCGCAGGTGGCTGGAAATCAACAGCGCGGCGAGGCTGGCGCCAATCGCGATGGCAATGGAAAGGGCGAACAGGGCGGGATTGTAGTAGGCCGTTGCAATCGAGCGCATGGCGGCCATGCCCACATAGTGCATGGTCGCGATGCCCAGGCCGATCCAGATCGCGGCGCGCAGGTATTGCCAGAACGTCACATGAGGATGGCTGAGCGTGTGCATCGCCAGATAGGAGGCCGTCAGGGCGAATACCAGCGAAAGCAGGGTGACGGGCAATTGGTAGTGGATTTCGACCGGTGCCTGGAACGCCAGCATGCTGATGAAATGCATGGCCCAGATACCGCCCGCCAGGCACCCGGCACCGACCCAGCGCCACAGTCGCTGGGTACCGGACTTTTCCACGTGGCCGACCCGTTCGGTCATGTCCAGCGTGGCAAAGCCGGCTGCACAGGCCACCACGTAGGCCAGCAGCACCAAAAAAGGGTTGTGGGTGCAGTTGAGTATGACCTGCCCGCCTTCCGGCAGCTCGGTAAGGAACTGCAAACCAAGCCACTCCATAGCATGCCCCGTGTCTGAGTCATCCTGGCCGGTGCCCTGAGCACCGGCGAATGCTTTGGAGTATAGAGGTCATGTACAGAGCGCAAGCCGTGATGGCACGGTGACGCCAATGATTTCGGTATGGGCCTAATAGCTATTGGCGCTAAGCCTCAAGCGCTCTGTTCATACGGGATTTCGAACTCCGGTTGCAGCGCAGGCAGCCCAAACGCAGCGCGCGCCGCATCGCAATCCACGTTCGCCTCGCCATTGGCCCAGGACGCATCGAACTCCCGGCAGGTGCTGGAGCGTTGATCATAAATTGAGCACTGCACCTGGCTGCCGACTTCGCCCACCAGCCCGATGCAGCGGGTGGGTTTGCAGTCTGTGCCGAGCATGGCGACCCGACTGGGGCTGATCGGCGCGACCAGATCGTCGGGCACCGTCCCCCCGGCCGAGGTGCATTCACCCCAGAAAAAAGACACGCGAAAATGAGAACAGCAGGCACCGCAATTCAGACACGGACTGGCTTCGGACATGGGCGATAGTCAAAGAGGGATGGGGGACACGGTGGGGCAGAACAGGTCGCTATTCTAGGCTTCGGCTTGGGGTTTGGAAGGGGGGCGCAGAGGTATTTTTCAACGCTTGGTCGGACGATGGAAAACACCACAATTCCCCTGTGGGAGCGGGCTTGCTCGCGAAGGCGGTGTGTCAGCCAACATTGATATCGACTGATACGACGCCTTCGCGAGCAAGCCCGCTCCCACAGGGTTTTGTGGTGTTTGGAGGGGGCGGTTGCCATGGGCAGGTATCAGCATTACGAATAATTACAGACAGCTCTGGCGCGCCTGACTAGATTGCAGTTTCCGGGGGCAGCGACGCCTTCATAACAATAAAAGAGACGGACCCCATGCAGAACTCGACCCAAGCGGCGAATGCCTGGCGCATTCTGTTCCTGCTGTTCCTGGCCAATCTGTTCAACTTCTTCGATCGCACCATCCCCGCCATCATCATCGAACCGATCCGCATGGAATGGCACCTCAGCGACTTTCAGCTAGGGATCATCGGCACTGCATTCACCATCGTTTATGCCATTGCCGGCCTGCCGCTGGGGCGGATGGCCGATACCGGTTCCCGGGCCAAACTGATGGGTTGGGGCCTGGCGGTCTGGAGCGGGCTCACCGCCGTCAACGGGCTGGTCGGCAGTTTCTGGAGTTTCCTGATTGTGCGGATGGGCATCGGTATCGGTGAAGCGAGCTACGCACCCGCCGCCAATTCGCTGATCGGCGACCTGTTCCCGGCCCATCGCCGCGCGCGTGCGATGGGCATTTTCATGCTGGGTTTGCCATTGGGCTTGTTGCTGGCGTTCTTCACCATTGGCGCGATGGTCAAGGCGTTCGATAGCTGGCGTGCGCCGTTTTTTATCGCAGCGGTGCCGGGGTTGATCCTGGCGATCTTTATGTTCTTCATTAAAGAACCGAAACGCGGCGCGGCAGAAACCGTGCAAGTCTCACAAGAACGCGTGGACCGGCCGATCCGTCGGGTGCTGGCGGTGCCGACGTTCCTGTGGTTGGTGCTGGCGGGGCTGTGTTTCAACTTCGCGACCTATGCCTGCAACTCTTTCCTGGTGCCGATGTTGCAACGCTATTTCCTGATGCCGTTGCATGAAGCGGCGGTGGCAACCGGCGTGATTGTCGGCGTGACCGGGCTGTTCGGCTTGACCTTGGGCGGCTGGGTTGCCGACAAGATCCACCAACGGGTGGCCAATGGGCGACTGTTGTTTGCCGCGTTCAGTTTGATCATCTCCACCGTGTGCACCGCGTGGGCGCTGCATGCCGGGCGCATCGAGATTGGCGTGTTTGTCGCAGTGTTCAGCCTCGGTTGGCTGTTCGCGTACAACTTCTACACCTGCGTGTACACGGCGATTCAGGACGTGGTTGAACCGCGCCTGCGGGCCACGGCCATGGCGCTGTTCTTTGCCGGGTTGTATCTGCTGGGCGGTGGTTTGGGGCCGGTGGTAGTGGGCGGCTTGTCCGATCACTTTGCCCATACCGCGATGTTGGCTGCGGGCGCCGGGGAGATGACCGAGGCGTTCAAGGCTGTCGGGTTGCACGACGCGATGTATTTGATCCCGGTGGCGCTGTTTCTCACCATGGTGTTTCTGTTTATGGCGTCGCGGTGTTTTGTGCGGGATGCGAAGCGGATGAAGGAAGGGTTGGTGGCTGTTGTTGTGCCAGAGGTTACTGCGGTGACTGCATAACCGCCTTCGCGGGCAAGCCCGCTCCCACATTTGGAATGCATTCCCCTGTGGGAGCGGGCTTGCTCGCGAAGGCGCCATCAGCCACACCACAAAGGTAAAGCATAAAAAAGGCCCGCATCTCTGCGGGCCTTCTTTGTTTCTACGGAGTAGAGGAGGGCGATTAACCCGCCACCAACACTCGAATCGCTTCCAGTCGCAGCGCAGCCTTGTCGAGCATGGCCAGGCCTTGCTCGCGTTGATTGCGCAGGGCCACCAGTTCGCTGTCGCGTACGGTCGGGTTGACCGCTTGCAACGCGGTCAGGCGCGCCAGTTCTTCGTCGGTGTCGGCCGCCAGGCGACGTTGCGCCTCAGCCACACGCTCGGCGTGACGCGGGGTGATCTTCTCTTCGCCGGCGTTGATCCGTGGCGTCAGCTGATCGCGCTGGGCCTGGATGAACTTGTTGGCGCTGGCACGCGGTACGCTTTCCAGTTGATCGTTCAGGGTTTCGAACGACACCCGGCCCGACAAGTCATTGCCATTGGCATCGAGCAGGCAGCGCAGGGCGGCCGGCGGCAGGTAACGGCCCAATTGCAGCGAGCGCGGGGCTACCACTTCGCTGACGTAGAGCAGTTCCAGCAACACGGTGCCAGGTTTCAGCGCCTTGTTCTTGATCAGCGCCACGGCGGTGTTGCCCATCGAACCGGACAGCACCAGGTCCATGCCGCCCTGCACCATCGGGTGCTCCCAGGTGATGAACTGCATGTCTTCGCGAGACAGCGCCTGGTTGCGGTCGTAAGTGATGGTCACGCCTTCGTCGTCACCCAGCGGGAAGCTGGCGTCGAGCATTTTTTCGCTCGGCTTGAGGATCAGGGCGTTTTCCGAATGGTCTTCGCTGTCGATACCGAACGCATCGAACAGGGTTTCCATGTAGATCGGCAGGGCGAACTGATCGTCTTGCTCAAGGATGTCCTCGACCAACTGATCGCCTTCGCCCGAACCACCGGAGTTGAGTTCCAGCAAACGGTCGCGACCGGTGTGCAGCTCGGCTTCCAGACGTTCACGCTCACTGCGCGCTTCGTCGATCAGTGCTTGCCACTCGCCATCGTCAGCGTTTTCCAGCAGCGGCAGCAGGCGCGAGCCGAACTGATGCTGCAAGGCGTTGCCGGTCGGGCAGGTATTGAGGAAGGCGTTCAGCGCTTCGTGATACCACTGGAACAGGCGCTCTTGCGGGCTGGTTTCCAGGTACGGCACGTGCAGCTCGATGATGTGCTTCTGGCCGATCCGGTCGAGACGGCCGATACGCTGCTCCAGCAGGTCCGGGTGCGACGGCAGATCGAACAGCACCAAGTGGTGCGAGAACTGGAAGTTGCGGCCTTCACTGCCGATTTCCGAGCAGATCAGCACTTGCGCGCCAAACTCTTCATCCGCGAAGTAGGCGGCGGCGCGGTCACGTTCGAGGATGTTCATACCCTCGTGGAACACCGTGGCCGGGATGCCGGAGCGCACGCGCAGGGCGTCTTCCAGGTCCATGGCGGTTTCGGCGTGGGCGCAGATCACCAGCACTTTGGTGCGCTTGAGCATTTTCAGCTGATCGATCAGCCATTCGACGCGCGGGTCGAATTTCCACCAGCGTTCTTCTTCATTGGCGTCCGGCTGGGCCTGGAAGCTGACTTCCGGGTACAGCTCTGCATGATCGCCCAACGGTAGTTCGAGGTATTCGTCCGGGCACGGCAGCGGGTACGGGTGCAGTTTGCGCTCCGGGAAACCCTGCACGGCGGCGCGGGTGTTGCGGAACAGCACGCGGCCGGTGCCGTGGCGGTCGAGCAGCTCACGGACCAGACGGGCGCTGGCTTCGGCGTCGCCATCGTTGACGGCGGTCAGCAGCGCTTCGCCTTCGTTGCCGAGGAAACCGTGAATGGTTTTGTGTGCTTCGGGCGACAGGCGACCCTTGTCCAGCAACTCCTGAACGGCTTCGGCCACCGGGCGATAGTTTTCGCTCTCGGCGCGGAAGGCATGCAGGTCATGGAAACGGTTCGGATCGAGCAGGCGCAGACGGGCGAAGTGGCTGTCCTGGCCCAGTTGTTCCGGGGTTGCAGTCAGCAGCAATACACCGGGAATGACTTCGGCCAGTTGTTCCACCAGCGAGTATTCCGCGCTGGCCTTTTCTTCGTGCCAGACCAAGTGGTGAGCTTCGTCGACGACCATCAAGTCCCAACCGGCGGCGAACAGCGCGTCCTGGGCCTTCTCATCGTCCACCAGCCATTCCAGCGCCACGAGGGCGAGCTGAGTGTCTTCGAACGGGTTGGCGGCATCGCTTTCGATAAAGCGTTCTTCGTCGAACAACGCGACTTGCAGGTTGAAGCGGCGGCGCATCTCGACCAGCCACTGGTGCTGGAGGTTCTCTGGAACCAGGATCAGCACGCGGTTGGCGCGGCCCGACAGCAGTTGGCGATGGATCACCAAACCGGCTTCGATGGTTTTACCCAGGCCCACTTCGTCCGCCAGCAATACCCGCGGCGCGATACGGTCAGCGACTTCACGGGCGATGTGCAATTGGTGCGCGATTGGCTGTGCACGCACGCCGCCCAGGCCCCAAAGGGACGATTGCAGCTGACGGCTGGTGTGTTCCAGGGTGTGATAACGCAGGGAGAACCAGGCCAGCGGGTCGATCTGCCCGGCGAACAGACGGTCGCTGGCCAGACGGAACTGAATGAAGTTCGACAGTTGGGTTTCCGGCAGGGTCACCACTTCGTTTTGCGCGTTGAGGCCGTGGTAGACCAGCAGGCCATCGACATCGTCGACTTCCTGTACGGTCAGTTTCCAGCCTTCGAAGTGAGTGATCGAGTCACCCGGGGAAAACCGCACACGTGTGAGAGGCGCATTCCGTAGCGCGTACTGACGAGTGTCGCCAGTGGCCGGATAGAGCACGGTCAACAAGCGGCCGTCCTGTGCCAGAACGGTGCCCAAACCCAGCTCGGCTTCACTGTCACTAATCCAGCGTTGCCCCGGTTGATACTGCTGCGCCATGCTGCCTGACTCCCACCTTGAAAAAGCGGGCTATCTTAACGGAATGAGACCCTGAGGCCAAAGAATAACGCGCGTAGACGCACGCAGGAGCTGGCGAAGCCTGCGATCTTTTGATCTTGGGGAACACCACGGTTCTACGTTGTCCGATTAAAAGATCGCAGCCTTCGGCAGCTACAGTGCCAACCGGTTCACAACTTTGCGACCGATGGCTCAAGTCGCCGCAGCAGCAGCCGACAGCCTGATGACAGGAGACTAATAATTATGCTGCAACCGATGCTCCCCTTGAGTGCCGTGCCGATCACCTCACAGCAGGACCCGATCCGCCAGCGTCCGGACATTCCGCCGGTGGTGCCTGTGCAGGAAAGCTCCAGCGAAAGCACGATCGACATGCAAAAGCGCGACCCGGAAGAGGCCGCCCTGCAACTGCGCGAGGAACAACGCCGCCGCCAGGAACAGGATCGTCGTCGCCATGAAGCTGAGCAGGACCCGGAAGCTCATCTGGCGATCCCCGGTGACGAACTCAATGCCGACAACACCGTGCCGGTCGCGCCGCTGATTGAAGACGAGCCGCGCCAGGGCCTCTGGGTCGATATCCAAATCTAAAATCTGACTCGGCTCCTGTAGGAGCTGCCGAAGGCTGCGATCTTTTCAGACGCCGGCCTCTGCGGCCAATTCCCGCAAACTCCCGAGCAACACCTCAATCTCCTCCTCAGTGTTCAAATAACTCACCGCAATCCGCGCAATGCTCTCCAGCCCGCGAGCCTGCATATCCAGCGGCGTATACGCCACGCCATTGGCACCGATATTGATCCCTCGCCGGGCCAGCCGCAGCTTCAGCTCGACACTGTCCCAACCCTTGAGCGTAAACGCGACCAGTGCGGACTGATGGTCTGCCGGGCCGAGGTTGTGCAGTTCCAGGCCAGGGATCGTCATGAGCCGTTCGCGTAAACCCTGACAGAGCGAATCGATCCGCTGACGGATGTTTGAGGTGCCCAGACTGTTGCATTCCTCCAGCGCATTGGCCAAACCGGCCAGTAACGCCACGGACACTTCGCTGGTTTCAAAGCGCCGGGCATCGTCGCGCAGGGCAAAACCTTCGCCGTCCCACGGGGCGGAAAGCACATCGAGTTGCGTAGGTTTGAGCCGCTCCATAAACCCCGGCCTTATATACAGCAGCGCCGTACCCCGTGGCCCGCGCAGGAATTTGCGCCCGGCACCCTTGAGCACATCGCAGTTCAACGCCTGTACGTCGCAGGGCAGTTGCCCCAGCGCCTGACCGGCGTCGACGAAATATGCGATGCCATGCTGTCGTGCCACCGCGCCAATCGCCTCGGCGGGATTGATCAGGCCGCCATTGGCGGGGAGCCAGGTCAGGGCGATCAGCTTTACCTTTGGGTTGATCATTTGCTGCAGGCCGGTCACTGACACCACGCCCATGTCATCGCACGGAATCACCTCCAGTTGCGCCCCGGCGCTGACGGCCTGGGCGATGCACGCCAGATTGCCGCCCCATTCGTGGCGACCGATCAGAATCCGGTCGCCGCTTTGCCACGGCCCCAGCGCATTGAACGCCATGCCCCAGGCCGCCGAACCGCTGCTGGCGAAGGCCATGGCCTCGGGCACGGTATTCAGCAGTTTGGCTGCCGCCGCCCGGGCGCGGGTCTGGATGGTTTGGTCGGCGGCTTCCATCGGGCCGCCGAGGGCTTCGCGTTGCAATTGCTCAAGGATGGCGTCGAGGGTCGCCTGGCTGGGCAACGAAGCGCCAGCGTGGTTGAAGTGAATCACGCTGGCGCAGCCCGGAGTGGCAGCTCGCAAGCGCTCCACTTCGGCGCGGTTCATGGATGCAACTCGAAAATCGCATCAATCTCGACCGCCACGCCAGCGGGCAGGCTGGAAACGCCGATGGCGGTGCGCACATGTTTACCTTTCTCGCCGAGGGCGTTGACCAGCAGATTGGATGCGCCATTGGCCACCACACTCTGGTTTTTGAAATCACCGGCGCTGGCGATGAACACGCCGAGGCGGATGATGCGCACCAGTTTGCTCAGGTCATCGCCTAATGCGTCGCTGAGCTGTGACAGCAGGCCGAGGGTGGCGAGTTCGGCGGCGTTGGCCCCTTCTTCGTCGCTGATCGACTCACCCAAGCGGCCGATGTACGCTGGCTTGCCGTCGAGCAACGGGATCTGCCCTGAAACGAACAACTGGTTCTGGCTGACCACATAATTGACGAAGTTGGCGATGGGTTGGCTCGGGGTTGGCAAGGCCAGGCCGAGTTTCTGGACACGTTGGACGAGTGAGTCGGTCATGGTGAATCCTCCTGAATGAAGGGTTCAGCATGTTGGCGCCGCGCTGGCGCGACAAACGGATAGATTTAATCCGACGTATTCAAATGGCTCATGTGTCGACGATTTCGTTCAGCCATTGGGCGAAGCATTCGGCGGCATGGCTCGGCGGGCGATCCGGGGTGACCAGCCAATAACCGATCTCGCTGCTGAACGGCGGGGTGTCGAAGGCTTCCACCAGCGCGCCTTCCTTGAGTCGGCGTTCGATCAAGTGTTGGCGACCCATGGCGATGCCCTGGCCGGCCACGGCAGCTTCGACGACGATGTTGTAATCGTGGAGCATCACGCTGGGGTAGGGGGTGAGGTCGATGCCGTTGAGTGTGCTCCAGTCGATCCATTCAAATGGCTGGTAAGACTTGGCCATCAGCAGCGGGCCTTTGTCGATTCCTTGGGCCTTGAACGCCGGGCTGCACACTGGCGTGAGGGTTTCTACCATGAAGCAGCGGGCCCGGACCTTGGGCCAGCCGCCCTTGCCATAACGGATGGCGAGGTCCACTTCGCCGCCATTGACGTCGGCCAGTTGCACCGAAGGCAGCAGTTCCACATGAATGTGTGGGTGACGTGCATTGAAACCGGCCAGTCGCGGCGCCAGCCATAAGGTGGCGAACGACGCGAGCAGGCCGATGCGCAGGGTGGTTTCCTGTTGTTCATTGCCACGTAGCTCGCGGGTGGCCGAGGCAATGGATTCCAGTGCGGGTTGAATCTTGCGGTAGTAGCTTTCGCCGGCCGGCGTCAGATCGATGGCCCGGGTACGCCGGATAAACAGCCGCTGGTTGAGGAATTCCTCGAGTTTGTGCACCTGATGGCTGATCGCGCTTTGGGTCACCGACAGCTCATCGGCCGCCTTGATAAAACTCAGATGGCGCGCCACGGCCTCGAAGGCGCGCAGGGCCATCAAGGGCGGCAGATCCTGGTGCAATTCCACGGTTGGGTCCTTTGGGTCCGTCGCAAAGCACCGATTGTGCGGTGAAAAACCGGAGTGAGCACATATTTTGTTAGGCCCTTGTTGCCTGGGTGGCTGGTCAGCGCCGGCGCCAGACCGCATTATTGGCGCAATCCCGGATGAACTTCCTTTTCCAGCGATGCACTGAGCACCATGAGCCAAGACGACAAACTGATCGACCTTAACGCTGAACGCGCCAAGCGGGTTCATGACCTCAACGACAAGCGCCTGAACGAAGTGCGCCAGGCCTTCGAACAGGCCATGCCGTTGGGTAAAGCGAAGAAAAAGCCGAAGAACAAACCGAAAAAGCGTTGAGCCCCCCTGCATCGATTGATGCAGGTCAGTTATTTCCCCTCCTTTACGCACAGTCTCGGGCGACATTGATCCCGGTCAATTTTCTCTCCTGCCCGATTGGTTAACTTAGCCCCATCGCAACAGGGCAAGTGCAGGAGGCCAGTCATGTTTTTCGATAACGTGGTGATCGCCGGAGTGCTGACAGTCGGCCTCATGGTTCTGTTTTTTGCAGGGTTTGGATATTTCATCTGGAAGGATTCGCATAAGCGCAAACCGTAGTTCTTTCCAGAGCAATGAGCACGCAAGGCATTTTGGGCAACTTCGGTTGCCCTTTTTTTTGCCCGTAAAAACACCAATCCCCTGTAGGAGCGAGGCTTGCCCGCGAAGACGGCGGAACATCCAATATTGATGTTGCCTGACACACCGCTTTCGCGGGCAAGCCTCGCTCCTACAGGTGGGCATTCGCGAAAAGCAGCAGGCATGAAAAAGGCGCGACTCTTGCGAGGCGCGCCTTTTTCGTCGCAGCGATGTATCAGCTACCCAGCGCCTTCGATGCCAGCCAGAACAGGCCGGCCGACAGGGCCACGGTGGCTGGCAGGGTCAGGACCCAGGCCAGCAGGATGGTTTTGACCGTGCCACCTTGCAGGCCGCTTTTGTTGGCGACCATGGTGCCGGCTACGCCCGAAGACAGGACGTGGGTGGTGGATACCGGCAGGCTGAAGATGTTGGCCAGGCCGATCATGCAGGCAGTGGTGATCTGCGCCGACATGCCCTGTGCGTAGGTCATGCCTTGCTTGCCGATCTTCTCGCCGATGGTCAACACCACGCGTTTCCAGCCGACCATGGTGCCCAGGCCGAGGGCCAGTGCAACCGCCAGAATCACCCAGAACGGGGCGTATTCGGTGGTGGTAGTCAGGTCTTTGCGCAATTTGTCCAGGTCAGCCTTTTCACGGGCTTGCAGGCCGGGCAGCTTGGCGACTTTGCGTGCGGTGTCGTCCAGGCACAGCAGGTAGCGACGCACTTCGATACGGCTTTCGGCCGGCAGCGAATGGTAGTCGGCTACGCCCTTGAGGGTGTCGAGCAGGGCGCTGATGGTCGGTTCGGTCTGTTGCGGGTTGCAACGGAATTTCTCCGGCAGATCGCCTTCAACGCTTTTGCCCAGGGCCAGGAACTCACCGAGGGTGTCGGCATTGCGCTTGTAGAACTGGCTCAAGTGCAGGGTCGCATCGCGGGTGCGTTCGATCTGGTAAGTGGTGCTGCTCAGGTCGAGAACGAACTGCGCCGGCACGATACCGATCAACACCAGCATGATCAGGCCGATGCCTTTCTGGCCATCGTTGGAACCGTGCACGAAGCTCACGGCCATGGCCGAAATCACCAGTACCAGGCGGTTCCAGAACGGCGGGTGCTTCTTGTCGTCGAGCTTGCGGCGCTGGTCCGGCGTCTTGTGCATCTTCGACAGCGGGCGCCACCACTTAAGGCCGATCAACACCAGTGCGGCCACGATGAAGCCGGCCATTGGCGAGAACACCAGGGACGCACCGATATCGATCGCCTTCTGCCAGTTCACGCCATCGGCCAACGGAATATCGTTGATCAGGGCGTTGGCCAGGCCGACACCGAGGATCGAACCGATCAGCGTGTGGGAGCTGGAGGCGGGGATACCGAAGTACCAGGTGCCCAGGTTCCAGGTGATGGCGGCGGCGAGCAACGAGAACACCATGGCCAGTCCGTGTCCGGTGTTCACATTGATCAGCAGCTCGACCGGCAGCAAATGGACGATGGCATACGCCACGCCCACACCGCCCAGCAGAACGCCGAGAAAGTTGAACACGCCGGAAAAGAACACCGCGAGGTGAGGCGGCATGGCTTTGGTGTAGATAACAGTGGCCACCGCGTTTGCAGTGTCATGAAAGCCGTTGATGAACTCGAAGGCGAGGACAAAGGCCAGGGCGAGCAAGAGGCTCACAAGCACCCAAGCATCTAGTCCGCTGAATAAATCGATCATGAAGGTTTTCTGACCCGGTCGTAAGGGGGCGCGATTATGCCAGAAAAGACTGGAAATCGATGCACTAGCTGCTCATCGGTAACATTCTTCAACGAATTAGTTTGTAGCAAAGCCCTAAGCCCCAGGTTTTTACTGGGTTTTGCAACTTGTTGATTTTCTTTGAAAACCGAGCATCCACAAGGGTTTCTCTCGAAGACGCGAGAGGCGAAAACGCTTGTGTGAAATATCTGAGAAGAGGGTCGGACATGCGCCATTTGCCTCATCCGGTGGGTGAGGTGGCCGCTGCCCGCTTGTAGCGGGCGCGAAAGGCATGGTCGATACACCGCGCTTTTAGCGGATGCAGACGCAGACCCTTGAAGGATTCAGGCCGGACCGGTCAAGGCTCTTCGGCTTTGAGTTCCTTTTCCATCTTCTGCAGTTCTTGGCTGAATGCCTGATCCTGAACGGTGGCGCGTTTACGCCACGGCTTGCGTTCCGGTTCGGGCTGGGCGGCGTAGGTGGTGACTTCCCCGCCGTAAACTTCCTTGTAACGTTGTTCCTGGCGCTCAAGTTCCGCGCGCAGTTCGTCTTTCGTCACAGTGCTACCTGATTGAGTTGAGATAAATTCTGGTGAAACGCGCTGCATCGAGTTTATTGACCACGTTCGTCGAAAGGACAATACCTGAAAGGGCATCGGCTTTTTAACGACACAATGATCAACACTTCCATGTTGCAGGCGGCCACGGCACCAGAGAAAAACAGCTGACGTAGCTTCAGTGTCCTGTTTCAGCGTGCGCGTTGGCGGTGCATAACATATGAGCGTCAGGCGCTTGCTGCGGGCGGCGGCGATGGGACATCGCGCTCCGGGTGGCACAATCGGCAAGTAACAAACCGGCGGGCCACTGAGGTGCATTATAGCGGTCGATTCGAAGAACACTATCTCCGCGCAGTTAAAAGTGGTTCCTGGTGTGTGATGATTTTGTTACTCGTAACTTTTACGGGTAATTAGAGTGTTCGGTGGGGCCACTTTTCAGCGACCTGTTTCTGACGCCAACAAGTCGGACAAGTTCTAACCATTTACAGTTGCCTTTTAAGTCTGCAACCGCTCAAGAGTAAGAAATATTAAGAGCACCGCACGATCCCTGTTTAGGTTGGCCGTCGATTGCGATTATCGGTCGATGGTTCGATAATCGCCCAATCTTGCGGCCGACGGCTTGTGTATCGACCGTGAGCCGCTTGTAATAGCCATCGAGCCGTGTAGGAAAAGGACCTGATATGAACGATCAACTGCGCAATTCCTTCGCTTCGGTGGCGCCGCCGATCGTCGCCTCCCCCGCCAAGCGAATTCAGGCCATGACCGGCGACCCGGACTTCATGACCTCGCTTGCCCGAGGCCTGGCGGTGGTGCAAGCGTTTCAGGAGCGCAAGCGGCACCTGACCATCGCCCAGATCAGCCATCGCACGGAAATTCCCCGCGCCGCGGTGCGACGTTGCCTGCATACGCTGATCAAACTCGGCTATGCCACCACCGACGGCCGGACTTATTCGCTGCTGCCCAAAGTCCTGACCCTGGGCCATGCCTACGTATCCTCGACGCCACTGGCGGTGTCCGCCCAGCCGTACCTCGACCGCATGAGCGAACAACTGCATGAGGCGTGCAACATGGCGACTCTGGAAGGCGACGACATTCTATATATCGCCCGTTCGGCAACTACCCAGCGCCTGATTTCCGTGGACCTGTCGGTGGGCGGGCGTCTGCCGGCCTATTGCACGTCCATGGGCCGGATTCTGCTCGCGGCCCTGGATGACACGACGCTGGGCGAATACCTCGATCATGCGGAGTTTCAGGCCAAGACCAGCCGCACCTTGCACACCCCCGAGGCGTTGCTCGAATGCCTGCAAGAGGTGCGACAACAAGGCTGGTGCATCGTCGATCAGGAACTGGAACAAGGCCTGCGCTCGATTGCGGTGCCGGTGTACGACGCGTCTGGCCAGGTGGTGGCGGCGCTCAATGTCAGTACTCACGCCGGGCGCGTCAGCCGCAATGAACTGGAACAACGCTTCCTGCCCGGTTTGCTAAGTGCCAGCCGCGACCTCAGCGCGCAACTCTTTGCATAAGCAGTCTTTGTCTAAGCAGTCTCCACCTAAGCTGTTCGATAAACGCACAGAGTCGCGTTTATCGAATTGACGCTCTTTCCCTCGGATCATTAATGTCGCGGCAGCGTCATCCGGCGCTATCGACCCTCGGTCACGCCGGACGACGACCCCCCATAATAATGAGAAGAGGCCACGCGTTCCTTGCGTGGAATAAAAATAATGAACCAGCCTCAGTCTGCTGTAGGAAACTGCCTCGACGTGCAGTCCTTCATCAATGCCCAGCCCATCTCGCGCTACCAGTGGCGAGTGGTGATCCTGTGTTTCCTGATTGTCTTCCTCGATGGCCTCGACACCGCAGCCATGGGTTTCATTGCGCCGGCCCTGTCCCAGGACTGGGGCATCGACCGCGCCAGCCTCGGCCCGGTGATGAGTGCCGCGCTGATCGGCATGGTCTTCGGCGCACTCGGTTCCGGGCCATTGGCTGACCGCTTCGGGCGAAAAGTCGTACTGGTGGGCGCGGTGTTCCTGTTTGGCATCTTCAGCCTGGCCTCGGCCTACAGCAGCAACGTCGATCAATTGCTGGTGCTGCGTTTTCTTACCGGCCTGGGCCTGGGCGCCGGCATGCCGAACGCCACCACGCTGCTGTCGGAATACACCCCGGAGCGCAAGAAATCCCTGCTGGTGACCAGCATGTTCTGCGGTTTCAACCTCGGCATGGCTGGCGGTGGATTCATTTCCGCCAAGCTGATCCCGGCGTTCGGCTGGCACAGCCTGTTGCTGATCGGTGGGATTCTGCCGCTGATCCTTACGGTGGTTTTGCTGTTCTGGCTGCCGGAATCGGCGCGTTTCCTTGTAGTCCGTAACCGCGGCACCGACAAAGTGCGCAAAACCCTGGCGCCGATTGACCCGACGGTGGTGGCCCAGGCGTCCAGCTTCAGCGTGCCCGAACAGAAAACCGTGAAGGCACGCAATGTGTTCGCGGTGATTTTCTCCGGTACCTACAGCACCGGCACCTTGCTGCTGTGGCTGACCTACTTTATGGGCCTGGTGATCGTTTACCTGTTGACCAGTTGGTTGCCGACGCTGATGCGTGACAGCGGAGCGAGCATGGAACAGGCGGCTTTCATTGGTGCGCTGTTCCAGTTTGGCGGGGTGTTGAGCGCGGTCGGTGTCGGCTGGGCGATGGACCGGTTCAACCCGCACAAGGTGATCGGCACTTTCTACCTGTTGGCCGGGGTGTTTGCCTACGCGGTCGGGCAGAGCCTGGGACACATCACGTTGCTGGCGACATTGGTGCTGGTGGCGGGGATGTGCGTCAACGGCGCGCAATCGGCGATGCCTTCCCTGGCGGCGCGGTTTTATCCGACCCAGGGCCGGGCGACCGGTGTGTCGTGGATGCTCGGGATTGGGCGTTTCGGCGCGATCCTGGGGGCGTGGATGGGTGCGACGTTGTTGGGCTTGGGCTGGAATTTTGAGCAGGTGCTGACGGCGCTGGTGATTCCGGCGGCATTGGCGACCACGGCGGTGGTGATCAAGGGCATGGTCAGTCATGCGGATGCGACCTGAGAGTACGCGATCGTTCCCACGCTCTGCGTGGGAATGCCTCAAGGGACGCTCTGCGTTCCAATGGGACGCGGGGCGTCCCCGGCTGCATTCCCACGCAGAGCGTGGGAACGATCTGCGGAAGGGATCGATAGCCAGACAACAATCTGTTCGATAAACGAACGCTCAGTCGATTATCGGATTGTTTGGCGATTTTCAGCGGCTTACTCTTCAGTGACTTCGGCGCTGAACCTCGCGCCTTTTTCTTCCACTGTCGGTAAACAACAAATCGGGAGCCTGCCCCATGGCTGAAATCCTTTCGCTGCATGACGCGGTGAAGCAATTCGTCAACGACGGCGATACCGTCGCGCTCGAAGGCTTCACTCACCTGATTCCGACGGCGGCGGGTCATGAAATCATTCGCCAGGGCAAGAAAGATCTGACCCTGGTGCGGATGACGCCTGACTTGATCTACGACCAGTTGATCGGCGCCGGTTGTGCTCGCAAGCTGATTTTCTCCTGGGGCGGCAACCCCGGTGTGGGTTCGCTGCACCGTCTGCGTGATGCTGTCGAGAAACAGTGGCCGCATCCGCTGGAAATCGAAGAACACAGCCACGCCGACCTGGCCAACGCCTACGTCGCCGGTGCCTCCGGCCTACCATTCGCGGTGCTGCGGGCCTACGCCGGTTCCGACCTGCCCAAGGTCAACCCGCTGATCAAAACCGTCACCTGCCCCTTCACCGGCGAAGTGCTGGCCGCTGTGCCTTCGGTGCGCCCGGACATCACCGTGATTCACGCGCAGAAAGCCGACCGCAAGGGCAACGTGCTGCTGTGGGGCATTCTCGGTGTGCAGAAAGAAGCGGCGCTGGCGGCCAAGCGCTGCATCGTTACCGTCGAAGAAATCGTCGACGACCTCAATGCGCCGATGAACTCTTGTGTGCTGCCGACCTGGGCCTTGAGCGCGGTGTGCCACGTGCCTGGCGGCGCGCATCCGTCCTACGCTCACGGTTACAACGAGCGCGACAACCGCTTCTACCAGGCCTGGGACCCGATTGCCCGGGACCGTGACACCTTCACCGCGTGGATCAACGAGTACATCCACGGCTGCGCTGACTTCAGCGAGTTCCAGGCCAAGCTGGCCGCTGCTTCGGAGGCCAAATAATGACTTACACCACCAATGAAATGATGACCGTCGCCGCCGCCCGCCGTTTGAAGAACGGTTCGGTGTGCTTCGTCGGCATCGGCCTGCCGTCGAAAGCCGCCAACCTGGCGCGGCTGACTTCCTCGCCAGACGTAGTCCTTATCTACGAATCGGGTCCGATCGGTGCCAAACCGAGCGTGTTGCCGCTGTCGATTGGTGACGGCGAGCTGGCGGAAACCGCTGACACCGTGGTGCCGACCGGTGAGATTTTTCGCTATTGGTTGCAGGGCGGGCGCATCGACGTCGGTTTCCTCGGCGCAGCGCAGGTCGACCGCTTCGGCAACATCAACACCACGGTCGTTGGCGATTATCACCAGCCGAAAGTTCGCCTGCCGGGTGCCGGTGGTGCTCCTGAGATTGCCGGTTCGGCCAAGAGCGTACTGATCATCCTTAAACAGTCGGCACGTTCCTTTGTCGACAAACTCGACTTCATTACCTCGGTCGGCCATGGCGAGGGCGGTGATTCGCGCAAGCGTCTGGGCCTGCCGGGCGCCGGGCCGGTCGGCATCATCACCGACCTGTGCATCATGGAGCCGGAAGCCGAAACCCATGAATTCGTGGTGACCGCGCTGCATCCGGGCGTGACCCGTGAGCAAGTGGTCGCGGCCACCGGTTGGGCGATCCGTTTCGCCGAACACGTTGAAAACACCGCCGAGCCCAGCGAAATTGAACTCAAAGCGCTGCGGGATCTGGAAGCCCGCACCGCTGCGGCCCACGGCCAAGCTCCCGGAGAAGCGTGATGCGTGACGTTTATATCTGCGACGCGATTCGCACGCCCATCGGCCGTTTCGGCGGTGGCCTGTCGACGGTTCGCGCCGACGACCTGGCCGCCGTGCCGATCAAGGCCTTGATGGAACGCAACCCGTCGGTGGACTGGACGGCAGTGGACGAGGTGTTCCTCGGTTGCGCCAACCAGGCTGGCGAAGACAACCGCAACGTGGCGCGCATGGCGTTGCTGCTGGCGGGCCTGCCGGAAAGCATTCCCGGCGTTACGCTCAACCGCCTCTGTGCGTCGGGCATGGACGCCATCGGCACCGCGTTCCGCGCCATCGCCAGTGGTGAAATGGAATTGGCGATTGCCGGCGGCGTCGAGTCGATGTCCCGCGCGCCGTTCGTGATGGGTAAGGCCGATGCGGCGTTCTCGCGCAACATGAAGCTGGAAGACACCACCATCGGCTGGCGCTTTATCAACCCGTTGATGAAAGCCCAGTACGGCGTCGATGCGATGCCGCAGACCGCCGATAACGTGGCGGACGACTACGAAGTGTCCCGCGAGGATCAGGACGCTTTCGCCCTGCGCAGTCAGCAGCGGACCGCCGCCGCGCAAGCCGCAGGATTTTTCGCTGAAGAAATCGTTGAAGTGCGGATTGCCCACAAGAAAGGCGAAACCGTCGTCACCCAGGATGAACATCCTCGCGCCGACACCAGCCTGGAAACCCTGGCCAAACTCAAACCGGTCAACGGTCCTGATAAAACCGTCACCGCCGGTAATGCCTCGGGTGTGAACGACGGCGCAGCGGCGCTGATCCTGGCGTCCGCCGAAGCGGTGAAGAAACACGGTCTGACAGCCCGGGCCAAAGTGCTCGGCATGGCCAGCGCCGGTGTCGCCCCTCGAATCATGGGCATCGGTCCGGTCCCCGCAGTGCGCAAACTCACCGAACGCCTCGGTCTGGCTGTCAGCGATTTCGATGTGATCGAACTCAACGAAGCCTTCGCCAGCCAGGGTTTGGCGGTGTTGCGTGAGCTGGGGATCGCCGACGATGCAACCCAGGTCAACCCGAACGGCGGCGCCATTGCCTTGGGTCATCCGTTGGGTATGAGTGGCGCGCGTCTGGTGCTGACGGCGCTGCATCAGCTGGAAAAGACCGGTGGCAAGAAAGGTCTGGCGACCATGTGCGTCGGCGTCGGCCAGGGTCTGGCACTCGCCATCGAACGCGTCTGACAGCCGCCGACTAATAAGAACAGAGGAAAAGCGAAATGACTGACAAGCCTGGCTACCGCCGCCCGCAAGAAGGCACCCAGCCGGAATACCTGCACCCGACCTATCAATCCACCAACAAACGTTCGCCGTCCAAGCCGTTGGTGTTTTTGCCTCATTCGCTGTCGGAAATCACCGGCCCAACCATCGGCGCCGAGCGCATCAACGAGCAGGACAACGACCTGACCGCTCAGCACAGCGGCGAGCCATTGGGTGAGCGCATCATCATTCACGGCCGCGTGCTGGATGAAGACGGCTTGCCGGTGCCGGGGATTCTGGTGGAGATCTGGCAGGCCAACGCCGCCGGTCGCTACAACCATGCCCGCGACCTGCACGACGCGCCGCTGGACCCGAACTTCACCGGCACCGGCCGCACCGTGACCGACGCCGATGGCTGGTATCAGTTCCAGACCATCAAGCCCGGCGCCTATCCGTGGGGCAACCACCACAACGCCTGGCGCCCTGCGCACATCCATTTCTCATTGTTCGGGCCGAGTATTCTGACGCGGCTGGTGACCCAAATGTATTTCCCGGGCGATCCGTTGCTGGCCTACGACCCGATCTACAACTGCGTGCCCGATACCAGCGCCAAAGAGCGTTTGATCGCCAGTTTCGACCTGGAAAAAACCATTCCTTCCTATGCCCTCGGTTATCGCTGGGACATCGTCTTGCGCGGCCGCGAAGCCACGCCGATGGAGAAATAAGATGACGCTGAACGCGACCACATCCCACACCGTCGGGCCGTATTACCACATCGGCCTGACCTGGCTGAACCGCGAAGACCTGACCGTCGAACAGACCCTCGGCCAACGGGTGGCGATCACCGGGCAAGTCGTCGATGGCAATGGTGACTTCGTCAACGACGCGATGCTGGAAGTCTGGCAGGCCAACGCCGCTGGCAAGTACGACCACCCCGAAGACGAGCAGGACAAACCCCTGGACCCGAACTTCGAAGGCTTTGGCCGGGTGCCGGTGGATGCCGAAGGGCGCTTTCGTTTCACCACGATCAAACCCGGGACGGTTGAGGGTTTGAACGGCACGACCCAGGCGCCGCACTTGGTGGTATTGGTGTTTGCGCGCGGGTTGGTGAAGCACCTGCTGACGCGGATTTACTTTGATGGGGAGCCGGCGAACGTTTCTGACCCGTTGTTGGAGTGCGTGCCAGCGGAGCGCCGCCAGACGTTGCTCGCGAAGGCCGATGCGTCGGGCGTTTATCAGTGGAATGTGATTCTGCAGGGGACCGATGCGGAGACGGTGTTCTTCGATTATTGAGCAACCACCACAACCCCTGTGGGAGCGGGCTTGCTCGCGAAAGCGGTGTGTCAGGCAACATTTATTTCGACTGACACACCGCCTTCGCGAGCAAGCCCGCTCCCACAGGGGGATTGCGTTGCCTAATGAAACTGCGGAACGGGACTGTTGCGAAGTGTGTCTAGACTCTCACTGTCCCCATTGAGTGAAAAACAATGACAACGACTACCGCTTCAACAGAACACTACACGGGCGAAGAGCGCAGCAAGCGCATCTTCGCCATTGTCGGCGCCTCGTCCGGCAACCTGGTTGAATGGTTCGACTTTTATGTTTATGCCTTCTGCGCCATCTATTTCGCGCCTGCTTTTTTCCCGTCCGACAACCCCACGGTGCAGTTGGTAAACACTGCGGGTGTGTTCGCCGCCGGGTTCCTGATGCGGCCCATTGGTGGCTGGATTTTCGGCCGCGTCGCGGACAAGCACGGGCGCAAGAATTCGATGATGATTTCGGTGCTGATGATGTGCTTCGGCTCGTTGCTCATCGCCTGCTTGCCGACTTACGCCAGCATCGGCGTCTGGGCGCCGATCATGTTGCTGTTCGCGCGCTTGCTCCAGGGCTTGTCGGTGGGCGGCGAATACGGCACCACCGCGACTTACATGAGCGAAGTCGCCCTCAAGGGCCAGCGCGGTTTCTTCGCCTCGTTCCAGTACGTGACCTTGATTGGTGGGCAATTGCTGGCGGTGTCACTGGTGGTGATCCTGCAACAGTTCCTCACCGAAGATGACCTGCGTGCCTACGGCTGGCGGATCCCGTTCGTGGTTGGTGCGGTGGCGGCGGTGATCTCGCTGTTCCTGCGTCGTTCGCTCAAGGAAACCTCCAGCAAAGAAATGCGCGAAAACAAGGACGCCGGCAGCATCCTTGCGCTGTTCCGCGACCACAAGGCTGCGTTCATCACCGTGCTCGGCTACACCGCCGGCGGCTCGCTGATTTTCTACACCTTCACCACGTACATGCAGAAATACCTGGTGAACACCGCCGGCATGCACGCCAAGACCGCCAGCTACATCATGACCGGCGCGCTGTTCCTTTATATGTGCATGCAACCGCTGTTCGGCATGCTCGCGGACAAGATCGGCCGGCGTAACTCGATGCTCTGGTTCGGTGCCTTGGGGACGCTGTTCACCGTACCGATTCTGCTCAGCCTGAAAAGCGTCAGCAGCCCGTTCCTGGCCTTTGTGCTGATTACCGTGGCGCTGGCGATCGTCAGTTTCTACACCTCGATCAGCGGCTTGGTGAAAGCCGAAATGTTCCCACCCGAAGTGCGCGCACTGGGCGTTGGCCTGGCGTATGCGGTGGCGAACGCGATCTTCGGCGGTTCGGCGGAATACGTGGCGCTGAGCCTGAAAGCCGTGGGCATGGAAAACTCCTTCTATTGGTACGTCACGGTGATGATGGCGGTGGCGTTCCTGTTCAGCCTGCGCTTGCCGAAACAGGCGAAGTATTTGCATCACGACCTTTGATCTTTACCCGTGGGCCCCAGCGGCCCACGCCCTCAAGGATTGTTTATGAACAAGCGACCGAACAATCAATTGTTCGATGCCTATTTCACTGCCCGCGATATGCGCGAGGTGTTCTGCGATCAGGGCCGGGTGCAGGCCATGCTCGATTTTGAAGCGGCGCTGGCCCGGGCCGAAGCGCGGGTCGGGTTGATTCCGCACAGCGCTGTCGCCTCCATTGAAGCGGCGTGTCAGGCCGGGCATTACGATTTCGACGCCCTCGGTGAAGCGATTGCCACGGCCGGCAATTCGGCGATTCCGTTGGTCAAGGTTCTGGGCAAACAGATCGCGGCGAACGATGCCGAGGCTGAGCGTTATGTGCACCTGGGCGCGACCAGTCAGGACGTGATGGACTCCGGTCTGGTGCTGCAACTACGCCGAGCGCTGGAGTTGATCGAAAGCGATCTGGCGCGACTGGCGGACATCCTCGTCACCCAGGCCCGGCGTTACACGGCTACGCCGCTGGCGGGACGGACTTGGTTGCAACACGCTACGCCAGTGACCCTCGGCATGAAGATCGCCGGTTGGCTGGGCGCGGTGACCCGCAGTCGCCAGCGTTTGCGCGAACTCAAGCCGCGCTTGCTGGTGCTGCAATTCGGCGGCGCCTCCGGGACCCTTGCGGCCCTCGGCGATCAGGCGATGCCGATTGCCAACGCCTTGGCCGAAGAACTGCAACTGACGCTGCCGGAGCAACCCTGGCATACCCAGCGCGATCGTCTGGTGGAGTTCGGTGCGGTGCTCGGTCTGATCGCCGGTAGCCTCGGCAAATTCGGGCGCGACATCAGCCTGTTGATGCAGACCGAAGCCGGCGAAGTGTTTGAACCGGCGGCGCCGGGCAAGGGCGGTTCCTCGACCATGCCCCACAAGCGCAACCCGGTGGGCGCGGCGGTGTTGATCGGTGCGGCGACCCGAGTGCCGGGTTTGCTTTCGACCCTGTTCAGCGCCATGCCGCAAGAACACGAACGCAGCCTGGGCCTGTGGCATGCCGAGTGGGAAACCCTGCCGGATATTTGCTGCCTGGTGTCCGGTAGCTTGCAACAAGCGTTGCTGCTGGCCGATGGCCTGGAAGTGGACGCGACACGCATGTCGCGCAACCTCGACCTGACTCAGGGGCTGGTGCTGGCCGAAGCGGTGAGCATCGTCCTCGCGCAACGGGTCGGTCGCGACACCGCGCACCATTTATTGGAACAGTGCTGCAAGCGTGCGGTGGCGGAACAGCGTCATCTGCGTGCAGTCCTCGGTGATGAGCCGCAAGTGACGGCGCAACTGTCGGACGCTGAACTGGATCAATTGCTGGACCCTCACCATTACCTCGGTCAGGCCCATACTTGGGTCGAGCGGGCGGTGGCTGAACATTTTGCGTTGACTGCCTGAAGGAGGCTGCCGTGGCATTCGTACAACTCGCCGAGGGCGAACTGCATTACCAAATCCAAGGGCCGCAACTCGTTGGCCCGGACGATGCGCCGGTGCTGGTGTTGTCCAACTCGTTGGGCACCGACCTGCACATGTGGGACGCGCAGATTGAGGCGTTCACCAAGCATTTCCGGGTGCTGCGATTCGACACCCGTGGTCACGGCAAGTCGTTGGTGACGCCGGGGCCTTACACCATCGAACAACTGGGCCACGACGTGCTGGCGCTGTTGGACGCGTTGCACATTGAGCGCGCGCATTTCTGTGGTTTGTCCATGGGTGGCTTGATCGGGCAGTGGCTGGGGATCAACGCTGGCGAGCGGCTGAATAAGCTGATCGTGTGCAACACCGCGGCAAAAATCGGCGATCCGTCGGTATGGAACCCGCGGATCGAAACCGTGCTGCGTGACGGTTCTGCGGCCATGGTCGCTTTGCGCGATGCGTCGATTGCGCGCTGGTTTACCCCGGACTTTGCCGAAGCCAATCCAGCGGCGGCGAAGAAGATCACCGACATGCTCGCGGCCACTTTGCCTGAAGGTTACGCGGCCAATTGCGCCGCCGTGCGCGATGCCGATTTCAGTGATCAGTTGTCCGCGATCAAGGTGCCGCTGCTGGTGATCGCCGGCACCGAAGACGCGGTCACGCCGCCGTCTGGTGGGCACTTTATTCAGGCACACGTGCAGGGCGCCGAGTACGCCGAGTTCTATGCCGCGCACCTGTCCAACGTCCAGGCTAGCGCTGCGTTCAGCGAGCGGGTGTTGGCGTTTTTGTCGAAGCATTGAGGGGGTTTTTGTGGACGAGAAACAACGTTACGACGACGGCCTGAAAGTCCGCCGCGCGGTGCTTGGCGATGCTCACGTCGACCGCAGTCTGAATGCCCTGACCGAGTTCAACTCGGAGTTTCAGGAAATGATCACCCGCCACGCCTGGGGTGACATCTGGACCCGCCCGGGCCTGCCGCGCCACACCCGCAGCCTGATCACCATCGCCATGCTGATCGGCATGAACCGCAACGAAGAACTCAAACTGCATCTGCGCGCGGCGGCCAACAACGGCGTGACCCGTGGCGAGATCAAGGAAGTGATCATGCAGAGCGCGATCTACTGCGGGATCCCGGCGGCGAACGCCACGTTCCACCTGGCGGAGTCGGTATGGGATGAGCTGGGGGTTGAGTCGCGGGAGTAAAGCGTTGGTGCCAGTCACAAGGGTTTGTGCCAATGCACAGACTAAATGTGGGAGCGGGCTTGCTCGCGAAGGGGCCGTGTCAGTCGACATTAATGTGTCTGATACGACGCCTTCGCGAGCAAGCCCGCTCCCACAGGGTTTGGTTTTCGGTGGCTTTAGACGGTGGCGACAATGAAAACCCGCTTGAACGGAAACAACGTGCGCCCATCATGCTCTGGCGGGTAATGCTTATGCACGCGCATCAGGTAGTGATAAATGAACCGTGTCAGTTCGTCATCCTTGAGCCCCTGCATCACCGGTCGTAGTGCCGAGACCTTGACCCAGTCATAGATCGGCGACCTGCCGTCCACCACTTGCAGCTGTTCGGTTTCCCAGATGTCCAGTGTCCGGGTGATCGGCGCGAGCAGCCGGTAATAGTCTTCCAGTGACAGTAGCGGTCGCGCGGCCATTGTGTGGCGCAGTTCCAGTGATCCCAAAGGCGCGCCACCCGGGCCGCCGTTGTCGAGCGTTTCAAGCATCAGTTGATACCACAACGCATCTCGCCAGTCGGGCATGTGCGCGGCCAGGCACCCGCCCGGATTGAGCCGGCCGAGCAACCCAGGCAGCAACTGCTTGTGGCCGGTGACAAAGTGCAGCACTGCCGCGGCGAGCAGTAAATCGGCCGGTTGTTCCGGTTGCCAGTCCAGCAGATCGCAGTGTTTCCATAAGGCCTTGATGGGCAGGCTACGGGCCTCTGAAAGCATTTGCTCCGAGCTATCGACGCCCATCAACCGAGCTCGGGGCCAGCGTTTGGCGAGTAGCAGGGTGGCGATGCCGGTGCCGCAGCCCAGGTCGTAGATGTAATGGGGGTGTTGGAGCTGGACGCGATCGAGCAGTTCATTGACCGGTCGTTGCCTGAGACCGGAAAACTGCTGGTACGCCTTGGCATCCCAGGCGGTATCGCCGGGGGCAGGGTTTGGTCGGGTGATCATGAGGTGGTCCTCTGGTGATCAGCGGTGTCTTCCGATGACAGCCTGGCTAAGTCCTGGGACCCACAACAACAGATAACGGAAGTGGAGGAGGGTTGAACAACGCCTGAGTCCTGTCAGGTTTTTTCACTGTAATAGATGGGCGGCAAAGTGCCACGTGGGCTGACGGGTGGTGACTGGAGCGCCGCGTAATCGTTCTTCGCGGGCAAGCCTCGCTCCTACAGGAAATCGCATCTCTCTGTAGGCGCTAGGCTTGCCCGCGAAGGCGTCTTTGAGCCTTACAGCAAACTGATCGGGTAGCTGACGATCAAGCGGTTCTCGTCGAACTCGTTGTTGCTGAAGTCCCGGCGCATGGTCGAGTTGCGCCATTTGAAGTTCAGATCCTTGAGCGTGCCGCTTTGCACGGTGTAGCCCAGCTCGCTCTCGCGGCCCCATTCCTTGCCGTTGGTAGTGGTGGCGGTGTGCACATTGTCACCGCTGATGTAGCGGTTCATCAGGGTCAGGCCGGGAATGCCGAGGGCGACGAAGTTGTAGTCGTGGCGCAGTTGCCAGGAGCGTTCCTGGGCGTTGTCGTAGCTATTGTTGTAACTGTCGTTGGCCAATGTGCCGCCGCTGGTGCCGTTGACGCGCATCCAGGCGCTGTCGCCGGTGAGTTTTTGCAGGCCGACGTAGAAGGTGTTGCCGCCGTATTTGGCCGAGAACATGCCCGACCAGGTCTTGTTGTCCAGCTCGCCGGCCCGGGCGCTGCCGTCGTCCTTGCCGTAGAAGAAGCCGAGGTTGGCCCCCAGGGTCCAGTCGCCGAGTGGCTGCGTGTGGATCAGGTTGACGAATTGCTGACTGTAGATGTCCTTGAGTTCAGCGTTCCACAGGCCAATCTGGGTGTGCTTGTCGTTGAACACGTACTCGCCGCCCTGGAAGTTGAAGCGGTCGGAGGTAAACGCCGCTTTGCCGACCATCGACATGTCGCTCATGCTGCTGTCATCCCGTGGGCTGTTGGCGCGGAACTGGCCGCCGTAGAGCGTCAGACCGTCGATTTCCTTCGAGGTGATCTGGCCGCCGCGGAAGGTTTGCGGCAGCGAGCGGCCGTCGTCCGAGCGCAGGATCGGCAGCACCGGCATCCATTCGCCGACCTTGACTTCGGTCTGCGACAGCTTGGCCTTGAACGCGACGTTGGTGCGGCCAAAGTTGTCTGCGGGGCGTCCGTCGTGATCCAGCGGCAGCAACTGCGTACCCCCGGTGCCTTTACCGCCGTCGAGTTTCACCGAGTACAACCCCAACACGTCCATGCCGAACCCGACCGTGCCCTGGGTGAAACCGGACTTGGCGTCGAGGATGAAGTTTTGCGTCCATTCCTCAGCCTTGCCTTGGGCCTTGGTCGGGTTGGTGAAGTTGCGGTTGATGTAGAAGTTGCGCAGGTTGAGGTTGACCTTGGCCCCATCGACAAAACCCGACTCCTCGGCGGCGGCGGGCAGGGCGCTACTGGCCAGTGCGGCGGCGATCAGGCTGGGAAACATGTACTGCGCGGTGGAAGGTTTCATGGGCTCGGGTCTCTCTAATTGTTAGGGGTGAAACGGGGCGCTGCCGCAACCTGAGGGTGCAGACACAAGGGGTTGAATCTGGGGGCAAAAAACGGGCGAGATCAGCCGGACAGGGCAGGGCGTGGGGGCATGGTGTCGAACCTGTTGTTATTGGTTTTGTGGGGCGAATGGTGCGGGGGATGGACGGGGCGGTTCAATTGGGGAAAGCGGGTTTTGGGCGATTATCGAACGTAAGATTGGCTTGGGTTTTGTGTTGTGTTGGCTGGCCTCTTCGCGAGCAAGCCCGCTCCCACAGGGGACTGTGGTGAGCGCAAATCTAATGTGGGAGCGAGCTTGCTCGCGATGGCGTCAGACCGGGCGATACATCTTTCCCGCAGCCAACAAAAAGCCCACCAATCGGTGGGCTTCTTGTGTTCAAAGCGCTATCAGAACAACTTCAACTTCGGCGCTTCTTCTTTCAACGGCTCGTTCTTCGCCGTTTGTTCGTTCCAGCCACCACCCAGCGCCTTGTACAGATTGACTGCGCTGTTCAATTGCGCCAAACGGTCGGTGATCAGCGCCTGTTGGGCACTGAACAGCTGACGCTGGGCATCGAGGAAGGTCAGGTTGCTGTCGACACCAATGCGGTAGCGACGCTCGGCCAGACGGTAGTAGTCCTGGTTCGCAGTGACGAAATCACGCTGGGCTTGCAACTGCTCGGTGTAGGTCTGGCGAGCGGCCAGGCCGTCGGCGACTTCCTGGAAGGCCGTTTGAATGGACTTCTCGTAGTTCGCCACGCCGATGTCTTTCTGGATTTTCGAGTAATCCAGGCTGGCGCGCAGGCTGCCGGCGTTGAAGATCGGCAGGTTGATCTGCGGCGAGAACAGCCAGGTCCCCGAACCACCCTTGAACAGACCGGACAGGTCCGGGCTCAGGGTCCCGGCATTGGCGGTCAGGCTGATGCTCGGGAAGAACGCAGCCCGCGCCGCGCCGATGTTGGCGTTGGCAGCCTTCAGGTTGTATTCGGCCTGGAGGATGTCCGGACGGCGTTGCAGCAAGTCCGACGGCAGGCCCGGCGGTACATCGCTCAGCAGGTCGTCCGACAAAGGCTTGGCCGCTTGCAGGTTGGCCGGGACGCCAGTGCCGAGCAGCAGCACCAGGCTGTTTTCATCCTGGGCGACCTGACGGGTGTACTTGGCCAGTTGCGCCCGGGCGTTTTCCACCGAGGTACGCGACTGGGCCAGGTCCAGGGCCGAGGCGACACCCACTTCGTTGCTGCGGGAGGTGAGCTTGTAGCTCTCCTCGAACGCGCCGAGGGTGTCCTGGGTCAGCTTCAGCAGTTCCTTGTCGGCCTGCCAGGTCAGGTAGGCGTTGGCCACACTGGCCACCAGGCTGATCTGGGTACTACGCCGTGCTTCTTCGGTGGCGAAGTACTTCTGCAGGGCTTCTTCGCTCAGGCTGCGAACCCGACCGAAGAGGTCGAGTTCATAGGCGCTGATACCGACCGTAGCCGAGTAGGAACTGGTGATGCCCGCTCGGCCGGTTTGCGAGGCGTCCGCCGGAACACGCTGGCGGCTACCGGTGCCGTTGGCCGAAACAGCCGGGTACAGATCGGCACGCTGGATGCGGTATTGGGCCGCGAAGGCGTCGATGTTCAGGGCTGCGACACGCAGGTCACGGTTGTTTTCCAGGGCGACCTGGATCATCTGCTGCAGCGCCGGGTCATGGAAAAACTGCTTCCAGCCTTGTTCGGCCGCAGCCTGGTTCGGCGCCTGGGCCGGCGAATACGCCGGACCTTGCGGGAACTGATTCGCCACCGGTGCTGCGGGCTGCTGATAGTCAGGAATCAGCGAGCAGCCACCGAGCACGAAAGCGGCAACAGCTAGGGAGAGTAGCGACTTGCTCATTGGCCAGCCTCTTTAGGAGTTTCATTGGCGTCATCCTCGTCGGCTTTATTACGCTGGCCGATGGACGACACGGTGACGAAGAACAGTGGGACCCAGAAGATCGCCAGGATCGTGGCGGTGATCATACCGCCAATTACCCCGGTGCCGATCGCATGCTGGCTACCCGAACCGGCGCCCGTGGAGATGGCCAGCGGAACCACACCGAGAACGAAGGCCAGCGACGTCATGATGATCGGTCGCAGACGCATGCGGCAGGCCTCGATGGCCGCCTCGCGCAGGGACTTGCCTTGCTCGTGCAGTGCCTTGGCGAACTCGACGATCAGAATGGCGTTTTTCGATGCCAGACCGATGGTCGTCAACAGACCCACCTGGAAGTACACGTCGTTGGACAGACCGCGCAGGCTGGTGGCCATCAACGCACCGATAATCCCCAACGGCACCACGAGCATGACCGCGATCGGAATCGACCAGCTTTCATACAGGGCCGCCAGACACAGGAACACCATCAGCAGCGACAGGGCGTAAAGCGCTGGCGCCTGGGAGCCGGACAGCCGCTCCTCGTAGGATAAACCTGTCCAGGAAATACCCACACCTGCCGGCAGTTTCTTGGCAATGGCTTCAACTTCGGCCATGGCTTCACCGGTGGAATAGCCTGGTGCCGGAGCCCCAAGGATTTCCATCGCTTCTACGCCGTTGTAACGGGCCAGTTTCGGCGAACCGTACACCCACTCGCCCTTGGCGAACGCGGAGAACGGCACCATGGTGCCCGCGCTGTTGCGCACATACCACTTCTTCAAGTCTTCCGGGCTCATCCGCGAGCCAGGTTTGCCTTGAACGTAAACCTTCTTCACCCGACCACGGTCGATAAAGTCGTTCACATAGCTACTACCGAAGGAGATCGACAGCGTGCTGTTGATGTCGGAGAGGGTCAGGCCCAGGGCGCTGGCTTTCTCGTCGTCGATTTCGAGCTGGTATTGCGGCTCGTCGTTCAGGCCGTTAGGACGCACCTGATACAGCACCTTGCTCTGTGCGGCCATGCCGAGGAACTGGTTACGCGCAGCCATCAGCTTGTCGTGACCGATACCGGCACGGTCTTGCAGGAACACGTCGAAACCGGTGGCGTTACCCAACTCCAGTACCGCCGGCGGTGCGAAGGCAAACACCATGGCATCGCGGAAGGTGAAGAAATGCTGTTGGGCACGGCCTGCCAGGGCAAACACGCTGTTGTCAGCGTTACGCTCGCCCCATGGCTTGAGCATGATGAACGCCAGGCCAGAGCTCTGGCCGCGACCGGCGAAGTTGAAGCCGTTCACGGTGAACACCGAGGCTACCGCGCCGGATTCTTTCTCCAGCAGGTAGGAACGCATCTCGTCGATCACCACTTGGGTGCGTTCGGCACTGGAACCGGCCGGGGTTTGCACCTGGGCGAACAGTACACCCTGGTCTTCTTCCGGCAGGAACGCCGTCGGGATGCGGGTGAACAACCAGATCATGCCGACGATGATCAGCAGGTAAGCCAGCAGGTACGGGATCTTGTGCTTGAGCATGTTGCCGACACCGCGCTCGTAGCTTTTGACGCCACGGTCGAAGTTACGGTTGAACCAGCCAAAGAAGCCGCGTTTCGGTGTGCCGTGCTCGCCTTTCGGAATCGCCTTGAGCATGGTGGCGCAAAGTGCCGGGGTGAAGATCAGCGCAACCATTACCGACAGGGCCATGGCCGAGACGATGGTGATCGAGAACTGTTTGTAGATCACACCGGTGGAACCGCTGAAAAATGCCATTGGCAGCAGTACCGCCGACAGCACCAGCGCGATACCGACCAGTGCACCCTGGATCTGCCCCATGGATTTCTTGGTGGCTTCCTTGGGCGACAGTCCTTCCTCGCTCATTACCCGTTCGACGTTTTCCACCACGACGATGGCATCGTCCACCAGCAAGCCGATGGCCAACACCATACCGAACATGGTCAGGGTGTTGATGCTGAAACCGAACGCCGCGAGGATCCCGAACGTACCCAGCAATACCACCGGTACAGTCATCGTGGTGATGACGGTGGCGCGGAAGTTCTGCAGGAACAGGAACATCACCAGGAACACCAGCACGATCGCTTCGACCAGGGTTTCAACCACACCCTTGATCGACTCGGTCACCACCGGAGTGGTGTCGTACGGGAACACCACTTCCATCCCTTCAGGGAAGAACGGTTTCAGGTCGTTGATGGTTTTACGCAGGGCCTTGGCCGTATCAAGGGCGTTGGCGCCGTTGGCCAGTTTCACCGCCAGACCGGAAGCCGGCTTGCCGTTGAACTGGGCCGCGATACTGGAGTTCTCACCACCCAGACCGACATCGGCGACATCACCGACACGCACTTGCGAGCCGTCCTTGTTGACCTTCAGCAGGATTGCCTTGAACTGCTCGGCAGTCTGCAGACGGGTCTTGCCGATGATCGTGGCGTTCAATTGCTGGCCAGGCAACGCTGGCAAACCGCCGAGTTGACCGGAGGAGATTTGAACGTTCTGTGCCGAGATCGCGGCACTGACATCGGCCGGGGTCAGGTTGTAGTTGTTCAGCTTGGCAGGGTCGAGCCAGATCCGCATTGCGTACTGGGCACCGAAGACCTGGAAGTCACCGACACCGGCGGTCCGGGAAATCGGGTCCTGCATGTTCGACACGATGTAGTTGGACAGGTCGTCCTTGGACATGCTGCCGTCTTGCGACACTACGCCGATGACCAGCAGGAAGTTTTTCACTGCCTTGGTCACGCGAATACCCTGTTGCTGCACTTCTTGCGGCAGCAGCGGGGTGGCCAGGTTCAGTTTGTTCTGGACCTGAACCTGCGCGGTATCGGAGTTGGTGCCCTGCTCGAAAGTCGCGGTAATGGTCATGCTGCCGTCGGAGTTACTTTCCGACGACACATAACGCAGGTTATCGATACCGTTGAGCTGTTGCTCGATGACCTGCACCACGGTGTCCTGCACGGTTTGTGCGGACGCGCCTGGGTAGGTCACGGAGATCGCAATGGCCGGCGGCGCAATGCTCGGGTACTGGTTGATGGGCAGTTTGAGGATCGATAGAGCCCCGACCAGCATGATCACCAGGGCTATTACCCAAGCGAAAATCGGACGGTCGATAAAAAATTTCGACATGGTTTACTCCCCTTTGCCGCTGTAAGCCTTATCAGCTGTCTGAGCGGGGGCCGGGTTCTTGCCAACGTTAGTTGCTTCAGTGGCCTTGACTTCAACGCCAGGTTTGACGAATTGCAGCCCTTCGGTAATCAGGCGATCGCCTGCCTTGAGACCGTCTTCGATCAACCATTGGCTGCCGACTGTACGGCTGGCCTTGAGCTGACGCAGCTCGACCTTGTTATCGGGACCGACGACCAGTGCGGTCGGGGTGCCTTTGAGGTCACGGGTGATGCCTTGTTGTGGCGCGAGGATCGCCGCGCTGTTCACACCGGATTGCAACTGGGCGTGCACGAACATGCCGGGCAGCAGGGTGTGATCAGGGTTGGGGAACACGGCGCGCAGGGTGACGGAACCGGTGGTCTGGTCAACCGAGACTTCGGAGAATTCCAGTTTGCCGTCCTGCTTGTACTGGCTGCCATCTTCCAGGGTCAGCTTGACCGCGGCCGAGTTGTCGCCAGCCTTTTGCAGGCGACCGCTTTCCAGTTCGCGACGCAGTTCAAGCAACTCCACCGAAGACTGGGTGACGTCTACGTAGATCGGGTCCAACTGCTGGATGACTGCCATCGCATCGGTCTGGCCGCTGGTGACCAGCGCGCCTTCGGTCACCGAAGAGCGGCCGATACGACCGGTGATCGGTGCGTAGACCTTGGTGTAGCGCACGTTGATCTGGGCCGACTGCAGGGACGCTTCCGATTGCAAACGATTGGCCGTGGCGGTGTCGTATTCCTGACGGCTGACGGCTTGCTCATTGACCAGTTGCTTGTAGCGATCGGAGATCGACTTGGTCTGTTGCAGGTTGGCTTCGGCGCTTTTCAGAGTGGCTTCATAGACCGACGGATCGATCTGATAGAGCTGCTGGCCAGCCTTGACGTCGCCGCCTTCCTTGAACAGGCGCTTGAGAATGATGCCGTTGACCTGAGGGCGGACTTCGGCGATGCGGTACGCACTGGTACGGCCTGGAAGTTCGGATGTCAGGGTAAAGGCTTGAGGTTGCAGGGTGACGACGCCGACCTGAGGGGCGGGAGCGGCAGGAGGTGCCTCTTCCTTTTTACATCCGCTGAGCAGCGATGCGAGGGCGACGGCGGTGACCAGAGCGGTAACAGCTGGCTTGAATTGCATGAAAATCCTCGGGTCAGGCGCGCAAGATGCGCACTAGAAATGTGGAAGGTTAAAAAATGTGCGCTGAGTGGATAAGTAGCTTGCTAAGGAATATACTTACGTTCATGGTTGTTTGTAAATACCTTGGCTGCGTACCCACACCGTTACAAATGCCGCTTAAAGGTTTGAATTGTAGGCCGGGGACGACGTCCGAGAACGTTCGCTCCACTTTTATTCAGCGCATATTCAGACATCGCTGAAGCATCCTGATTGAGGTTGTACTGCCATGGTCCGTCGTACCAAAGAGGAAGCTCAAGAAACCCGTAGCCAGATACTCGAAGCGGCAGAGAAAGCCTTTTATGAAAGGGGCGTGGCGCGCACGACACTGGCGGACATCGCGACCTTGGCCGGCGTGACTCGCGGGGCCATCTACTGGCATTTCAGCAACAAGGCGGACCTGGTGCAGGCGATGCTCGATACCTTGCATGAGCCTCTGGATGAAATGGCCAAGGCCAGCGAGAGCGAGGACGAACTCGATCCGCTGGGCTGTATGCGCAAGCTGCTGACTCATTTGTTTCATCAAGTTGCTCTGGACCCGAAAACCCGACGCATCAATGAGATTCTGTTTCATAAGTGCGAATTCACCGATGAAATGTGTGACCTGCGCCAGCAACGCCGGACGGTCAGCTTAGACTGCAACGTGCGAATTGCCCTGGCCCTGACGAACGCGGTGAATCGGGGCCAATTGCCGGAAGATCTCGACACGGCTCGCGCGGCGATCAGCCTGCATGCCTACATCGACGGCATCCTGTATCAGTGGTTGCTGGCGCCGGACAGCTTCGAGCTGCACGCCGAAGCCGAGCGGTGGGTCGATACAGGGTTGGATATGCTGCGCTTGAGCCCCAGCCTGCGCAAATGAAACAAAATGCGTAATTGGATCAGGTTGTTTCAATGCTCTAGGCAGCAGCAAAATCTGCTTTGCGCGCCTCGGCACCTTGATGTGCTTTTATATACGCACTAGTAGCAGGTTGATAGGTAGTGAGCTACGTAATTTGTAGGGATTTTGTTTCGTGCGTGTGAATGACTGTAAATAAACCCGCGGCAGCGTCCGAATCTTGCGGTCTTTTGAGCGCTGCACACAAAAAAGCCCCGGCTCTTTCGAGTCGGGGCTTTTTAATGTCAGCGAGGTTTACAGCGTTGGATAGTCGATATAACCGACCGGGCCCTTGGCGTAGAACAGTTCCGGGCGCGCTTCGTTAAGCGGCGCGTCTGCCTTCAAGCGTGCAGGCAGGTCCGGGTTGGCAATGAACGGTACGCCGAACGCGACCGCATCGGCCTTGCCTTCGGCCAGCCAGGCGTTGGCGCTGTCCTTGGTGAAGCGCTCGTTGGCAATGTACGGGCCG
This sequence comes from Pseudomonas sp. 5Vm1k, assembly GCF_056161485.1. Taxonomy (NCBI): domain Bacteria; kingdom Pseudomonadati; phylum Pseudomonadota; class Gammaproteobacteria; order Pseudomonadales; family Pseudomonadaceae; genus Pseudomonas; species Pseudomonas sp. 5Vm1k. Next base: position 458,297 of record NZ_JBSPCZ010000003.1, read on the forward strand.
CCGAAGGCTTCTTTCAATTGCGGGCCCAGGCTGTCGCCGGCTTCTTTCTCGCGGGAGCAAATGAAGGCGATGCCACGTTTGCCCAATTCGCGAGCCACGTAAGTGAAGGTCTCAGACAGGTTGTCATCGCCCATGTCATGGGAATCAGCGCGCGGTGCCAGGTGCACACCGACACGGCCGGCGCCCCAGACTTCGATCGCGGCATCCGTCACTTCCAGCAGCAGGCGTGCACGGTTTTCCAGGGAGCCGCCGTAGTTGTCGGTGCGCTGGTTGGTGCTGCTTTGCAGGAATTGGTCGAGCAGGTAGCCGTTGGCGCCGTGGATTTCCACGCCGTCGAAACCGGCAGCCTTGGCGTTTTCGGCACCGACGCGGTAAGCGTCGACGACATCAGCGATTTCAGCGATTTCCAGGGCGCGTGGGGTTGGGTAGTCGGCCAACGGACGAACCAGGCTGACGTGACCTTTCGGCTGGATGGCGCTCGGTGCGACCGGTGCTTCGCCGTTCAGGTACGACGGGTGGGAAACCCGGCCGACGTGCCACAGTTGCAGGACAATTTTGCCGCCGGCCGCGTGGACCGCTTTGGTCACGTTGGCCCAGCCGCGTACCTGGTCGTTGGACCAGATGCCCGGGGTGTCCGGGTAGCCGACGCCCATCGGTGTAACCGAGGTGGCTTCGCTGAGGATCAGGCCGGCCGAGGCACGTTGTACGTAGTACTCGGCCATCAACGCGTTCGGCACACGGCCTTCGTCGGCGCGGCAGCGGGTCAGCGGTGCCATGATGATGCGGTTGGCCAACTCGAGGTCGCCCAGTTTGATCGGATCGAAAATAGTCGTCATGAAATACAACCCTCGTGAGGTTTCAGTTGGTAGCAGGGGCCAGTTCGGGGTTACCGCTCTGACGGAAAGTAATCAGGGTTACCAGCAGGGCGAGTACCGCCAGTGCGGCAGCCGCGAGTGGCACGCTGGTCAGCCCGAAGCCGTGGGCGATGACGCTGCCGCCGACCCAGGCACCGAGTGCGTTGCCGACGTTGAACGCGCCGATGTTCAGGGTCGACACCAGGTTCGGTGCCGCTTTGCCGAAGGTCACCACGTTCACTTGCAGGGCCGGTACGGCGGCGAAACACGCGGTGGCCCAGAGGAACAGGGTGATTTCAGTCGGGATCAGCGCAACGCTGGTCCAGGTCAGCACGGTGGAAACCACTGCCATGGTGATGAACACACCGATCAGCGTCGCCGCCATGCCTTTGTCCGCGAGCTTGCCGCCGATGATGTTGCCGACCGTCAGGCCCAGGCCGATGAGCATCAGGGTCCAGGTCACGCCGCGTGGCGAGACACCGGTGACTTCGCCCAACAGCGGTGCCACATAGGTGAACAGGGTGAAGACCGAGGCGGCGAACAACGCGGTCATGCTCAACGACAGCCAGATCCCGGCGCCTTTGAGGGCGCGCAGTTCGGCACGCATGTCGAGTTTTTCTTCATCACGCTTGGCCGGCAGGAAACGGATCAGGCCGATCAGTGCGATCACGCCGATGACGGTCACCGCCCAGAAGGTCGAACGCCAGCCATATTGCTGACCGAGCGCAGTGCCCAACGGCACGCCGAGGACGTTGGCCAGGGTCAAACCGGTGAACATCAGGGCCACGGCTGAAGCGCGTTTGTTGGCCGGCACCAGGCCTGCCGCTACCACCGAACCGATACCGAAGAACGCGCCGTGGCACAGGGCGGTGACCACACGGGCGAACATCAGCACGTTGTAGTCACTGGCCATGGCGCAAAGCAGGTTGCCGACAATGAAAATCCCCATCAACGCTACCAGGGCGGCCTTGCGCGGCAAGCGGGCGGTGGCCAGTGCCATGAACGGCGCACCGATGGCCACGCCCAGGGCGTAACCGGTCACCAGCCAGCCGGCGCCCGGGATCGATACACCGAGGTCGGCCGCCACATCGGGCAGCAGGCCCATGATGACGAACTCGGTGGTGCCGATGGCGAAGGCGCTCAGGGCCAGAATGAGTAGCGAGAGGGGCATTGTTAATTCCTTGTCGGAGCGCTGAGCTCTTTGACGATGGCGTCGAGGGCCGCCTGTATCACGTCCTCGTTGCGTTTGAAGAAGTGCCATTGACCGGCTTTCTGGCTGCTGATCAGACCCGCACGCTGCAGCGTTGCCAAATGCGCGGACACGGTCGACTGCGACAGGCCGCAGCGTTGATCGATCTGCCCGGCGCAAATGCCGTACTCGTGGTTGTGGATCTGTTCCGGAAACTGGACCTTGGGGTCTTTCAGCCAGATGAGGATGTCTCGGCGTACTGGGTGTGCCAGGGCTTTTATTATTTCGTCGAGGTCTAGGGTCATGGTGTGGGCTCGTGATGAGTAAAACGCTATATCGCGATGGGGCGAACTTTAAATCGGTATATCCCGATATACCAATATGATTTTGGTCTGATGACCGAGTAAATCGGTATATCGGGTTATAACGATACGTTGGGTGTCGATACGAATGCGCAGTGCTAAGCTGCGCCCATGAATTATCTCGCACATCTGCACCTCGGTGGCCAGCGCCCCGGTCAATTGCTCGGCAGCCTCTACGGCGATTTCGTCAAAGGGCGGCTGCAAGGGCAGTTCAACCCGGAGATCGAAGCCGCCATCCAGCTGCATCGCAGCATCGACGTGTTTACCGACCGCCATCCGTTGGTGGACATCGCCTTGTCACGGTTTTCCGTCACCCGTCGGCGCTATGCCGGGATTGTCCTCGACGTGTTTTTCGACCATTGCCTTGCGCGGGACTGGACGCTCTACGCTGATCAGCCGCTGGCGCTGTTCACCTCGGACGTGTACCGGGTGCTGTCCAGCGAGCCGCAACTGCCGGAACGCCTGGCGCAAATCGCGCCGCACATGGTGGCGAATGACTGGTTGGGGTCGTACGAGGATTTCGAAGTGCTGGCGCAGGTGCTGCGGGGGATTTCCCGGCGGTTGACCAAGCCTGAGGAACTGGCGGGGGCGATGCAGGAGTTGCGGGTGTTGTATGAGCCGTTGAGTGAGGATTTCAGGTTGTTCTATCCACAGTTGCAACAGTTTGCACAAACCCATGTGGGAGCGGGCTTGCTCGCGAAAGCGGACTGACATTCAACATTGCTGTCGACTGACACATCGCATTCGCGAGCAAGCCCGCTCCCACAGGGGATTTTGTTTGCTCAGGAAGATGTGGGTTTAAGCTGCGATAGCAGGGCGCATCGGGATTTGCTGTTTTTCCGGGATCGCCCCAAACAATGCCTTCTGCACCGCCTGCTGCGCTTCGAACGCCAGCGCCGCACGCTCGCGACCTTCGCACGCAATCGGCTTGAGCAAGTGAATCTCCACATCCCCCCGATCATTGGCAAACAAACGCATCAGGTGCGAGAGCAAATCATCGTCGCCAATGAACGGCGCCAGCGCATCGATTTCGCCATCGCGCAGATACCGAATCGCCACCGGCTGCATCGCCACTTCAGCGTCAATCGCTGCTGACAACAGACGACCGTGGAAGGTACGCAACGAACGGCCATCGGTGGTGGTGCCTTCCGGGAACATCAGCAGCGGATGCTGTTGCTCCAGGTGACGGGTCATCTGCTTGCGGATCAACTGACTGTCGCCCGAACCCCGGCGGATAAACAGGCTGCCCGCTTTGGCCGCCAACCAGCCGGCTACCGGCCAAGTGCGCACTTCGGCCTTGGACAGGAACGACAGCGGCGTGATCATGCCCAGCAGCGGGATGTCGGTCCAGGACACGTGATTGCTGACCCACAGCATCGGCGTCTTCGGCAGCTCACCGTGCACGGTCACGCGAAAGGGCAGGGCGTTGCTCAGCCGCGCCATGAAAAACCGCGACCAACGCTGACGCCGAACCATCGAATGGGCAATCCCCGCGCGTTCGAACAAGCCAAACACACTGGCCATGGTCAATCCCAGCGCGACCACGAAAAGCACTCGCGCAATTCGCGCGTACACCCGAAGGCGGCTCATTACATGGCCGCCTTGAAGTGTTTGGCGTAACGCGGGCAGAGTTCGTCGCGCTTGAGCAGGATGAACACGTCGGCGACCTGGAAGTCTTCGTCCCAGCACGGCTCGCCGCAAATCTTCGCGCCCAGGCGCATATAGGCCTTCAGCAGCGGTGGCATTTCCGCGATCACGTTCGAGGGAATATCCAGGGTCGGCAGCGGCTTTTTCGGTTCGGCGCGCAGGTGTTCGGTGCACAGGTAGCGTTCGCGCAGGCGCTGCATGATCGCGTGTGCCTGAATCCCGCCGTCTTGCATCGGGATGCTCGCGCAGCCCATCAAATAGCTGTAGCCGCCCTGGTTGAGGACTTCGGCCAATTCACCCCAGAGCACGGCGATGGTGCCGCCGTTGCGGTAGGCCGGGTCGACGCAGGTGCGGCCGATTTCCAGGATCGGGCCTTTCAAGTGAACCAGACCGTGCAAGCTGAATTCTTCTTCACTGTAGAACTTGCCCAGGCTGCTGGCGGCGGTGTGGTCGAGCAAACGGGTAGTCGCCACCAGACGGCCGGTGTTCAAGTCACGCACGCCGATGTGGGCACAGTGAACATCATAATCATCCATGTCCAGACCGCGCTCAGCGCCTTTCAGCTTGGCGTTGAATTCGCCGCTGAACACGTTGAAACGCAAAGCCTGGGCTTCTTGCAAGGCCTTGCTGCCGATCAGGCGTTCGGCTTGCAGGCGGCGTTCATTGCCGGTGTCGCTGATGCGGGCGATCTGAGTCATTGTGAATCTCCGTACGGGCCGGGCACCCGTCGTGGGTTGCAGCCGATCGACTTTCTTTATGCAGCCGTGTTGTGCAAAGTCAGGCTATGTAGCCCCGGTGTCATCGCCATGAAGCTTTGGTGATGCTTATATGACAGCCCACAAGGAGCCTCTTAATGCCCTGGCAAACCCTGCTCAATCGCCGCGAACGCGTGCCCGCCAACGCTGACCTGGCCGAAGGTTTCGCGACCTTGTTGCATCAGTTGGGCACGGTCACGCCGTTCGAATTGGCGGTGGCCGGCGCACGCTTGATGGCGACGCCGGGGCTGGCGTTTCTGGTGGGGTATCAGGCGGCATTGCGCATGCTCTGGCCGAGTGCGCCGCAGAGCCTCGGCGCGTTGTGCGCGACCGAACAGCGCAGCCTGCGCCCGGCGGACATGCAGACCCGCCTCAAGGACCTGCGCCTGAACGGGCGCAAGGATTTCGTCACCGCTGGCGATGCCGCCGACTGGCTGCTGATCGCCGCACGCAGCGAAGAGCCTGGCGAAAAACCGCGACTGAGCCTGGCGGTGGTGTATCCCGGTGAACCGGGCGTGCGCCTGGAAAAACTCCCGGCCATACCGTTGATGCCGGACATCAGCCATGGTCGGGTGTTTCTCGACAATGCCTTCTGCGAGTTGCTGGCGGGCGATGGCTGGGACGCTTATGTCAAACCGTTCCGCACGCTGGAAGACATCTATGTGTTGAGCGCCATGACCGCGTGGCTGTATGGCGTCGGTCAGGACAGTGACTGGCCGCAAACCCTGCAACTGCGCTTACTGGCGCTGTTGGCCGGGTGTGCTGAGGCCAGTCGCCAGGCGCCAAGTAGTGCGGCCGGGCATGTGGTGTTGGGCGGGTTGTTTGCGCAGTTTGAGGGGCTCAAGGCTGAGGTGGATCAGGCGTTGGCGGGTGGGCCGCCGTTGTGGGTGGCGATGTGGCAGCGCGATCGAGCGGTGATGGATCTGGCGTCGGGGGCGCGGGGGAAGCGGTTGGCCAAGGCTTTGGCGGGATCTTCGCTGGATTGACTGGCCTCTTCGCGAGCAAGCCCGCTCCCACATTTGATCTCCTTTGCACACAAATTTTGTGATCACTGAAGATCCCTGTGGGAGCGGGCTTGCTCGCGAATGCGGCCTCATTAACACCACAAATGCCAAAACTGTAACCAACCTCAACTAGTCTCAGCAGGCCCATCCCCCGAGCCCTCACCATGTTCAAAGGCGTGTCCCTGCTTTTCATGCTCCTGCTCAGCCTGACGGCCCACGCCGAAAACTGGCCCGCCGAACAATGGCCACAAGGCCCGAAAATCACCGGCCCGGCCCTCGAAGCGATGGAAACCTACGCCTTCCCCACCCGCGACGACGCCACGCGAACCGGCATCCGCACCGACGCTTTGCTGGTGATCCGCGACGGTCAACTGATCTACGAGCGCTACGCCGGCGCGACCACCGCCGACACCCCGCACCTGACCTGGTCCATCAGCAAAAGCCTGATGGCCGCGGTGCTTGGCGTGGCCTATGGCGAAGGCTTGTTCACGTTGCAGGACCCGGCGGTGAAGTTTTACCCGGCGCTGGAAAATCACCCGGCGATCACCCTGGCCGACCTGCTGCACTGGGCCTCCGGCCTGGACTGGCAGGAAGACTACGAATACGCACCATTGAAATCTTCGGTGGTGGCCATGCTCTACACCCGTGGCCATTCGAACATGGCCGCGTTCACCGCCGGGCACGATGAATATGCAGCGCCGGGCCAGGCGTTCCGCTATTCCAGCGGCGACAGCAACCTGCTGTCTGCGGCGCTGAAGAACATCGTCGGCCCGAGCCGCTATCCGGATTATCCGTGGACCGCGCTGTTCGAGCCCTTGGGCATTCGCCATGCCGTTTGGGAAACCGATGCCACCGGCACGTTTGTCGCCTCGTCCTACGCCTACCTCACCGCCCGGGATCTGGCGCGGGTCGGTTTGTTGATGGCTCGCGACGGTCGTTGGGGGGATCGGCAATTGCTGCCCAAGGACTGGGTCACTTTTAACCGCGAACCGTTTGCCGGGTATCGCGCCCATCAGGACGAGGCCGTGCCCGGCGGCCAGTGGTGGCTCAATCGTGCGGTGGATGGCGCGGCGCAACCGTGGCCTGCCGCACCGGCCGACACCTTTGCCGCGTTGGGGCATTGGGGGCAGGCGCTGTATGTGATTCCGAGTGAAAATCTGGTGATCGTCCGCTATGGCGATGATCGTGATGGCAGTTACCGGCACAACGAATTGCTCAAACTCGCGCTCAAGGCGTTTGCCGGGAAGGTGCAGCCATGAGCCGTTTTGTTCGCCGTCGCCCCGTTGTCAGCGTTCTGTTATTGCTGCTGGTGGTGTTGCTCGGCTGGATCTGGCAAGAGCGAGTGGCGCTGTGGGCCTTTCCGGACATCATCAGCGCCTACACCGCCAAGGAATATTGCTCGTGTCGTTATGTGATGAACAACGACGCCGGGTATTGCCGTGGCTATGTAAAACAGTGGTTGCCCACCAGTGGGTTTACCGATGACGAAGCGACCAAACGCGTGACGGCCAGCGGCATGGGGCGCAGCAATAGCGCGCAATGGATCGGCGAGCGCCAAGGATGCCGGTTGGCACCTTGAAAGATCGAGCTCCTACGGATGTACGCCATTCCCCTGTAGGAGCTGCCGAAGGCTGCGATCTTTTGATCTTCAAGGTTTGCAACACGCCCATGCCCGGTTAAGGTTCGCTCAGGTTTATCTGCCCCACGAGTCTCTATGTTCAACCGCTCCCTCTGCAAAACCCTCGGCTTCCTGCTGCTGGCCGGTGCCACGCTGTCGGCCCGCGCCGATTGGTACCTGGACGGTGAGTCATCGCGGCTGTCGTTCATCAGCACCAAAAACGCCAACATTTCCGAAGTGCAGCGCTTTCTGGTGTTGCACGGCAAAGTCGAGCCGACGGGCCTGGCGCAAGTAGAAATCGAGATGGACTCGGTGAACAGCGGCATCCCGCTGCGTGACGAGCGGATGCGCAAGGATCTGTTCGAAATCCAGACCTTCCCTGAAGCGCTGATCACCGCGCAGATCGACTTGCGACCGATCAACGACCTGGCCCCCGGTGCACAGCTGGAGTTGCGTTTGCCGCTGACCGTCAGCCTTCACGGCAAACAACACGAATACAACGCTGAACTGCTGGCGACCCGGCTCGATGACCGGCGCTTTCAAGTGGTGACCCTGGAGCCGCTGGTGATCAACGCTGAAGATTTCGACCTGGCCCCCGGGCTGGAAAGTTTGCGCAAGGTTGCCGGTTTGTCGGCCATCAGTCTGTCGGTACCGGTGGGTGCGGTACTGATTTTCACGGCCCGCTGACATGGCCGGTGCCGTATTCCCGTGGCGTGAAGGCAATAGCTTCGAACTGCTGATCGATGGCCCGCAGTTCTTTCCGCGCATGTTGGTGGCGATTGCCCGCGCTGAAGAACAAGTCGAACTGGAGCTGTATCTGGTGGAGGCGGGGGCCTGCGCCGAGGCCATGGTCCAGGCGCTGGTGCAAGCCGCCGAGCGCGGTGTACGGGTGCGTTGCCTGTTCGATGACTATGGCAGCCTGGCGTTCACGCTGAATCTGCGTCAACGCTTGATGGCGGCGGGTGTGGAACTGCGTTTCTACAATCGCCTGAGCTGGCGGCGTTGGGTCGGCAACTTCTATCGCGATCACCGCAAGTTGCTGTTGGTGGACCAGAACCTGGCGGTGGTCGGTGGTACCGGTGTCACGGATGAATTCTGGACGCCGGGCGAAGACACCAGCGAATGGCACGAGGTGATGGTGGAAATAACCGGGCCGCTGGTGCTCGACTGGCAATTGCTGTTTGACCGCCAATGGATCGCCAACCGCCATCGCCGGGCCTGGAAACCCGCCTCGCACTTCGGCCTGCCACGTTTGCCCCGCGTACCTTCCATCGGCGAGGGCATGGGCCGGGTCGCCTATGCCGACGCCCGCCAGCACCGGGACATCCTGCAGTCACTGTTCCGTGCCTTGAACAGCGGCCAAAAGCGAATCTGGCTGGCCACCCCGTATTTCCTGCCGACCTGGAAAGTCCGCCGTTCGCTGCGCAAGGCTGCTGCGCGTGGCATCGATGTGCGCCTGCTGCTGACCGGGCCGCGCACCGATCACCCATCAGTGCGCTACGCCGGGCACCGCTACTACCCGCGACTGCTCAAGGCCGGGGTGAAAATCTTCGAGTACCAGCCGTGCTTCCTGCACCTGAAAATGGTGCTGGTGGACGACTGGGTGAGCATCGGTTCGTGCAACTTCGACCACTGGAACCTGCGCTTCAACCTGGAAGCCAACCTTGAAGCGCTGGACCCCAAGTTGACGGCGGCGGTGGTGGCGAGTTTCGAGAAGGACTTTGCACTTAGCCAGGAAGTCAGCCTCGAGGCATGGCAACGCCGACCGCTGTGGCGGCGGGTCAAGCAAAGGATTTGGGGCTATGTGGATCGGCTGGTGGTGAATCTGCTGGATCGACGCGGGTAGTCATCCACACCGCATACCCCTGTAGGAGCAAAGCTTGCTCGCGAAGGCGCCATCACATTAAACGAAGATGTTGAATGTGACGGCCTCTTCGCGAGCAAGCTTCGCTCCTACAGGAGGATTGGTGTCGGGCACAAGATTTGATTTCAACCCAAATCAACTGTGGGAGCGAGCTTGCTCGCGAAGGCTGCTGAACATTCAACACATCAGTTGAATGTCAGACCGCTTTCGCGAGCAAGCCCGCTCCCACAAGTTTTGTGGCGTTTGGATAGTTAGAGCAATTCAAAGCTCTGCTGCGTCACGTCCTGGGAGTCCAGGCCGATCTGCACGTTGAACTTGCCCGGTTCCGCGGCGTATTTCAGCTGGGCGTTGTAGAACTTCAGGTCGTCCTCGGTAATGGTGAAGTGCACGACTTTCTGTTCGCCGGCCTTGAGCATTACTTTCTGGAAGTTCTTCAGTTCCTTGACCGGGCGGATCATCGAGCCGGTCACGTCCTGGATGTAGAGCTGCACCACGGTTTCGCCGTCACGCTGGCCGGTGTTTTTCACCATGACGCTGGCGTCGAGCTTGCCGGTCTTGTTCAGGGTGGTCGACGACAATGCCATGTCGTCCACGCTGAACGTGGTGTAGCTCAAGCCGAAACCGAACGGGAACAGGGGCCCGGTGGTGTCATCGAAATACTGCGAGGTGTAGTTGCCCGGTTTGCCCGGCGTGAACGGCCGGCCAATGCTCAGGTGGTTGTAGTAGGTCGGAATCTGGCCCACCGAACGCGGGAAGGTGATCGGCAGTTTGCCCGATGGGTTGTAGTCGCCGAACAACACGTCAGAGATCGCGTTGCCGCCTTCAGTGCCGCTGAACCAGGTTTCCAGAATCGCGTCAGCCTGGTCTTTCTCTTCAAGAATCGACAGCGGCCGGCCGTTCATCAGCACCAGCACCAGCGGTTTGCCGGTGGCTTTCAGGGCCTTGATCAACTCGCGCTGGTTGGCCGGGATGTTCAAGTCGGTACGGCTCGACGATTCGTGGGACATGCCACGGGATTCGCCTACCGCTGCAACGACGACATCGGCGTCCTTGGCGGCTTTTACCGCTTCGTCGATCAGCACCTGGGCCGAGCGCGGATCATCCACCACTTCCGGGGCATCGAAGTTGAGGAAGTTCAGGTAATCGAGGACTTTCTTGTCGCTGGTGATGTTGGCGCCACGCGCATAGATCAGTGTCGCCTTGTCGGCCACGGCGGCGTTCATGCCGTCGAACAGGGTTACCGATTGCGCCGGCTTACCGGCGGCGGCCCAGCTGCCCATCATGTCGATCGGCGCTTTGGCCAATGGACCGACCAGAGCAATCTTCGCGGTTTTCTTCAGCGGCAGGGTGTCATTCTGGTTTTTCAGCAACACCAGGCTGCGGCGCGCCACGTCGCGGGCTTCCGGACGGTGCAGGCGGTTTTCGGCGTAGGTGTCGGCCGGGTCATCCTCGGCCTTGCCGATACGCAGGTACGGGTCCTTGAACAGGCCCATGTCGTACTTGGCGGCCAGCACTTCACGCACGGCGTTGTCGATATCTTTCTGCTCGATCTCGCCCGCCTTCAACAGCCCCGGCAATTCTTTGCCGTACAGGGTGTCGTTCATGCTCATGTCGATGCCGGCCTTGATCGCCAGCTTCGCCGCTTCACGACCGTCCGCTGCGACGCCGTGCTTGATCAGCTCGAAAATCGCCCCGTGGTCACTGACCGCCAGGCCCTTGAAGCCCCATTCCTTGCGCAACAGGTCGTTCATCAGCCAGGTGTTGGCGGTGGCCGGTACGCCGTTGATCGAGTTCAGCGCAACCATCACCCCGCCAGCGCCGGCATCAATCGCGGCGCGGTACGGCGGCAAGTAATCCTGGTACATCTTGACCGGGCTCATGTCGACCACGTTGTAGTCGCGACCGCCCTCGACCGCGCCGTACAAGGCGAAGTGCTTGACGCTGGCCATGATGCTGTCGGCCGCGTTGGCGCCCTGGCCCTGGAAGGCCTTGACCATCACGCCGGCGATGCGGGAAACGAGATAGATGTCTTCACCGAAACCTTCGGACGTCCGGCCCCATCGTGGGTCGCGGGAGATATCGACCATCGGCGCGAAAGTGATGTCTAGGCTGTCGGCCGCGGCTTCCTTGGCGGCGATGCGCCCGGAGCGTGCGATAGCGTCCATGTCCCAGCTCGACGCCAGGGCAATCGGGATCGGGAAAATGGTCCGGTGGCCGTGGATCACGTCGTAGGCGAAGAACATCGGGATCTTCAACCGACTGCGCATGGCCGCGTCCTGCATCGGACGGTTTTCCGGGCGGGTGATCGAGTTGAACGTGCCCCCGATGTTGCCGGCGGCGATTTCCTTGCGGATCAGCTCCCGAGGCATTTCCGGGCCGATGCTGATCAGGCGCAACTGGCCGATTTTTTCATCGAGGGTCATTTGCTTCATCAGGTTGCTGATGAAAGCGTCCTTGTTCTCCAGGGGTGCGGGGGTCGTGGCGGCCAGTACGTTATGACTGGCCAGACTGACGAACAGGCCCAGCAAACACAGCTTCTTCATGAATAGTTTTCTCAAAGGCCTAAACGGCAGTGAATACGCGCCGGTCAGCCAAAATTTAGGGAGCGACTATTGTTGTTCGGGCGTTGTTCAGGAAAATGCAGCACACTTCTGAACTCTTTTTCGCGCAGGGCATCTTTTAGCCCATTGGCCCGATGCAATCCAGTGGTGGCGGCAGATTATGCCTCATCAGCCGGGTTTGAAGGTCGCAGGTTGTTTTTCAACGGAATGTGCACGGGAGCACCCACTACATGAATGTACGACTTCACTATCGCTCGAGCCTGCAAGTCGCAGCCCTGATGCTGCTGACCACCCTGCTGGCGGGTTGCGGCATCAACAACATTCCGACCCTCGACGAACAGGCCAAGGCTGCCTGGGGCCAGGTGCAGAACCAGTACCAGCGCCGCGCCGACCTGATCCCCAACCTGGTGGAAACCGTCAAGGGCTACGCCAAGCATGAAGAAGACACCCTGACCGCCGTGATTGAAGCCCGGGCCAAGGCAACGTCGATCCAGGTCGATGCCAAAACGCTGGATAACCCGGAAAAACTCAAGCAATTCCAGCAAGCCCAGGATCAACTGACCGGTGCCCTGAGCCGTTTGATGGTGGTGTCCGAACGCTACCCCGACCTCAAGGCCAACCAGAACTTCCTGGCCCTGCAATCGCAACTTGAAGGCACCGAAAACCGCATCGCCGTGGCGCGTCGCGACTTCATCCTCGCCGTGCAGAAGTACAACACCGAAATCCGCACCTTCCCCGGTCGCCTGTGGCACAGCGTGATGTACAGCGATTTGCCGATCCGCGAAACCTTTGAAGCCACCAGCCCGGACGCCGACAAAGCGCCACAAGTTAAATTCTGATGGGCGGCGTACAGCGCGTGCTGCGAGGCACGCTGCTGTCGCTGTGGCTGGTAACCAGTTGCGCCGTGATGGCGCAGCAACAGGCTCCAACACCCACGGACGGGTTAGTGTTGCGTCAAGCGCAGCCCGTTTCGCAGGTCGAGCCAGCACCGGCCACTGCAACGGCAGCATCCCTGGAAAGTCTGTTTCCCAAGCTCACCGGGCGAGTCGTCGACACCGCGGGACTCTTGACGCCTTCGGCGGTGGTTTACCTTCAGCAAATGCTTGAGCGGCTGGAACAGGCCACGACCGATCAAGTGGTGGTAGTCACGGTCCCGAGCCTGGGGGGCTACAGCATCGAAGAGTTCGGCGTGCAACTGGGCCGGCATTGGGGCATCGGGCAGAAGGACAAAAACAATGGCGTCCTGCTGCTGGTGGCGCGCGATGACCGTAAGGTGCGGATTGAAGTAGGGTACGGGCTTGAGGCGCAGATCAATGACATGTGGGCCGGCTTTATCATCAATGAATCGATCGTTCCCTATTTCAAGGATGATCTGTACTCCTCAGGGATCATTGCCGGGACTACCTCGATCGTAAGGATGCTTGGGTCAGCCAATTTGCCGAGGGTGGTCAGTCGTTCCGTGGAAAGGAGCTGGCTGGATTCGATTGACTGGATTTGGTGGGTAAAGCTCGTGTTCTTTGGTGTCTTCCTGGGGATTCCCATCGTGGGGTTCCTCCGGTCGTGGCAAGAAGAGGAATACTTCCCGTCCGAGTCTGACAAATACGTGCCAGCCAAAGATGACAGCCCGCCGCGACGGGAACCGAAGGCTGATCAGGAGTCGAGTTGGAGTTGGAGCAGCAGCTCCAGCAGCTCTGACGATTCCAGCAGCAGTTCGAGTTCTGATTCGGACTCGGACCGTTTCTCGGGCGGCGGTGGCAGCTTTGGCGGTGGCGGGGCTTCCGGCAGTTGGTAGTGCGCCGGGTGAATCATTAAGGAAGAGGTGCTGATGGGAATCTTCAAATCCGGCCTGGTGCTGTTGCTCTGGGTTGTTGCGGTCACGGCTCAGGCCGAGTTGAAGTTCCCGCCGCTGACCGGACGGGTAGTGGACAACGCCCAAATGATCGAGCCAGCGGTGCGCGAGCAGTTGACGCAACAGCTCCAGGCCCATGAAACCGCGACCGGTGAGCAATTGGTAGTGGTCACGTTGCCGGACTTGCAGGGCACCGACATCGCCGATTTCGGTTATCAACTCGGGCGCGCCTGGGGCATTGGCCAGAAAGACAAGAACAACGGTGCGCTGCTGATCGTCGCTCGGGATGAGCGCAAGCTTCGGATCGAAGTCGGTTATGGCCTGGAAGATCGCCTGACCGATGCGCAGAGTTCGGTGATCATCAACCAGGTGATCACCCCGGCGTTCAAGACCGGCAATTTCAGCAAGGGCATCAGCGACGGGGTCGCAGCGATGCTGGTGGTGTTGGGCGGCAGTCCGCTGGACGAACCGTCGACTGTCTATGAGCCGCGAGGTGATGAGGACAGCGATTTCGTCTCGCGCCATCCCGGCGTGTTCATCTTTCTGGTGATGTTGTTCATCCTGACTATTTTCATCTGCCAGATGCTCGGTATCCTGCCGACCGGCCGAGGCGGCTCCGGTGGTTCAAGCGGCGGTTTCGGCGGTGGAGGGTTTGGCGGCGGCGGTGGAGGCGGCGGGGGCTTCAGCGGCGGCGGGGGCAGTTTCGGGGGCGGCGGTTCGTCGGGCGGCTGGTGATAACAATAATGAAAAGGCATGGGTAAACATGGCATTACTGACTGAACACGAACAACGCAAGGTCGCCGAGGCGATTGCCCGGGTCGAGCGCGAAACCGATGCCGAACTGGTCACCGTGCTCGCGGCCCGCGCCGACGACTACGCGTACATTCCGTTGCTGTGGGCCAGTTTGCTGGCGCTGGTGGTGCCGGGTGTCGTGCATTACCTGAGCGGCGTGCTGACCATGCACAGCCTGTTGCTGGTGCAGTGGGCCAGTTTTATCGTGCTGTGCCTGGTGTTCCGCATTCCCCAAGTCACCACCCACCTGATCCCGCGCCGGGTTCGCCACTGGCGTGCCTCAAACCTGGCGCGCCGGCAGTTTCTGGAGCAGAACCTGCACCACACCGTGGGCAGCACCGGGATGCTGATCTTTGTCTGCGAAGCCGAGCGCTACGTGGAGATTCTTGTGGACGAAGGGATTTCCAGACGGCTGGATAACAAGAGCTGGGATGCGATTGTCGCGGCGTTCACCCAGCAGGTGAAGCAGGGCCAGACGTTGCAGGGGTTTGTGACGTGTATCGAAGCGTGCGGCGAATTGCTCAAGGTGCATGTGCCGGTGACGCAGGTGAGGAACGAATTGCCGAATCGGTTGGTGGTATTGGGTTAGGGGCGGGTTTTTCGTTCGGCTTTAGAACCACCCCTCACCCCAGCCCTCTCCCCAGAGGGGAGAGGGAGCCGACCGAGTTGTTCTTTCGAGCTACATCGACCTGAAAAACCGGCGTCGAACTCAGGATTTGAAATACCCCCCTATCCGCTCCCTTTCCCCTCCCCCCTTCTTTGGGAGAGGGGGCCGACCGAGTTGTTCTTTCGAGCTACATCGACCTGAAAAATCGGCGTCGAACTCAGGATTTGAAATACCCCCAATTGGCTCCCTTTCCCCTCTCCCCTTTGGGGAGAGGGTTGGGGTGAGGGGTGGTTTTCAAACCGTTCGGTAAATAACAGCGTGTCCCAAACCCCCATCCCCCCTAAAATACCCGCCATTCCCCGATTCGCACCGCCCGAGGCCGTTTTGCCCATGTCCGTTACCGCCACTCCCGCCAGCCTCGCGCCGGATCACCACGCTCAATTCATCGACCTGCTGCAAACCAGCCTCGACCAGAACGCCTTCATCAAACTGGTGCTGGCCAAGTACGTCGGCGCCGAAGTGGATTTGCAGCGGCTGATCATCAAGCAGCTCACGGTCAAGGATCAGCCTTGCCTGTCCTTCGTCTATCGCTACAAGACCCGCGACATCACCAAGAACTTCCCGCTGGCCGAAGGCGTGGCGACCATCGCCGCAATGCTGCCCGAAGCGTTTAAAAATGCGCATTTGTTGTCCCTGACCGACGAAGCTCAGCTCGAATACAGCAAAAAGGGCAAGAGCTCGCTGTTCAAGAGCAAACCCCAGCAATTGCGTGAAGTGCCGTCCGCTGAGCATAACCGCGAGAAAAACCGCTTCCTCGACCTGAGCCGGCCGTTCCTCGCTGACCTCGGCGTGACCAACAGCAAGCACGAGCTGATCCCGGCGATGTCGCGCAAGTGGAAGCAGATCAACAAGTTCATCGAAGTGTTCAGTCATGCCCTGACCACCTCTCCGCTGGCGCTGGATAAACCGGTGCGCGTGGCGGATTTCGGGTCGGGCAAGGGCTACCTGACGTTCGCGATCCACGACTACCTGCGCAACACCTTGAACGCTGAAGGCGAAGTCACCGGCGTCGAGCTGCGCGAAGAGATGGTCAACCTGTGCAACGCCGCCGCGGTGAAGCTGGAACATCCGGGGCTGGTGTTCAAATGCGGCGACGTACGTAGCGTGGCGCCAAGCGAACTGGACGTGATGATCGCCCTGCATGCTTGCGACATCGCCACCGACTATGCGATCCATACCGGCATTCGTTCCGGCGCGTCGATCATCATGTGCTCGCCGTGCTGCCACAAACAGATCCGCCTGCAAATCCAGAGCCCGGCGCTGCTCAAGCCGATGCTGCAATACGGTTTGCACTTGGGCCAGCAGGCGGAAATGGTCACCGACAGCCTGCGCGCGTTGTTCCTTGAGGCCTGCGGTTACGAGACCAAGGTGTTCGAGTTCATCTCACTGGACCACACCAACAAGAACAAGATGATCCTGGCGGTCAAACGCGCCGAGCCGGTGGACCCGGCGCAGTTGTTGGTGAAGATTCAGGAATTGAAGGACTTCTACCAGATCACCGAACATTGCCTGGAAACGTTGCTGCGGGCTGACGGCTACCTCTGATCACCACACCCCTGTAGGAGCCAGGCTTGCCGGCGAAGGCGATTTCAAAGACGCCTTCGCCGGCAAGCCTGGCTCCTACAGGTTTATGCTGTGGCCACTTGCGCGGGCTTGACCGCCGTCTTGCGGCCCAACATCACCGTCACGATCACTCCGGCCGCAAACAGCCAGGTAATGGGCTCGATGTGTTCGCCGAAGAACAATGCCGAAAACGCAATGGTGAAGAAGATCTGCAGCAACTGAATCTGACTGACCCGCGCAATCCCGCCCATCGCCAACCCGGCGTACCAGGCAAAGAAACCAATGAACTGCGAAAACAGCGAGACGTAACCAAACGCCCACCAGGTCTTGGCCGAAATCTCGCCCTGATGCTGCAACGCCAGGTACGTCACCGGGCCGATCAGCAACGGCGTCGACAGCACCAGCGCCCAGCAGATCACCTGCCAGCCACCCATCTCCTTGGCCAACCGGCCGCCCTCGGCGTAACCCAGGCCACCTACGGCAATCGCCCCGAGCATCAGTAAATCACCGGCCTGAATGCTGCCTGCGCCGCTGATCAGCGCATAACCGAGCACCAACGCACTGCCCAGCGCGGCGCAGGCCCAGAAGGCTTTCGACGGGCGTTCATGGGACAACCACGCGGCGTACAGCGCCACGCACAGCGGTTGCAAACCATTGACCAGTGCACCGTGGGAGGCCGGCAACGTCTGCATCGCCCAAGCTGACAATACCGGAAAGCCGAGGATCACCCCGGCGATCACCAGCGTCAGGCCCTTGACCTGTTTCCAGGTCGGCCACTTCTCCCGTCGCCACAGCAACAACAACGCCGCCGGCACCGCCGCAAACAACGCACGGCCCAGGCCGTTGAGCAGCGGATGGATTTCCTGCACGACGATCCGTGTGAAGGGCAGGGTGAGGCTGAAGATGACGACGCCGAGCAGGCCGAGGGCCATGCCGGTGTTTTCGCGCGAGGACATGAGGGTTAACCAGATTCAGGGTGGCGGGAAGAGTGTTCATCTAGCCATAAACATTGGGTTTGCCGCTGTTACAGCTAGGCGCAGAGTTATCCGTACAGTTTGAGGACGCCTTCGCGAGCAAGCCCGCTCCCACAGTTGACCGAGTCGCCCATGGGAATACGGTCAACTGTGGGAGCGGGCTTGCTCGCGAAGAACGATAACGCCGTAGTAGCTGGTTATTACCCGACCCTGCGGATAAGGACTACCTTGAATACTCCTGCACGCCCACGTATTCCCAGAGGAGTCCTCCCCATGGCTGCCAAGAAAATTCTGATGCTGGTCGGCGATTACGTCGAAGACTACGAAGTGATGGTGCCGTTCCAGGCGCTGCTGATGGTCGGCCACACCGTGCACGCCGTGTGCCCGGACAAGACCGCCGGTCAGACCGTACGCACCGCGATCCATGACTTCGAAGGCGACCAGACCTACAGCGAAAAACCCGGTCACCTGTTTGCCCTGAACTTCGACTTCGCCAAGGTGAACGCTGCCGATTACGACGCGCTGCTGGTACCGGGCGGTCGTGCGCCGGAGTACCTGCGCCTGAACGAAAAAGTCCTGGAGCTGGTACGAGATTTCGACAAGGCCGGCAAGCCGATCGCCGCCGTGTGCCACGGTGCGCAATTGCTCGCTGCGGCCGGCATTCTTGAAGGTCGCGAATGCAGCGCTTACCCGGCCTGTGCCCCGGAAGTTCGCCTCGCTGGCGGTACGTTCATCGATATTCCGGTGACGGAAGGTCACGTTCAAGGCAATCTGGCCACTGCTCCCGCCTGGCCGGCGCACCCGAGCTGGCTCGCCGGTTTCCTCGGCTTGCTGGGCACAAAAATCACGTTGTAACGAGGGACGTTTCCATGTGCGAGCTCTACGTCAAAGCCGATCCGATCCTCTACGAGTCGCGCTCCCGCTCGCTGCGCATCTGCGGGGTGGTCACCACCCTGCGGCTGGAAAATCAGTTCTGGGACATCCTCAGCGAAATCGCCGAAGTCGACGGCATGACCACCAACCAGTTGATCGCCAAGCTGTATGAAGAGGTGATGAACTATCGCGGGGAAGTGGTGAATTTTGCTTCGTTCCTGCGGGTGAGTTGCATGCGGTATTTGAGTCAGCGGCGGGTGACGACTCCGGAGTTGTCGGTGGTGCGCTCGGCGGTGAAGTAGCTCAGACCGAGTCGACCGCTTTCGCGGGCAAGCCTCGCTCCTACAGGGAAATGTATGCCGTTTTAGGAGCGAGGCTCGCCCGCGAAGGGGCCGGCCCAGGCGACAGAAACAGCCGCGTGGTCTTTACTCTTTGGCGCGAACCCTCTCAATTGCCAAGGAGAACGAGCATGTCCGGATGGTACGAAGTCAGCAAAACCAGCAGTGGGCAGTTTCGGTTTGTACTGAAAGCAGCCAACGCCGAAATCATTCTGAACAGCGAGCACTACACCACCCGCGCCGCCGCCGATGGCGGCATAGCCGCGGTGCAGAAAAACAGCCCGATGGATGAACGCTACGAGAAAAAGGCCACCAAGGATGGCCATCCTTACTTCAATCTCAAGGCGGGTAATCACGAGATTATTGGCAGCAGCGAGGCCTATTCCTCGGACGCTGCGCGGGAGAAGGGCATCGCCAGTGTGAAGGCGAACGGGCCGACCACGGTGATCAAGGACAAGACATTGCCGGTGCTTTGAACCCCAACACAAATCCACTGTGGGAGCGGGCTTGCTCGCGAAATCGGTGTGTCAGACAACATTTCTGTCGACTGACACGACGCCTTCGC
This sequence comes from Pseudomonas sp. 5Vm1k, assembly GCF_056161485.1. Lineage (NCBI taxonomy): Bacteria > Pseudomonadati > Pseudomonadota > Gammaproteobacteria > Pseudomonadales > Pseudomonadaceae > Pseudomonas > Pseudomonas sp. 5Vm1k. The sequence goes on from NZ_JBSPCZ010000003.1 coordinate 477,772, forward strand.
GAGCAGGCTCGCTCCCACATTGGTTTTATGTATGTATTGAAATCACCGCAGTACTTTCAACAACCCCTGCAACTGACCGCAACCCGCTTCGCTCAACGCAAAAACCGGTAAACGCGGATCACCCACTTCCAACCCGGTCATGCGCAAACCCGCCTTGATCGTCGCCGGCAAACCACCCTTGAGAATGAAGTCCAGCAGCGGCAACTGGCGATAAAACAACGCCCGCGCCTTGCCCAAATCATTGGCCAGCACCGCGTCATACAAATCCAGATTGAGCTGCGGTATCAAGTTCGGCGCCGCTGTGCACCAGCCTTTCGCCCCGGCGGCGAACGCTTCCAGCGCCAGTGGATTGCAGCCGTTGTAAAACGGCACCTGACCCTCGCCGAGCAGTTGCAGTTTGTGCATGCGCTGGATGTCGCCGGTGCTTTCCTTGACCATCGTGACGTTTTCCACGGCGTTGAAAATCCGCAGGATCAACTCCACCGACATGTCCGTGCCGCTGGTGGCCGGGTTGTTGTAGAGCATGATCGGCACGCCGATGCTCTCGCCGATGGCGCGGTAGTGGGCGAGGATTTCCGCTTCGCTGAGTTTCCAGTAGGACGCCGGCAGCACCATCACCACATCGGCGCCATGGGCTTCGGCGAAACGCGCGCGGCGCACCGCTTTGGCGGTGGTCAGGTCGGACACGCTGACGATGGTTGGCACCCGTTTCGCCACATGCTGGATGCTGAATTCGCTGACCTGATCCCATTCCGCGTCGCTCAGGTAAGCGCCTTCACCGGTGCTGCCCAGCGGTGCGATGGCGTGGACGCCGCTGTCGACCAGTCGGTCGATGGAACGCCCGAGCGCGTTTAGATCGACGCCTTCGCCATTGGCGGTGAACGGGGTGATGGTGTAGCCGATGATGCCGTGAATGTTTGGGTTCGACATGCTGTCGCTCCTTTTGAAAATGGGTGGGGTCAGTTCAGGCAATCGGCGTGTTGGCGCAGGTTCTGCCGAGCGTAGTAGTTGAACGCGGCGGCGTGGCGTTTCGGTTTGGAAATCCAGTCATGGGCTTCACGGCCCAGTTCCGGCAGGATCGGTTTGATCGTCCCGGCGCTCATGGCCAGCAACTGCAACTTCGCCGCGCGTTCGATCAGTTGCGCAATCACGCAGGCTTCCTCGATGCTCGCGCCGGTGGACAACTGGCCGTGGTGGGAAAGCAGGATCGCGCGTTTGTCGCCGAGTGCGCCGGCAATGATTTCGCCTTCTTCATTGCCTACTGGCACCCCCGGCCAGGCTTCGAGAAACGCGCAATCTTCGTAGAGTGGGCACAGGTCCATGTGCGAGACCTGCAGCGGCACTTCGAGCATCGACAACGCAGCCACGTGGGTCGGGTGCGTATGAATGATGCAGTTCACGTCCGGCCGGGCGCGGTACACCCAACTGTGGAAACGGTTGGCCGGGTTCGGCATGCCGTGGCCTTCAAGCACTTCCAGGTCTTCATTGACCAGCAGCAGATTGCCAGCGGTGATTTCATCGAAACCCAGGCCCAGTTGCTGGGTGTAATAGGTGCCCGGTTGCGGGCCGCGAGCGGTAATCTGCCCGGCCAGGCCGGAGTCGTGACCGTTCTCAAACAGGATGCGGCAGGTCAGGGCCAGCTTTTGCCGGTCGGTCCACGTATTATCCGCCAGGGTGTTTTGCATCTGGATCAGCGCTTGCTTGACCAGTTGGTCTTTGGGTAGTGCTAAGGTCTTGGCCATATCGGTGTCCTTTGGGTGGTTCAATGGACGTCGGGTTTGCCGTTCACTCGTTGCTTGCAAGGTCGTGGGTGAATGCAAATGACACTAAAGAGGCTATATGACACTTTGTGTCATTGGCAAGGACAAATCGTTGACTCCTTGATGGATTAATCGCTGCACATGTCTATCCGTTTGAAATTACTCAGAAAAAAACTTGGCGTAACGCTGGAGGCCCTGGCCGAAAAGTCCGGCATGACCAAGAGTTATCTGTCGAAAGTCGAGCGTGGGCTGAATACCCCGTCGATCGCGGCTGCGCTGAAACTGGCCAAGGCGCTTAACGTGAAGGTCGAGGAGTTGTTCTCCGAAGACAGCATCAGCCTCGACAGCTACAGCCTGGTGCGCAGCGACGAACGCCAGTCCCTGGCCGCCAACGACCACAGCCCCGGTTACGCGGTGCTGGCCCATCAGGTCAGTGAACGCAGCTTGCTGCCGTTCATCATCTACCCGCCGAGCGAATTCACCGACAAGACCTTCAAGGAACACCTGGGGGAAGAGTTTCTGTTCGTCCACGAAGGGCAGGTGGAAGTGGACTTCATGAACGAGCGGGTGCTGCTCAACCGTGGGGATGCACTGCACTTCAATGCGCAGAAGCCGCATCGGATACGGTCAGTGGGAGAGGTTCAGGCGCAGTTATTGGTGGTGGTGCATAGCTCGGAAGAATGATGAGCGCTTTTGTGGCGAGGGGGCTTGCCCCCGTTCGGCTGCGAAGCAGTAGTAAAACCTGCTGGCATGTTGTATCTGAAGGACCGTAGGGGGCCGCTTCGCGACCCAACGGGGGCAAGCCCCCTCGCCACAAGTTTGGTGTTTGCTTCAGACTTCTACCGGCACGGTCAATTTCGAGCTACCGAGTGCATGAGTCTTGGAATCAAAAAACCTTAACTCAACCCCCGTCCCCTCAAACACCTTCGCGTAATGCCGCTTCTGATGCTGAATGAACGCCTTGCTGCGCGGATAAATCGACACCGCCACCACCTTCGGTTTCGCCTGGCGCAACGCATGGATGATGTGGCTGTCCTGCTCGCCCAGCGCATGCCCAAAAATGCACAACCCATCCCCATGCCCCAATAACTGGTCATAGCAGAACGACAAATAATCCGAGCTGCGAATGGTCTTGAGCTTGTCTTGGGCCGGCCCTTCATTGACGAACAGCGGCACGTCGTCCAGGGTTTTGATCGTGTTGTTGATGGCGAAACTGCCGAGCAACGTGCCCTCGGTCGACATCAATTTCCGAGCTGTGCCGTCCTGATTACGCACCAGGTGCAGGCCGCCGTGCAGGTACAACAAGCGTGGCTTGTCGGTCGCGCTGGCGCTCAAGTCGAAGCTCGGTTCGCTGCCGTGGAACAGATCAGTCACCACATCAGGTGAGTGCTGGATCGCCCAGTTGCCGAGCAAGTCGTAGTTGGTGGTGAACACCGTCCGATAGTTGGCCAGTTCCCGGTTGATCGTCGCCAAAGTCGATGGCACGACCAACCGCCACGGGATATGCACCGCGTGCACGGTGTTGATCAGCGCTTCTTTGATCGCGTAGTAGCGATTGCGCGGCGCGGCGGAGCTGACGGCCAGGGCTTTGTTGACGCGGCTGGTGATTTTCAGCGCGCTGAGGACCTGCTCGAAACTGCGGGTTTGCATCGCATCGAACACGCTCAGCTCGGATTGGCTCAGGGGCTTTTCTTCGACGGTGCGGGCGTTTTCGAACAGCGAGTCGTAGCCAAAGTCGTCCCACACCGCGCGGCTGGCGCCGTTGCCCAGCAGCAGGCCGCTGAACGAAGCAGTGGTGCGCAAGGCGTTCCAGTCTTCAAGTTGGGCATCAACATCCTGGAAATCGGTCATTGCGTTGGTCGTCTCAAAAAGCGAAAGGTCTGATGGGCGGCGACTTTATCACGACCGGGGGTTGAGCCAGATCAACATGCGCCGTGACTGATCGGTCGATCCTGTGCTCATCCGCTGAATCGGAGCTATCGATTCGGCACCCCGCCAGGAGATTCGCTCATGAGCAGCACGTTTTTCATCCCCGCCGTGAACATCATGGGCACCGGTTGCCTCGACGAAGCGATGGAGGCCATTCGCAAGTACGGCTTTCGCAAGGCGCTGATCGTCACCGACGCCGGGCTGGCCAAGGCCGGCGTGGCGGCGATGATTGCTGAGAAACTGGCGATGCAGGACATCGACTCGGTGATCTTCGACGGCGCCAAGCCCAACCCGAGTATCGCCAACGTCGAGCGCGGCCTGGGCCTGCTCAAGGAAAGTCGCTGTGATTTCGTGGTGTCGCTGGGCGGCGGTTCGCCCCACGACTGTGCCAAAGGCATCGCCCTGTGCGCGACCAACGGCGGGCAGATCCGCGACTACGAAGGCGTCGATCAATCGGAGAAGCCGCAACTGCCGCTGATCGCCATCAACACCACCGCCGGCACCGCCAGCGAGATGACCCGCTTCTGCATCATCACCGACGAATCGCGTCACGTGAAAATGGCCATCGTCGACCGCAACGTCACACCGTTGCTGTCGGTCAACGACCCGGCGCTGATGGTCGCCATGCCCAAGAGCCTGACCGCCGCCACCGGCATGGACGCACTGACCCACGCCATCGAAGCCTACGTTTCTACCGCTGCCAACCCGATCACCGACGCCTGCGCGTTGAAAGCCATCACCCTGATCAGCAACAACCTGCGCCTGGCCGTGCGTGACGGCAGCGACATGGCCGCGCGGGAAAACATGGCGTATGCACAGTTCCTCGCCGGCATGGCGTTCAACAACGCGTCGCTGGGGTACGTGCACGCGATGGCCCACCAGTTGGGCGGTTTCTACGACTTGCCCCACGGTGTGTGCAACGCGGTGCTGCTGCCTCATGTGCAGAGCTTCAACGCGCTGGTGTGCGCCGATCGCCTGACCGACGTGGCCAACGCCATGGGTGCCGACATTCGCGGCTTTAGCCCGGAAGAGGGCGCGCAAGCGGCCATCACGGCGATCCGCAGCCTGGCCAAGGACGTGGAAATTCCCGGTGGTTTGCGCGACCTCGGCGCCAAGCTCAACGACATTCCGATCCTTGCCACCAACGCCCTGAAAGACGCCTGTGGCCTGACCAACCCGCGAGCGGCGGATCAGCGGCAGATCGAAGAGATTTTTCGTAGCGCGTTCTAGGCGGTTTTGCGACCCGGCGCGAGCTTCACGCAGAGCATCGCGCCCAGGGCCAGCAAGGTGCACAACAACGACAACGGCCACGCCTGCGGACTGGCAATCAGGCTGGCGATACCGCCGATGACGGCGGCCATCAGTTGATGAATGAAACCGCTCAACGCCATCGCATAGGCGCCACCGACCGGTGAGCCATCGTTGGCCAGCGACAGGCTGATCGGATAGTTCAACGACTGGCCGAGCACTGCAAAGCAGTAGGGCAGCCAGAACAGCAACGCCACCGATGTCCCCGCCAGACTCCCCAGCAGCATCACCCCGCTGCCGGCCAACACCAACCCCACGCCCAGCGTCATCAGCCAATGCTGACCGGTGCGCAGCACGAAGCGATTCACGCCCAGCGCTCCGAGAAAATACGCCGCACTGATCGGCCAACCCAATAGGCCGTACTCCACGGCCGACCAATTGAACGGCCCTTGCAGAATCAACGGTGCCGCAGTGTTGAACGCGATGATCACCCCGTAACCGAGGCCGCCGGCGAGGGCCGGCAGCAGGAAAGATCGGTGACGCAAAATGCGCCCGTAACTCGGCCAGGCAGATGACTGAGCATTCTCTTCAGTCAGCACCGGGAACGTGACCCGCGCCACGATCACTCCCATCACCAGACTCACACTTCCCAGCAGGTAAAAGATCGCCGGCCAACCCAGCGCCACCTGAATGATCGACCCCAGGTACTGGCCGATCCCCAACGCCACCACGAAGGAAATCGAAATCCAGGACAAGGCCTTGGCCAGCAAGTCACCGCGAAAACTGTCGCGGATCAACACCCTGGCCATCACCGAAATCCCGCTGGCGCCAATGCCCTGCACCAATCGAAAAAACAGGAACGATTCCAGCGTCTGGCCCAAAGGCAGGGCCAGGTTGCCCAATCCATAAATGCCGAGCGCCGCCAGTAACACCGGTTTACGCCCAATGCGCTGGCCAAGACTGCCCCAGAACAGCATCGGCAACGCCATGCCGATCAGGTACACCGCCAGCCCCCAAGACACCTGTGAAGCGTCGGCGGACAGATGCCGGGCAATCTCTGGCAGCGCCGGCAAGTAAATGCTCATGCCCAGTTGCGCGAGAAAAACCGTGCTGCAGGTGACGAGGAGGGTGGTGGTGCTCTTCATGGAATCTTCCTTGGGATTCAGCTGCTGACGTCCTGGCCGTGAGTGCGCAAAAGCTCGGTGATGAGGTCACAAAAATGGCGAATCAACGCGGCGTCCATGTCGGCACGCAGCGTGATCCTGATGGCCGCCTGACCCTGCGCGACCACCGGGAAAAACACCGCAGAAGTGAAGAACCCGAGATTGGCCAATTCGGTTGCCACGCTGTTGGCCAGCGCCGCTGCACCGCAGCGGATCAAGCGAATCGCCATGTTGCTGCCGTGCTGTTCGGTTCGAATCAGGCTGTCAAAGAGCTGGATATTAACCTGAAGTTTTTCCTGCAACGCGGTGAATTCCAGGGTGCGGTGCAGCTTGATCGAGGCCCGGCCTGCACCGATGGCTGCACTGTTGAGGCTCTGCGACCAATTGCTCGGGCCGCCGTAACGCTGAATCAGCTTGCGCTGCCGTTCATTGCCGAACATCACCAGGCCACCGCTGGCACCGAACGACTTGGCCAGTGACGCGACGATCAGGCAGTCATCTTCAAGGGCTTGCAACCTGGGACGTACAAGGCCAGCACCGAGCATTCCGACGGCGGAGAGGGCGTGGGAATCGTCCAGGTAGAGAAACAGCCCATAGCGATCCTTCAGGTACAAAAGACTCTTCAGGTCTGCCACCCCGCCCATGCTGTAAGCGCCGTCGGCGACATAGGCGACGGTCGAGTGTTGCTGACACTGTTTTTCCAGGAAGTCCATGTCGTTATGCGGACACGTCACGACCCTGGTTTCGTCTGCGCATGCAGCTTTGAGGTGATTCATCGAGTAGTGCGCCAACCGGTCGAACACCATCACCGGTGGCCGGTTTTCGGTAAACACGCCGCTGGCCAGCAACGGCAGGATCCCGGCACTCGCCGCGCTGCACGACAAGGTGCTCAGGCAACGAGCGCCGAACAAGGCCGACAGTTCGGTTTCGTAGCGCTCGAGGATGGCCAGTTTGCAGCGGTTTTTCGAGTTGGCGACACGCAGGGTCCCGGTTTCCCACAACGCGTTCATGGCGCCTTTGAGCAGGTCGGGATGGTGATCCAGGCCCAGGTAAGAGGTGGTGCAGAAGTGATGAAATGCGCGTCCGTATTGGTCAACCATACGGTTGGCGCTCCGGATATCGACATTGAGCCCGGCGACTTTCCCGGCTTCGGCGGTTTCCCAGTCGTGATCGGCCAGTGAGATCAGTTTTCGATAGTTGGTGAAGGTGTTTGCCGTGTGCGCTGTCTGGTCCATGTGAGGGTGCCTTTCCTTGGGTGGTGTAGCGTCCGTGGTGTTTCCAGACTTTACAGAGTGCTACGGGGTCATTGAATCAGCCAATTCCGGCAGGGTTGAGTGTTACAAGAGATTTATGTGTAGGACGATGGCGTGTGAGGTTGTGGGCCAAAACCGGGCTATCCTGCCGACTCAGCCGAACCCAAGCCATCGAGCCCCCCATGCTGCAAAAAAGCCTGATCCGCCGTCTCGACCTGATCACTCTCCAGCTGTTCGTCGCCGTCCACGAAGAGGGCACGCTGACCCGTGCTGCCACCCGTGAAGCGATTGCGGTGTCGGCGGCGAGCAAGCGTTTGATGGAGCTGGAGGAGGCGTTCGGCATCAGCCTGTTCGTGCGCCAGGCCAAGGGCATGACTCTGACGCCGGCCGGTGAAACGCTGCTGCACCATGCCCGGCAGATGCTGTTCAACGTCGAGAAAATGGGCCTGGAACTGGGCGAGCACAGTCATGGGATTCGCGGTTATGTGCGGATGCTGGCTAATCTGTCGGCGATCATTCAGTTTCTGCCGGAAGACCTGCGGGACTTTTCCGAGCGACATCCCCAAGTGAAGACTGACCTTGAAGAACGGCCCAGCAGCGGGGTAATTCAAGGGGTGCTCGATGGTGTGGCGGATCTCGGGATTTGCTCCAGTGACAGCGACGTCAAAGGTCTGCACAGCGTGCTCTATCGCCAAGACAAACTGGTGGTGTTGATGCCGGCGGATCATCCCTTGGCCAACCGTGAGACCCTGGCGTTTGCCGACACGCTGGATAGCGACTACGTTGGCCTGCATGCCGCCAGCTCGATCAACATGCGTACCCACGCGGCGGCGCGCAAGGCAGGCAAAGTGCTGCGGTTGCGGATTCATGTGCCGGGGTTTGATGCGATGTGCCGGATGGTCCAGGCCAACATGGGCATCGGGATTTTGCCGCAGAAAGCCTATGAGTTGTTTGGGCGGGCGCTGGGGTTGCACGCGGTGCCGTTGACGGATGACTGGTCGGATCGGGCGTTGATTCTGGTGGTGCGCGATGAGGCGGGGTTGTCGCCGGTGAGTCGGATGTTGTTTGAGCAGTTGCGTGGGGCTGCCTGACAAATTTGTATTGAATGGGCTGGCCTCTTCGCGAGCAAGCCCGCTCCCACATTAGATCTCCAGTGAACATAAATTTTGTGTACGCAAGAGATCCCCCTGTGGGAGCGGGCTTGCTCGCGAAGGCGGACTTAAGGTGACGACAATTGATCAGAGCGTTCGCGTTTCACGAACGCCCGTTGCCAACTGAAGGTTGGATTCCCCACCCCCCGGTCCTCTAGCCTTGGCCACATATTCCAAGAATAAGAGGTACCCGCGATGACTGCCCCCTTGAGTGCAATCAAAGTAATCGAGATCGGCACGCTGATTGCCGCGCCGTTTGCCGCGCGCATGCTCGCCGAGTTCGGCGCCGAGGTGATCAAGATCGAAGCCATGGGCCAGGGCGATCCCCTGCGCAAATGGCGCAAGCTGCACGAGGGCACCTCGCTGTGGTGGTACCTGCAATCGCGCAACAAGAAGTCCTTGGCCCTCAATCTGAAATCCCCTGAAGGCATCGAACTGGTCAAGCAACTGGCGACCAGCGCCGACGTGCTGATCGAAAACCTGCGCCCCGGTGCCCTGGAAAAACTCGGCCTGGGCTGGGATGTGCTGCATGCCCTCAACCCTAATCTGACCCTGGTGCGAATCTCCGGCTACGGCCAGACCGGCCCGTACCGCGATCGTCCGGGTTTCGGCGCCATCGGCGAGGCCATGGGCGGGATTCGCTACACCACCGGCACCCCCGGTTCACCGCCGGCCCGGGTCGGCGTCAGCCTCGGCGATTCCCTGGCGTCGTTGCACGCGGTGATCGGCGCGCTGATGTCGTTGCTGCGGGTCAAGACCGGGCAGGGCGGCGGGCAAGTGGTCGATGTGTCCCTGGCCGAAAGCGTGTTCAACGTGATGGAAAGTCTGGTGCCGGAATACGACATGCAGGGCCATATCCGCGAACGCAGTGGCGGCGCGCTGCCGGGCATTGCGCCGTCCAACACTTACCTCACGGCCGATGGCGCTTATGTAGTGATCGCCGGCAACAGCGACCCCATCTACAAGCGCCTGATGAATGTGATCGGTCGCAGCGATCTGGCCGACGCGCCGGAATTCGCCCACAACGACGGGCGCGCCTTGAAAAGCAATGTGCTCGACGCGGCCATCACTCATTGGACCAGCAGCCTGCCAATCAACGACGTGCTGTCAGCGCTGGAAGCCGCCGAAGTCCCGGCTGGGCGCATCTATTCCGTGGCCGACATCGTCGCCGATCCGCACTATCAGGCGCGGGGCATGTTGCTCAACGCCGAACTGCCCGGCGGCGCCACGGTGAAGATGCCGGGCATCGTGCCCAAACTCTCCGAAACCCCCGGCGGCGTGAACTGGTCCGGGCCGCAACTGGGTCAGCACACCGACGGCATCCTGGCCGGGCTGGGCCTGACGGGTGCTGACATCGAACGGCTGAAAGCCGAAGGGGTGGTGCAATGATCACTGACTTTTCCGAGACGTTGATCGTTCAGGAAGTCTCACCGCGTGACGGCTTGCAGATCGAGCCGACCTGGGTGGAAACCGCCGACAAGATTGCGCTGATCGATCAACTGTCGCTGGCCGGGTTCAGCCGTATCGAGGCCGGTTCGTTCGTCTCGCCAAAAGCCATTCCGGCGTTGCGTGACGGTGAGCTGGTGTTCAAGGGCATCACCCGCCAACCCAACGTCATCTATGTCGCGCTGATCCCCAACCTCAAAGGCGCGCAACGTGCGCTGGCGACACGGGCTGATGAGCTGAACCTGGTGATGTCCGCCAGCCAGACGCACAACCTGGCCAACATGCGCATGCGTTGTGAAGACTCGTTGGCGGCGTTCGGTGAGATCGTGCACTACGTCGGCGGCACGCAGGTGCGACTCAACGGCAGCATCGCCACCACATTCGGTTGCCCGTTCGAAGGCAAGATCGATGAGGACCGCGTACTGCAAATAGTCGAGGCCTATCAGGAACTCGGTATTCAAGGCATCACCCTGGCCGACACCACTGGCATGGCCAATCCACGACAGGTGGATCGACTGGTGCGGCGGGTGTTGCAGCGTGTTGCGCCGGCGGACCTGACCCTGCATTTCCACAACACCCGTGGCCTCGGTTTGTGCAACGTCCTCGCCGCCTACGAGGCCGGCGCCCGACGCTTCGACGCGGCACTCGGCGGACTTGGCGGTTGCCCGTTTGCCCCGGGTGCCTCGGGCAATATCTGCACTGAAGACCTGGTCAACCTGTGCGAAGAAGTCGGCATTCACACCGGCATCGATTTGCCGTTGCTGCTGAAACTGTCCCGAGGCTTGCCGGCGCTGCTGGGCCACGAAGTGCCCGGTCAACTGGCCAAGGCCGGACGCAATTGCGACCTGCATCCGACCCCATCCTAAGCACACCGAATACCCCCCTGTAGGAGCGAGGCTTGCCCGCGAAGGCGTCATATCAGTCGCCATCAACATTGCCTGACACACCGCCTTCGCGGGCAAGCCCGCTCCCACAGTAAAAAGCATTCCAAAGCACCTCAACCAGACAACAAAAACAATCGGACACCCACGGGAAGTCCGCCTGGAGAAACACCATGAGCCTTAATGTTCTGGAGGCGGGCGCGAGCCCGTCCGTTAGCCACGATGTTGAAAAAGCCCTGGTCAGCAAAGTCGCCTGGCGCCTGATGCCGCTGATCATGGTCTGCTACCTGTTCGCGTTTTTCGACCGCATCAACATCAGCTTCGCCAAGTTCCAGCTACAGACCGACCTGAGCCTGAGCGACACCGCTTACGGCCTCGGCGCCGGGCTGTTCGTGGTCGGTTACGTGCTGTTCGAAGTGCCGAGCAACATGATGCTGTACAAGGTCGGCGCCCGGCGCTGGATCGCCCGGATCATGATGTCCTGGGGCGTCGCCACCGCCGCCATGGTCTTCGTCAACAGCGAATGGCAGTTCTACGCCCTGCGCTTTGTGATCGGCGCGATGGAGGCCGGTTTCGCGCCAGGCGTCCTGTATTACCTGACGCTGTGGTTCCCGCAGCACTATCGCGGGCGCATCACTTCGATGCTGTTTCTGTCCTCGGCATTTGCCGGTCTGGTCGGCGCGCCGTTCTCCGGTCTGGTGCTGCAACACCTCGACGGCGTGATGGACATGCGCGGCTGGCACTGGCTGTTCCTGCTCGGCGGCGTGCCCTGCATCGTTCTCGGTTTTCTGGTGCTGAAGTTGCTCAAGGACCGCATCGAAGACGCCCATTGGCTGACGCCTTCGGAGAAGACGTTGCTGGCCAGTCGCATTGCCCATCATGAGCCACACAAGGGTGGCGGTTCGCTGCTCGCGGCGTTGAAGATTCCAGGGTTCCTGACCTTGGGGCTGATCTACTTCCTGATTCAGGTTGCGTCCTACGGCTTGAATTTCTGGGCCCCGCAATTGATTCGCAGCGCCGGCACCGAGAGCCCGGTGATGATTGGTTTGCTGACGGCGATCCCTTACATCTGCGGCGCGATCAGTATGGTGGTGATTGGGCGGTTGTCGGACTCGACCGGCGAGCGACGCAAGTTTGTCGCCGGCCTGGTGACGCTGGGCGCGGTCGGATTCTTCTGCGCCGGGATCTTCGCCAACCACACGACCTTCCTGATCGTCGCGCTGGGCTTGCTCGGTGCCGGGATTATTGCCTGCATCCCAAGCTTCTGGACCCTGCCGCCAAAACTGTTGGCCGGTGCTGGCGCCGGTGCGGCGGGCGGGATCGCGGTGATCAACACCCTCGGGCAATTTGGCGGCATCGTCAGCCCGGTGATGGTCGGGCGGATCAAGGACCTGACCGGCAGCACCACCCCGGCGCTGTACGTCATCGGTGTCGCCGCGTTGATTGCTGCTGCGCTGCTGTTGTGGGGGTTGCCGCAGAAACTGCGCACGCTCGACAAGTTTTAAAAGATCGCAGCCTTCGGCAGCTCCTGCAGGGACCACGCATCCCCGTAGACGCTGCCAGAGGCTGCGATCTTTTGTTTTTCAAGAAGTCGCTATCAACGCCTTACCCGACGGTCCGCTGAACTGAATCAACACCACCCCTGCCACCAGCAACACCGCGCCAAACACCCGGGGCAAGGTCAACTGCCGCTCCACCAACCCGAACAACCCGAAATGGTCGAGCACCATCGAGGCAATCACCTGACCGGTCAGCGCCAGCACCACAAACCCCGACGCCCCAAGCTTGGGCAGCAACATCACCGCCAACGCCACAAAGCACACGCCGAACACGCCGCCGAACCACATCCACAGCGGTGCCTTGCTGACAAACACCAGGGACGGCAGCGGCAAACGCAGGGCGAGAATAATCGGCAGCAGCACCAGCAAACTCACCAGCAGCGAGGCCAGCGTCGCCCATAGCGGATGCCCGAGGCCGCGACTCAGGTTGGCGTTGATCGCACTCTGAAACGGCACCACCGCCCCGGCAATCACCGCCAGCAACAACAGACCGGCCCACTGCAACGTACTCATGATCATGTCTCCAACAGGTTTTGCTGGACTGTAGGGTATTCGTCGCGCAGATTTAAATTCCGTTTTGCTATCCGGAACATGCATCAGATGAATGATCTTCGGCGCATCGACCTCAACCTGTTGGTCATCCTCGACGCCTTGCTCAGCGAGCAACACGTGACCCGTGCCGCCGAGCGTTTACACCTGAGTCAACCGGCGGTCAGCCACGCCTTGGGGCGCTTGCGCGATTTGCTCGGTGATCCATTGCTGGTACGCGCTGGCGCCAGTCTGGTGCCGACCCCGCGTGCGCTGGAATTAATGGCGCCATTGGCCGAAGCCCTGGCCCAGGTGCAATCGCTGCTGGCGCCCAACACCTTCGACCCCGCCACCGCCAAGCGCACCTTTCGCCTTGCGATGTCCGACTATGGTGCCGCCATCGTCCTGCCGGGGCTGATCCGCACGTTGCGTCGGGAAGCGCCGGGCATCGATCTACAAATCAGCCACGCCAGCCGCGAAGGCATGCTCGATGGCGTGCTCAACAGCGATATTGATGTGGCGGCGGGCGTGTTTCCCGAATTGCCCAACGAACTGCGCAGCACGCCGCTGTTCGACGAGCACTACGCCTGCCTCGTCGACCGCCACAGCCTGCCCGCCGACGGTACGCTCGACCTGCCCACCTACCTGGCCCGCCCCCACGTCCTGTTGGAAATGCGTGGCAGCGGCACCCCGGAAATCGAACGGGCGCTAACAGCCCTGCGCGAACGCCGCCGCGTGGCCATCAGCCTGCCGCACTGGAGCGTGGCACCGGAGTTTATTAGCGGCACGGATTTGATCCTGACCGTGGCTTCCCGTGGGTTGCGCGGGATTGATGAACCGTCGCTGATTGTCGTTGCGCCGCCGTTTCATATTCCGTCGTTCAGCTTTGTGTTGGTCTGGCATAAACGGCGAGGAGGGGACCAGGCGTTGAATTGGTTGAATGGGCGGATTGAGCAGGGAATAAAACCAGCCGCTGATTAATTTCAGGAAACACACGCCCTGTAGCAGCTGGCGAAGCCTGCGTTCGGCTGCGCAGCAGTCGTAAAACCTGTTCGCGCGGTCTTCCTGAAACACCGCGCTGGCTGATTTCACGACTGCTGCGCAGCCGAACGCAGGCTTCGCCAGCTGCTACAGGGCGCGTTACGGTTTTGTCGTAACAATTGGTTGAACGGACGCTTCTTGCCGAGGATAGTGCGCGGCTGAATTCGTCTGATATTTTTTGAAACACACAAGGAACAGGGAATGACATTGAAGTCTGGATGGATGGGTTGTGTGGCGCTGTGCGGGTTGGTGATGACGGCGCAGGCGTTTGCTGAGTGTGAGAAACCAACGTTGTATGGCGATTTCGGTCATTCGACGTGCAAAGACTGGCCGGCATATCCGGGGCTGACGATTACGGCGATGTCGCAGTTTGAATCGGGATTTTCGGCAAGCGGCTCCGGGCCTGAGGGTAAATATGATCTGGATCTTGCCGTTGTGTCGGCTGGCGCTTCGACACCGTTGGCGACGTATCACAAGTCATCGGCTTTTCAGTCGGACGCCAGTGTCTTTGAAGACCTGCAACTCGATACCGCACGCTACAAACTCACGCCTGACTTGCGAGCCTTCGGCGTGCGCGCCACGTTCAAAGGCTCGTCACGCCTCTATCCATCGGATGAAACAGTGCTCACGCTGTACGTCAAAGAGGGCAACACGCTGCGGCCGGTGATGGATCGACTCATCACCTATCAGTACGGAGGTGAATGGGATGGCGATTGCGCCGGTGCACGTTTTGAAATCACCCGGACGCTGGAAATCGGCAAAACCAGTTCACATGGCTTCGCGGACCTGATCGTCAAAACGGTGTCCATGGACACGGTTGGGAAGGGCGAGGGCGAGGCGTGTGAATCCAACTCTGTGACCGCCAAACCGATGCAGACAACGCTTCGCTATGACGGCAAAAACTACGTGCTGCCAGGCGACTTCAAGCGCAGTGAGTGACGATGCATCTATCAGGGAGGAACAAGATGACCACACAGAAACTGCTGAGCTCACTCGCCATGCTTGGCTTGATAAGTGCTACCAGTCAGGCACAAGCAGGTTGCGAAGAAGCCCCCTTCGGCACGCTATCGTTCACCATTTGCAAAGTCTGGCCGGCGTATGACGACCAGACCATTGTCGCCACGTCGACGTTCAAACCGGATTCCGTAGATGGCAACAACGACGGCGGAAACGTCGACCTGGAGTTATCGGTTATTCATTCAGCCAGTTCGAAACCCCTGGCCACTTACCGTAAGAAAGACGCCTATTCTTCGGACGCCGTGGCGTATGAAGGGCTGGCCATTGATACGGCGCGGTACAAACTGACGCAGGATGATCGTGCATTTGGTATTCGATCGAAATTTGAACACAGCTCAAGCGTGAGTCCGTATCACAAAACCGAACTGGCCCTTTATCTCAAGGAGGGCGAAGCATTGCGCCCCGTGCTGGAAGGGCTGGTCATTGCCACAGGCCGGGGCGAGTGGGACGGCAACTGCGCGGGACAGGGCGAGCGAACACAAAGAACCGTCGATATCGGCAAAACAGTGCACAACGGCTTTGCAGATCTTGTGGTCAGTTCCACGGTGACGGTGACCGAAAACTTCGTCCTCGGCGAAAAGTGCCAAGGCAAGTCCAAGGCGTTGAAAACAACCCACGTCACCTTGAGCTACGACGGTAAACAATACGTCGTGCCAGAAGCCCTCAAAGGTTAATCACCCTATGCTGACCGGCCTCAACCACCTGACCCTCGCCGTCACCGACCTCAACCGCAGCGTGGCGTTCTATCAAAACCTGCTGCAACTTCGTCTCGAAGCAAGTTGGGACACCGGCGCTTACCTCTCGCTACCGGGCCTGTGGTTGTGCCTTTCCCTCGACCCACTGCGCAACGCCGAACCCGCCGCCGACTACACCCATTACGCCTTCACCCTCAGCGCTGCGGATTTCCTGCCGTTCGTCGAACGCCTGCGATCTGCCGGTGTAAAAGAATGGCGCGATAACCGTAGCGAAGGAGCCTCGTTCTACTTCCTCGACCCGGATGGCCACAAGCTAGAAGTCCACGTCGGTGATCTTGCCTCTCGGTTAAACGCTTGTCGGCAAAAGCCCTACGCAGGCATGAAGTTCTTCGACGATCTGTAAGTCGACGTCCAGGGACCTGAGATAGACTTGCGACCAATCGCCCCAAACAGGACTTCCCCATGACCCCATCGCTGCTAATGGCCGTTCTCGCCTCCGGCTTCATTTATGGCATCACCCCAGGACCTGGCGTGTTGGCGGTGTTCGGGATTGGCGCGGCTCGCGGTCGGCGCGCGGGGGCGGGGTTCCTGTGCGGGCATTTGCTCGGGGACGTGGTCTGGTGCAGCACGGCTCTGATCGCGATTGTCGGTGCCCGGGAAATTGGCAGCACCGCGTTCGATGTGTTGGGCGTGCTCAGCGGGCTCTATCTGTTCTGGCTCGGTCTGCGGGCGATTCGGGCTCGTCGCAGCAGCGCCGATGCACCGCAAGGGCCGGCGCGGCAGCCGTTCTGGCACGGCATTCTGTTTGGTCTGACCAACCCGAAAGCCTACCCGGTGGCGGTGGCGACATTCACCGCGCTGCTGTCCAGCCGTGCCGAGCTGCTCCATTGGTCGATGTTGCCGTGGCTGATTGCCCTGAGCTTCGTGGGCGGATTGCTGGCGTACGCTATTCTCATTGGCATTGTCGGTGCGCGGCGAGTGCGCACCTTGTATCAACGCCATGAACTGTTGATCACGCGGCTGTGCGGGGTGATGTTCATCGGCTTCGCGATCAACGCCCTGGCGCATGCGCTGCCGGGTTTGGTGTCGAACAAGGCTTGAGTCTGATCGCAGGGAGGCGTCAGTCACACAGTCAGCGCTCAGGCGTTGATCGGTCAGGGACGGTTTTTTATCGCTGCATTGCCCGGACATGCGCCCTGCACCATGACCACCCGAAATTCCGCGCCTTTGGCGAGCTACATCGACCTGTTGCTGGATGCCGTTTGTGCGGTGGATAAACAAGGTCGCTTTGTATTTGTCAGCGCGGCTTGCGAGCGCGTTTTCGGTTACACGCCGGATGAATTGATCGGCCAGCCGATGATCGACCTGGTGCACCCCGGCGACCGCCAGCGCACCCTCGATGCCGCTCGGGAAATCATGGGCGGCGAACCCAAGCTCAACTTCGAAAACCGCTACCTGCGCAAGGACGGCCGGGTGGTGCACATCCTCTGGTCGGCGCGTTGGTCGGAAGTCGATCAACTGCGCATCGCCGTCGCCCGGGACATCACTGAACGCAAGCAGGCAGAGTCGCGACAAGCGGCTTTGTATGCGATTTCCGAAGCAGCCCATGCGGCGGAGGATTTGCTGGCGCTGTTCAAGCGCATTCACACGATCATCGGAGAATGGCTGCCGGCGTTGAATTTTTCCGTCGCGCTGTACGACGAACACTGCGCGCAACTGAACTTCCCTTATCACGTCGATGACCTTGAACATCAGCCAGAGCTGCCCGGTACGGTCACTGGACGCTTGTGCACCGAGGTCATTCGCAGTGGGCAGCCGATCCTGCTGACCCCGGACCAGAGCGAGCTACCCGAGGGTTTCGAAGTGCTGGTGGCGGGGCAGGATTCACCCTGCTGGCTCGGCGTGCCGCTGAATTCGCAAAACGGCACCATCGGCGCGCTGATCGTCAAAAGCGTGGCCGGCGGCGAGCGCTACACCGAGCAGGACAAAGAACTGCTGCAATACGTTTGCGCCCAAGTGGCCACAGCCATCGAGCGCAAGCAATTGCATGCTCGGCTGCAACGCATGGCCCAGTACGATCAACTGACCCAACTGCCCAACCGCGAGTTGTTGCGTGATCGGCTCAAGGCGTCGCTGGCGCTGGCCCGTTCGGAGGGCGGACGAATGGCGTTGCTGTACGTCGATCTCGACCGCTTCAAAGAGGTCAACGACACCCACGGCCATGCCGTCGGCGACATGCTGCTGCAAGCGGTGGCCAATCGCATCAAGGGCTGTGTGCGAGACACCGACACGGTGGCGCGCATCGGTGGCGATGAGTTTGTGGTGCTGCTGCACAGCATTCAAGCCGCAGAAGACGCCGACAGTGTCGTCGGAAAAATCCGTCAGGTGCTGGTGCAGCCGTTGCGTCTGGATGGCCACAGCCTGAACATCGAACCGAGCATCGGCGCGGCGCTCTACCCTGAGCACGGCACGGAAGAACAACAGTTGTTCCGCTATGCCGATGAGGCCATGTACGCCGTCAAACGCCTTCGGCATCGGCGGCTTGAAGTCTGAACGTTCGCTGCCGTTCGTCGCAGCATCCCCAGTTTTTCTAAACCTTTGGCTCAATGGGAATTCTGATCCTATGCGGGCGTTTGCTCGCCGCGATCAACACCAAGAGGATGAGAATCATGCCTACTTCAAGAAACTCTAACTCGGGAAACTTCGCCAACGATCGAACGAAGGCGTCTGAAGCCGGTCGCAAAGGTGGGAAAACTACCACCACGACTGTCGAGAAAGACCCTGCGAAAACCGATATGGGCCGCAAAGGTGGTCAGAAATCTCGTTAGTGGCGACGGTAGTTTTGATTGAGAGACGGGGGCGCAAGCTCCCGTTTGAATTTTATTTCGAGGAGGGCGCGACCATGAGCCGGATGGCCACCCGTTTACGCAATGCCAGTTTTGCCACGTTGCTGGGCCTGTTTGCCAGCAGCGCCTTGGCCCAGTCGCCTGCCGACTTCATCAACGATGCGTCCGCCAAAGGCATGGCCGACATCGAAGCCAGTCGCCTGGCACACCTGAAAACCGAATCCAAAGAGGTCAAGGACTACACCGTCGTTGTCATCAACGACCTGACCACCGCCAATCAGCATCTGGCGAAAATTGCCAAGAAGCTCGATTTGCCGGTCGCCCCCCGGGAAGAAGTGATCGATAAGTCCAAAACGATGATCCCCGAAGTGAAGGATGGCCCGACCTTCGACCAGGCTTACGCCGCCAGTCAGGTGAAAACCACCCAGGAGGCCATCGCGCAGATTCAGCAAGAAGCGCAGACCACCGACGTCCCTGAAATCAAAGCGTTTGCCGAAGAAACCTTGCCCAAACTGCAAAACCATCTGCAGATGGCCAAGGCACTGCAAGCCAGCCGCTAACCCTTATGCTGCGCGGGTGACCGAAGTCACCCGCAATAGGCGACTCAGCATTGATCCAGTTTTGGCTTCGGTTTGTCGCCGTTGGGGGCGATGTCCATGGCAATCGTTTCGCCTTCGCCAATCTTGCGATATTGCTTGCGCAACTCTTCCAGTTGTTTCAAATCCAGCGCCTCCAGCCCCAACATCGCGTTCTGCGCCTCAGTCGTTACCCGCAGCAACTCATCGATTTTCAAGTGCAAGATATCCGTATCGCGGTTCTGGGTGTTCTGGATCAGGAACACCATCAGGAAGGTGATGATGGTGGTCGAGGTGTTGATGATCAGCTGCCAGGTGTCGTTGTAATGAAAGATCGGCCCGGTCAGCGCCCACACAACAATCAGAATGATCGCAATCAAAAACGTCCGGGGACTGCCAGCCCACAAGGCAAGCTTCTGCGAGATTTTTGCGAATTTCATTGCCGTGTTCCTTATAGGGATGCGCCTGAAATTCAGACAGCGACGGCTTGATGAAAATTCTATTGATCTAGTGACGCCGCAATTTTGTGGGAGCGGGCTTGCTCGCGAAAGCGGTATGTCAGCCAACATGGATGTAGGATCTGATGGCCTCTTCGCGAGCAAGCCCGCTCCCACAGGGTTTGCGCTTAGCTTTTTAGGCTGGATTCTCCAGCAGAAAGCTTCACCTCAACCCCCCAACTGAAATACCCCACCACTTCACAGCTCTGATTCACCAACATAAAACTCAGCTCGCAGGCCGCAACGCCTGGGGTCAGTTGCGAGCATTCCCAATAATGATCATCGGCTAAGTGGCTGCTCGGTTGGGTCGGGTTCGCGGGGTCGGGCGCCGGCACGGTGAGCCCACCTTTCACCAGCAGTTTTGGCGGCGACAGCACTTGGGAATCGCCCACTGCCATGTCGTAGAAAACCACGCTGTGTTCGGCGACCAGGCTCACGGTTCTGCCACGAATATGGAAGGTTGTTCCATTGCTTGCGCTTAATGTCAGTTTGCTGTCATTTTCAGCAATTTTTTTGGAGTTTATCCCGCTAGCCACAAAGATAAATCCATCGCTGATAGTCGTCGGTTTTTCAGCCTCAAGACTTGGGGTTGGATACTTGGCAAGCAGCGATTCAGCATCGATGATCAGCAACACGTTGTTGGCCATCGCGACAGTGGATGAAGGCGATTTGATCGGTTCGGAAGTCATCATGGATTCCTTTCATGATGTTGGCACAACACGGCAGCCGCTTCGGTTCATGCAAGACATCCTGTTCCTGGCGAAACGGCAACGGTCCGGGTTGGCCCCTTGTCGCCAAGGGGCCAGCCTTCGTCAGTTGCGGATGGTGATGAACGGATCCCACGAGCAGCAGCCGACGACTTTGCAGTCGCGATCGACGATCAGGAAGTGGAAGTGGTAGGTCACGCTGCCGCACGACAGGGTTTCCGAAGACCAGTAATGGTTATCGACTTTCTGGCAGCTCGGCACCGATGGATTGCTGGTGTTAGGAACAGCGACGCAGGCTGTGGCCTTGCGTGGCGTTGGTGTGGAGATCAATTCATTGCCGACGTTGCCAATGAATTTGTAGAAAATCACCGCGGTCTCGAAGCTCTGCGACAGGCTGGTTTCACGCCAGCGAATCAAGTCGCCTACCTGCGCTTTCAAATTGAGTTCGCCACCGGCCTGGCCATTGATCACGTTGTCCCGGTTGGTCACCATGTACACATGATTGACATCGATCAGCGTTGGCGAAGCGGGGTTTTTGCTGATGTTCGGGTAGTTTTTCAGAATGGTTTCGGTGTCGATAGAGACCAGCACATCCGTGACTCGAGACATAGTAAAGCTCCTTGTTCATAGTGATTGCCCGGCAATTTTCCAGGCATGACAACGCTTGCTTGCCTTGCGGCCGTTGCTGAAACACTACGGGCGGAACCCACCATGCACGAGGCTTGAACAGGCCTTGCTCCATGCGTGCAAATTGACAGGTCGGGTTCCTTCCGACTGGCCGCGATTAGGACTATAGATGCGAAATATAGGCTGTCAAAATTGCTTGGCTGTTCCCTCGACGAACGGTCAATTTGGTTATGGCTTGCGATGATTTGGCGATAAGAAAATCCCGCTTCAGACCCTCCGTGTTACATAAGTCGAATAGGGCTGGCGCGCGGGATCGAGGTATCGTAGCGAACCGGTTGCCGGCCCAGGCCAGGACAATCCCTCGACAGGAGAACGCAATGAGTTGGTCCGCCAAACAATACGTCGCTTTTGAAGATGAACGCACCCGCCCGGCCCGCGACCTGCTCGCAGCGATCCCGCCCGTGGACGCGCGCTCGGCCATTGACATCGGCTGCGGCCCCGGCAACTCCACCGAGTTGCTGGTGGAGCGTTTCGACAATGCGCTGGTGCGTGGTGTGGACAGTTCGCCCGATATGATCAACGCCGCCCGCAAGCGTCTGCCAGACGTGCAGTTCGACACCGTTGACATCGGAACCTGGAACGATAGCGGCCCGTTCGACGTCATCTTCGCCAACGCGGTTTTGCAGTGGTTACCTGATCACGCAACGTTGTTGCCTTCGCTGGCTTCCCGACTGACGAAGCGCGGGAGCCTGGCGATCCAGATGCCCGACAATCTCAATGAGCCTTCCCACCGTTTAATGCGCGAAGTCGCCGCCAATGGCCCGTGGGCCAGCAAGTTGGCGGACGCTGCCGGGCAGAGGACGGAAATGGCCAGTGCCAGCGCTTACTACTCGATGCTGCGACCGCATTGCGCGCGGGTCGATGTGTGGCGCACGACTTACCATCATCCGCTGACGGGTGGGGCTTCGGGCGTGGTGGAGTGGTTCAAGGGGAGCGGGTTGCGGCCGTTTCTCGATCCGCTGGACGAGGGCGAGCGAGAGGAATATTTGAAGCAGTATCTGGCGGCGATTGAGCAGGCTTATCCGGCGCTGGAGGATGGGACAGTGTTGTTGCCGTTTCCGCGGTTGTTCATTGTCGCGACGCGGTGAAAGCCAATGCCCGTCACCTGAGCGTGACACTGAACCTGTGGCGAGGGAGCTTGCTCCCGCTGGACTGCGCAGCAGTCCCCTTCTTGGGGCCGCTTCGCAGCCCAGCGGGAGCAAGCTCCCTCGCCACAGAGTAATGAGTGTTCGATTTATCTTAGTATCAACGCTCAACCCCAACCAACATCATCATCGGCCGCTCACGCTCCTCCGCCAACGCCGGCTGCGCCGCCACCTGCGCATCCGTCGGCCCCCATTCATTCACATGCTGAATCGCGAATCCCGCCCCAATCAAGGCATTCAACAAAGTTCCCACCGTGCGGTGCTGCTTGATCACACCCTCAGCCAGCCAATTAGTCACCCGCTCGCCTTCCAGCTGATAACTGTCCACCGGCCAACGCTTGCGACCTTCGCCATCAATCAACCAGCCCGGATTACGCGGCGCCATGAAGATCGGGTGCTCGATGGAAAACACAAAACGCGAACCAGGTTTCAGGGCGGCGTGGATATTTTTGAACAGCCCCGGCAGATCCTTGATGTAGTGCAATGCCAGAGAACTGTAGGCCAGATCGAAACTGCCTGCGGGCAGATCAAGTTGCTCCAGATCGGCGCGCGCATATTGGATGTTGGCAGCGAAGGTCGTCTTACGCGCCTGCTCCAGCATCTTCTCCGACACATCAAGACCGAGCACGCTATGAGCGCCTTGTTCACTCGCCCAACGGCTAAACCAACCGTAACCGCAGCCGAGGTCCACCACTTTTAAGCCTTTCATCGGCGGCAACATGGATTGAAGCGCCGGCCATTCAGGCGCGGCATCCAGTCCGCCGATGGAACGGCCCATCTGGCTGTAGCCCTGGAAAAATTCCGGATCGTCGTAAATGTTTTGCGTCATGTTCGGATTGCTCTGCTGAGTTGGTCACGGGCGGCACGAGTTGCCGCCGATTGGTTTCCCTCGAAGAGTGATGGCGCGTATTCGTCGATGGCCGCGCAGGGGGGAGGGTGGTTGCAGGTGAGGGAATGCTAGCGGGGCGAGCACGGAAGGGAAATGGCGTGTGCGTTGGGGATTTGTAAGCACCGTTGCGGTTTATGCCGGTCAGTTAAATGCATTGATCACCACCACCCCTGTGGGAGCGAGCTTGCTCGCGATGACGGTTCAACATTCAATGGATGTACTGCCAGCCAGTTCGCTATCGCGAGCAAGCTCGCTCCCACAGGATTGCGCGTTTGCTGATCGGGATAGGCCATCCAGGCAAACGAAAAGGGCGCCCCAAAAGGCGCCCAATCTAACGTCAGAACTATTGCGCATCCATGCGTCGAGCGATCACGTCCAGCACATCGCAGCCGTCGCGCAAGGGCACGCAGCAGAGCAATGCGAAATCGCTGAGGACCACCGAATCAGATGTGATGTCACCGCGCATCGCGAGGTTTTCAAGCAGCTGCGTCACGGCCCGGATTCTGTAACTGGCCGTGCTGAGCAGTGAGTGCAGCGGTTGTGTCGTGTTGACGAACAGGGAAGGAAGATCGTCGGCGTTGCTGGTTAAAGCCATGTATTCGTTCATGAGTGATTACCGGTTGTAGGTAAAAGACCTACCACTCAATCGTCGCCAAACAATAGGGTGGTAGCTGTACGCGGGTTGGCGAACCGGACAACGGTAAAACCGGCAGACCCGAAGATCTCCCACGCACAGCCACCAAAAAAAGCGTAGCAAAATGCAGTCAGAAAAAGCTCCGAAAAATCCCGGAGTTTTCTGGGTCGTTGTCATCGAGTCGCCAAACCCGACACGCCATTAGGGCGCGGATCGACTATAGGCCTCGTGACAAAGACACAGCAATCCGCAAGTCTACGGACAATTCCTAGAGTAGTGTAGGACGTTGCTATTTCGAGAGTTGACCTCAGCAGAGCCCCGAATAATGGGCTGTTGGCTCTCCATTGGACGGGTGTTTGCCGGCTGTTGAAAGGGAAAGATTAAATCCCGCCCACAAAAAAACCGGCCACATAGGACCGGTTTTTTGTCTATCTCTACATCCCCCGTCAGAAAACCTCAACGCGAGACCAAAATTCGATTGGAGCGGGTGAAGGGAATCGAACCCTCGTTATCAGCTTGGGAAGCTGGAGTAATGCCATTATACGACACCCGCTCAGAGCGGCTGACTTTGTACCAGATGTGCGCGCGGATTTGAAGTTTTTCTTTATGTGCGCTGCATTTAGCACGAGGTGACACGAAGGCATGGACCGCGTGATGGCCATTCGCGGGCAAGCCTTGCTCCTACAGAGGCGGTGGCTTCTATGGGTGCAGGCTTGCTCGCGATGACTCTGTTTCAGATTGCCAGTGCATGGTGGTCCTGGACAAATTGGTAACGCGGTCGGCTGGTGTGTTGCGCCGGTTTCAGGAAGCCCAGCAGTGCGTTTTGGCTGTCTCGGCAGGCGGCTTTGTGTTCCATGTCGAGAAAGTGCCCGGTGGCTTGCAGGGTGCTGAAGGTGGCGTGTTTCACATGGTTGGCGAATAACCGGGCGCCGTCGGCGGCGGTGTATTCGTCCCATTCGCCGTTCATGAACAGCACCGGTACGTCGATTTTCTCGGCAGCCTTGAGGAAGCACTGGCGATCGCTGTGCAGCAGGTCGCTGATGTGGAAGTGCATCTGCCCGTATTCGTGCTCGGCCAGGTTGCTCACGTGGCGATAGTTGAAGCGCTTGAACAGCGACGGCAGGTGCTTGCCGATGGTGCTGTTGACCAGGTTGCCGACCCGGTCGCCGTCCCGGCTGCCGAGGTAGTCGACACCGCGTTCCAGGTAGTCGCGCATGTGCTCGTTGATCTCCGGGGAGAACGAGCTGATCACGGCTTTTTCGATGCGCCGTGGCCGGTGGGCGAGGGCGACCAGGGTCGCGGCGCCACCCCAGGAAAACGACAGCACGTGTTCCGCAGCGAAGTGGTCGATCAGCTCAAGCAAGATCTGTCCTTCGACTTCCTTTGTGAGCAATTTCTCATGCAGGTTGTGGGCTTTTGATTTGCCCGCGTAGGGCTGGTCGTAGCAAACCACATTGAACTGCGGGTGAAGGTTTTTCACGGTCTGAGCAAACGACGCAGTCGTGGCCATCGAGCCGTTGACCAGAATAATGGTCTTCTCTGCGGCGTCTGCGCGATAGAACTCCGTGTAAACCCGATACTGACCCTGTATATCCAGCACAGCGATTTCTGGCCTCATGTCATAAGACTCCTGGGCAAGCGGGTATGCGCGCAAATGAGATTGCACGAGCTTTGTGACAGGTAGGCATACGCCTGGAATTTGGAGCCCATGTCGATCCATTGAAAGCCGGTCGACGGGTTTTATTATTGGCGGGCAGTCTGCCGGGGGAAGGCGGAACCTGAGGGTTCTCTGCCGGCAAAAAGTTTCTTAGAAGTATGTTGTGACTCGTCGGTCACAATCTGGCCGACGTCCTGATTCAAGCAGGGGGGACGGCATCGCGCAAGTGTCATTCGTAAATTGTTCGACAACTTCTGCTGAGCGGTCGCCTGCTTAGATCAATTGAATCTCTTCGGTGCGCAACGCGCGATACTCGCCCGGTTTTAGCGCGTTATCGAGCACCAGCGGGCCCATGCTTTCGCGGTGCAGGCGCAGCACCTTGTTGTCGAAGTGGCCGAACATGCGCTTCACCTGGTGATAACGACCTTCGACGATGCTCAGCCGCGCGGACTTCGCACCGAGCAGCACCAGCTCGGCGGGTTGGGTGGTGAGATCTTCGAAGGCGAAGTACAGCCCCTCGGTAAAGGTGACTGCATACTCCGGGCCGATGTCCTGTTCGGTCTCGACGTAATAGACCTTCGGCAGTTTGGTCTGCGGTTGGGTCAGGCGTCGCGACCAACTGCCGTCATTGGTGATGATCATCAGGCCGGTGGTGTTGAAGTCCAGGCGCCCGGCGATGTGCAGGTCATCCTTGTCCGGTTCGTCGATCAGATCGAGCACCGTCGGGTGTTGCGGATCGCGGGTGGCGCTGACGCAGCCGGGTGGCTTGTTCAGCATGAAGTAGCGCGCCGGTTTGCCGACTTGCAGCACTTCGTCGTCGACTTCGACACAGCTGAATTCCAGCACTTCGCTGTGAGGATCGCTGACGACCTCTCCGTCGATGCGCACGCGTTTTTCCACCAGCAACAGACGAACCTGCTTACGGTTGAAGCGCGGCAGGTTGCTGAGAAAACGGTCTACACGCATCGGTTAAAAATCGGACGGAGAAGGGGCGCGCATCTTACGTGATCGGCCGGGCGGCTGCTTGCAACTGCGCCTCGACCTGGGCGCAACGCGGGCACAGGCAGGAGAGGTCGCGCAGTTCGGCCGGCAGTGCTTCAAGAACCGCCGGGTCGATGCTGACGCCGTAGCACCAGCAGGCGCGGTCGGCGGTTCGTGGGTCGGCCAGGCTGCAGTCGTTGGGCGCGCCGCAGGCCGGGCAGTGGTCAGGCCGGTTCATAAATAATCAGTCATAAACAGAGTGAGACATTTCCACGCAGGTGCGGTTGCGGCCGGCTTGCTTGGCCCGGTACATCGCATGATCGGCCCGGGACAGCAGCGTATGCAAGGTTTCATCCGGTTGCAGGGTGGTCAGGCCGATGCTGACGGTCAGCTGCAGTTCCTTGTCGTTGTAGGCATAGCGCTGTTTTTCCACATGCTGACGAATTTTCTCGGCGATTTTCTGACCGGTCTCACCGTCGGTGTCTTTGAGCAGCACGATGAATTCCTCACCGCCCCAACGGCAGACGATGTCGGAGTGCCGCAGGCAGCTTTCCAGGTCCCGGGCAAAACCGATCAGCACCTGATCACCGGCGAGGTGGCCGTAGGTATCGTTCAACACCTTGAAATGATCGAGGTCCAGCAACAGCGCGGTGAGCGGTTTCGGTTCGCGCTGGGCTTCATGCATGGCTTGCGCCGCCAACAGGTCGAAACCGCGACGGTTGGGCAGTTCGGTCAGGCTGTCGAGGGTAGCCTGGGCCTGGATCTTGCCCTGATAGCGTTTGATTACGCGGTTGAGCAGCGCCAGCACAATCGAGGTAACGAGCAAGCAGATCAGCAGGTTGAGGTACAGCGACTGGCGGATTTCACTGAGGGCACCGTCTTCGCGTTTATCGACAAACAGGTACCAGTTCAGCTCCGGAATAAACCGCACGTTGAGGAAATGTCCCTGGCCCTGGACGGAATATTCGTAGCTGCCGCTGTGAGGTTTGGGCAACTGGCTGACCAGGCCTTTCATGCTGTCGAGATCGCCCAGGCTCCGGCCGGCCCGCGCACCGTCGGGACCACCTTCGGCACCGGTAAGCACCAAGCGGCCGAAGGTGTCGACGAAGTACACGCTGCGTTGATAGCGCTGTTGATACTTGTCGATCAACTTGATCACCGCATCCACCGTCAAGCCGACGCCGGCCGCACCGATAAAGCGTTTGTTGTAGTCGTAGACCTTGTAGTTGATGAAGAACGTCAGGTTGTCCTTGTTGGCCAGGTCCGGGTCGACGTTGATCTCGTAGGGTTCTTTCATGTCGCGAACGCGGAAATACCAGGCGTCACGCGGCTCATCGATCCTGACCTGCTTGAGCACGCCTTTGGCGTGGTAGTAGGTCAGGCTGCTGTTGGAGACGAAAAACGCGGTGTAGGCACCGTAGTGGGTCATGACTTCGTTGAGGTAGCGGGTCATCTGGTCGGGCTCGTGCTCGCCATTGACCACCCAATCACGCATGAAGGTGTCGCGGGACATCATCGAGGAAATCAGGATCGGTCTGACAAGGTCTTTCTGGATTTCCGAGTAGACCGTGTCGGAGGTCAGCGGCAGTTCGGTGTTGACGATGTTGTCGCGGATCGAGGCTCGCGAGGCGTAGTAGCTGAGAAACGAGGTGGCGAGGAAACCGGCGCCCAATAACGCGATCAGCGTGAGGACCAACGAACGTTGGGAATACAGCGGCGAGCGAAGCGGCATGGTGGTTCCGTTGGCAGTGACCCGATGGCATGCATTCTAGTGGGATGGCGGGGAAATAACTGCGGGATTTGTGGGGGGAATGATGGGTGATTTGGGTTAATTGAGAGTTGTGGTGAAAGTAAGAGCCACCCCTCACCCCAGCCCTCCCGAAACGTCGGACCGCCCCAGAGGGGAGAGGGGAAAGGGAGCAGACCGTATGCTTTTCAGATATTACGTTCGGCTCGATAGCTCAGGTCGATGTAAGTCGTATGAACACCTCGGTCAGTCCCCTCGCCCCTCTGGGGCGGTCCGACGTTTCGGGAGGGCTAGGGTGAGGGGTGGATGTCGGATCAGTCGCGAGTCTCAAGATAAGCCCGCCACCCGCCGAGATGACTGATATCCACCGCGCCCTCTAGTCCGTAAGCCTCACAAATAAACCCGCTCTCCCACCGCCCATCCGCCAGTTGCACCTTGCCCAGCCCCAGCGGCGCCGGGATCCCGGTCAGGAACGAACCCAATTCACTGCTCGGCAATTCCCATACTTCCACCGCAATCGCCACACCACCGTCCTTCACCCGCACCATTCCCGGACGAAACGGCGGGCCGCCGGCCAACGCGTACAACTGATAGTCCGGCGAACTCAACGTTGATTCGACCAACCGGGCCCCACGCTGCTCGAGTTGCCAGTTCAACGCCAACCCATCCAGATGCGCACCACACACCACCAGCCGCGCGTAATCATGGCGTGCCACCGTCGTCGGCGCCTGCGAAGCCAAGCCTTGCTGACGTTGCAGAGCATCCGCCACGCTCAACAAATACTGATCGGTAAACGCCCGGCCAAACAACGTCACGCCCCACGGTAAACCGTTGCCCATGAACCCGCTGGGCACGGCAACGGCGGCGTAGTCGAGCAGATTCATGAAGTTGGTGTAGTAACCCAGTTCCGAATTGCGCAGCACCGGTTCCGCCGCCAGTTCCGCCAAAGTGACAGGGCGGCCAATGGTTGGCGTGAGCACGCAATCCAGTCCTTCCAGCGCCTGGTCGCACAGGGCTTTCAAGGTTTGCAATCGATACTGCGCGCGGAAAGTTTGCACGCCGGTCACCGCCGGGGCCTTGGCCAGTACGGCGCGAATAACCGGCAACACCGCTTCCGGATTTTGCTCCATCAACTCACCGGCCACGCTGTAGCGCTCGGCCACCCATGGGCCTTCGTAGAGCAACTGCGCGGCTTCGAGGAACGGCGACAGATCCAGCTCCACCGCTTCACCGCCCATGGCTTTGAGCTGATCGATGGCATCGCCGAACAACAACGGGCCTTCGGGGCAGCCGAAAAATTCCAGGTCTTGCGCACGGGGCACACCGAAACGGAAGGGCCGAGGCGCACCAAATGCCGAGCCGTCATTCCACAACGGATTGCTGCGGCTGTACGAATCCCGTGGGTCAAGACGCGCGGTCAGCGCCAGCAACTGACTGGCTTCGCGAGCGGTCGCAGTGAAGGTCGTGACGCAATCCAGCGTGCGACAGGCTGGCACCACACCGCCGGTGGAAATCAGCCCTTTGGTGGCTTTCAACCCCACCAGATTATTCAACGCCGCCGGCACCCGGCCGGAGCCCGCCGTGTCCGTCCCCAGGGAAAAACTCGCCACGCCCAACGCCACCGCCAACGAAGACCCGGCGCTGGAACCGCCCGATGGATACTCCGGCAACACGCTGTTCGGGCACGCGCCATACGGCGAGCGACTGCCGTTCAGTCCGGTGGCGAATTGGTCGAGGTTAGTCTTGCCCAATGGAATCGCCCCCAGCGCCAGCAACTGCTCGACGATGGTCGCCGAGCGCTCCGGAACATAAGCAAACGCGGGACACGCGGCAGTGGTGGGAATACCTGCGAGGTCGATGTTGTCCTTGATCGCAAACGGGACGCCATACAGCGGCAGGCTATCGAGGTCGCGACCGTCGAGTGCGGCGAGATACGGCTCCAGTTCCTCGACGCTCAGCAAATGAATGAACAAGTGATAATCCGGGTTCAGCGCCGCGGCTTTGTCCCGCAGGCCCAGCAGCAATTGCCGAGGCGTGATTTGACCATCGCGATAGACGCTGCGCAGGGCGTCGAGTTGCAGATTGAAATTCATGATTCGATCCTTTTCAAAATGAGTTCAGTCGAGGTCCAGCACCACGACCCGCTGCCCGGCGCGCACCGCCGAACCCGGTTGTACGCGAATCTCCCGCACCACCCCGGCCATCGGCGCGAGCAACGGGATTTCCATCTTCATCGACTCCAGAATCACCAGCACATCCCCGGCCTCGACCCGCGCGCCGGTTTCAACCTGCACCTGCCAGAGATTGCCGGCGATGTGGCTGTCGACGCTCTGTTGACCGCTGGCCAGCGGCGCGTCTTCGGTGGCTTCGGGGACCAGTTCCTCGCTGTCGAAATGCGCCTGGCCGCTGGCGATCCAGCGTTCGCGCTCAGCGTTGAACGCGCCTTTTTGTTGATCCCGAAACGCGGCAATACTCTCCGCTTCTTGCGCCAGAAAACCTTGGTAATCCGCCAGGTTCAACTGGCTGTGTTCGATGTTCAGCTCGAAGCGCCCGAGGGGGAAATCCCGGCGAATGCGCAGCAACTCATCGGCGCTCACCGGATAGAAGCGAATCTGATCAAAGAACCTTAGCAGCCACGGTTTGCCGTCGAACGCGGCGACCTCGCGGTAGCGATTCCACATCTGCAACGTGCGGCCAACGAACTGATAACCGCCAGGGCCTTCCATGCCGTACACGCACATGTACGCGCCACCGATGCCCACCGAATTCTCGGCGGTCCAGGTGCGCGCCGGGTTGTATTTGGTGGTCACCAGACGATGGCGCGGATCGAGCGGGGTGGCGACCGGTGCGCCGAGGTAAACGTCACCGAGGCCCATCACCAGATAACTGGCGTCGAACACCGTGCGCTGCACTTCGTCGAGGTTCGGCAGGTCGTTGATGCGACGGATGAACTCCAGATTGCTCGGGCACCACGGTGCGTCCTTGCGCACGGTGGTCATGTATTTCTCGATCGCCAACTGACACGCCGGGTCGTCCC
The DNA here is from genome assembly GCF_056161485.1 of Pseudomonas sp. 5Vm1k. Classification (NCBI taxonomy): domain Bacteria; kingdom Pseudomonadati; phylum Pseudomonadota; class Gammaproteobacteria; order Pseudomonadales; family Pseudomonadaceae; genus Pseudomonas; species Pseudomonas sp. 5Vm1k. The sequence continues at coordinate 508,845 of NZ_JBSPCZ010000003.1, forward strand.
AGGACAGCGGCAGATGCACGATGCGCGAGGGTACTTGCAGGTCCTTGGCGGCGCATACGGAGTCCCATTCTCCGGCGATGATGCCGAGCAGGTCGGTGAGGGGGAGTTGCTCGGGTTGGTAGTGGACTTGCAGGGAGCGAATGCCGGGCGTGAGGTCGATGACACCGTGCAGGTGTTTGGATTCCAGGGCCTGCATCAGGGCGTGGGCGCGGAAGCGTAGGACCAGGTCGAGTTCGGGGGCGCCGATTTCCAGGAGTAGGTGTGTGTCGCCCGACAATCGCGCTACCAGCCTTGTATCCCCCTGACCGATATCCAACACAACAGGCGACTCAATCCCCTGTGGGAGCGGGCTTGCTCGCGAAGGCGTCATGTCAGTCGGTATTAATGTGTCTGATACACCGCTTTCGCGAGCAAGCCCGCTCCCACAGGGGGTATCCCATTTCAAGGCGAGATTTCGGGCGGTCTTGAGATCAACTGGCAGGAATTGAACCTTATCCCCAGCCTTAAGCTGCCCCAACTGCCAAAGATCCGCCTCGATCACCGTCACCGGGCACACAAACCCACCCAGGCTCGGGCCATCCGGGCCGAGGATCACCGGCATATCCCCGGTGAAATCCACCGCCCCAATCGCATACGGATTGTCATGAATATTCGACGGATGCAGCCCAGCCTCACCACCATCCGCCCGCACCCATTGCGGCTTCGGCCCGATCAAGCGCACGCCGGTGCGGCTGGAGTTGAAATGCACTTCCCACTGCGTCGCAAAGAAAGTGCCGATGTAGTTTTCGGTGAAGTACTCCGGCGCGCCATGCGGGCCGTAGATCACCCGAATCTGCCGCACGGCAGGCAACTCAGCGATTTCAGACAATTGCCCTCCAACGCTGCGATCACTCAACACCGGCACATGCAACACATCCCCGGCCCGCAGCGCCCGACCGCCATGACCACCAAACTGACCAAGGGTGAAGGTGCTTTTGCTACCCAGATAATCCGGCACTTGCAGCCCGCCGCGCAGGCACAGATAGCTACGGGCGCCAGCCCCGGCGATTGTCCCAAGGCTCAATGTGGCACCTGCAGGAATCAGCAATGCGCTGTTCATCGGCACGACTTCGCCATTCAACGTCAGTGGAATCACCGCACCGGTAACCGCCACAACGGCTTCGCAATTGAAGCGCAGCAACGGCCCGCTCATGGTGATTTCCAGCGCCGCCACGCCTTCGTCATTACCCAGCAACCGGTTACCCAAACGCAACGCCCGACTGTCCATCGGCCCCGACGGCGGCACGCCGACCGCCCAGTAACCGAGGCGCCCCGGATAATCCTGAACGCTGGTTTGCGTACCCGCGCTCAACACTTCAAACGTGTTCGCCTGATACACCAGACCTTCCAGGCAACGCGTCCACGGCTGACCGCTGGCGAAGGGCGCATCGAGCAAAATCTGCCGCAAATAATCGCGGTTGGTTTCCACCCCGTAGAGCAGGCTGTCGCCCAGGGCCTGATGCAGATCGGCAGCCGCTTCGTCGCGGGTCGGCGCCCAACTGATGACCTTGGCAATCATCGGATCGAAGTACGGCGGGATCTCGCAACCGGCTTCGACCCAGGTATCGATACGCAGGTGTTTGCCATCAGCAACAGGGAAGTTCACCGCCGTCAGCAGGCCCGGACTCGGCTGGAAATCCCGGCCCGGATCTTCCGCGTACAGCCGCGCCTGAATCGCATGACCTTCAGCTTTCAAGCCTCGGCTCAATTCACTCAACGGCGGTAAATCACCGGCCGCCAGTTCGACCATCCAGCGCACCAGGTCCACGCCCCACACTTGTTCGGTGACCCCGTGCTCCACCTGCAACCGCGTGTTCACTTCCAGAAAGTAGAAGCGCTGATCCTCACTGTCGAAGACAAACTCCACTGTGCCGGCGCTACGGTAATTCACCGCTTTGGCGAGTTTGATTGCCGCCAGGCACAGCTCATCCGCCATGCCCTCGGGCAGGTTCGGCGCCGGGGTTTCTTCGAGGACTTTCTGGTTACGCCGCTGCACCGAACAGTCGCGCACGCCGAGGGCAATCACCTCGCCGCGACCGTCGCCGAACACCTGCACTTCCAGATGCCGGGCGCGCTGGATGTACTTCTCGATGAACACCCCGGCGTCGCTGAAATTGTTCTGGCCCAGGCGTTTGACCGCCTCAAAGGACTCGCTCAACTCCGCAGCGCTGCGGCACACGCGCATGCCGATGCCGCCACCGCCGGCGGTGCTTTTCAGCATTACCGGGTAGCCGACTTGTTCACCGGCAATCAGCGCCGCGTCGAGGCTATCGAGCAGCTCGGTGCCTTCGAGCATCGGCACGCCGTGTTGCTTGGCCAGGGCGCGGGCGGTGTGCTTGAGGCCGAACACCCGCAGTTGTTCTGGCGTCGGGCCGATAAAGGCGATGTTGGCCGCTTCGCAGGCTTCGGCGAACGCGGCGTTTTCCGAAAGAAAACCGTAGCCGGGATGAATCGCCGTGGCGCCAGTGGCTTGGGCGATGGCGAGGATTTTATCCACCGCCAGATAGGTGCCAGCGGCGGCGCCGTCTCCGAGGCTGTGGGCTTCATCGGCTTGCAGAATGTGCAGGCTCGCGGCATCAGCTTCGGAGTAGACGGCGACACCTTTGACCTGCAATTCCCCGAGGGTGCGCAGGATGCGGCAGGCAATCGCGCCACGGTTGGCAATCAGGACTTTTTCGAACATGGCAAAACCCCCGGAGGCGATAACGCATCAGCCTCGACCTGGGATGCGGGCCGTCCCGCAGTTTTTCGATAGGCGCCGAGGTCGTCCCCGACGGCAAAATCACCAAACTTGAAAATACCGCTGAACCCCTGTGGGAGCGGGCTTGCTCGCGAAGAGGGCGTGTCAGTCGCTATCAATGTGTCTGGCACACCGCTTTCGCGAGCAAGCCCGCTCCCACATTGGGATTAGTGGTGTTTGGGGGATTTAATGCATTGCCCCGAACGCGCCTGGCACAGGGCAAACAACCACTTACGCAACCGCGCTATTTTCAGTTCCATACCAGTAACTCCGCAGGCGTTGGGTTGTAGGCGTTGCACGGGTTGTTCAGCTGCGGGCAGTTGGAAATCAACACAATCACGTCCATCTCCGCCCGCAAATCCACGTATTTCCCCGGCGCTGAAATCCCGTCTTCAAAGGTCAGTCCACCATCAGCGGTAACCGGCACGTTCATGAAGAAATTGATGTTCGGCCCGATGTCACTTTTGCCCAGTCGCCCGTCATGCACGCAGGCCCGCAGATAGTTGTCGCGGCAGCTGTGCATGTAGCGTTTTTCCAGCGCGTAACGCACGGTGTTGCTCTCTTGCGCGCAGGCGCCGCCGAGGGTGTCGTGACGCCCGCAAGTGTCGGCGACGATGGTCAGCATCGGTTGGCCGAGGTTGGAATAGAGCACGCTGCCCGTGCTCAGGTAGACGCTGTTCTGCCGGCGCAAGGTGCGTTGCACGTCGTAGCGTTCCTTTGGGTTGGCGACGCTGTAGAACAAGGTGTCGACGGCTTGATTGCCTTCCAGGTCGAGGATGCGCAAGGTCTGGCCGGCCTTGACCTCCATCAGCCAGGGTTCGCCGGCGGGGATGGTGGCGCGGTAGATCGCGGTTTCTGGCTGCTTGGTGGCGGTAGCGATGGCGAGTGACATGGCAGCGATCCTCAGGCGAACAAACGGTCGGTGTTGATGAAGCCGCGCTCGTTTTCCGGGCGCGAGGTGCGGCAGTGTTCGGCGACGCTGGCGTCGGCGTTCACCCAGCTCAACTTCAGTGGTTTTGGTGCGTACTCTGGTGACGGGTCCATCGGATGTTGCAGCGCGGTGAGCACCACCAGCGTGTCCATCGGCGCGTACAACTCGATGTAGTCGCCAGCCATGGAATTGCCTTCGATGAAGTGGAAACGTCCGGCCTCATCGACGTTCACGCGGCTGAACAGGTTGAGCGTCATCAGCAAATCCGAGAGGCCCAACCCCCACTTGCCCAGTTCCACCAACAGGTTGTCGGTGCCGTTGCGGAAGAAGCCGTTGCGCAGTTCCTGATAGCGGCCGGCGCCGTACTTTTGCGCGACTTCCTCAGCGCAGAGCACGCCGCCGAGGCTGTCGCTCCAACCGCAGGTGTCGGCGGTGATAGCGGCCAATACGCGGCCCATGTCCGAGTACAAACAATGGCCGGCGGTGAGCTTGGCGGTGTGTTGGCATTTGAGGCTGTCGGGCAGATTCAGGCGTTCGGTTTTTTCGTTGGCGTTGAGCAGCGTCAGGCTGACGTTGGCGCCGCCGCGCAGGTCGGTCAGGCGCAGCAATTGGCCGCGTTTCAACACGAAGGAACGATGGCCGCCGCCGGGGAGCATTTCTTCGGCGAAGGGCGGGAACAGTTGGGTCGAATCATTCATTTGCAAACTCCTCTTAAGCGGTGCGAAGCGTGCCTGCCAGCTCAGCCGGCAAGGCATCGACGGCGGCGCGAGTGGCGCGGCGGTCGCTGTTCAAAGGGATGTCGTAGGTGATGCGCGCGCCATAGGCGCCGGGGGCGTGCGGGTCGACGCGGACCTTGTCGAACACCAGCAAACGAGTGCCCAGGCTGAAACCTTCGGACAGGTCATGGGTGACCATGAACACCGTCAGTTGCGTCTCGCGCCACAGCTCCAGCAGCAGGCCGTGCATGTCTTTGCGGATGCCCGGATCAAGAGCGCCGAACGGTTCGTCGAGCAGCAACACCCGCGGTTTCATGATCAGCGCCTGGGCGATGGCCAATCGTTGTTGCATGCCGCCGGAGAGCTGCGCCGGGTACTTGTCCAGCGAATGGCCGAGGCCGACTTTGTGCAGCAGCACCGAGGCCTGTTCGCGGGCGTCTTTTTTCGCGCTGCCGAACAGGCGCCCGAGCAGTGGCGAGCGCGGCAGCTCGAGGCCGAGGGCGACGTTGTCCAGCACGGTAAGGTGCGGGAACACCGAGTAGCGCTGGAACACCACGCCACGGCTCGAATCCGGTTCGCCGGCCAGGGCCTGGCCGTCCAGCAAGATCTCGCCGCGACTGGCTTTTTCCTGACCCAGCAACAGGCGCAGGAAGGTCGATTTGCCGCAACCAGACGCGCCGACGAGGGTGCAGAACTCACCTTCGTTGACGCTCAAATTCAGCCCTTCGAGCACCACTTGATCGGCGTACTGCTGCCAGACGTTTTTCACTGTGATGAAGCTCATGCCCGCGCTCCTTCATAGCTCATTTAGGGGCACCTTCGTGCCAGGGGAACGCACGCTGAGTCAGGCGCTTGAGCCCCCAATCCATCAGCCAGGCGAGCAGGGTGATCCACACCACGTAGGGCAAGATCACGTCCATCGCCAGGTAGCGACGCACCAGGAAAATCCGGTAGCCGAGACCGTCAGTGGAGGCGATGGCTTCGGCAGCGATCAGAAACAACCACGCCGAGCCGAGCATCAGCCGCAACGAGATCAACAACCGAGGCAGCAATTGCGGCAGCACCACCCGCAGCATCAAGGTCCAGGTCGAAGCGCCCAACGTCTGGGCCTTGATCAACAACTCGACGGGAATTTCACGGGCGCGTTGTTCCAGATCACGGGCCAGTGCCGGGGTGATGCCGATCACGATCAGCATCACTTTCGACAACTCGCCCAGGCCAAAGACGATGAACAGAATCGGCAGGATTGCCAGCGGTGGCACCATCGACAACACCGTCAGCAGCGGCGACAGCGGTGCGCCGAACAACGGCAATGTTCCGGCCGCCATGCCCAGGCACAACCCGGCCAACGCACTGATGCCGAGGCCGATGGCCAGTCGTCGCAGGCTGGACGCGCTGTCCTGCCAGAGCAGGTATTCGCCGGTGCGGCTGTCGGCGACGAAGGCCAGGCGTTTCACTGCATCGGTCATCTGCACAGCGCTGGGCAGCAGTTTGTCGTTGGGGTTGTCCGTCAGCCGCTCGGCCGAGCCCAGGAAGTAGGCGAGCAGCACCAGGGCGAACGGCAGGATCACCAACAGCAAGCGACTCGAGCGATCCGGGTGGCGATTGATCAGGCGCATGGCCAGCTCCTCCTGATTACAGCTTGGCGTCGGCAGCCATCTGCACGTAGCTCGGATCGAAGCGCAGCTTGAGGTTGCCTTTGTCGCCGCTGGTCACACCGTTGGCGAAGGCCATGCCGACGGCGCTGGTGTCCTTGGCGCCTTCACCCAGCAAGCCGTGCTGGAAGGAAAACTCGGCGACCTTGCGCATGGTTTCCGGCAGTTGCTTGCTGGTGGAGAACGCCAGCGCCTCCTGCGGAGTAGCAAATAGCTTGGTGGTGTCGAGTTGCGACTGGAACCCGGCCAGGTCGGTGCCCGAGGCTTTGGCCATGTGTTCGAGGGCGGCTTTGCTCGCGGCATTCTTGGCGCTCATCAACTCGACCACTTCGAACCAGGCGCCGGTCAGGGCTTTGCCCAGCGCCGGGTTGTCTTTGAGGGTGGCGCTGTTGACCACCATCATGTCCATGATTTCGCCGGGCACCTGGCTGGAGTTGAAAACTTCGGTCACGCCGGGCTTGGCCTTGATGTCCGAGAGCATCGGGTTCCAGGTGGTGACGGCGTTGACCTGAGCGGTGTTGAACGCGGCCGAGATGTCGGCATCGGAAGTGTTGACCACTTTCAGGTCTTTCTCGGTGAGGTCCACCGAATCGAGGGCGCGGGCCAGCAGATAGTGGGAGACCGAGAGTTCTACGAGATTGACGTCCATGCCCTTGAGGTCGGCGACTTTCTTACCTTCGCCCTTGAGCACGATGCCGTCGTTGCCGTTGGAGAAATCGCTGACGATCAGCGCGGTGCTGTCGACGCCACCGGCCGCCGGAATGGTCAGCGCATCCATGTTGGTCATGGTGCAACCGTCGAACTGACCGGCGGTGTATTGATTGATGGATTCGACGTAGTCGTTGAGCTGCACCACATCGATCTTGATGCCGTACTTTTTCGCCCATTTGTCGACGATGCCTTGGCTGCCGGCGTATTCCCAGGGCATCCAGCCGGCGTAGATGGTCCAGCAGACGCTGAAGTGATCTTTCTGGGCGGCGTGGGACGAGACGCTGACGAGCGCGGCGAATGCGGCGGCGAGCAGGGCGGGTAAACGAAGTCGGGTCATGGGATGGTTCTCCAGTTGAACAAGGGCGGGCAGGAGTCAACGCGGCACCGCGAACGGTGGCTTGTCTCCCGGGCTTTTGTCCCGCCGTGTAACCTCAACTGGAGGTCGCCAACTCTCGGACCAGTCACTCGCCTAAGCGAGCCGGAACCCTAGTCAGCCATTGCAAATTGTGGTGCCGCGAACCTGTGATGACTCCTGCACGCTTTTACTAAAGCGAGAGCCGTGCCAAGTCGCTGCGAAGCCTCTGGGCTGGGGGATGACGCCGATGGTCCGGTGGAAGAGGGCGCATGATTGCCTTGTCATGGTGCGCCGGCGCACCGCAATGGGCCGCTGATCCGAAGGTTTTTGCCATCGCGCACTTGATCAAGGTTTCACAGTCAAAACAGATGTGAGTCGGCCAGTGCCGGCTGCTGTCGCGGGTCTTTCAGGAGGCCGCCATGGTTTACCAAAAATTGCTTCGTCGATTACTGCTGGGCGGGGTGCTGGGCTTGGGGCTGTCGGGTTGCTATTACTACGCCGGCACCGCTGACATTTACGCCACGCCGTATTACTACCCAGGTTATTACTACTCGCCTTATTACTACGGCTATTCCTACCCCCGGTATTACGGGCGCTATCGCTACTATTACTACGGCGGCCACGGCTATTACGGCGGTCACGGTCCGGGTTATTACCACGGTGGCGGCCGTTACGGTCGCCATTAATCACGACGGCGCTTCCACTGAAAGGAAGCGCCGTTTTTTTATGGCAAAGATGAAAAACCTTTCATCGGCGACTTGTTTCAATGTGTTTCAAGAACGCACCAGATTCAGAAATCGATGTCTGATCTTTCGACAGTCGCCAACAATTGACTGTCGCCTGCCAGCGTCGCTGGTGTGGCTCACTCGCGGTCCAGGAGGCCGCCATGTATCGCCGAATCCTGATGCTGGTCGTGTTGAGTTTTTCCCTTGGTGCATGCGTTCCCTATTCCTACGGAGATGGAGGCAGCTACTACAGTTCTGAGGTCTACTCGTCCCCTGCGCCGGCTTACTACTCGGGCGGTGGCAGCTATTACTCGGCTCCACGCTATTACCAGCCAGCACCGCGTTACTACCAACCGGCTCCCCGTTACTACTCGGCGCCGCGTTATTACCAGGCGCAACCGCGCTACTACCAGTCCCAGAACCGTGGCTGGCAAGGACATGACCGAGGCGGTTGGGATGGCCGCAATCGGGGCAATTGGGACAATGACCGCGGTGGTCATGGTGGACGAGATCACGGTGGACGTGGCGATCATGACGGTCGCGATGGCCGGGGCAACCACCGCTAATTTTTTCCTATAGCTAGTTACAAAAAAGCGGCGCTTTGAGCGCCGCTTTTTTTATGCCCGGATTTCAATAATCCGACAAATCCGCCAACGGATGCCGACCTTCCCACACCTTATGGAAGTGCGCCTCCACCACCGCGTCCGGCACGTTATTGATGTCCGGCCAGTGCCAATGGGGCTTCTGATCCTTGTCGATCAACCGCGCCCGCACCCCTTCGCTGAACTCCGGGTGACGGCAGCAGTTGAGGCTCAGGGTGTATTCCATCTGAAAGACTTCCGCCAGCGACAGATGCCGGGCCCGGGCGATTTGCTCCCAGACCAAATGAGCGGTCACGGGCGAGCCCTCGCTCATGGTTTTCGCAGCGCGGCTGAGCAGCGGATCGCTGGAATCGCGCTGCAAACTGATGGCTTTCCAGGCGCAGCGCACGTCGCTGACATCCAGCAGCTCGTCGATTTTCTGACGGCGCGGCAGCCATTGCGCTTCGGGCATTTGCGCGACGGCTTCCTGTTGCAATGCCTTGAGCAGACTGTTGAGCTGCATCGAGGTCTGTTCCTGCCAGTTCAGTTGCAGCAGGCCTTCGACCAGTTCTTCCTGTTGTTCTTCGAGCAGGAAGCGGTCGGCCAGATCCAGATCGATCGCATCCCGGGCATTCATGTGTGCGCCGGTCAAGCCGAGAAATAACCCGAGCTTGCCGGGCAGGCGCGACAGGAACCAACTGGCGCCGACGTCCGGGTACAAACCGATGCTGATCTCCGGCATCGCCAGACGGCTGCTCGGCGTGACAATTCGGATGCTCGCGCCTTGCAGCAGGCCCATGCCGCCGCCGAGAACGTAACCGTGACCCCAACAGATCAGCGGTTTGGGGTAGGTGTGCAGTTTGAAGTCCAGGCGATATTCCGCCGCAAAGAACTGCGCGGCCAAGGGCGGCACTTCCCCCGGGTGATTGCGACAGGCTTCGACCAGGCTGCGCACTTCGCCGCCGGCGCAGAAGGCCTTGGCGCCGTTGCCGCGCAGCAGAACGCAAACGATTTGCGGATCCTTGGCCCAAGCGTCCATTTGATCGCGCAGGGCGTTGATCATCGGCAGGGAGAGGGCATTCAACGACTTTTCGGCATCCAGGCTGGCGACGCCGATGCGGGCGCCGTCGGTACCGGTGAGTTCTTCGAAGTGCAAATTCATCGTGACCTCGATTGCGAATTTGAGCGTTCAGTATGATCGCATTGCAGGAAAGTGCCGGTTCTGTGTCAGATCAATTGACAAGCATGCCCAGCTTTCCTAGGGTTCGCCCCATTGTTTTTGCCGGGTATGACCATGACTGCTGACGACCGTATCAAACTCGAACCGAGCTGGAAGGAGGCACTGCGTGCTGAATTCGACCAGCCTTACATGGCAGAGTTGCGCTCATTCCTGCAACAGGAGCGTGCGGCGGGCAAGGAAATCTATCCGCCAGGGCCGATGATTTTCAACGCGCTCAATTCGACGCCGCTGGACAAGGTCAAGGTCGTGATTCTTGGCCAGGACCCGTATCACGGACCGGGCCAGGCCCACGGCTTGTGCTTCTCGGTGCAACCGGGTGTACCGGCGCCGCCGTCGCTGGTGAACATTTATAAAGAGTTGAAACGCGACCTGAACATCGACATCCCGAGCCACGGCTGCCTGCAAAGCTGGGCCGATCAGGGCGTGTTGATGATCAACACCACCATGACCGTCGAACGTGCCAACGCCAATGCGCACAAGGACAAGGGCTGGCAGTTCTTTACCGATCGGATCATCGAGGTGGTCAGCGCGCATCAGCCGCATTTGGTGTTCATGCTGTGGGGCGCGCATGCCCAAGGCAAGCAGAAGCTGATCGATGCCACCAAGCACCTGGTGTTGACGTCGGTGCATCCGTCGCCGTTATCCGCCTATCGTGGCTTCCTCGGTTGCGGGCACTTTAGCCGGACCAACAAGTTCCTGGCGCAGAATGGCGAGACGCCGATTGAGTGGCGGTTGCCGCCGGTTTGATGTCGTCAGTGGGCTTTTGTGGCGAGTGGGCTTGCCCCCGTTGGGTCGCGCAGCGGCCCCTGCTTTTGTTTTGTCAGACTCACCGCATAGGCCGATTTTGCGACTGCTGCGCAGCCGAACGGGGGCAAGCCCCCTCGCCACAGGTCTGAGTCAGGTCCGAGGCTCCTCGGGCACTCGATTCCAATACTTGAACAACGGCTCCGCCAGAAACAACACAAACAACAACCGCATCACCTGCATCGCCGTCACCAGCGGCACCGATAATTGCAGCGTCTCTGCCGTCAAACTCATCTCCGCAATCCCGCCGGGCATCATACCCAGCGTCAGCGAACGCAAATCCAGATGAGTCAGCGCACTCAATCCAAGCGCCGCCGCCGTGGCAATCAACATGGTCAGCACCGTGCCGATCAGCGTCCGTCCCATAAAGGACGGTGCACGCCGGAAGAACTGTCGATTGAAGTGACACCCCAAGCCGCTGCCAATCAGCCATTGGCCGATCTGACTGCCGCCGTTGGGCAAACCGATGTGCAGATCCCAGCCGATACTCACCGCCGCGCTCACCAGTAACGGCCCGAACAGCCAGGGATTGGGCTGGCGCAACCGCTGCCAGCCCCAGGCGAGCAGGGCGCCCGCCGGGAATAGAATCGCCAGCCAACGCCAATCAACGACTGTGGCGTGGGAGATCGGCGTGCCGTCCCCCAGCAAATACTTGAACGCCGCCGGTACGCACAGCACTACCACCAGCACCCGCAGACTTTGCCCCGCCGCGACCCGGCTGAGCACCGCGCCATTGCGCGCGCCGAGGTTGACCATCTCGCCGGACCCGCCTGGCATGCTCGAGAAGAATGCGGTGGCGCGGTCCTCCCCGGTGCGCCGCATCAACCAGACGCCGACCACACTGGACAGGCTGGTGACCAACGCACCGAAAAAGATCAAACCGAAGTGGCTCAATACCTGCTCCATCACCACCGGGGTGAAGTGCAGGCCGATGCCGATGCCGACGATCCACTGGCCGCATTTGCGCCCTCCAGGGATTTCCGCCAATTGCCATGGCGTCAGGCAGCGCACCAGGATGATCGCCAGCAACGAGCCGACCATCCACGGTAGCGGCCAGCCGACCTGGCTGGCGAGGTAGCCGCCGAGCAGGCCGACCAGCGGTGTTCCCCACCAGGTTTTGAAGGGGCGATCAGACATCGGCAATGGCGCGCCTCGCAACCGAACGTTTACGCCAGATCCGCAGGATCGGCATCAGCAGCATAAGCGCAGTCAGCACCCAGACACCAAAGGTGATCGGGCTCGACCAGAGGATTTCCAGTGCTCCGTTGGAAATCGACAGGGCGCGCCGCAGGTTCTGCTCCATCAAGCCGCCGAGGATGAACCCGAGCAATACCGGGGACAACGGGAAGTCCAGTTTGCGCAGGATGTAACCGAAGATACCGATGCCGACCATCAGGAACAGGTCGAACGTGGTGGCGTGCACCGCGTAGACGCCGATCCCGGTAATGATCGCGATCACCGGCACCAGTGCCCAATTCGGCACGGCGAGGATGCGGGTGAAGATGCGGATCATCGGGATGTTGAGGATCACCAGCATGATGTTGGCGACGAACAACGAGGCGATCAGGCCCCAGACAATGTCCGGTTGCTGTTGGAACAGCAGCGGGCCCGGCGTGATGTTGTACAGCGACAGTGCGCCGATCATCACAGCCGTGGTGCCCGAACCCGGAACGCCGAGGGTCAGCATCGGCACCAGCGCGCCACAGGCCGACGCGCCGATCGCGGTTTCCGGTGCCGCGAGGCCGCGCATGTCGCCTTGACCGAACGTGCCTTTGGCACCGGCAATGCGTTTCTCGGTCATGTAGGCCACGGCGCTGGCGAGGGTTGCGCCGGCACCCGGCAACACGCCCATGATGAAGCCCAACAGACCGCAGCGGATGTTCACCACGAACACCGAAGACGCTTCCTTGAAGTTGAACATCATCCGGCCGGTGGCTTTCACCGCTTCCTGGCCGCGATGGGTTTTTTCCAGCAGCAGGAGAATTTCGCTGATGGAGAACAGGCCCAGTACCAACACGACGAACTGAATGCCGTCAGTCAGGTGGATGTTGTCCCCGGTGAATCGATACACGCCGCTGTTGGCATCGATCCCGACGCTCGACAGGAACAGGCCGATCAGCGCCGCGATAAAGGTCTTCAGCGGACGATCACCGGCCATGCCGCCGAGGCAGACAATCGCGAACACCATCAACACGAAATATTCCGCGGGGCCGAAGGCTATCGCCCATTTCGCCAGCAGCGGGGCGAACAGCACCATGCCGCAAGTGGCGATGAACGCGCCGATGAATGAACTCCACGCCGACAGCGACAACGCCACACCGGCCAGGCCTTTGCGGGCCATCGGGTAACCGTCGAGGGTGGTCATTACAGTGGAAGCTTCGCCCGGAATGTTCAGCAGGATCGAGCTGATCCGCCCGCCGTATTCGCAACCCAGGTACACCGCCGCCAGCAGGATCAGCGCCGATTCCGGCGGCAGACCCAGAGCGAAGGCAATCGGGATCAACAGCGCCACGCCGTTGATCGGGCCCAGGCCCGGCAACAGCCCGACCACGGTGCCGATCAGCGTGCCGCAGAGCGCGGTCACCAGGTTGTATGGGCTCAGCGCGACGCCGAAACCCTGGCCCAAATAGCCAAAAGTATCCATATCAGTTCTCCAGAACGTCGAGCAGGCCCAGGGGCAGCGGCACGTCCATCAACTTGTCGAACAGCAGGTAGAGACCAATGCTCATCAGCGTGGTGACGACGATGCTGGGTACCCAGCGACCGCCGTACAGACGCGCCATCGGAATGCCGATCAGGATGCTGCTGAGAATGAAGCCCAACGGTTCGAACAACCCGGCGAAGATCAGTAGCAAGACGATGCAGATACCGATTTTGTTCAGGGTTTCGCGGTCGAGTTTCGGGTCGTCATCGCTGTGCACGATCGGCGTCGGGCGAAACAGCATGTACAGCAAACCCAGGCCCATCAGCCCGAGCATCAACAGCGGAAAGGCCCGAGGCCCCACGGGTTCGTAGGAAAAAGCCGCTTGATACGGCCACGCCATCAGCGCCAGGCCGATACAGACCGCCAGCAGCACCGAAGCAAAAATGCGTTGTAAGAGCATGAGGAACTCCTGTGCCGCGACCCCGCGCAAGCGAGGCCGCAGCCGCTAGACAGAGGCGATCACTGGATCAGGCCGAACTCTTTGGCCAGCACTTTGTAGTCCGCGACTTGCTTCTTCACGTAGGTGTCCAGCTCCGGGCCGGTCATGGCGAACGGGAACAGTTCACGTTGATCGCGCAGCTTGGCGAACTCTTCGGAAGCCAGCAGTTTGTCGAAGGCGTCTTTCCACCAGGCGTAGTCTTCGTCGCTGACCTTTGGCCCGAGGTAGAAGCCGCGAACTACCGGCCAGACGATGTCGTAGCCTTGCTCTTTGGCGGTCGGGATGTCTTTCATTTCCGGCTCATCCAGGCGCTTCTCGGAGAACACTGCCAACAGACGCATGTCGCCGCTCTGGATGTGCGGCATGGAGTCGGAAATATCCGTGCTACCGACCTGGATGTGGCCGCCAAGCAGGGCGGTGGCGATTTCACCGCCACCTTCGAGGGCGACGTAACGCAGGTCGCGCGGGTTGATCCCGGCGGCCTTGGCGATCAGCGCGGTTTGCATCCAGTCCTGGCTGCCGACGGTGCCGCCGGAACCGATTACCACTTTGCTCGGATCTTTTTTCAACGCTTGAACGAGATCGTCGAGAGTTTTGTAAGGCGAATCGCTTTTCACCGCGATGGCGCCGTAGCTGGTGCCGACCGCTGCCAGCCAACGCACGTTGGTTTCATCGAAACGGCCGAACTTGCCTTGGGCCAGGTTCAACAGCGAGCCGCTGGACCACGCCACCAACGTGCCGGCATCGGCCGGGCGCTGGGCGACCACCGCGTTATACGCCACCGCGCCGACACCGCCGGGCATGTAGGTCACGCGCATCGGTTTGGTCAGCAGTTTTTCGTTCACCAGCGCGCTTTGCGCCAGTTTGCAGGTCAGGTCGAAACCGCCGCCGGGGGAGGCCGGGGCAATGCATTCCGGGCGCTTGGGCTCGGCCATCAGTTGGCCGGCGAACAGCAGGGCGCTGGCGGTGAGAGCAACTTTACGCAGTGACAAATTCATTGGGTTCTCCACAGATTTCTTATTGTATGGATGTGTGTAGGAGCTGCCGAAGGCTGCGATCTTTTAGCTTTGGGCGGTTCAATCAATTACCAAAGTGCAACGCTATAGCTCACCAGCAGACGCACTTCATCGGCATCGCGAGCGGAGTAGTTGGAGCGGTAGGTGGCATTACGCAGGCGCACGGCGACATCTTTGAGCGCGCCGCTTTGTACTACATATTTGATCTCGGTATTGCGTTCCCACTCTTTGCCTTCGTCGCCGTTCTTGAGTTTGATGTTGTCGCCGCTCAGGTAACGGCTCATGAAACTCAGGCCGGGGATGCCGAGTTTGGCGAAGTCGAAGTCGTAACGCGCTTGCCAGGAATGTTCCTCGGCGCCGGCAAAGTCGTTGATCTGCACAAAGTTGACCAGGTACGGGTCACTGCCATCGACATACGGGAACGCACTGTCGCCGGACATGTGCTGATAACCGGCGCTGAATTTATGCCCGCTCAAGGCGTAGCTCACCAGGCCGTTGAGGGATTTGTTGTCGATCTTGCCGCCACGGGCCGCACCCTGGTCATCACTGATAGCCAGTCGCAGGTCGGTGCCGAACGTGCCCGGGCCGAAGGGTTGCGAGGCGACCACGCCGAGGAAGTGCTGGTTATAGACTTCATCGAGTTGCGCGAAGTGGTAGCTGCCGATGATCTTGTCGGTGAACTTGTAGTCCACGCCGCCAAAGTCGAAGTGCTTGCCAGCGGCCGTGCCGGCAAAACGGCTGTTCTTGTTGTTGAGGGCAATGTCCTCAAAATCGGTGCTGTCGCGGTCTTTGGCTTTCTCCAGACGGCCACCGGTGAAGGTCAGGTTCTTGATCTCTTTGGAAGTCAGCAAGCCGCCTTCAAAGGTCTGCGGCAGGATGCGTCCGTCGTTGGGCTTGAGGATCGGCAGTTCCGGGATCAGGCTGCCGATTTTCAGCTCGGTGGCGGAGATTTTCACTTTGCCGGTCAGGCCCAGCTTGGAGTATTCATCGGCCGCGCGGCCGTCATCGTGGGTCGGCAACAGACCGGTGCCGGTGCGGTCGGGACTCGAATCGAGCTTGACCCCCAGCATGCCCAGCGCATCGACACCGAACCCTACGGTGCCGTCGGTGTAACCCGATTGCAGATTGAGCAGGAAACCCTGGGCCCACTCGTCACGCTTGGATTGCTGCGCGCTGGTGCCGTCGCGAAAGTCGCGGTTGAAATACATGTTGCGGGTTTCGAGGGTTGCCGTACTGTCTTCGAAGAAGGCAGCCTGGCTCAACGGCGAAAAGCCGGCGAAGGCGGCGGCACTGGCAAGGGCGGTCTGGCTGAGGCGGGAAAAACGAACAGGCGGGCGAGCCTGAAGCTGCATGGACAGCATCGTGAAGTACTCCGTTATTGTTCTTATTGGCGAAAACGCTTCGTGGCGTTTTTCGTACTCGCTAAATGCGCTAGCGACGGGCAGTCGAAACTGTCCGTGGCTGCACTCTAACCGGCCAACCTTTCGCTAACCTTTCAGCTGACTTTCAAGGTTTTCGGGCTTCACAGCGGCGGATGCGGCTGTAAACTCCGCGCCAAAGAATGGCGTCGACCATCCCTGAATGAGGTGAATACCCATGCGTGTCCTGCTCGTCGAAGACCATCTGCAGCTCGCCGAAAGTGTTGCCCAGGCGCTCAAGAGCACCGGGTTGACCGTGGATGTTTTGCACGACGGCGTGGCGGCCGACCTGGCCTTGAGCAGCGAGGAATACGCCATGGCGATCCTCGACGTCGGCCTGCCGCGCATGGATGGTTTCGAAGTGCTGGCGCGTCTGAGGGCCCGGGGTAAGAACCTGCCGGTGTTGATGTTGACCGCCCGCAGTGACGTCAAGGATCGGGTCCACGGCCTCAACCTGGGCGCCGACGATTACCTGGCCAAACCGTTTGAATTGACTGAACTCGAAGCCCGGGTCAAAGCCTTGCTGCGGCGCAGCGTGTTGGGTGGCGAGCGTCAGCAACGCTGTGGCGTGCTGGCCTATGACCTGGACACCCGGCGCTTCACCCTTGGCGAAGAATTGCTGACCCTGACTTCTCGCGAACAGGCCGTGCTTGAAGCCTTGATCGCTCGTCCCGGTCGGGTGATGAGCAAGGAGCAACTGGCGTCCCAGGTGTTCGGTTTGGATGAGGAAGCCAGCCCCGACGCCATCGAAATCTACGTCCACCGTTTGCGCAAGAAGCTCGACGGCCAACCGGTGGCGATCGTGACCTTCCGCGGCCTCGGCTATTTGCTGGAAAGCCGCGATGCATAAGCCCAGCAGCCTGCGTTGGCGGTTGCTGTGGAACCTGGCGTTGTTGCTGGTGGTGTTGATGTTGGCCAGTGGTTTGAGCGCGTACTGGAACGGTCGCGAAGCCGCCGACACCGCTTATGACCGCACCTTGCTGGCCTCGGCACGGACCATTGCCGCCGGTGTTTCCCAGCGCGACGGTACACTCAGCGCCGACGTGCCTTATGTGGCGCTCGACACCTTTGCCTACGACAGCGCCGGGCGAATTTTTTATCTGGTCAACGACATCCACCAGAACTTAATCTCGGGTTACGAAAACCTGCCACCGCCACCGCCGGGGACCCCGCGCACCGATGACTATCCGGCGCTGGCACGTTTCTACAACGCCGTTTATCGCGGGCAGAATGTGCGCGTGGTGAGCCTGCTCAAGCCGGTGAGCGAACCGAACATGAATGGCATGGCGGAAATCCGTGTCGCGGAAACCGATGAAGCACGGGTCAGCATGGCGCGCAGCCTGGCGGCGGATACGTTGCTGCGTCTGGGCATGTTGGCGATTGGCGCGTTGTTGTTGGTCTGGTTTGCGGTGAGTGCGGCGCTACGTCCGCTGGAGCGGTTGCGCACGGCGGTGGAGGAGCGGCAATCGGATGACTTGCGTCCTTTGCCGCTGGTGGAAGTGCAGCGGGAGTTGTGGCCGTTGGTGCGGGCGCTCAATCACTTTACCGAACGCTTGCGCGGGCAGTTCGAGCGTCAGGCGCAGTTCATTGCCGATGCGGCACATGAATTACGCACACCCCTGGCGGCGCTCAAGGCGCGACTCGAACTGGGCCTGCGCGCCAGCGAACCGCAAACCTGGCGTAGCACCCTGGAGACTGCCGCTCAAGGCACGGATCGCCTGACGCACCTGGCGAATCAGTTGCTGTCCCTGGCACGGGTCGAAAACGGCGCGCGAGCGATTGCCGAGGGCGGCGCGCAGTTGCTGGACTTGAGTCAATTGGCCCGAGAGTTGGGCATGGCCATGGCGCCGCTGGCCCACGCTCGGGGTGTGGCGCTGGCGCTGGAGGCGGAGGAGCCGGTGTGGCTGCGCGGCGAGCCGACGCTGTTGAACGAACTGCTGAGCAATCTGGTGGATAACGCCTTGGCGCACACACCGCCGGGGGGCAATGTGATCCTGCGCGTGACGGCGCCAGCGGTGCTGGAAGTCGAGGACGATGGACCAGGCATTCCCCTGGAAGAGCGCGATCGGGTATTCGAGCGCTTTTATCGACGCAACCAGCAGGTCGCGGGATCAGGCTTGGGGTTGGCGATTGTCGGGGAGATTTGCCGCGCGCATTTGGCCCAGATCAGCTTGCATGACGGGGAGCGGGCGGGGTTGAAGGTTCGGGTGAGTTTTATTGCGGGGGAGTGAACACAGGACCTGTGGCGAGGGAGCTTGCTCCCGCTGGGCTGCGAACCAGCCCCAAAACCATGCGCAACTGTATTTCTGTCAAACCGAGTTATCCGATTACGACTGCTGCGCAGCCGAGCGGGAGCAAGCTCCCTCGCCACAATTGCTTGTGTTCACAATCAATAAAACATCGACCGCGACTCTTCCAGATCCCTGCACATCACTTCGTTCTCAGGATCAATCCCCAGCTTCTTGAACGCCGGCACATTGAAAACATCTATGTGGGCCAGCGGATGGTCGGTGTTTTTGTGGCAATACAGGCTGGCGACTTGCACCACGTCGACATAATCGACACGTTTGGAATCACGCTTGAAATCCAGGTACTGCCCCGGCAACTTCACCAGCATTTCCGGAAACTCCCAGACGCTGAGCAGTTTGTCGCCGAGCAGCGGATGAATGCGGTCGATCACGTGGTTGAGGCTGACCGGGTCAGAGAGCAACTCGTAGTGATCTTCGGCGTACGTCAGAATCGGCAAGACCCCAATCTGATGCACCAATCCGCCCAAAGCTGCCTGATCGGGTTTGAGTTGGGTGTAGCTGCGGCACAGCGAGTAGCTGACTCCGGCGATTTCCAGGCTTTTGCGCCAGACATCGCGCATTTTCTGTTCCACCACCTCCGAACGGGCATGGAAAATCTGCTCCATTACCAGACCAATGGCCAGGTTGCTGCTGTAGTTCACGCCCAGCCGGGTGATGGCGGTGTGCAGATCGGTGACTTCCTGGGTTGCTCGCAGTAACGGACTGTTGACCACTTTGATCAGGCGCGCCGACAACGCGGTATCGCGACCGATCACTTTACTCAGGGTGCTAACGCTGATTTCCGGATCTTCAGCAGCCTTGCGAATTTGCAGGGCCACTTCCGGCAATGTTGGCAGAACCAGGTCATCGTTATCGATGGCCTCAACCAAATCCTGTTGGACCTTATCCGCCAGCTCACTCATTTCTGTTCTCTAGGGTCTTGCATAAAAATACTGCTGTCAGCGCTGGATTTCTTTATCGCGATCCAGCGCGTAAGGCAGGTCGAGCAAGTGCAACGCGGGGCCTTCGAGCGCCGCCAAATGGATGTCGCCTGACTCTGCTGCTTCGGCTTGCAGCACGGCCAGGAGTTCAATGTTTTGCTCGCCGCGTGCGGCGATTACCACTTCACCGATGGAACTGCCGTGGCTAGGGGCAAACAACTGGGTGCCGGGCTCGGGCAAGTCACTGGCGTCCAGTTGCAGGCGATACAAGCGACGCTTGAGTTTGCCCAGGTATTGCATCCGCGCGACGATCTCCTGGCCGGTGTAGCAGCCTTTTTTGAAGCTCACGCCACCGACGGCTTGCAGGTTGAGCATCTGCGGGATGAACAGCTCGCGGGTGCTCGGCATGACCTGGCCGATCCCTGCGCGGACCTGGCCCAGCAGCCATTGATTCAGCTCGCCTTCTGGCAGAACAGCGGAGAGCTTGGCCTTGATGGCGTCGGCCTGGTCGGCGGCGACCCACAGTTCGGCGCGTTCAGGCGAGACGCGAATGGCGATCAGACCATCGTTGCGCACAACGCTGTCGGTGTCTGCCGGCAACTCAAGACCCAGGCTGCTCAGTGCCGCGTCGCCATGATCGAGGCCAAAGCGAACCCAGGCGGCGCTTTCGTCGGTCAGTTTCGATTTGGAGAACACCGCGTACTTTTTCAGGTCCGCCAGTTGCGGTTCCAGCAGTTCGCTGGCCATGGCCAGGAGCACGCCGTCGCCTTCCAGCAAAATGCGGAAGCTCGATTGCATCCGGCCTTTTTGCGTGCAACGGGCACCGAGGCTGGCCTGTGTATCACTCAGGTAATTGAGGTTGCAGGTCAGTTGGCCCTGCAGGAATTTACCGGCATCCGCGCCGCGGACCGCGAGAACGCCTTCGTGTGACAGGGTGCAGAAAAAAGCAGAATCGGCCATGGGTCATCGCAGGGTAAAGAGTCTGGGAGACATCATAAGGGGGCGCCCATGAAATGGGTAGTTCACAAAAGGTCGGGAGGCCCGACCAAAGCCGACTGTTCGCTCAGGCTTTGGGCTGTATACTTGCCGCCTATTTGAGGAGCGCTCCATGGTCGAAGATGTTGAACTGAATCGCCTCTACTGGCACAGCCGCCGCGGCATGCTTGAGCTAGACGTGTTGCTGGTGCCGTTCGTGAAAGAGGTTTATCCGCACCTCAACGATGTCGACCGCGACTGCTACCGCAAGCTGCTCGAATGCGAAGATCAGGACATGTTCGGCTGGTTCATGGAACGCGCCGAATCGGAAGATCCGGAGCTTCAGCGCATGGTTCGCATGATCCTGGATCGTGTCCAGCCCAAGTAATGCGTTCGAATGCCGCTGGCATGCCTCGCGGCAGTTGCTGGCGGCTTATGTGTTAGCCCAGCTGTTCGCGCTGGGTTCGTTGTTTTTTCTTTCTATACCCATCTGGGCCAGTCTGCTCGGCGTTTTGCTGTGCGCGGTTCATGCTGCCTGGGCGTTGCCGCGACAAATTTTGCTGACGCATCCACGGGCATTTCGCGGTTTGCGCCGCGATGCCGATGGCTGGCAGTTGTGGAATCAGGCAAAGGGCTGGCAACCGGTGCAGCTACGGCCGGACAGCCTGGCGTTACCGTTGGTCGTGGTGCTGCGGTTTCGTCTGCGGGGCGAGTGGCGGGTCAGGTCGACCTGCGTGCCTCGGGATTCGCAGGCGGCGGATCTGCACCGACGCCTGCGAGTACGGCTGACATTCAGTCGGCGTAGGTGGGCGGCACCAGAATAGTGTCCAGGGCGACCGGCAGCATGTTCGGGTAGTCGAGGGTGTAATGCAGGCCGCGACTTTCCTTGCGCTCCATGGCTGAGCGGATCATCAACTCGGCCACCTGGGCCAGGTTGCGCAATTCGATCAAATCCCGGCTGACTTTATAGTTGCTGTAGAACTCATCGATTTCGTCGAGCAACAGCCGCACCCGGTGCTGGGCCCGTTGCAGACGCTTGTTGGTGCGCACGATGCCGACGTAGTCCCACATGAATCGCCGCAGTTCATCCCAGTTGTGCGCAATGATCACGTCTTCGTCGGAATCGGTCACCTGGCTCGCATCCCAGACGGGCAGGGCGATGGGGATCGAAATCTGCGGCAACTGCTCAAGGATGTCCGCCGCCGCCGAGCGGGCGTAGACGAAGCATTCCAGCAGTGAGTTGCTGGCCATGCGGTTGGCGCCATGCAGGCCGGTGAAGCTGGTTTCACCGATGGCGTACAGCCCCGGCACATCGGTGCGGCCGTGCTGATCGACCATCACGCCACCGCAGGTGTAGTGCGCCGCCGGCACCACCGGGATCGGTTGCTTGGTGATGTCGATGGAAAACTCGAGGCAACGCTCGTACACCGTCGGGAAGTGGGTTTTGATGAACGCTTCGGGCTTGTGGCTGATGTCCAGATAGACGCAGTCGACACCCAGACGCTTCATCTCATGGTCGATGGCCCGAGCGACGATGTCCCGTGGCGCGAGCTCGGCCCGCGGGTCGAAGCGCTGCATGAAACGTTCGCCGTTGGGCAACTTGAGGTGCGCACCTTCGCCGCGCAGGGCTTCGGTGATCAGGAAACTCTTGGCCTGCGGGTGATACAGGCAGGTGGGGTGAAACTGGTTGAACTCCAGATTCGCCACCCGGCAGCCCGAGCGCCAGGCCATGGCAATGCCATCGCCGCACGCGCCGTCGGGGTTGCTGGTATAGAGGTAAACCTTGGCGGCGCCACCGGATGCGAGGATCACGAAACGTGCGCCGTAGGTGTCGACTTCGCCACTGGCGCGATTGAGCACGTAGGCGCCGAGGCAGCGGTCGCCTTCAAGGCCCAGGCGCTTTTCGGTGATCAGGTCGACCGCGACCCTTTGCTCCAGCAGTTCGATGTTCGGGCGCTTCTTGGCCTGATCGAGCAAAGTCCTGAAGATCGCCGCGCCGGTGGCATCGGCGGCATGGATGATGCGCCGATGGCTGTGGCCGCCTTCGCGGGTCAGGTGGAATTCGAAACCGCCGTCTTCAGTGCCGGACTGTTCATCGCGGGTAAACGGGACGCCTTGGTCGATCAGCCACTGGATGGCTTCTTTACTGTGCTCGACGGTGAATCGCACGGCGTCTTCATGACACAGGCCACCGCCAGCGTTTAGCGTGTCATCGACGTGGGACTCAACGGTATCGGTATCATCGAGCACCGCGGCGACACCGCCCTGGGCCCAGAACGTCGAGCCATTGGCGAGGTTGCCTTTGCTCAGTACGGCAATGCGCAGGTTGCCGGGCAAGGTCAGCGCAAGGCTCAAGCCGGCAGCACCGCTGCCAATCACCAGGACATCATGTTGAAACTGTTGGCTCATTTCAGGATTCCGCTCAAAGCGACCCGGGTCGGGGTTGGCGCAAGACACCTGGATCGGCGAGTCAGGCAGCCACACAGCCCACTAGTATATAGAGGGGGGGAGCGGCACAATAGCCAGGCCTACATGGCATTGTGAGACTACTGTGAGGAAAAAGACCGGGCGCTTCGTCGGAAGTTTTTTTCGTCGGTTCGGCGACAAGGCGACTGTATCGTGGATTTAACAGTCTTTTTCGATTCACGGTTGCACAATGTCGGGTACACGCAGCTATAAATATTTGGAACTTTTGCCAAAGGCCCAAGATCAATAGCTGGTTGCCTGAATCAAGGGACAGTGTCGGCTTCGAAGCGGGATCTGCGATTTGGTCCCTGCCGGCGAATCCGATGACAAGATTATTCGCGCAGCCGGGTCATCCCGAGCTGCGTTTTTCGTGCGTGCCAAATCAGAGCCCGTAGGAAACTTGCTTGGAGGGGGAGAACTTTTGCGAAAAGCCCGAGTCTATGTTTGCAAGTCTGGTCGTTTAGTTATGCAAGCCTCCTTCGAGCTTATCGAGGAGTGTTCATGCTAACCCAGGAAGAGGATCAGCAGCTGGTCGAGCGCGTTCAACGCGGCGACAAGCGAGCTTTCGATCTGCTAGTGCTGAAATACCAGCACAAAATTCTCGGGTTGATCGTGCGTTTCGTGCACGACACCCATGAAGCCCAGGATGTCGCACAGGAAGCCTTTATCAAGGCATACCGTGCACTTGGTAATTTCCGCGGAGACAGCGCGTTTTACACGTGGCTTTACCGCATCGCCATTAACACGGCGAAAAACTATCTGGTTTCACGCGGCCGTCGGCCGCCGGATAGTGATGTCAGTTCCGAAGACGCAGAGTTCTACGACGGCGATCATGGCCTCAAGGATCTCGAGTCGCCAGAACGCGCATTGCTGCGGGATGAGATCGAAGGCACCGTCCATCGAACCATCCAGCAACTTCCAGAAGATTTACGTACGGCCTTAACTTTACGTGAATTCGATGGTCTGAGTTACGAGGACATTGCAGCCGTCATGCAATGCCCGGTGGGTACCGTGCGCTCCCGGATTTTCCGGGCTCGGGAAGCCATCGATAAAGCCCTGCAGCCGTTGTTGCAGGAAAACTGAGACAGCGGCGACAGCCAAGAGAGGAACGCCATGAGTCGTGAAGCCCTGCAGGAATCGCTGTCCGCAGTGATGGATAACGAAGCGGACGAGCTGGAATTGCGTCGGGTACTGAATGCCTTTGACGATGTTGAAACCCGCGAAACCTGGGCTCGTTACCAGATCGCTCGGGCAGTCATGCATAAGGATCTGCTGCTTCCACGTCTGGACATCGCTGCGGCAGTCTCTGCTGCGCTGGAAGATGAAGCCGTCCCGGCCAAGGCCTCTCGCGGTCCATGGCGCAGCCTGGGTCGTCTGGCCGTCGCTGCTTCGGTAACCGTCGCTGTATTGGCGGGTGTTCGTCTGTACAACCAGGACGAAATTGCTGGCGTCGAACTGGCTCAGCAATCCACGCAGTCCACTCTGGCCGCTCCACAGGTCAAAGGTCCGGCTGTATTAGCAGGCTATAGTGAGAGTTCGGAAGCCACTGGTCCTATGGCCAACGGCGTATTGCAAGGTCAGCCGGGCTGGCACGATCAGCGTCTGCCAAGCTACTTGCGCCAACATGCTCAACAGGCTGCACTGAAAGGCACTGAAAGCGCTCTGCCTTACGCTCGTGCAGCAAGCCTGGAAAACCGCTAAGGAGGATCATGCGCGCCATACCTCTACTTACGCTTCTGCTCGGTGGCTGGTTCGTTGTTCCAGCCCACGCCGATGAAGCCCAAGACTGGTTGACACGTCTGGGGCAGGCCGAGCAACAGCAAAGCTTTCACGGTACTTTTGTTTACGAGCGTAACGGTAGTTTTTCTACCCATAACATCTGGCACCGCGTCCAGGATGGCAAGGTCCGCGAGCGTTTACTCCAGCTCGACGGCTCGGCACAGGAAGTCGTGCGCATTGATGGACATACTCAATGCGTCAGCGGCACCCTGATCGCAGGGCTGGGGGACTCTCCCAACTCTGCCGCTCGTGCACTCGATCCACAAAAGCTCAAGAATTGGTACGACCTTGCCGTTATCGGCAAGTCGCGTGTGGCTGGGCGCTCGGCGGTGATTGTTTCACTGACGCCGCGTGACCAGCATCGTTACGGTTTCGAGTTACACCTGGACAAGGAAACTGGCCTTCCCCTCAAGTCATTGTTGCTCAATGACAAGGGGCAGTTGCTTGAGCGCTTCCAGTTTACGCAGCTGGATACCGCCGATGTCCCGTCCGACAATGATTTGCAGGCAGGCCCTGATTGCAAGGCACTCACTCTTGACGTCGACAAGGCTTCTGCCTTGAAAACGGCTGAAGTCTGGCATTCGGACTGGTTGCCACCGGGTTTCGAACTCAGCAGCAGTTCCTCGCGCAAAGACCCAGAGACCAAAACACAAGTCAGCAGTCTGATGTATGACGACGGCCTGGCCCGTTTTTCGGTATTCCTTGAACCGTTGAACGGTGCAACTGTTACCGATACGCGTACCCAACTGGGCCCAACCGTCGCTGTTTCCCGACGATTGACCACCCCTCAGGGTGAAATGATGGTAACGGTGGTCGGTGAGATTCCGATCGGTACCGCCGAACGGATTGCGCTTTCCATGCGCTCCGACGCTACGGCCAAACAGTGAGCTGAATGCCTTTATGCTCATGGATCGACGATTTGATAGTGCGAGAGGTCAGCGATGCCCATCCCACCGTTGAGATGTCGAAATGTTTGGTGAGCATTTCAATTTGCAAATACCCCCAATTTTTTCTATAGGTCAGAGCCTCTCGGCTCTGGCCTTGTTTGTTGTTCCCGGAACAAAAATACCGGCGTATCGTTCCCGGTGTTCCTTGCTCCATATCGCTTAACCATGCTCGTCGTAACGGGAGCCGTATGTCGATACCACGCTTGAAGTCCTATCTTTCCATTTTTGCCACCGTGCTAGTGCTCGGTCAGGCGGTCTCTGCTCAAGCAGCCGAATTGCCTGATTTTACGCAACTGGTTGAACAGGCCTCGCCTGCGGTAGTGAACATCAGCACCACGCAAAAACTGCCTGATCGCAAGGTGTCGAGCCAGATGCCGGATCTTGAAGGCTTGCCACCAGCATTGCGCGAGTTCTTCGAACGCGGCATGCCGCAACAGCGTTCGCCTCGTGGCGATCGTCAGCGCGAGGCCACATCCCTAGGCTCGGGTTTCATCATCTCGCCTGATGGCTACATCCTGACCAACAACCACGTCATCGCCGATGCCGACGAAATTCTCGTCCGTCTGGCCGACCGCAGTGAGTTGAAAGCCAAACTGATCGGCACCGACCCGCGTTCTGACGTGGCGTTGCTGAAAATCGAGGGCAAGGACCTGCCGGTTCTGAAACTTGGCAAATCCCAGGACCTGAAGGCCGGTCAATGGGTCGTCGCCATTGGTTCGCCGTTCGGTTTTGACCACACCGTGACCCAAGGCATCGTCAGCGCCATCGGTCGCAGCCTGCCTAACGAAAACTATGTCCCGTTCATCCAGACCGACGTGCCGATCAACCCGGGTAACTCCGGTGGTCCGCTGTTCAACCTGAACGGTGAAGTGGTCGGGATCAACTCGCAGATCTACACCCGTTCCGGCGGCTTCATGGGTGTGTCGTTCGCAATCCCGATCGATGTCGCGATGGATGTGTCCAATCAGCTGAAAAGCGGCGGCAAAGTCAGCCGTGGCTGGCTGGGCGTGGTGATTCAGGAAGTGAACAAGGATCTGGCTGAATCGTTCGGCCTGGAAAAACCGGCCGGTGCGCTGGTGGCTCAGATTCAGGACGACGGCCCGGCAGCCAAGGGTGGCCTGCAGGTTGGCGACGTCATCCTGAGCATGAACGGTCAACCGATCGTCATGTCTGCCGATCTGCCACATCTGGTCGGTGCGCTCAAGGCGGGCTCCAAGGCCAATCTTGAAGTGATCCGCGAGGGCAAACGCAAGAATGTCGAGCTGACAGTGGGCGCTATCCCGGAAGAAGGCAAAGAGCTGGATGCTTCGCCGAAAGCCGGTGTCGAGGGCAGCAGCAACCGCTTGGGTGTTTCTGTTACCGAACTGACCGATGAGCAGAAGAAAACCTACGACCTCAAGGGCGGTGTGGTGATCAAGGACGTTCAGGACGGTCCTGCTTCGCTGATTGGCTTGCAGCCTGGCGATGTAATCACGCACCTGAACAACCAGGCAATCGGCTCCACCAAGGAGTTCACCGAGATTGCCAAGGCGCTGCCGAAGAACCGCTCGGTGTCGATGCGGGTTCTGCGTCAAAACCGTGCGAGCTTCATCACCTTCAAACTGGCTGAATAAACCGGTTGTTGGCTGAATAAAAAACCGCCTCGAAAGAGGCGGTTTTTTTGTGCGCGGATTTTATAAAAAGAATCAGCCCATCATGTCCTTGATCATGCGCTCCTGGTCCATCAGCTCCCGCTGCCGTGCGTCGATACGCGACGACAATGGGAAGTTGCTGCCGGCCTTGCGCTTGGCGAAGTCCAGTTGCTGGATGGCCTGGCGGTAGTCGCCGATCAGCGCAAAGTATTCGGCCCGAGCCTGATGCAAGCCGATGATGTTGCCCGAAAGGCCGCGAGTCTCCGCCACCATGTACCAGACATCCGGATCGTCCGGACGGGACTTGAGCAGGTTTTCCAGGGCTTTTTCCGCGTCGGCAGTACGGTTCTGTTTGAGTAACAAATCGACTCGCACCTGATTCAGCGGGTAATTACCCGGAAACTGGGTGAGCAACCGGTCAACCCGGGACTGAGCGTCCGGCAGGCGATTGTTGGTGATGTCCAGATCAACCTGAGCCAGGTTGTAGATGATCTCGTTTGGCGCGGTGGCCAGCAGTTGCTTGAGATTTTCCCGGGCCTCATTCAACTGACCACCCTTGATCTGGGCGATCGCCAGGCCGTAACGGGCGACATCGTTTTTTGGGTTTTCATCGAGTTGGGCGCGGAAGCGTTTGGCGCCCAAGCCTGGGGTTTCTTCATAGATAAGCTGCACCCGTGCTCGAATCAGCTGATAACGCATGCTGTCTTCGATGCCGCCCTGTTTGGCTTGTTCGGCACGGTTGCGGGTATCGGCGATCCGCGATTCAGTTACCGGGTGAGTCAGCAGGAATTCCGGTGGCTTGGCGTCGAAGCGGTACTGACGCATCAAGCGCTCGAACATATTCGGCATCGAGCGCGGGTCGTAACCGGCCTTTTCCAGATTGAGAATGCCGATCCGGTCGGCTTCCTGCTCGTTCTGGCGCGAGAAACGTCGTTGTTCCTGAATCGCTGCCGCCTGTGTACCGGCAATGGTGGCGATCCCGGCATCACCGGCGCCGGCGGCTGCAATCACGATCCCGGCCAGCAGCGCGGCCATCATCGGTACTTGCATGCGTTGCGAGGCTTCAACGCCTCGGGCGAAGTGGCGTTGAGACAAGTGAGCCAATTCGTGGGCCAGTACCGAAGCGTATTCGCCCTCGGTCTGGGCATTGAGGAACAACCCCCCATTGACCCCGATAATTCCGCCGGGCGCGGCAAAGGCGTTGAGCTGCGGGCTGTTGATCAGGATGAATTCCAGGCGTCGGTCAGTGACCTGGCTGGTTTCGACCAGTTTGTAGACACTGGATTCGACGTAATCCTTGAGCTGCGGGTCGTTGAGCTGCGAGACCTGGCTGCGCAACATCGCCAGCCACGCGCGGCCCAACTGGTATTCCTGTTGCGGCGAGACAATGGCAGAGCTGGCATCACCGAGTGACGGCAGGTCGTCGGCGAAGCCTGGTGAGGCGAGCAGGCAAGCGAGCGTCAGCAGGGTAGGGCGCAAAAAAGTCATGCACAAAGCCTTAGTCGACAAAGACCTTACTGTAGCCGGACAGTGGGCTTCGGACCAGATATTCTAAGCCGCTCAACCACCTGAACCGGAGTGATGCAATGACAGATGCTGTAGCCCATGACGTTGAGCTGGACGCCAGTGGTCTGAATTGTCCGTTGCCATTGCTCAAGGCCAAGTTGGAGCTCAATCGGATGGACAGCGGCGCGGTACTCAAGGTGATCGCCACGGATGCGGGCTCCCAGCGCGACTTCCGCACCTTTGCCCGATTGGCCGGTCATACGCTGCTGCGTGAAGAAGACGAGGCGGGTGTTTACCGCTATTGGTTGAAAAAAGCCTGAAACCGGCTGCGTTCGTTGCTAAGGATTTTTAATGTTCAAAGTGTTACGCGACTGGATTCAGCGCTACTTCTCCGACGAAGAGGCCGTGGTGCTGGCGGTGCTGCTGGTCTTGGGGTTCACCGCGGTGCTCACGTTGGGCGGCATGCTCGCGCCCGTGCTGGCCGGGATGGTGCTGGCGTATCTGATGCAGGGGTTGGTCGTCACCCTCGAGCGTCTGCGCATGCCCGGTGGCGTGGCCGTGGGGCTGGTTTTCGCCTTGTTCATGGGGCTGTTGCTGGTGTTCATCGTGGTCGTAGTGCCGTTGCTTTGGCATCAACTGATCACGTTGTTCAACGAGTTGCCTGGCATGCTCGCCAAGTGGCAGTCGCTGTTATTGCTGCTGCCTGAGCGCTATCCGCATCTGGTGTCCGACGAGCAAGTGCTGCAAGCCATCGAAGTGGCCCGGGGCGAGATCGGCAAGTTCGGTCAGTGGGCGCTGACCTTCTCGTTGTCGAGCCTGCCGTTGCTGGTCAACATCATGATCTACCTGGTGCTGGTGCCGATCCTGGTGTTTTTCTTCCTGAAGGACCGGGAAATGATCGGGCAGTGGGTACGCGGTTACCTGCCGCGGGAGCGGGCGTTGATCACCCGGGTCGCTCAAGAAATGAACCGGCAGATTGCCAACTACATTCGCGGCAAGGTCATTGAAATCATCATTTGCGGCGGCGTGACCTACATCGCATTCGTCGCGCTGGGCCTCAATTACGCGGCGCTGCTGGCTTTGCTGGTGGGGGTGTCAGTGGTGGTGCCGTACGTCGGCGCGGTGGTGGTGACGGTGCCAGTGCTGCTGATCGCGTTGTTCCAGTGGGGCTGGAGTGATCAGTTCATCTACCTGATGGCGGTCTACGGGATCATTCAGACGCTGGACGGCAACGTGTTGGTGCCGCTGCTGTTCTCGGAGGCGGTCAACCTGCACCCGGTGGCGATCATCTGCGCAGTGCTGTTGTTTGGCGGGTTGTGGGGCTTCTGGGGGGTGTTCTTTGCGATTCCCCTGGCAACGCTGTTCAAGGCTGTGCTCGATGCGTGGCCGCGCAAGGAGCCGGTGGTGGCGCCGTTGCTTTAATCGTTTAGGGCCTCTTCGCGGGCAAGCCTCGCTCCTACAAGGTTCTTGGGTGCGACTCAAAACCTGTAGGAGCGAGGCTTGCCCGCGAAGGCGTCCGAATAGACGCCAGATGAATCAGGCCTTGTTCAGCGCCTGAGCCGCAGCCAAAACCGCATCCACATGCCCCGGCACCTTCACGCCGCGCCATTCCTGACGCAACACACCGTTTTTGTCGATGAGGAAGGTGCTGCGATCAACGCCCATGTATTCCTTGCCGTAGAGCTTTTTCAGCTTGATCACATCAAATAGCTGGCAGAGCGCTTCTTCCTTGTCGCTGATCAGCTCGAAAGTGAATGCCTGCTTGGCCTTGAAGTTCTCGTGGGATTTCAGGCTGTCGCGGGACACGCCGAAGACTTCGGTGTTGGCGGCTTTAAAAGCCTCCAGTTGATCGCGAAAGCCCTGGCCCTGGGTCGTGCAGCCCGGCGTGCTGTCCTTCGGATAGAAGTAAATCACCACCTGCTTGCCTTTGAGGCTCGCGAGGCTGACGGTCTGCCCGCTGGTGGCGGGTGCTTCGAAATCGGTAACCGGTTGGTCGATAGCAACGGCCATGAAAGCTTCCTTACATTGGGTTTTGTGGGCGCCACGGCTCGATCAGGGCGTCCAGGTTCAGCGCGTCGGCGAAATCCAGGAACTGATCGCGCAACCAGCTGATTTGCACGCCGGCCGGCAATGTCACGGTAAACGTGGCATTGAGCATGGTGCCGCCGGTTTGTGGTGCCTGATACGTATCGCAGGTCAGGTTTTCCAGCTCGACGTTGTGGTCCATGAAGAACTGGCACAACTCGTTAATGATGTCCGAGCGGTAGGCCGAGCTGACATAGGCGACGTAAGGCAGAGCCTGCGGACGGTTTTCCAACGCCGCGCTACGCACCACGTTGACCGTGAAAGCGTGCTTCTTGGCGAGGATTGGGAGGCTGCCTTCCAGGCGGGCCAGAGCGTCCCAGCTGCCGGAGATCTCGAGGATCAGGGCACTGCACTCGCCATGACGGGTCAGGCGAGAGGTGACCACGGCGCAGCGGTTTTCATGGCTGGCGCGGCACAGGACGTTAGTCAGCTCCATGGGGTTGGCGCCGAGGGCACTGATGACAAGGAATTGTTCGCGAACTGTGGGGGTGGACATGCAGCATTCCTAAAGCGATGAGCGGTCGATACTTCTACGGGCTTTTTTTACCGGGGGCGACCCTGCGCAGACGAATTCAGAAAACCCGAGCCGAAGGTTGCAACGTGCTCCAGAGTGGCGGGAGCGAGGGGTGGCAACGCTGGATCGGGGCTTGTGATGCCGAAAATGGAGGCTGGAACCCGGCGTACGAGCTTATCAGTACCGATCAAAGTCTGAAGGGTAGCGAAAAGCAGCGCCAAGGGGAATGGCAGCAGCGCAGTACTTAGCTTGTACAAGCATCTTGGCGCCAGTACCATTACGGCTCTCTTTTTCCGGCAGGAGCGGTTGCATGATTGCGGGCAGTATGGTGGCACTGGTCACACCCATGGATGCACAAGGTAATCTCGACTGGGATAGCCTGAGCAAACTGGTGGACTTTCACCTGCAAAACGGCACCCACGCCATCGTGGCGGTCGGCACGACAGGTGAATCGGCCACGCTAGACGTGAACGAACACATCGAAGTGATTCGTTACGTGGTCAAGCAGGTTGCAGGGCGCATCCCGGTGATCGCCGGCACCGGTGCCAACTCGACGCGCGAAGCCATCGAGCTGACCACTAATGCCAAGGTCGCCGGCGCCGACGCCTGCCTGCTGGTCACGCCGTACTACAACAAGCCAACCCAGGAAGGCTTGTACCAGCACTTCAAGGCCATCGCCGAAGCCGTCGATATCCCACAGATCCTTTACAACGTGCCTGGCCGCACCGCGTGCGACATGCAGGCCGAGACCGTGATCCGCCTGTCGACCGTGAAAAACATCATCGGCATCAAGGAAGCCACCGGCGACCTGAGTCGCGCCAAGGCAATCATCGACGGCGTCAGCAAAGACTTCCTGGTGATCTCCGGTGACGACGCCACCGCTGTCGAGCTGATCCTGCTGGGCGGCAAAGGCAACATCTCGGTAACCGCCAACGTTGCCCCGCGTGACATGGCCGACCTGTGCAACGCCGCGCTCAAGGGCGACGCCGTAACTGCGCGAGCCATCCACGAAAAGCTGATGCCGCTCAACAAGACCCTGTTTATCGAATCCAACCCTATCCCCGTGAAATGGGCACTGCATGAAATGGGCTTGATGCCGGACGGTATCCGTCTGCCGCTCACCTGGCTCAGCGCTGCCTGTCACGAACCGCTGCGGCAGGCCATGCGCCAGTCCGGCGTCCTGGTTTAATTGAGGAAGTACAACGCATGAAGCGAATGGCCGGACTTTCCGCACTTGCCTTGATTATCTCCAGCACCAGTGGCTGCGGATGGATCTGGGGCCCGGAAGGTTACTTCCGTGACCGTGGTAGCGATTACCTGGAAGCGCAACAGACAGCACCAATGCAACTGCCACCGGATGTCAGCACCGCCAAACGTCTGGATCCGCTGTTGCCGATCCCGCGTAACGTGGCCGATGACACCGCCAAGGGCGAATACATCGTACCGCGCCCGCAACCGCTGTCGGCGCTTGCTGACGCCAGTGACTACACCCTGCAAAAAAGCGGTGATTCGAGCTGGGTCATGGGCCAGCACCCACCGGCCGAAGTCTGGCCAGTGGCGGTGCAATTCTTCCAGGACAACGGCTTCCGCCTGGACGAACAACGCCCGCAAACCGGCGAATTCACCACGACCTGGCAGCATTCCGACGAACTGTCCGCGGCCATGGCCAAGCGCCTGAGCGCAGCCGGTATCAGCGCCGACAACGAAACCCGTGTACGGGTCCGCATCGAGCCAGGCGTGCAGCGCAACACCAGTGAAATCTACGTGGTCAGTGCCCAGCGTCCTGCTGGCAGCACCGCCAACGTCGATTTCACCAACCGTTCGGTCAACACTGGCCTGGACGCGGCGTTGGTGGATGACATGCTCGCGAGCATGAGCCGCACGTCCGAGAAGGGCGGTTCGGTCTCCATGCTGGCTTCCCGTGATTTCGATACACCTAATCGCGTCAGCCTGAGCGAAGACGGCAGCGGCAACCCGATCCTGAACGTTGGTCCGGACCTGGATCGCGCCTGGTCGAGCGTCGGCCGTGCGCTTGAACAGGGCGAATGGCGCGTTGAAGACATCAACCGCAGCCTGGGCCTGTACTACATCAACCTGGCTGAAAAAGCCGAGAAGAAAGACGAGAAGCCTGGTTTCTTCAGCAGTCTGTTCGGCAGCAAGCCGAACAAGGAAGAAGTTGAAGCCCGTGCCGAGCGTTATCAGGTTCGCCTGAGCAAGGTTGGCGAGAACGTCCAGGTCACCGTCGAGAAAAATATCAACACCGTGGCGCCGGCAGAAGTGGCCCGCAAAGTGTTGAGCGTGATTCAGGACAACCTGGGCTGATCACATGCGTTTTGCCGTTCTCGGCAGCGGTAGCCAAGGGAACGGCACGCTGATAGCCAGCGCTGATACGTATGTGCTGGTGGATTGTGGTTTCTCCCTGCGGGAAACCGAAAAACGCCTGCTGCGCCTGGGTGTAAACCCGGCGCAGTTGAGCGCGATACTCGTGACCCACGAACATGCCGACCACGTGCATGGCGTGGGTTTGCTGTCTCGGCGCTACAATCTGCCTGTCTACCTCAGTCGCGGCACCCTGCGCGGGATGCGCAAACCGATTGAACCCGCAGGCTTCCTGGCCGGCGGCGAGCAATTGCAAATCGGCGCCCTGAACATCGAAGTCATTGCCGTGGCCCACGATGCGCAGGAACCGACCCAGTACGTTTTCAATGACGGTGAGCGGCGCTTCGGCCTGTTGACCGACCTGGGCTCGTATTGCAACAAGGTGCTGGACGGCTATCGGGACCTCGATGCGTTGATGATCGAGTCCAACCATTGCCGTGACATGCTGGCTCGCGGTCACTACCCCTACTTCCTGAAGCAGCGGGTGGGCGGTGAACTGGGACATTTGAACAACCACCAGGCGGCATTCCTGGTGTCTGAGTTGGGCTGGCAAGGCCTGCAACACCTGGTCCTGGCCCATCTGAGCAGCAAGAACAACCTGCCGCAGCTGGCCCGGCAATGTTTTGTCGACACCCTCGGGTGCGACCCGGACTGGCTGCAACTGGCCGATCAAGATTCAGGGCTCGACTGGCGACACATCGCCTAGCCCACCTACTTAGCAAGCGGAGCCCATCATGGAAAAACGTGAAGAACTCTACCGCGGCAAAGCCAAATCGGTTTTCAAGACCGACGACGCTGACCGCTTGATCCTGCTGTTTCGCAACGACACTTCGGCGTTCGACGGCAAGCGCATCGAGCAGCTCGACCGCAAAGGCATGGTGAACAACAAGTTCAACGCCTTCATCATGCAGAAACTCGAAGCAGCCGGCGTGCCGACCCAATTCGACAAACTACTGGGCGACAACGAATGCCTGGTTAAAAAACTCGACATGATCCCGGTCGAGTGCGTCGTGCGTAACTACGCCGCTGGCAGCCTGGTCAAGCGCCTGGGCGTCGAAGAAGGCATGAAGCTCAACCCTTACACCTTCGAACTGTTCCTGAAGGACGACGCCAAGGGCGACCCGTTCATCAACGAATCCCACGTCGTGGCTTTCGGTTGGGGCACCGCCGAGCAACTGGTTCGCATGAAAGAACTGTCGCTCAAGGTCAACGAAGTCCTGAGCAAACTGTTTGACGACGCCGGCCTGCTGCTGGTCGACTTCAAACTCGAATTCGGCGTGTTCTCCGATGGCTCCATCGTCCTGGGCGACGAATTTAGCCCGGACGGCTGCCGCCTGTGGGACAAGGCCACCGGCAAGAAAATGGACAAAGACCGCTTCCGCCAGGGCCTCGGTGACGTCATCGAAGCCTACGAAGAAGTCGCCAATCGTCTGGGCGTACCGCTTTAATCGACGCAAGCATCTGATAGCACGGAAAAATTTCGCTTAGGGGGGTTCGCTTCCTGCGAAAGTATTGTTATGATGCGCGCCGTTGGAGAGATGCCAGAGTGGCCGAATGGGACGGATTCGAAATCCGTTGTACCTTCACCGGTACCTAGGGTTCGAATCCCTATCTCTCCGCCATATTTAAAAAACCTTTGTAAATCAATGAGTTGCGAAGGTTAAGAAACAGCGATTTGTAGCAGTGGTTTGCAGCAGGTTTTGCAAAACACAGCGAATAAATCGCTGTTTTTTTTCGTCTGTCCTTTTTCGATTGAGTTATGAGTGTTAACGCCCTGTCCATCAGCCGTTACCCTCTGTGGCCGTCTATGGTTTGTGAAAGGGTGTCGACCGGGGAAGGTGCGTCCGGACCCGTTGAGACGTATTGGAGGGTGTCTGGTGTGCCTGCTTGGCTGCCGGTGGTTGACTGGGTACACCCGGGGAGCCACTTGTCTATTTTGGCTTTTCTCTCTTTGTCCTAATGTCCTATTGCCATGTGTTTGCCTTTCGGGCATAAAGGGCGAGGGCACCCCTCCAAGCTTTAACTATGCAGTGCTACCACTGCAATGATCGTTAATGTAAGGACATATGCTACTGTGAGTTACGCTGAGACTATCGATTCGCAATGTTATGAGTCTCGCGGGGCGTAAGGTAAATAGCGGGGGGTGCCGCTTCTTACTCCGGTAGCGTACAGGCCGGAGGCTGCCTTGAAGCTACTGAATCCCCCAAGTCGATCTATCCATAAGCTCGATTCTCTTGATCTTCTTTGCAACCTTCTGGGTGTAAAAAAAGGACAACTTCTTTATATCTGCTACAAGCGAGCAGATGAACAAAAATATAAATCCTTTGAGATTCCCAAAAAACGTGGCGGTCTTCGTAAGATTGATTCACCTCAAAAGGGATTGAGGGTGGTTCAGCAAAAGTTGGCAGAGCTTTTGACTGAGAATTTAGAGTTCAAACCTTGCGTTCAGGGTTTTATTAAAGGAAGGGGCATACTTCAAAATGCCATTTTGCATAAAAAATCTAACTGGGTGTTAAACGTAGATATTAAAGATTTTTTTGGTTCAATTAATTTTGGTAGGGTTCGTGCTGTTTTCATCGCCAAGCCTTTCGAAATTCATCCGGACGTAGCGACAGTTATTGCTCAAATCTGCTGTTTCAATAATTATCTTCCCCAAGGTGCTGCAACCTCTCCAGTTGTGTCGAATATTGTTGCCAGTATTTTGGATAATCGAATTATAAAACATGTTAGAAGCCATCGTCTTATTTATTCAAGATACGCTGATGATATAACACTTTCCGCGAAAAGGAATTTTCCCCGAGAAATAGCTCATGTTAGCGACGGACGAACAATCATTGGGGAAGATTTAGCCAATATTTTTTCGAGGGCCAGCTTTGAAATAAATGAAAAAAAGAGTCGGCTTCAATCAAAATATGATAGGCAGGAAGTGACAGGGCTAATAACAAATAAAAAAGTAAACATTCCTGCTGAGTATAAAAACAAAGTCCGTACCGCGATATACCACTGGATTCAAGACCCAAAAGAGGCGGAGCGTAAGTATTTCATTGATATACTAAAGCTTAATCCCGACGAAGTGGAGCTGACGGAAGATGGGCGAAAACTAAAGCATAACATATATGGTAGATTATCTTTTATCGCAATGGTGAAAGGAAAAGACGATCCAACATACGTTAAACTAATATTGAAAATGGCCGAGCATGATAAAACCCCTCCTAAATTTTTAAAATCCATTAAGGAAGAATATAAAATGTACGATGTTTTTCTCTGTCATGCATCAGAAGACAAAGCAGCCATTGTGGAGCCGTTGTATGAAGCACTTACGAAAATTGGTGTTCATGCATTTTATGACTCTAAGGAAATTGCGTGGGGTGATTCTCTTATCGAAACAATCAACAAAGCCCTTATTAAGTCGCAATATGTGATTGCGGTAATGACTGATAACTCTGTTGTGAAAGCGTGGCCGCAAAAGGAAATCAACGCCGTTCTCAATGGGGATATTTCTGGTGGAACCAAACGACTGCTGCCATTAATTCATGGAGATAAAGAAAAAATCCTCAATAATAATTTTTTGATGAGCGACAAGCTTTATGTTGTGTGGCAAGACAATCCAGACGAAATAGCACAAAAAATAAAAGCTTTGCTGGCATCATAATTTATAAAAAATTTTAACTCGTCGAGAAAAAACATGACTTATGTTCAGGTAAATCACGATTTTATAAAATTTATTGATCCAGGTTTGTATGCCGATGTTCTTAATAAAAGTGATGATGGGATTTGCGTGATAAGGCTGCAGCTGATATGCGAGCGGTTTTTAAGCGTCTATTTGAAAGAAAGGATTTCTCCAGAAAATATTGAGTTTTTCGTTAGTGGAAAAGGCAAGAGTGCTGAAATTCTCCGCCATTTTAATGAAAGACTAACTACATCGATAGCTTCTGGCTTGCCTGCTGAGTTGGCAAGGGCTTTAAAGCATATAAATAAAATTAGAAACCATTTTGCTCACAACCTCGATCATAAAATCATGCAGTCTGATATGGATAAATATTTTGAGCTGGTGGATTTGTTTAAAGTGGATGTCGGTATGATCCACGGTTGTGAAGGGCCAGTGAGGGAGGAAAAAATTAGTTCGGATGGCAAGGTAGTAAATGCCGTAGATAATTTTCAAGCTGGGTTTACTGCTGCTACTTACTTTTTAATGACAAAAGCCGGACTCTGGCTGGCCAATGATTTGCAAAAGCGAGGGCAGTTAAGCTTAGGTGAGCCATTGCAATAGAGGCTCGATCGGCTTGAGGTGTAGGCCTGTGAGCTAGGCGTTACTTTATAATCGGAATCAAATAGAGCGTCTTTGGTTTGCGTAAACATGCCAAGTAATTAACTGAAAGCCAGATTTAAGCTTTACAAGGAGTTGGGGTGGCTAAGCTTAGCAAAGTTAAAATAAAGAATGACAAAGTCATCTTGGCGGATGGGTCGATTGTTGATATGCATCCACGCCATAATTTCGATAAGCCAACACGTTTGCTTTTGCAACATATGGCGGCAGGTGTCTGCTCCAACCCTGATTGCCTGAGTCACACCATAGGCTCGAATCTTAAGCGAAACGATTATGCAGGTAACGGTGTCGCCGCTCACATTTGTGCTGCCGCTCCCGGCCCCGGTGCTGCTCGCTACAATAAACATCAGACGAAAGAAGAGCGTAGCTCGTACAAGAATGGGATTTGGCTCTGCGGGTCTTGCTCCATCATCATCGATCGGGATGAGTCACGCTATCCGGTTGATCTACTCTGTGAGTGGAAGGCTAAGGCTGAAAAACGTGCAATGACTATGGTTGGAACCAAATCTCTGACCCAGTTTGAATTGGCTGATAGTATTCGTGCTGAAGTGGTTAGAGCTTTGACGTGCAATTTTAATAATATGGTCAATCCTTTCGAATTTCCTGTTCAGTCCATTCATCATTCTTATAGCGAAGCAATAGAGAAGCTTGATCCACGCTTCAGCGTTAAGACAGTAGTTGATGGTGCTATCACTCACGTACTGTCGGCCAAAAACATTTCTGATTCCCGGTTTTCAGTTGTTGCAACCGGTGAAGCTGCGTCTGAATTACAGGACAAAATTGAAAATCATCGGCTGACAGGCCAAGGGTTCAAAATTGACTCATCAAAAATAAATTTTATAAATAATGATATTTTTCAGGCGTTCAAACAATCACGTCCCGGTTCATATCTATATCTAAAGCCTGCTGTTTTAATGGTTCAAAGCTCTTTGTATCTGGTGTCTGCGAATTCTCGTCATTTTCTTTGTACATTTGAAAGTAGTTATGTCGGTGGGGAGAAGGTGATAACGGTCGATGGTGAGACGCTAGATGGATTCTTAAGCTTTTGCTTTAAAGTTAACGCTATAGATTCAAATGTATTTATTGAATTTAAGACATCAATTGAGTCTTGGTTTGGGAATTTGGTTTCAGGGCTCAAGCATCTTCCAAAATACTTAGTGGCTAGTAGGTACCTTGACTCGGTTGCAGAATTCGGCTTTCTAATTGAATATGAAAATGCGGACACCCTTGTTCAGATTCCACCTGCCAAGGCTGAGTGCTATATACAAAATAATGAATCAACGATAAGTTTTAAGAAGTGTTTGAGTGCCCTGTGTGCGTTGCACGGATTTTCAAAAATATTATCTGATAATTTATATATAAAGCATTCCCCTTTGGATACGGACTCAGTACTGCTCTCACAGAGTTTTTTGCAGCTTGAAAAGGGGGCAGTGCTGCAGCCGTTAGAATATGGCTCGCTTATTTTTTCACAAAGGATGGATTCGATTGACCCTGAATTAGCTAGCTATTTTTGTTCTGGGGTTGAGGGTGTTTATTTTAGTATTAGTGATGGAGTCAGGGTTCTAATAGAAGTTTTTGGTAATTTTATAGAGTGTCCGCCGGTAGTCGCTTCTTATGAGGGTTTTGAAGTGGCTCTTTATTATGGTATATGTGGAGAGGATTCTGGTTTTTTGTTTGTTAATTTGTACTCGAATCAAGAGACAAAGGTTACTTTTAGCTTGGGTGATGGGGGCTTTGTTTTGAGGGGGTGATGTTTTTCATCTGGCGAGTAATTACTAAGCCATAAATATTGATTACTTACCAAGTCTAGTGTTTGGTTTGCTAATGGCTTTAATGGTCGCGGAAAATTAAGCCTGGATAATATTATGAAGTAATAGGTGCGTCGTTAAGCTCATCTAGCTTGGGCAAGTATCCTGAAAAAAGTTCGTGATACCAAAAAAACCTAACAGCAGGAGGTACGTCATTTTGTAGCAGAGTTTTGTAGCAAAATAGTCTAAATTTCCTGTGTCTATTGGTTTTGGCGGGCTGCAGAGTATGTTTCTGAACGTCCCTATCTCTCCGCCATTACATAGAAAAAGCCCCGTAGATGAAAATCTACGGGGCTTTTTCGTTTTCAGTTCTACGCAGAAAACATCCCCCAGAACATACCGATGACGACACAAGCCATCGCAACGGTGCAGCTCCAGCCCAATACCCTCAACACAGGGTGAATGACGAAAGATCCCATTATCTTTTTGTGCGATGCCATCAACATCATGATGAACATGATGGGCACCGCAATCACGCCATTGACGACGGCACTCCAAAGCAACGCTTTAATGGGGTCAATCGGCGCAAAGCAGATCAACACACCCAGTAATGTTGCGGCGGTGATGATGCTGTAAAACGCTTTGTCTGCCTGCGGTTTGGCCGCCAGGCTATTTCGCCATCGAAACGTTCCGGCCACTGCATACGCCGCAGAGCCTGCCAGCACGGGAACCGCTAACATTCCTGTGCCAATGATGCCTGCGCTGAATAACCAAAAAGCAAACTCCCCCGCGATCGGTCGTAATGCACTCGCTGCTTGTTCGGATGATTGAATGTCTGTAAGGCCATGCATATTTAGCGTGACAGCGGTGGTCAACATAATGAAATAAGCAATGATGTTAGAAATGCCCATCCCCACCATCGTGTCTATGTTGATGCGGGTGAAGTTGGCTCCTGCCTGGTGTGGCGCATTGATCAGCGGCTGAGCTTCAGGGTCGGCCGCCATGTCCTCAACTTCCTGAGATGCTTGCCAGAAAAACAGATAAGGGCTGATGGTTGTTCCAAAGATGGCCACCACTATTGTGATGTACTCCGGTTTCCAGGACATGTGAGGCCATACGGTCTGGCGAAAGACCTGCACCCATGGAATGTGCACGGCAAACATAATGCCCACGTAAGCGAACAACACGAGTGTCAGCCACTTGAGTACTCGCACATAACGCTTGTATGGGATGAACACCTGCAGAAGCAGAGAAACAACGCCAAAGCCAATTGCATAAAAATGGGGCGATCCGCCGATCAACAGCTTCAACGCCGCACCCATTGCTGCGATGTCGGCTGCGATATTGATGGTATTGGCAAACATCAATAGAGCGACGATGCCATATAGAAGCGGCCGAGGGTAATGGCAGCGGATATTGGTAGCGAGTCCGTGGCCACTGACTCGGCCTATTTTGGCGCTGATGATCTGAATGCCGACCATCAGGGGATAGGTGAAAAACAAGGTCCAAAGTGTATTCAAGCCAAACTGCGCGCCCGCTTGCGAATAGGTCGCTATACCGCTTGGATCATCATCCGCCGCGCCCGTGATAAGGCCAGGCCCCAGTTTTTTAATCCATGAGCGATGGGCAACAGCCGGAGGCGTGTCTATGAGTTCTTTCTTGTTCATTTTTTTCTCGGGGGCAAAGGGGTTGCCACACCAAGTGGACGTGGCGAGGCGCGTCCATGCGCCGTCATCACTCACCCGATACTTAACTAAACAGCCGGTTTTAGCGCTTGATCAGTGAAATCTTCGTACCTTCAATGCTGACCCCGGCCATTAACCCTTGTTGGTCGAAGATGTACGCGTAAGCGTCGTCTTTCAGCGTTGAGCTGGACAAGTTCTTCGCAACACCTTCATCAACCACAACAACGGTTGGCCCTACACCGATTTCCCAACCCTTGGTTTCGCGGACATATTTCACCGCTTTATCGGTCATCAGAAAAACCACATAGCCATACGACTGGGCGCCTGCCTGCAGTCCCCATGAGCCGGTGACGGAGTTGTAGTAACCGTCTACTTGCTTGCCCTGTAACAATTCGCCCTCGCCATAGCTACCGCCGAACACCAGGCCCGCCTTGATGATTTTCGGGAAGACAAGAATAGCTTTGGCATTGTGTGCAACGGTTTCGGCGAAGGGAGTGGTCTTATAGAGCCTTTGCAACGCTTGCCGAGAGTCGGTATTCAGATCCTCGGCAGTGGCCGCACCTGCCGTGTTCAGGAGGCTTGTCGATGCCAATGATGCAGTGGCGAGGAAGATCGATAGAAAGAAGCGCATTGACTGAGTCATATCCGTACTCCGATAAGGGAGCATTGGAGGGGAGCAGCAGTCCGCGCCTGCATCAAACAGGAATCGAGCCTACTGAACGTTATCCGGCGCACCCTAAACTGTGTGAGTCGCAAGCTTCGCGCTTGAATGAAACAGGCCCAAAGCCTGAGATCAGTCGCGATGCCGTCACTTATTGTGACTCCTGCGTAAGAGCCGGGTTCAGCGAGTCTTGAGTGAGAAGGCCGCGGCAGTCTTCAAAATACAAAACGCCCGATGCGGTGCATCGGGCGTCAGGGGGAAACAGGTGTAAACCTGTTTCAGGACAGACACGTTGCTACGGTTAGTCCACTTTTAGTTAATCCTGCACCGGCCATCCCCAATGTACGGAATCCGGTTTCACCAGCCGCTCGAAATGCTCGGCAATCCCCTCAATCAACCCAGCATCCCTGACTGGCTCCAATCCCGGATAGGGTTTTCCGTTGTAGCTCCCCGTATACGTCAACATCGCCTCGACACTTGCGCTTTTTTCATAAAGCGAGCGCATCAACTGGCTCTCCTGATCCTTGCTGTCCGTCGAGCGCAGCGCGTAGTGCAGTGCCAACGCAGTGCCGAACTCCAGGCCGGATGAGTCGATGCCGTGTTTTTTGGCCAGGTCGATGCTGCGCAGGATGCGTTCGTTGCGTTGCAGTTTGCGCAGCGGGTCGCGGCCGACGCGGGCGCACGGGTCTTTAAAGGACGTGTTGCAGCGTTCGAGGAAGGTTTTGGCGAAACCGGCGACGGCGTCGCTCATGTGCGGGTTGTCGGCGACCAGGGCCGGCCCGACTTCCTGGCGGATCAAGCGTTCGGCCAAGGCACTGACGCGCGGGTCGCCCATGCCCTGGCCCAGCCACGAATAACCCAGCAGGCTGGCGTACCAGGCAATGATGGCGTGAGGGCCGTTCCACAGGAGATTCTTGATCACCTGGGTCTGGGTGATGTCTTCCACGGTTTTTACTTGGCGCAATCGCTCCAGCAAGTTGCTACCGCGCTCGACATAGAGAGGCATGTCCGGTTCGCTGTTGAACAGGATCAGGTGCATCTGGCTGAGCGCGTTGCTGGACTGGGCGAAGGGCCGGAAGCGGCCGATCAGCCGTTCGTATTCAGGCGCCTTGTCGGTCGTTGTCGTCTGTGGGGCGGTCGGCTCATCGCTCAAGCTGTTCTGGAAGATCTTCGATTTGATCCGCAGTTGCCGGAGCAGGGCCTCGTTGGAAATCTTCGAGACGATGCGACTGACGACTGTTTCGGCAAAGTGCGTCTTTTCCAGTATCTGCGCGCAGGTCTCTGGTGAAACCAGAAGCAGCAGCTGCGCTTCGACGTGGCGACGGACGAAGGCGGCGCCACCGACCTTGTTCAGCACAATCAGGATGGTCAGCTCGCGTCGACGGCGTTCGAAGCGGCGGACCAAGCCCTTGGCGATCACATCCGCCTGTTTGCGAATGGCAGGCTCGGGCAGGCTGAGGCCGACGATTTCTGCGACGTCATACATATCGATCACCGCTTCGGCGTCGTCCATGTCGATCATTCGCAGGTTTTCGATGGTCTGGTCGAAGGATGTTGCGCTGTAGCGCACGCTGAATCGGCCGAAAGCCTCGACCGTTTCACGCAGCATCCGCGAGCGGGTGGCGCCGATGATTTCACAGGGGCGGGTGTAGCCATCCCAGTGGGAGAAAATCTGCGTCAGGTAACCACCACCCATGGCGCCGAAGCCGTGGATGCCCACGCGAAACTGGTTGAGTGCCTGAGGAAAAGTTTCGGTCAGTTCGGGCGTGCCGAGGTCGGGCATGCATTCGGTCAGGTCACCGAGAAATTCCTGCATGTTGCCGTAAGCCTTGAGCGCACCGGCCTTGACCTCCGGCGCGGGTGGCTTGATGTCCTCGATCAGGATCGGCTGCCCCTCGGCACGGATCGCCGAGAGCAGGCCGTTTTCCGAATCTTCGACCATAAAACAGTGG
Organism: Pseudomonas sp. 5Vm1k; assembly: GCF_056161485.1. Lineage (NCBI taxonomy): Bacteria > Pseudomonadati > Pseudomonadota > Gammaproteobacteria > Pseudomonadales > Pseudomonadaceae > Pseudomonas > Pseudomonas sp. 5Vm1k. The sequence continues at coordinate 552,803 of NZ_JBSPCZ010000003.1, forward strand.
CCCGGCTCGCAATTGAGCGCACTGGCGGCCCGCAGGAAAATCTCGGGATGCGGCTTGCCCTGGCTGACTTCGTCGCCACACACGGTGATGTCGAAATACTTGAGCACGTTGGCATTGATCAAATACTCCTCGGCAATCGCCCGACGGCTTGAGGTTGCGACCGCCATGGTCAGGCCGTACTTGCGCAAGCGCTCCAGCACTTCCAGCAAACCTGGCTTGATCGGCACGCCCTCATTGCGCACATACGCCAACTCAAGCTCATCGGCACGCTGGCGGATCTCGGCATAGGGGAAGTCTTCGCCGTTATGCGCCTTCGCCAGGGCCTCGGCCTTCTTGGCGCTCAGGCCCAGCGAGCCGATCAGGGTTTCTTCGCTCAGCGGCTTGCCGAAAATCTCGCTGGATGCCTGCTTGAGAGTTTTGAAACGCAGGCGTTCGGTGTCAAACATGGTGCCATCCATGTCGAAGATGGCGCTGAATATTCTTTTTCCCTGGAAATAAATCATCGATTGATACTCCTTGTACCGTGGGGAGGCTCGACGCAAATCCGCCTCATGAGGGGCACTGCGCCAGCAAAATGTGGTGGCCTGGAGCTGACGGGCACGGTTCGAGGCGCAAAGGCCGACCGGGCGATGTCTCGCTCAGGAAGTGATGGGTTCAGATAGAAAAGCCAAGCGAGCACAAACTCCGCGAAAAAACGGGAGATGCAGGCGTCGATTCAGTGGCTGACGATCAGAAACAAGCGGGCGGAGGGACGGAGCAATGGCGCCGATGGGCGCACCAGTCCGACAAACGAGGTCGCAAGCGGTGTAAAGCGAGGAGTGCAACGAGACGGGAAACAAGCCCTGTGGCTGCGCCAGCGCAGCGTTTGACGTGAGGCCCACAGTGCGCAATCAGGGATGCGGAAAGTGGGCCGACAAGGCGATCGATACGTGTGATTCCATGCATAAGGCGGTGTTATTTCCTGCGGTGTGGCGGTAGGTCTTTTTAGGTATACAGCATCGCAAGCGTCTGGATCAAGGCTGGGAACGGGGTGCTTTGCGTTGCGTTGGGCATTGATAATCGTTGAAAACAGGATGAGCAAGAGGGCGTGAAGTACTGAAAAAGCCTCGTCGCTGAAACGCCACGAGGCCATTCTTTTTGAGGGGAGGGGCGTTCGCCTCGCCCTTAAATCTCCTTGACCGGAGTCGCCCCATGCACCCCCTTGATCAACTCAATCACATGCAAACAATCCGCCTTGTTCACATACGACTCGCCACTGGCAACCGTCTCATGATTCCCCGCCCGTAACCGCCAGCGCCACTGTCCTTGCCCTGTGCTCGGGGTGCCCTTCGATTGCCTGTAAATCTCGAAATACATTCAGCTCGCTCCATGCGATTCGTTATTTGCGAAAACCTGTGTGCCGCATGTCAGCAAGCCTAGCGGAGCTGGTTTTTTTGGCTATCGGGCATTTGTTTCCAATGATTTGAAGGCTTTTCCTACAGCTGGCGGGGTCTGGGAGAATGGCCAAAACCGCCGCTGTTTCGTCCTTGCATCACCTCCCTTGCTCCTGCTTAATACGACTCGGCTCATGGCGCTGGAAAACACCCCGGCGCCCGAAGATTGTTGAGAAAACACTATAAAAAAGAGCAATCAATTGACTCATCAGCACGGAACGCAACTGACCGGGCATGTGGCGCTTTCGCTCGTCATCCCGGTATTCAATGAAGCGGCGACCATTGATTTATTCATCGCGCGGATTACTGACGTCTTTAAAGATGAGGCGTTGGTCGGTCTGGAGATGGTGTTCGTCAATGACGGCAGCACCGACACGACACTGGACTTGCTGCTTGAGCATCAGCAGTCTGATCCGCGTGTGCGTGTCGTCGATCTGAGTCGCAATTTCGGCAAGGAAGCGGCGTTGACCGCTGGCTTGCAAACCGCCTCCGGTCAGGTGGTGGTGCCGATTGATGTCGATCTGCAGGACCCGCCGCAAGTGATCCTGCAAATGATTGCCCTGTGGCGGCAAGGTTATGAAGTGGTGCTGGGCCATCGTGTGAGTCGCAAGACCGACTCCTGGGCCAAGAAAACCTCGGCCAACTGGTTCTATCGTCTGCACAACAAAATCTCTGATCAACCGCTGCCCAAGGATGTCGGTGATTTTCGATTGATGGATCGCTGTGTGGTCGAGGCGTTGGAATCGTTGCCCGAGTCCCGGCGCTTCATGAAAGGTTTGTTCGCCTGGGTCGGGTTTCGCACCACGCACGTCGATTACGAGCGTCCGGAGCGGGTGGCGGGTGAAACCAAGTTCAACGGCTGGCGCCTGTGGAATTTCGCGCTGGAAGGCATCACCAGTTTCAGTACCGACCCGCTCAAGATCTGGACGTATCTGGGGCTGCTCGTGTCCGTGGTGTCGTTTGCCTTCGCCATTTTCATTGTGGTGCGCACGTTGTTCACCGGCATTGATGTGCCGGGTTATGCCTCGCTGATGGTGGCGGTGACCTTTCTGGGTGGCCTGCAACTTATCGGCATCGGGGTGCTCGGCGAATACCTGGGCCGCACCTACATCGAATCAAAACGCCGACCGGTTTACCTGGTGCGTCGCGTCTATAACCCGAAGGACTGAACCATGGATCTCAAGGAAACCGACATCCTCGGTTCAAGCATTGACCAGCATTGGTACTACGCGTCAAAAGCGGCGGCGACCAAGCGTCTGCTGGGCGATGCCCCGATCAAAAAGATCCTCGACGTCGGGGCCGGCTCCGGGTTTTTTACCCATCATTTGCTGACCCACACGGCCGCGAACGAAGCCTGGTGCGTCGACATCAGTTACGACGCCGATTCGGACGCCAGCACCAGTGGAAAACCGGTGCACTATCGGCGCGGCATCGATTCGGTCGACGCCGATCTCGTATTGCTGATGGACGTGCTTGAGCATGTCGACGACGACGTCGGGTTGCTCAAGGCATACGTCGATAAAGTCCCGTCCGGCAGCCGTTTTTTGATGACGGTGCCGGCGTTTCAGTTTCTCTGGAGCGGGCACGATGACTTCCTGGAACACAAACGCCGCTACACCTTGGCGCAATTTGAAACAGTAGCCCGGGACGCCGGATTGACGGTGAAGCAGGGCGCTTACTATTTTGGTGCGGTGTTCCCGATTGCGGCGACGTTGCGGCTGTTGCCCAAAGGCGCGCAACCGTCGCCGCCGCGTTCGCAGCTCAAACAACATCATCCGGTGGTGAATTCGATTCTGCGGACCTTGTGCAGCATCGAGTTGCCCTTCATGGGCGCGAATCGCCTGGCCGGTCTGACGGTGTTCGTGCTGGCGCAGAAGCCGTGACATCCGCTGAAAAATCCGCATTGATCAAGCGAGCACTGAGGTTTGCCGTGACCGGGTTGTTTGTCACGGCGCTTCACGCGGTGGTCGCCGTGCTATTCATCAATTTCGTGGTGCCGATGCCACCTTTGGCCAATGGCGTGGCATTTGCCGTGGCGACCGTGGTGTCTTACTTGATCAATACGACCTGGAGCTTCTCCGCTCGGTTGCATGGCCGCACCTTGATGCGCTTCATGACGGTCTCGGGCGCAGGCTTCTTGTTGGCGATGTTCGTGGCCTGGGCGGCGCAAATCGCCGGGCTCAATTATTTGCTGGGGATTGGTGCGGTGGCGTTGACCATTCCGGCCTTCACCTTTGTATTGCATAACTTCTGGACGTATCGATGAAGGATTCGGGAAAGCGCTTGGCTGTCACGCTGCTGCCATTGCTGATTGGGGTATTGGCTTTTTTCATCGTGATTGGGCCGCGGGCGCTCAATCCACAGAACATTGCCTGGCTGGGCGCTGGCGATCCGGCCACTCATTATCTGGGCTGGGTATTTTTCAGGCATTCGCCGTGGACATTTCCGTTGGGGCTCAACCCTGCTTATGGGCTCGAGTTGAGCAACGCGGTCATTTTCTCCGATTCCAATCCGCTGTTTGCGCTGATCTTCAAGCCGTTTTCGGCCCTGCTGCCGGAGCCATTTCAGTATTTTGGATTGTGGTTCCTGACGTGTTTCATCCTGCAGAGCTGGTTCGCCTGGAAACTGATGGGGCTGGCCAGCCGCAATGTGGCGGTGCAACTGCTCGGCGCCGGGCTGTTTTTGTTCATGCCGGCGATGATTATCCGGATGGGTGTGCATTTGTCCCTGGGTGGTCATTTTCTGGTGTTGGCGGCGCTCTATCTGGCGCTGCGACCCTTTACGCACAAACGCTGCCTGGCGTGGGGAGTGCTGCTGGCTGCGACAGCACTGGTGCACGCTTATTTGCTGGCGATGGTCGCCTTGATCTGGATTGCGGACCTTGCCGCCAAAGCCCTCCAGCGCCGTCTGACCCCGGCCAAGGCACTGATCGAGTTCGTCGGTCTGTTCCTGCTGGTTAGCCTGTGTTGTTGGCAGGCGGGTTACTTCAGTGTCGGTGACGGTGGCCTGGCGTTAATGGGATACGGTTTGTTTCGGGCCAATGTCCTGACCTTTTTCGACCCGGGTACCTGGTCCTACACCTTGCGGGACATGCCGGGTGTACTGGGTGACGGCGAGGGTTTCGCGTTCCCCGGTCTTGGTGTGATCTTCCTGTTGGTCTGCGCGCTGGTGGTGCTGTTGCAAGGCTCCAGTGACCTCGGCGCCAAGGTGCGTCGATACCCGTTGTTGCTGCTTGCGCTGGCAGGCCTGGCGATATTCGCGGTATCCAACAACATCGGTATCGGGACGTTCGAGTTCCAGATTCCCTTGCCTGATGCCCTGGTGGCAGTCGCCACCATTTTTCGCGGTTCGGGACGGATGATCTGGCCGGTCATGTACATGGCCATTTTTGCCATCCTTTATCTGGTGGTGCGGGGCCATTCGTCACGCACGGCGGTGTTGCTGTTGAGCATCGCTCTGGTGATTCAGGTATTGGATACCCGTGCCGGGTGGGCGGTATCGCGTGGGTTTTTCATGACCGCACCGTCGTCCACATGGAAGACGCCGCTGGTCGATCCGTTCTGGCAGCAAGCCGCGAAGCATTACCAGTCTGTGCGCTGGCTTCGCCCGCAGAATTACTCGGAACAGTGGATGACGCTGGCCGACTATGCGGGGACTCATCATCTGCCGACCAATGCCGTCTACCTGGGGAGGGTCAGTACGGTGGCCACCGAATCTGCGCAGGCTCAGTCGCAGCAGATGGTGGAATCGGGGAGTTACGCAGCAAATACCCTGTACTTGCTGGATGACCGTACCTTGCTTCAGGCAGCTCTGACGTTGAACCGTGAGACCGATGTGCTCGCCAGAATTGACGGCTTGAATGTATTGGCGCCGGGCTGGAAGCATTGTGCCGATTGTCCGCCCATCCAGGCCCCCGACCCCTTGAAGCTGATTCCAGAACTCAAGGCGAGCGAGAGGGTGGTGTTCAGTGCTGCGAGTCCTGCAGTGGCTTACCTGGGCAAGGGCTGGTCGCTCAACGAACCTTGGGGTACATGGTCCGAGGGCGCGGAGTCGCAAATTGTTCTGCGGCCGACATCACGGGTGCATTCATTGTTGCTGGAAACCACCGCGCTGCTCGCGCCGACGCATACCGAGCAGTCTCTGGAGATTTTCGTCAACGATGTGCGGGTACTGTCCACTCGGCTGATCAAGCCCGAAGCAAACCGGATCGCCATCGAATTGCCCGCAGACGTTCAACAACTGGTTGAGCGTGAAGGTGTGCTGCGTATTCAATTCAAATACGCCAATGCCATCAGTCCGGGTGAACTTGGCATGGGTAAGGACTCGCGCAAACTGGCGATCGGCTTACAGGCGCTTACAGTGAAATGAAGCCGAGGCGCGGTCAGCCCGTCATTGACCGACGTACAGGCACGTAGACGTCTCCCTTCGGCCTTTCTACACTGCCCAAAGACTTGGGGACCGGGGTGCAGTGGATGAATCGCAATGAACTACGCAAGGCCGACATCAACCTGATGGTGGTGTTCGAGACATTGATGCTCGAACGCAACGTGACGCGGGTGGCGGAGAAGTTGTTTCTCGGCCAACCGACCATCAGCGCCGCACTCAACCGCTTGCGCACGATGTTCAACGATCCGCTGTTCATTCGCGTCGGCCATCGCATGGAGCCGACGGCCCGGGCCGAAGAAATTATTCAGCACCTGTCGCCGGCGCTGGACTCGCTGTCGGTGGCCTTGAGCCTGACCCACGATTTTGACCCGGCCAGCAGCACCATGACCTTTCGGATCGGGCTATCGGATGATGTCGAGTTCGGTCTGTTGCCTCCGTTACTGCGCGCCTTGCGCCAGGAAGCGCCGCAAGTGGTGTTCGTGGTTCAGCATGTCGATTACTGGCGGATTCCCGACCTGTTAGCCTCCGGCGACATCACCGTCGGTATCAGCCAGACTCGTGGGCTGCCCGCCAACGCCAAGCGCAAATTGCTGCGGCATATCCTGCCCAGCGTGTTGCGCGCCGATGCGTCCGACACGCCGCTGACCCTCGACGAATATTGCTCACGCCCCCACGTGCTGGTTTCCCACACCGCCAATGTCAGTGGTTACGCCGATGAGTGGCTGGCGGAAATTGGCCGCAAGCGTCACGTGGTCCTCTCCGTGCCGCAATACAGTTCATTGCCAGCACTGCTGGCGGGGACAGACCTGATCGCCAGCCTGCCGGACTACACCGCCAGCGCCATGGCAGCGTCTGGACATTTGTTCAAAGAGCCGTTTCCGTTCAAGACTCCGACCCTGGATTTGTCCATGGTCTGGCTTAGTCACGTCGACACCGACCCGGCCGAACGCTGGCTGCGTTCGCGTCTGGAAGCGTTCATGAGTGAGCGCGGTCTGGCCGACATGCACAGCACCGGTTCACTCTGATCACGGAGCCCAAACCATGAGCCAATCCCGATCGTTGTTACGTGGGCGTGGTAGTCACGACAGTGGCAAGGTCGGCATGGTCGAGTTGTTTTTCGATCTGGTGTTCGTGTTCGCCGTGACCCAGCTCTCCCATTCGCTACTGGCGCATTTGTCGATCGGTGGCGCGGTGCAGGTCGCGCTGATGATGGTTGCGGTGTGGTGGGTGTGGATTTTTACCTCGTGGATCACCAATTGGCTCGACCCGGAAAAACTGCCGATCCGCCTCGGGCTGTTCGGCCTGATGATCGCCGGTTTGCTGCTCTCTTCATCGATTCCCAAGGCCTTTACCGATCACGGGCTGATGTTCGCCGGGGCCTTCGTGTTCATGCAGGTCGGTCGCACGCTGTTTGCGATCTGGGCGGTGCGCGGCGAACCACTGAACATGACCCGCAACTTCCAGCGCATTCTCGCCTGGCTGGTGCTGTCCGGGGTGTTCTGGATCGCGGGTGCCTTTCTGGATGGCGATCAGCGCCTGGCCTGTTGGGCACTGGCGCTGCTGATCGAACTGGTCTCACCGTCCCTGTATTTCTGGGTGCCGGGGCTCGGGCGTTCGACGTTGGAGGACTGGAACGTCGAAGGCAATCACATGGCTGAGCGCTGTGGTTTGTTCGTGATCATCGCTTTGGGCGAATCGCTGTTGGTGACGGGCGCAACCTTCGCCGAACTGGATTTGAGCCTGCAAGGGGTGACCGCGTTTTTGGTGGCGGTGCTGGGCAGTATCGCCATGTGGTGGGTGTATTTCGACAGCGGCGCCGAGCGTGCCCACCATCGCATTGCCCACTCCACGGACCCGGGCCGTCAGGCGCGAATTGCCTACACGTACCTGCACGTACTGATCGTCGCCGGGGTTATCGTCAGTGCCGTGGCCGATGAATTGGTATTGATGCACCCGGATCACGCCAGCGACGCGGGCATCCTCGCGATCATCGCCGGGCCATGCTTGTTTTTGTTGGGTAACGCCTTGTTCAAGTGGGTCATGGCCGATCGGCTATTGCCACCGTTGTCTCATTTGGTCGGCCTGGGATTGTTACTCGTGCTGCTGCCATTGGCGTTGAATCATTGGTTTTCGGCGTTGATGCTGGGAGCGTTGACCACCGCAGTGGTGATGTTGGTGGCGGCGTGGGAAACCTTGGCGTTACGCGAAGCGTTGGCCGAAGCCGAACACTAAAGGCCCGTCGGGAGTAGGACGGCTCTGTGATATATGTAGTCCCTTTCTGCCAAACCTCAGGAGCACCGTCATGCCTCACCTGCACATGGAATACACCGCCAACCTGCCCGGGTTGAACGCTGACGTGGCGTTGATCCGGCTCAACAATACGTTGGTGGGGTCCGGTCAGTTTGCGGCGGAATTCGATATCAAGAGCCGTGCCGTGAAGGTCGAGACCTTCAAGGTCGGCACCGGATTGGGCGAGCGGGCGTTCGTGCATGTGAAGCTGGCATTGCTCAGCGGTCGCTCGCCGCAGATCAAGAAACAGCTGTCCGACAGTCTGTTGGCCGTGGTGCAGGATTTGTGTGAATGGCCGACGGGTGTTGAGGTGCAGTTGTGCGTGGAAATCCTCGACATCGATCGTGAGTCCTACACCAAGACTGCCATCGGCCTCTGAGATTCAGGCGGCTTGCTGTTCGGCACAAACCTCTAGCACTTGCTCGCGCAGCCAGGTGTTGGCGCTGTCCTGATCGACGCTTTGGCTCCACTGCATGTCGAGGGTGAACCCCGGCAAGCCGTTTGGGGCTTCGCAATGATTGAACACCGCCTCGTTGGCCAGCAGACGCTGGATGCGCCGGGGCAGGGTCAGGATGAAATCAGTGCCGGTAATCATCTTCAGTGCTGCGCTGTAGCTGTTGGATCGCGCCACGATCTGGCGCTTTTGCGCCTGCCGCGCCAACCATCCATCGACCATGTTGCTGGTGGATGTCCATGGCGTCGGGAACACGTGCCGACGTTCGGTGAACGCTTGAAGGCTCAAACGCGGCTCCAGTGGCGTGGCGCGTTTGTCGAAGACACAGACGAGGTCGTCTTCGAGCAGCATCCGGGATTTGAAGTCGGTATGGCCGCGATGAAAGTCCGGGCCGAAACAGATCACCAGGTCGAGACTGCCATCGCGCAGGTCGTCGGCCGGGATATCGGTTTCGAATTTGTGCATGTTGACCATCACCGGCAGGTCGGCGAAATCGAAGCGTTTCAGCAGGCGCGGCAGGATCAATTGCTCGAAGTATTCCGGGGCGCAAATATTGAAGGTGACTGGCTGCGAAGTCGGGTCGAACGCCTGGGCGCCGGAGTGACACAGGTTGATGCTTTCAAGGATCTTCAGCACATGGGCGTACATGGTGCTGGCTTTATAGGTGGGGCGCATTCCGGTGCGGGTATTGATAAACAACTCATCTTCGAAACTGGTGCGCAGTTTCTTCAGGCAGTAACTCACGGTGGACTGACTGACGAAAAGTGTCTCTGACACGCCGGTGACACTGCTTTGCTCATACACGGCGATAAACACCGTGAGGTCCTGCATATCGAGCTTTCTAAGCAAGTTACTGTTCAGCATCCGTTCTGTCTCGCTGTGCTCCTTGCGCTGACGGTGCGCAAACGTGTGCGGACGATCCTAACGGAACGATGGTGCCAGGAGAATGCCCTGTAGGAAGTTTCATGTTCAGTTGTGGGACAGAAAATGTTGTGAACACGACCTTTGAATTTAATCGACAGAAACATGGCCACAGGCCTTTAGCCTATGCGCCATGCCTGGGGCCACACGTTGGCGGGTCAGTGGATGTGTTTGGCGTAGTGCCGTGGATCGAAGCGCAGGACCATCAGCATCATGAGTGCCATGACACCGGTCAGTGACCACCAGGCCCATTCGAAACTGCCAAGCTGATCGCGGATCATCCCGGCGATCAGTGGCGAGAGACCGGCGATCAGGTAACCGATGCCTTGCACGAAAGCCGTCAGGCCGCCGGCGCGCTGCGGGTTGTCCAGATGATCCAGCGATACGATCAGGCTCATCGGGAACAGACCGCCGATGCCTAGCCCCAAAAGGCATGGCCACAACAGGCTGAGGTGTTGCGGGCTGAGAATCAGGCCGCAGAAACCGGCCATGATCAGCCCCAGCAACACCATCAATACCTGGCGCCGGTCACGGCTACGATTGGCGATGGCCGGCGTCAGCAGGCCGGATATCACTTCCATGGCCGTCAGAAAACCCAGCAGCAGCCCGGCATTTTGTTCGCTCCAGCCTTTTTCCACGTAGTACGGCGCCAGCCAGGCGAGTACGCAGGTGTAGGACGCAGTGCCCAGGCCGAAGAAGATCGCGAGTAACCAGGCGCGGGAATTGGCGAAGAAGGATTCGCCACGTTGTGTCTGCGCCGGCAGCGACGGTATGCCTTTGCGCTGGGCGGTCCAGAACAGTAACGCCAGCAATGCCAGCACCGCCCAGATCGCCAGCCCCATGCGCCAACTGCCGGTGCTGCTCATCACCAGTGGCGCAAACGACGCCGCAATCGCCGCACCGCCCATGATCGACGTGACGTAAAGCCCCATGCACACGGCTACGTTATCGCTGAAGCGGGACTTGATCAGCGCCGGCATCAGCGCCTGGATCAGCGCGATGCCGACGCCGGCCGCGATGGCGCTGACGATCAGTTCGGCCGCCGAATCAAGGAACAATCGCGATACCGTGGCCAGGCCAATGATCAGCAGCGACAGCACCACGGTACGCTGCTGGCCGAGGCGTTGACTGACGCCGATGCCGAAGAACATCGCCAGCCCCATGGCCATCACCGGCAGCATGGTCAGCAGCGAAGCGAGGCTGAAGCTCAACGGGATATCACCGCGAATCGCCGACAGCAACGGGCCGACCGCCGCCATGGAGGGGCGCAGGTTCAGCGCGACGAGAATGATGCTGACCATTAACCAAAGGGCAGGGCGGGCAGTGGTGCGAACGTTTTCCATGAGCAGGCCTTTCAAAATCAAGGCCTTGATTAGGCGCGAGGGGCAGGGCGGCGGCAAATCAGAAAGTCTGGAGTGGTATTTAAAAATTAAATAAGTGTGCCCCCACATAAACCCAACGGTGGGGTCTGCTGCGAAGCCACCCCGCGTGAACGCCAGTGATCAACTGCGGGAGCGGTTGTGGAATGTTTAGCCAACCCGCAACCATAGTTCTTCAAATCACGATTGAATCACCCATCCACCCGTGTGACGCTGCTGCACATCTGTTTTCTGCGGTTTTCTCTATGGACGGTTGGCCAGTCGCGCTCCACCACCCGGCATCCAGCGGCGCTTGTGCGTCCAGCCTCGGTCGTCGGATTCTGTCTGCCACCGCGCCTAACCTTTCTACACTTCCTTCTGAACTGGCCTTCTGGGCGCTGTGGCATTGCCGCCATGCGCGCCCACCGGATTCCTGCGTTTCCCGTTGAATGTTCTTACAGGTCCCTGCCTATGCGTCGGGATCAAAACGGCGGCGCCTGCGCGTTTGCCTGACACGGAAAAACGAGAATTCCCATGAGTTGTGCCACGACCTCCTTCGCCACGAAGCAAGAAGCCCTGACCTTTCTGGAGCAGAACCCGGATATTGAGATGTTCGAGTTGTTCATCCTCGACAACAACGGCGTGCCCCGGGGCAAGTTGCTGCATCGCGATGAACTGTTGGCGGTGTATGAAAGTGGCCGGCCATTGCCGAGCACCATTCTTGGCCTGACCATCAACGGCGATGACGTGGAAAATTCCGGGCTGGTGTGGGACGTCGGCGATATCGATTGCCGTGCCTATCCTGTCAGCGGCAGTTTGCAACGCATGCCGTGGCGCTTGATTCCCACGGCGGCGGTGCAGGTCAGCATGCATCCCAAGGAAGGCCTGCCGGCGACCATTGCCGACCCGCGACACTTGTTGGCGAAGGTCATCGAGGGCTTGCAGGCCGACGGCTATTACCCGGTGATGGCGGCGGAGCTGGAGTTCTACTTGCTGGATCAACAGCGCGACAGCCACGGTCGGCCACAACCGGCGCGGGACGTCGATGGCGGGCGGCCGCGGGCCACGCAGGTCTACGGTTTGCGTGAACTGGAGCAGATCGAGCCGTTCCTCGCCGACCTCTACAGCGCCTGCAAACTCCAGGGCATTCCGGCGCGCACGGCGATTTCCGAATACGCGCCGGGTCAGGTGGAAATCACCCTCGAACACCGCACCGACGCCTTGCAGGCGATGGACGAGGCGGTGCGTTACAAACGGCTGGTCAAAGGTGTTGCCCATAAGCACGGGATGGCGGCCTGCTTCATGGCCAAACCCTTCGATGACCTGGCGGGCACCGGGATGCACATGCACGTCAGTCTGGCGGACAAGGATGGCAACAACCTGTTCGCCAGCGAAGCGCCCGATGGCACGCCGCTGCTCCGGCAGGCGGTGGGCGGCATGCTCAGCACCTTGCTCGATTCGCTGCTGCTGTTCTGCCCGAACGCCAACTCCTATCGGCGTTTCCAGACCAACAGCTATGCACCGCTGGCCGCCACCTGGGGCGTGGACAATCGCACCGTAAGCCTGCGGGTTCCCGGGGGGCCGGCGTTCTCCCGGCACATCGAGCACCGCATCTGCGGGGCCGATGCCAACCCGTACCTGGCGGCCGCTGCGATCCTGGCGGGCATTCACCGTGGCATCCGCGAGCAACTTGATCCCGGCGCACCCGTGGAAGGCAACGGGTACGCCCAAGCCACGGAACTGCTGCCGACCGATTGGCTGACAACCTTGCGCGCGCTGGAAGGTTCCAGTTGGGCACGGGAAGCGTTTGGCGGTGAGTTCCTGGGGGTGTACCTGGCGGTGAAGCGAGCCGAGTATCGCCAGTTCATGGGTGAGGTCGGCGAGCAGGATTGGCGCTGGTACCTGAACCAAGCCTGACTGTTTTGCAAATAACTTAGAATATTTGCGTCTATACCTTGAGCCAACTATTCGTTGGCTTCTTTTTCACGAAAAATTGATGGTTGGCTGATTAAAGTTTGTGCTGTCGCGGAAAATGAAATTTTCACATTTCGCCGGTGGCACATCTTTTCAGGAACAGTCGATCCGCATGTTGAAATTCAAAGCCGTGCGCCCCGAGTGGGTGACACTGATCGCCAGCGCCTTTTTACTGGGCGGGTTCAATCTGGTTCTCTGGCAGCACCTTTTCGAAATCACCGCCTCCAATGCCCAAGGCATCGTCATGCGCGTGGCATTTGGCGTCATGGTGCTCGGTGCCTTCAACATTGTCCTGACTCTGCTGGCGTTCCGGCCCGTACTGAAGCCGCTGCTGACGTTGATCTTCATGGTCAGTGCCGGCGTGGCTTACTTCATGAGTCAATATGGCGTGCTGATCGATGCCGGCATGTTCCGCAATTTTGCCGAAACCAATGCCACGGAAGTGCGCGACTTACTGTCGATAAAGTTGTTTGCTTATATTGTTCTGCTCGGTGTTTTGCCTTCGTTGTTATTGTGGAAAACACCGATCAGTTATCGTGCCTGGCATCGCGACCTGTTAAGTAAGGTGCTGGTGAGTGTCGCCTCTGTGGCGGTCATTGGTGGCGTGGCGCTGGTGAACTATCAGGGCCTGTCGTCGTTGTTTCGCAATCACCATGAATTGCATTTGATGGTAGTGCCGAGCAACTACATCGGCGCCTCGGCCGGTTATCTGCGTGAACAAGTGGCGTCGGCGCAACAGCCCTTCGTCAAGATCGGTGAAGATGCCCGCAAAGACCCGAGTTGGCAGACCCATGGGCGCAAATCCCTGACGGTGCTGGTGGTCGGCGAAAGTGCCCGGGCCGAGAACTTCGGAGTTCTCGGTTATGAGCGCGACACGACTCCCAAACTCAGTAAAGAAGCCGGCCTGATTGCCTTCACTGACGTGCACTCCTGCGGCACTGAAACGGCGGTGTCGGTGCCGTGCATGTTCTCTAACATGGGGCGCAAGGATTACAACGCCAGTAAGGCCAAGAACGAAGAAGGCTTGTTGGATGTGCTCAAGCGTGCCGGCCTGGACGTGATCTGGCGTGATAACCAGTCGGGCTGCAAAGGCACCTGCGATCGGGTCACCATCGATGACGTCAGCAATCTGAAGGACCCGGTGTTGTGCTCCAGCAGCGAGTGTCGCGATGAAATCCTCCTGCAGGGTTTGCAACACTTCATCGACACTCTGGATAAAGACACGGTGTTGGTATTGCATCAGATGGGCAGTCACGGCCCGGAATACTTCAAGCGTTATCCCAAAGAGTACGAACACTTCACCCCTGTTTGCGAAAGTAATGCGCTGAACAATTGCAGTCGCGACAGTATCGTCAATGGTTACGACAACACGCTGGTGTATACCGACCACGTGCTGTCGACCCTGATCGATTTGTTGCGCAGCAACCAGGACAAAGTCGACACCGCGATGCTTTACCTGTCCGATCACGGGGAATCCCTGGGCGAGTACAACCTGTTTCTCCATGGCACGCCTTACATGATGGCGCCGGAACAACAGAAACATGTGGCCATGCTGGCGTGGTTCTCCGACAGCTATCAAAAGTCGTTCGCGGTAGACACCCATTGCTTGCAACTGAGTCGCGAAAAACCCTTGAGCCAGGACAACCTGTTCCATTCCATGCTCGGTTTGCTTGAGGTCGACAGCAAGGTCTACAACCCGGACCTGGACATGTTCGCCGGCTGTCGCGCGCCGGTAATCGACGGCGTACTTGCAAAAAAGTGAGTGTTTCGACTTATTTTTCACGGGTCGGCCGCTAATCTGCGGCCGGTAGATCCTTCAACAAGAGCCCATGCACATGTCCGCGTTGCCGCCATCCGCCGTCGAGCTCGAGTTCGCACGGCGCTACGATCAGGAACACGCTCGCGTCTGCCTGCAGCCGCAACCCCGTGGCCTGGCCGGGCGCCTGGCGTTCTGGCGCTCCGAGCAATTGGTGCGCAACGCCCTCAAGGTCGCCGGCGAGCCTGGGTTGCTGCTGGATGTGGCCTGCGGCGCCGGGCGTTTTTGGCCGGTGCTGGCGGAGCACGGCAACCGGGTGATCCTGGCGTCGGATCCGTCCCAGGACATGCTCGATCACGCCCGCACCCATCACCCGCAGGACCTGCTCAAGCGGATCAAGACCTTTCAGAGCTCGGCGTTCACCCTCGATTTGTCGGCGAACGCGGTGGATTGCATGATTTGCATGCAACTGTTTCAACATATCTCCAGTCCCGACCACCGGTTGGCCATGCTTGAGGAGTTTCACCGAGTCAGCCGTGACACGGTGATTGTCGCGGTGCGCCTTGAGCGTCGTTTCGGGCGTCGGCCAGCCGTCGACGGGGCTCAATCGCTGCCGTTGCCGAGCAAGCTCTTGCTGGAAGCCGAGTTCAGACAGGCGGGTTTCAGCCTGCTTAGTCATCAGGACTTCTTTCCGGGTTGCGCACAGATGCGGGTCTACGTGCTGCGTAAGACCGGTTAACCTCCCTTCGTCAGACATTTCTTGCCTTTTCGCAGGTCTTTTCGCTAAAGCTCTTGTTCAGTGCATGCGCGGAAATCGCCGGGGGCGATATATACTGCGCGCCATTCTTCAAGGGAGAGCCGTGTGGCCATCGATATTCACTGGATTCGCGACAACGATAGCCTCGGTCAGTTTTGCGCCGAGTGGCAGCAGCTGCCATTCGTTGCCCTCGACACCGAATTCATGCGGGTCGACACCTTTTACCCGATCGCAGGCCTGCTGCAGATCGGCGATGGCGTACGCGCTTACCTGATTGATCCGCTGACCATCGATAACTGGCAGCCCCTGGCCGCATTGCTGGAAAACCCGGCTGTGGTCAAAGTCGTGCACGCGTGCAGCGAAGACCTCGAAGTCCTGTTGCGCCTGACCGGCAGCCTGCCGGCGCCGCTGTTCGACACGCAACTGGCCGCCGCTTACCTGAACCTGGGTTTCTCCATGGGGTACTCGCGGCTGGTCCAGGAAGTGCTCGGCATCGACCTGCCAAAGGGCGAGACCCGTTCCGACTGGCTGCAACGCCCGCTGTCCGACACCCAGATCAGCTACGCCGCCGAAGATGCCCTGCACCTGGCGGAAGTGTACGTACGCCTGCAACCGAAGCTGTCCGAAGACAAATACAACTGGGTGCTGGAGGACGGCGCCGAACTGGTGGCCAACCTGCGCCGCGAGGTCGATCCGTACGAGGTCTACCGCGAAGCCAAGCTTGCCTGGAAGCTGTCCCGCGCCCAACTCGCAGTGTTGCGTGAACTCTGCGCCTGGCGCGAGCACGAAGCCCGCGCGCGGGATCTACCGCGCAACCGCATCGTCCGTGAGCATTCCCTGTGGCCGCTGGCACGCACGCAGCCGGACAACCTTGGGGCGCTGGCGAAAATCGAAGACATGCACCCGCGTACCGTACGTCAGGACGGCGAATTTCTGCTGGATCTGATCAAGCGTTCTGCCAGTGTGTCGCCCGATCAATGGCCGCCCGCCGTGGCGGAGCCATTGCCGGTGGATGCCACCACGCTGGTCAAGCAACTGCGCGCCATCGGTCAGGCCGAAGCCGAGCGTCTGAACATCGCGCCAGAACTGATGCTGCGCAAGAAAACCCTGGAAGCGCTGCTCAAGAGTGGCTACCCCAATGGTCCCTACCAATTGCCTGATTCGCTGCGTGGCTGGCGCCGCGAATTGATGGGCCAGGCGCTGCTCGACAGCCTGGCCACCGCCGGAGAACAGCCTTGAAACGTATTTGCTCCATCTACCGCAGCCTGAAGAAAAACGAGATGTACCTCTATGTGCTCAAAAGCGATGCACTGGAGCGCGTCCCGGAATCGTTGATGGCGGCGTTCGGCAAGCCGCATCACGCTTTCGACCTGGTGCTGACCCCCGAGCGCAAACTGTCGCGCGAAGACATCACCGTGGTCTTGGCAAACCTTGAGAAGCAGGGTTATCACTTGCAAATGCCGCCGGCCGAGGACGAGTACATCGAACACTTGCCCGAAGAATTGCTGCGCCGCAACGACCCGATGTGATCGGCAGACAGGTTCTGTTCAGTGCCTGTGTGAAACACTGGAATGATTTTTACGATGGCCGCGACGATGGAGCGATACTCCGTCCGCGGTCGTCTGCACTGTTTTGAAAGGTTTGAACCATGCGCGTTCTGATTGCTGAACACGACCACCCTGTGTACGCCCAACTGCTGCGTCAGGCAGCGCCCGAGCTGGAAGTGCTGACCAGCGGCGACTCCGCCGAACTGGCGCGCCAGGCCGCCGATTGCCCGATCTGGCTCGGCCAGCCAGACTTGCTAGCGAACCTGCTGCGTCAGGGTCACCAGCCACAATGGCTGCAATCGACCTGGGCCGGCATCACGCCGCTGCTGGCCGACGGCTTGCCACGCCACTATCGCCTGACCCGGGCGGTGGGGATTTTCGGCCAGGTCATGGCTGAATACGTGCTGACTTACATGCTCGGTCACGAACGCGAAGTGCTGGCGCGGTTGGTCAGCCAGGTCGAGCGCAAGTGGGACAATCGCCTGGGCCAGAGCCTGGCAGGGCGCAAAGTGTTGATCGTCGGCACTGGTGATATCGGCCAGACCGTGGCGAAGTTCCTCGTGCCGTTTGGCGTCGAGTTGTACGGCATCGCCAGTGAAGCCCGCGAGCAGGCACCGTTTGTCGAAGTGGCCGCGCTGGCGGATCTGCCACGGCTGGTCAGTGAAGTGGATTACGTGATCAATCTGCTGCCCAACACGCCTAATACTCACGACTTGTACGACGCGGCGTTGTTCAAGCAATTCAAGCCGACTGGCGTGTTCATCAACGTCGGGCGCGGTGTGGCGGTGGTCGATGCCGACTTGGTAGAAGCCTTGAAAGAAGGGCATCTGGCGGGCGCAGTGATCGACGTCTGCCGTCAGGAGCCACTGCCACAACGGCATCCGTTCTGGACCGCCTGGGGCTTGCTGCTGACCGGGCATAGCTCGGCACCGACATCGCCGACGATGATGGTGGACCTGTTTGTCGAAAACCTGCGGGCGTATCAGGCGGGTGAAGCGTTGCGCGGGGAAGTGGACTTCAATCGCGGTTATTGAGTACACCGAAACGCAAATGTGGGAGCGGGCTTGCTCGCGAAAGCGGTCTGTCAGTCAACATCGATGTTCAACGTGACGGCCCCTTCGCGAGCAAGCCCG
>NZ_JBSPCZ010000004.1:0-511258 GCF_056161485.1 Pseudomonas sp. 5Vm1k
GCTTCGATGAACTGAAGCAACCTGCTGCCGAAACCTGCGTAACTCTTTGTTTACCAAGGAGTTTTCCGTTTCGACTGCGCCGGAAGTGGGGCGAATTATAGACTTCCAGAATCTGCCGTCAACACCTAATTTCACAATTCTGTCATATAGGTCAGAAACGCCCCGAAAACGCGAAGGCCGGCTCCAAGGAGCCGGCCTTCTTCCCTTCTACTTACAAGCTCGGGAATGCGAACTGCGAAGCTTCATGGCTCGCCCGTTGCGGCCAACGCTGGGTGATGGCCTTGCGACGGGTGTAGAAACGCACGCCATCCGGACCATATGCATGCAAGTCGCCGAACAGCGAACGCTTCCAGCCGCCAAAGCTGTGATAAGCCACCGGCACCGGCAACGGCACGTTGACCCCAACCATGCCGACTTCGATCTCATCGCAGAACAACCGCGCCGCTTCCCCGTCACGGGTGAAGATGCAGGTGCCGTTGCCATACTCGTGATCGTTGATCAGTTGCATCGCCTCTTCCAGGCTATTGACCCGAACGACGCACAGCACCGGCCCGAAGATCTCTTCTTTATAGATGCGCATTTCAGGCGTGACGTTATCGAACAGGCAGCCACCCAGGAAGAAGCCTTCCTCATGACCCGCCACACTCAAACCACGGCCATCCACCACCAAGGTTGCGCCAGAAGAAACTCCGTCTTCTATATAGCCACTGACTTTATCGCGAGCCTGACCGGAAACCAGCGGCCCCATGTCCAGGCCACACGATGTACCGGCACCGATTTTCAGTGCCTTGATTTGCGGTACCAACTTGGCCACCAGCGCATCAGCCACCTGGTCGCCAACACACACGGCCACCGAGATCGCCATGCAACGCTCGCCGCAAGAACCATACGCCGCGCCCATCAGTGCACTGACCGCGTTATCCAGATCCGCATCCGGCATCAGCACCGCATGGTTCTTCGCGCCGCCCAGTGCCTGGACACGTTTACCGCGCTTGGTGCCTTCGGCGTAGATGTATTCGGCAATCGGCGTCGAACCGACAAAGCTCAGCGCTTTGACTTCCGGCGCTTCAATCAGTGCATCCACCGCAGCCTTATCGCCGTGAACCACACTCAGCACGCCTTTAGGCAGACCAGCCTCGATCAACAACTGAGCGATCAGCAGCGTAGAACTCGGGTCACGCTCGGAAGGCTTGAGGATGAAGCAGTTGCCACAGACGATCGCCAGCGGATACATCCATAGCGGAACCATGGCCGGGAAGTTGAACGGAGTGATACCCGCCACCACACCCAATGGCTGGAAGTCCGACCACGCATCAATGTTCGGCCCAACGTTACGGCTGTACTCGCCCTTGAGGATTTCCGGCGCCGCGCACGCGAACTCGACGTTCTCGATCCCGCGCTTCAGCTCACCGGCCGCATCTTCCAAAGTCTTGCCGTGCTCTTCGCTGATCAACTGAGCGATGCGCGCTTCGTTCTGCTCCAGCAATTGCTTGAAGCGGAACATCACCTGTGCACGTTTGGCCGGCGGCGTGTTGCGCCAGGCCGGAAACGCAGCCTTGGCGGCATCGATGGCTTTCTGAATGGTTTCGCGGCTGGCCAATGGCAGCTTGTGGATGGCCTTGCCGGTCGACGGGTTGAACACGTCAGCCGTGCGACCGTCTTCGGTCACCAGTTCGCCATTGATCAAATGCGGGATAAGGCTCATTCGGTACTCCTGAATTTTTGTTCACCGGCGCCCATCAAGGGGCGCCCGCTTAGCTTTTGTAGAAGCAGAGCTTGCTCGCGAAGGCGGCCTCAAGGACCCCATCGCAGGCAAGCCTTGCTCCTACAGGTCATGTCGAATCAGTCGATCTTGTTCAGCACTTCGCCGACCGCGTCGAACAGACGATCAAGGTCCTGCGGCTTGCTGTTGAAGGTTGGCCCGAACTGCAGGGTGTCGCCGCCGAAGCGCACGTAGAACCCGGCTTTCCACAGCGCCATGCCGGCTTCGAACGGACGCACAATCGCGTCACCGTCGCGCGGGGCAATCTGGATCGCACCGGCCAAGCCGTAGTTACGGATGTCGATGATGTTCTTCGAGCCTTTCAGACCGTGCAGCGCATTTTCGAAATGCGGCGCGACTTCGGCCACGCTCTGCACCAGGTTTTCCTTTTGCAGCAGGTCGAGTGCTGCCAGGCCTGCGGCGCACGCTACCGGGTGTGCCGAGTAGGTGTAGCCGTGAGGGAATTCCACCGCGTATTCCGGCGTCGCCTGGTTCATGAAGGTGTGATAGATCTCGGAGCTGGCAATCACCGCGCCCATCGGGATCGCGCCGTTGGTGACTTGCTTGGCGATGCACATCAGGTCCGGAGTCACGCCAAAGCTGTCAGCGCCGAACATCGAACCGGTACGCCCGAAACCGGTGATCACTTCGTCGAACACCAGCAGGATGTTGTGCTGATCACAGATGTCGCGCAGACGCTTGAGGTAACCCTCAGGCGGAACCAGCACGCCAGCGGAACCGGCCATTGGTTCCACGAAGACTGCGGCGATGTTCGAAGCATCGTGCAACTCGATCAACTTCAGCAGTTCATCAGCCAGGGCGATACCGCCCTCTTTTGGCATGCCACGTGAGTAAGCATTGCTCGCCAGTAAAGTGTGCGGCAGGTGATCGACATCCATCATCGCCTGACCGAACATTTTGCGGTTGCCGTTCACGCCGCCAAGGCTGGTGCCGGCGATGTTCACACCGTGGTAACCACGGGCGCGGCCAATCATTTTGGTCTTGGTCGCCTGGCCTTTCAGGCGCCAGTAAGCGCGGACCATTTTCACTGCGGTGTCCGCGCACTCGGAACCCGAGTCGGTGAAGAACACGTGATTCAGATTGCCTGGGGTCAGGTCGGTGATTTTCTCAGCCAACTGGAACGACAACGGATGGCCGTACTGGAAGCCCGGCGAGTAATCGAGGGTGCCCAGTTGCTTGGCCACCGCTTCCTGAATTTCCTTGCGCGTGTGCCCGGCGCCACAGGTCCACAGACCCGAGAGCGAATCGTAGACCTTGCGGCCCTTGTCGTCTGTCAACCAACTGCCTTCGGCGGCAACGATCAGTCGTGGATCGCGCTGGAAATTTCGGTTGGCGGTGTAGGGCATCCAGTGCGCATCGAGCTTGAGCTGGCTGGCCAGGGAAGACGGGGCGTTTTCGGGCAAGTTCATGATTAAAACCTCGCAGGGCAATAAGCGGCGTAGAGATCAAAAGCGTTCTTGCAGCTAAATTGCCACGGGGATAAAGTTGGTGAAATCCAACTCTTGTAACGTTCAGTCATACCCTCACTAAACTTTTGGTATCCAAAGCATGAGCACTCGCCGCCCCGATCCGCTGGCACAAGTCAGCGACTTTGATATCCGCCTGCTGCGGATCTTCCGTAGCGTGGTGGAATGCGGCGGCTTCTCTGCAGCGGAATCGGTATTGGGCATTGGCCGATCGGCCATCAGTCAGCAAATGAGCGACCTGGAACAACGCCTCGGCCTGCGTCTTTGCCAACGGGGGCGCGCCGGTTTTTCCCTGACCGAAGAGGGCCGCGAGGTATATCACTCGGCATTGCAGCTATTAAGTGCGCTGGAAAGTTTCCGCACCGAGGTCAACGGCCTGCACCAACACTTGCGCGGCGAGCTGACCATTGGCCTGACCGACAACCTGGTCACCCTGCCCCACATGCGCATTACCCATGCGTTGGCGCAATTGAAGGAACGCGGGCCGGACGTGCAGATCCAGATCCGCATGATCGCGCCCAATGAAGTCGAACAAGGGGTACTCGACGGTCGCTTGCACGTTGGCGTGGTGCCGCAGGCCAGCGCATTGTCCGGCCTGGAATATCAACCGCTCTACAGCGAACGTTCGCTGCTGTATTGCGCGGTGGGCCACCCGTTGTTTTACGTCGACGACAAGCAACTGGACGATGAACGCCTGAACAGCCAGGACGCCATCGCCCCGACCTTTCGCCTCCCCGCCGAGATCCAGGCGCATTACCAGGCCCTTAACTGCACAGCCAGCGCCTCCGACCGCGAAGGCATGGCGTTCCTGATTCTGACCGGACGCTACATCGGTTACTTGCCGGACCATTACGCCAGCCTCTGGGTCCAGCAAGGACGACTACGCGCCCTAAAACCCACCGTGCGCTTTTATGACTTGAGCCTCGCCTCGGTCACGCGCAAGGGCCGCCGCCCCCATTTGGTGCTGGAAAGCTTTCTGGAAAGCCTGGCGGCCACCCGCTGAAAACACGAACCCCGTAGGAGCGAAGCTTGCTCGCGAAGGCGTCAGATCAGCCAACATCAATGTTGAATGTCAAGCCGCCTTCGCGAGCAAGCTTCGCACCTGCAAGGGGAGGTTTTATCGTGTCGGGTCTTGTCTGAAACCTGTGGGTGCGCTATCAACGCACTGGTTGCACCCACAGACTATTTCGGAAGTGCCTATGACCTTTGAAGTCCCCGCCCACGGCGGCAAACCTGCCAGCCGCATTCGTCAGAAGAACGAAGAGACGATCCTCAAAGCCGCCGAAGATGAATTCGCCCGACACGGGTTCAAAGGCACCAGCATGAACACCATTGCCCAGAATGCCGGGTTGCCGAAAGCGAACCTGCATTACTACTTCACCAACAAACTTGGGTTGTACGTGGCGGTGCTGAGCAACATCATCGAATTGTGGGACAGCACGTTCAACACCCTGACGGCCGAGGACGATCCTGCCGAGGCGCTGACCCGCTACATCCGCGCCAAAATGGAATTCTCCCGACGCCAGCCGCAAGCCTCGCGGATTTTCGCCATGGAAGTGATCAGCGGCGGCGAGTGTTTGACCGAGTATTTCAACCAGGATTATCGCGCCTGGTTCCAGGGCCGGGCCGCGGTGTTCCAGGCGTGGATCGACGCCGGCAAGATGGACCCGGTCGACCCGGTGAACCTGATCTTCCTGTTGTGGGGCAGCACCCAGCATTACGCCGACTTCGCCACCCAGATCTGCCGGGTTAGCGGTCGCGCCAAGCTGACCAAGCAAGACATGGAAGATGCCGGTGATAACCTGATCCGCATCATCCTCAAGGGCTGCGGCCTGACACCTGCTATCTAAGTCCTCTATGCCTTTTACCCTCAGCGGTTTTTGCGAGTACCGCGAAGAGATTCGCAAAAGCCGCTTCATCACCTTCGCCGGGCCGATCAGCAGCCCGGCGCAAGCCCAAGCGTTCATTGAGCAACATAGCGACTTGAACGCCTCGCACAATTGCTGGGCCTGGAAGCTTGGCGACCAGTACCGCAGCAACGACGACGGCGAACCCGGCGGCACCGCTGGCCGGCCGATTCTGGCGGCGATCGAAGCGCAGGATTGCGATCAGGTCGCGGTATTGGTGATTCGCTGGTACGGCGGCATTCAACTCGGCACTGGCGGCTTGGCCCGAGCCTATGGCGGCGGTGCGAACAAATGTCTGCAAGGGGCGCCGAAGGTTGAGTTGATCCGCCGGGTGCCGGTGAGTTGTGCGTGTGGGTTTGGTGAGTTGGCGTTGGTGAAGTTGCGGGTGGCGGAGTTGGGTGGGTTGGTGGTGGAAGAATCGTTTACTGCTAACGGCGTGGAGCTGAAATTGGCGATTGGCGAGGCCCAGATCGAAACCCTGCAATTGCAGCTCGCGGATTTGAGTCGCGGGCGGATTTTGTTGCAGCGCTAGAAGATCAAAAGATCGCAGCCTTCGGCAGCTCCAGTGAAATCGCGATCTTCTGTAGGAGCTGCCGAAGGCTGCGATCTTTTGGGGCACTCCCAATTTCGCTGCATCCAACAGTTGCCCACATCAGCTGTGCACCCGGCTGTGGATAACCTGAGCACATCCCTCTGTAACCCTTCTGTCATGCGGCTTTGCGGGCATTGTTCACTTTTCGTCCAAATCGCCATCAAAAACTCTAAATCTACGAAAAAACAAACAGTTAGCTCGGGTTATCACCTTTAGAAGATAGCCGCACAGTGCTTATGCCCGTGCGTTGAGCTTGCGCACAAATACTGTGGAGCAACCTGTGGATAACCCGTTCATGGCTGGCGCAGCCCCATGTCTGGCATAGCTCGCAGCCGGCTGCTCGTTTTTTGATCAAATCCCGTTGGGCAAAACCGGAGCCTGATCAACGGCTTCGCCCTCAAGTGGTGCTTGATTCAGATACGAAACAGTTCCGGGCGCCTCTGCAACTCCCTGAACGGCATGGATTTAGAGAAATCCTGACTCAATGGCCAGAAAATTGCTTTATCCACAGGCATAACTTCAATCGACCCGAGCCAGTCATGCCCAACCCCGTGCCGATCCCCGATCCTATCCCCAATAAAACGCCACGCCTGCAACTGCGCAACATCAGTAAACGCTACCCCGGTTGCCTGGCCAACGATGCCATCGACCTGAGCATTGCTCCCGGTGAAATCCATGCCCTGCTCGGTGAAAACGGCGCGGGCAAAAGTACGCTGATGAAGATCATCTACGGCGTTACCCATGCCGATTCCGGGGAAGTGATCTGGCAGGGGCAACGTGTTGCCATGCGAAATCCGGCCCAGGCGCGGGGGCTTGGGATCGGCATGGTGTTCCAGCATTTTTCGTTGTTCGAAACCCTGAGCGTGGCGCAGAACATTGCGTTGGCCATGGGCACGGCGGCCGGGACGCCGAAACAGCTTGAACCGAAAATTCGAGAAGTGTCCCAGCGCTACGGCATGGCGCTGGAGCCGGAACGACTTGTCCACAGCCTCTCAATCGGCGAACGGCAACGGGTGGAAATCATTCGCTGCCTGATGCAGGACATCCGCCTGCTGATTCTCGATGAACCGACCTCGGTGCTGACGCCGCAAGAGGCCGACGAATTGTTCGTCACCTTGCGCCGACTGGCCGCCGAAGGCTGCAGCATTCTTTTTATCAGCCACAAACTCGGTGAAGTCCGGGCGCTGTGCCATAGCGCGACGGTGCTGCGCGGCGGTCGGGTGGCCGGGCATTGCGTGCCGGCCGAGTGCTCGGATCAGCAACTGGCGCGGTTGATGGTCGGTGAAGCGGCCGAGTTGATCACCGACTACCCGAAGGTCATCGGCGGTGAAGCATTCTTGAGCGTGAATGGATTGTCCTGGCACAACCCGGACCCATTCGGGTGCTCGCTCAAAGATATCAACCTGCAAGTGAGCAGCGGTGAAATCGTCGGCATCGCCGGGGTCGCGGGCAACGGCCAGGATGAGTTGCTGGCGTTACTTAGCGGCGAGGAACGGCTGAACCGCAACGAAGCGCAAACCATAAGTTTCGCCGGCCAGGCAGTCGCCCATTTGCGCCCCGATGCACGGCGCAAGCTCGGATTGGCTTTCGTGCCCGCCGAACGTTTGGGTCATGGCGCGGTGCCGGAGTTGAGCCTGGCGGATAACGCGCTGCTCACCGCATTCCAACAAGGGCTCGTAAGCCAAGGGCTGATCCAGCGCGGCAAGGTCGAAGCGCTGGCCGAAGAGATCATTCGCCGTTTCGGCGTGAAGACGCCCGATACCCAAACGGCGGCCCGCAGCCTGTCCGGCGGCAACCTGCAGAAATTCATCCTCGGCCGGGAAATTCTCCAGCAGCCGAAATTGCTGGTGGCCGCGCACCCGACCTGGGGCGTGGACGTCGGCGCCGCCGCGACTATTCACCGCGCGCTGATTGCCTTGCGCGATGCCGGCGCGGCGATCCTGGTGATCTCTGAAGACCTCGATGAACTGTTCCAGATTGGCGATCGGCTCGGCGCCTTGTGCAGCGGTCGACTGTCGCCGCTCCGGGCAACCGTCGATACAAGACTGACCGACGTCGGCGGCTGGATGGCCGGTCAGTTCGATGCATCTCAATCACCCGAATCTGCAACGGTTTAACGGAGTTTTTTCATGCTGCTTTCTCTCGAACCCCGTGGCCAGCAATCGCGCCTGATGTTGTGGTGCTCGCCGTTGCTGGCTGCAGCACTGACCTTGGGCTGTGGCTCATTGCTGTTTATCGCGCTGGGTCATGACCCGTTGCTGACGTTGCACACGCTGCTGATCGCACCGATCAGCGACTTGTATGGCGTCTCCGAACTGCTGGTCAAAGCCCTGCCGATTCTGCTGTGCGCGTTGGGCCTGGCCGTGGCCTATCAGGCAAGAATCTGGAACATCGGCGCCGAGGGTCAACTGCTGCTCGGCGCCCTGGCCGGCAGTGCATTGGCGGTGAATATCATCGACGTGCAAAGTCGCTGGGCGCTGGTGTTTATCCTGCTCACCGGCACCCTCGCCGGCGCGGCGTGGGCCGGGGTCACGGCGTGGCTGCGCACGCGCTTCAACGCCAATGAAATCCTCACCAGCATCATGCTCAATTACATCGCCCTCAATCTGTTGCTGTTCTGTGTGCACGGGCCCTTGAAGGACCCGGCCGGGTTCAATTTCCCGGAGTCGGCAATGTTTGGTGATGCCAGCCGTTTGCCGTTGTTGATGGAGGACGGTCGCGTGCACGCCGGGGTGTATTTCGCCCTGCTCGCGTTGGTCGCGGTGTGGGTGTTGTTGCAGAAAAGCTTTGTCGGCTTCCAGATCAAAGTACTTGGCCTCGACAAGCGCGCGGCGGGGTTTGTTGGTTTTCGCGAGAAGCGACTGATCTGGCTGGCGCTGTTGATCAGCGGCGGTTTGGCGGGGTTGGCAGGCGTCTGCGAAGTCACCGGGCCGATCGGTCAATTGGTGCCGCAAGTCTCGCCGGGTTACGGCTATGCGGCGATCACCGTGGCGTTTCTCGGACGGCTGAATCCCATCGGCATTCTGTTTTCCAGCCTGTTGATGGCGCTGCTGTACATCGGCGGCGAGAGCGCGCAGATGAGCATGAACCTGCCGCAAGCGATCACCCAATTGTTCCAGGGGATGATGCTGTTTTTCCTGCTGGCCAGTGACGTGCTGATTCTCTACCGACCGCGTTTGAACGTGCGCTGGGGCCGTCGCGCGCCAGTCACCGCCGTACCCGCAGGAGCGCTGTGATGGATATCGATCTGCTGAGCAATATTTTCTACGCCATGGTCCGTTGCGGTACGCCGTTGCTGCTGGTGGCGCTGGGCGAACTGATCTGCGAGAAAAGCGGCGTCCTCAATCTGGGCCAGGAAGGCATGATGCTGTTTGGCGCGGTGATCGGTTTTATCGTCGCGCTGAACAGCGGCAACCTGTGGCTCGGCGTGTTGCTGGCGATGTTGGCCGGGATGCTGTTGTCATCGTTGTTTGCCTTGGTGGCGCTGGTGTTCAACGCCAATCAAGTGGCCACGGGGTTGGCCCTGACGATTTTCGGTGTGGGCTTGTCGACCTTTGTTGGCGCGGCGTGGGTCGGTAAACCGCTGGCGGGTTTTGAGCCGGTGGCGATCCCGTATTTGAGCGAGATTCCGCTGATCGGACGGATGCTGTTTGCCCAGGACCTGCTGGTGTATTTGTCGTTCGTGCTGTTTGCGCTGGTGGCGTGGGTGATTCTGAAAAGCCGCGTCGGGTTGATCATTCAAGCCGTCGGGGAAAACCCGGATGCCGCCAGTGCCATGGGCCTGCCGGTATTGGCCGTGCGCACGCTGGCGGTGTTGTTTGGCGGAGCGATGGCCGGGTTGGCTGGCGCGTATTTGTCGTTGGCGTATACGCCGATGTGGGCCGAAAACATGAGCGCCGGACGGGGCTGGATTGCCTTGGCGCTGGTGGTGTTTGCCAGTTGGCGGGTGTGGCGATTGCTGCTCGGCGCGTACTTGTTCGGGCTCGCCAGCATCCTGCATTTGGTGGCACAAGGGCTGGGGCTGGCGATTCCGTCTAGCCTGCTGGCGATGCTGCCGTATGTCGCGACCATTGTGGTTTTGGTGCTGCTGTCCCGGGATGCGCTGCGCACACGGTTGTATGCGCCGGTGTCGTTGGGGCAGCCGTGGCAGGGCGGGCATTAGCGGCTTGCAGGCCCGGCCTCTTCGCGAGCAAGCCCGCTCCCACATTTGATCGGGTTCACACAACTCCCTGTGGGAGCGGGCTTGCTCGCGAAAGCTGCCGCACCGGCAACACCTGAACCACGCCCCACGCTAACTCAAAGAACAAAAAAATCACCAGCAACGAACTGGCGCCGTGGACCAACGCATAGAGCTGCCACGCCGCAAACAGGAATCGACCAACTGCGTCATACCGCCCAAACACCCGCTGCGGATCCCGAATCCGCAACACCGCCCAAACACACACAATCGACCCCAACAGATTCGCCATCAGCATATGCATCGACTCAAACGCCGGCAGCTCACCGGGCAGGTTCAACGCCTGGCTCAAACCCGACAGCAATCCATGCAAAGCGGCAAAACTCCACGGCGTGGCAAACGCCGCCGTCACGATCAAGTCATACCAGGCACTGCCGCGCACCAGTCGGCGATATTGCGTTGAAGTCCACATCGGCGCTGCTCCATAAATTCAGGGAGCAACAAGGCTAAAGCCTGGAGTATGCTCCAGGGTCAAGCCCCTTTGAGACGTCAAGATGCGCATCGGTGAATTAGCCCAGGCCAGCGCCGTCAGCCGCGACACGCTGCGCTTCTACGAGCAGCGCGGGTTGATCGCGGCGCAACGCAGCGCCAACGGTTATCGCGATTATCCGGCGGACATGGTGCAACTGGTGCTGTACATCAAGACCGCTCAACGACTGGGCTTTACCCTCGGCGAAATCGGTAATAGCGTTGCCGCGTTGTGGCAGTCACCCAACCCGGACAGCGCCGTCACGCAACTGCTGCAAGACAAGCTCAAACTGATCGAAACCCGAATGGAAGAACTCGGCGCGCTGCGTCACGAGTTGCAGCAACGGCTCGGTCAGCGTTGTCCATTGAATCCGTGATCCTCATTTATCAAGGAAGCCACTCATGTCCACGGCAAAAACCGCACTCATCATCGGCGCCTCCCGGGGCCTGGGCCTCGGCCTGGTGAAAACCCTGCTGGCCGACGGCTGGCAAGTCACCGCCACCGTGCGCAACCCGCAGAATGCCGAGGCGCTGCAAGCGTTGGGCAGGGTACGGATCGAAAAACTCGACATGGATGATCAGCAAGCCGTCATTGCTTTGAGCCAGCAACTGAAAGGCGAAGTGTTTGACCTGCTGTTCGTGAATGCCGGGGTCAAAGGGCCAGACGTCCAGACACCGGGTGGCGCGACGCTGGCCGAAGTCGGGCAACTGTTTTTCACCAACGCCGTGGCGCCGATCAACCTGGCTCAGCGTTTCGTCGGGCAGATTCGTGATGGCAGCGGCGTGCTGGCGTTCATGAGTTCGGTGCTGGGCAGCGTGACCATGCCCGACGCGCCGGAATTGGCGTTGTACAAGGCCAGCAAAGCGGCGCTGAACTCCATGACCAACAGCTTTGTGACGCAACTGGGCGAGCAGAAGCTCACCGTTCTGTCGTTGCATCCGGGCTGGGTGAAGACTGACATGGGTGGTGACGGCGCTGACATCGACGTGGAAACCAGTACCCGTGGGCTGGTTGATCAGGTAAACGCGTACACCGGCAAGGGCGGGCATCATTTTGTGAACTACAAGGGTGAGACCATTCCCTGGTAAACGCTGTAGATCCAATGTGGGAGCGGGCTTGCTCGCGAATGCGGTATGTCATTCAATATTGATGGCGACTGATACGCCGTCTTCGCGAGCAAGCCCGCTCCCACAGGGGGCCGTATTCCACAGATGGGTTTGCGTCGTCCTGTCGGACGAAGCTTGCCCGCAACGCCGTTTTGTTTGAAACTTCGCACCTCGCCCCCGCGGCGACCCTGGATCAGCAGACAGGGTAATCACTGAGCTGGCTAACCTGAACCCACTTTCAGAGGAGCCGGCCAACATGCCTGCGACCCGTACCTGGTTAAAAAACCCCCTCGCTATTTTCACTGCCAATGGCCTCGATGCCCGTGGCGGCCTGGTGCTGCAAGACGGTTTGATCGTCGAAGTGCTCGCCGCCGGTCAGCAACCGTCCGCGCCCTGTGGACAAGTGTTCGATGCTCGCGAGCATGTGATCCTGCCCGGCCTGATAAACACTCATCACCATTTCTACCAAACCCTGACCCGCGCCTGGGCGCCAGTGGTCAATCAGCCGTTGTTTCCGTGGCTAAAAACCCTCTACCCGGTTTGGGCGCGCCTCACCCCGGAAAAACTCGCCCTCGCCACCAAAGTCGCATTAGCCGAGTTGCTGTTGTCCGGTTGCACCACTGCCGCCGATCACCATTACCTGTTTCCCGAAGGCCTGGAAAATGCGATCGACGTACAAGTCGAAAGCGTTCGCGAACTGGGCATGCGTGCCATGCTCACGCGCGGCTCCATGAGCCTCGGTGAAAAGGACGGTGGCCTGCCGCCGCAGCAAACCGTGCAAGAAGGTGAGGTGATTCTCGCCGACAGCCAGCGCTTGATTGCCGAGTACCACGAGCGTGGCGATGGTGCACAAATCCAGATCGCCCTGGCGCCGTGCTCGCCGTTCTCGGTAACCCCGGAAATCATGTCCGCCAGCGCCGAACTGGCGAACAAACTCGACGTGCGCCTGCACACCCACCTGGCCGAAACCCTCGACGAAGAAGACTTTTGCCTGCAACGCTTCGGCCTGCGCACAGTGGATTATCTGGACAGCGTCGGTTGGCTCGGCCCGCGCACCTGGCTGGCCCACGGCATCCATTTCAACCCGGACGAAATCGCCCGCCTCGGCGCGGCCGGCACCGGCATTTGCCATTGCCCGAGCTCGAACATGCGCCTGGCGTCCGGCATCTGCCCGACGCTGGATTTGACTGCGGCGGGCGCGTTGCTGGGTCTGGGTGTGGACGGTTCGGCGTCCAACGATGCGTCGAACATGATGCTCGAAACCCGTCAGGCGCTGTACATCCAGCGGCTGCGGTATGGCGCCGAGAAGATCACCCCGGAATTGGTTCTGGGCTGGGCGACCAAGGGTTCGGCGAGTTTGCTGGGGCGTACTGATATTGGTGAACTGGCGGTGGGCAAGCAGGCGGATCTGGCGTTGTTCAAGCTGGATGAGCTGCGGTTCTCCGGCAGCCATGATCCGGTGTCGGCGTTGCTGCTGTGCGGGGCGGATCGGGCGGATCGGGTAATGGTCGGCGGCAAATGGCGAGTGATTGACGGGCAGGTTGAAGGGCTGGATCTGAAAGGGTTGATTGCAGATCACAGCCAGGCGGCTCGGCAGTTGATTGCTGGCGTCTGATAGGACGCCTTCGCGGGCAAGCCTCGCTCCTACAGGGATAGCGCCGTTTCCATGCTTGGCGCAAACCCTGTAGGAGCGAGGCTTGCCCGCGAAGCTCTTAAAGCCCCAGCAGCGACAACATAATGAACGTCGCAAACAACACAAAATGCGTCATGCCCTCAATGGCATTGGTTTCCCCGTCATTGAGGTTGATCGCACTGACAATCAACGTCAGAAAAATCATCACCGTCTGCACCGGCGTCATCGCCATCTGGAACGGTTGGCCGGTATAGAGCGCCATCGCTTCCATCACCGGCACGGTCAGGATAACGGTCGACAACGACGCGCCCATGGCGATGTTCACCACCGACTGCATACGGTTGGCCAGCGCCGCGCGCAACGCGGTCAAAATCTCCGGCGCCGCCGAAATCGCTGCCACCAGGATCGCCGTGATCACCGGCGGTGCGCCCGTCCCTTCCAGGCCCAGATCGAGGGTTTTAGACATTACTTCGGCCAAGGCGCCGATCACCACCACGCCAAACACCAGCGTCGCGACACTTAGCGTTACGTTGACCGGTTCCGGTTGTTCTTCCGGGACTTTCTTGCGGCGTTTTTCCGGGTAGCTGTAGCTGAAAAAGTAACTGTGCGGCCCGACCTGCATGCGCAGGAACAAGGTGTAAAGCACGACCATCGCGCCGATGGTGAACCCCGAATACACCTTCCAGTTAGCCGCGGGAATGAACTCCGGCACCACCATCGAAACGCCCATGGCAGTGAGGATCATCACGCTGTAGCTGCGCGCCGAGTCGTCGTTGTAGGACTGCTCGCCATGCTTGATCCCACCCATCAACGCGGCCAGGCCGAGGATGCCGTTGATGTCGAGCATCACCGCCGAGTAAATCGTGTCGCGCACCAGAGTCGGCGAGGCTTCGTTGCTCATCATGATCGCCAGGATCACCACCTCCACCAGCACGGCGGCCAGGGTCAGGATCATCGTGCCATAGGGGTCGCCGACTTTTTCAGCGAGCAATTCAGCGTGATGAGCCACGCGCATCGACGCGGCGACGATGAATGCGATCAGCACCAGGCCGGCGGCCAGGGCAATGGGCTGGCCGTTGTGCAGCATCCACGGCTCCAGCGGGTACGCGACGACGGCGGCAATCAGGGCCAGCAACAGAAACTTTTCTTGCTTGAGGAGTGTGAGCATTGCGGGCCTTTTGCACAGTGGCGCGAAATCAGAGTGATGAGCTACTGACTGCGGGGCGGCGCTAACGTTTCGTTACACCTTAGCGCACCAGTGGATGGCAGCCGTATTGAGCCATGCACTTTTATTGGCCTTGCGGGCCTCTTCGCGGGCAAGCCCGCTCCCACAGGGGACCGAGATCAAATGTGGGAGCGGGCTTGCTCGCGAAGGCTTCACCGCGGTTTCGAATTCATTGTTGTCCTGTTGGTCAGTAATTTGCATTGACCTCGCCAACCTCAAAACAAAATGGAGTTCGAGTTCATGCATAAACGTCCGTTGAAGAAGCTGCTGTGCGCCGTTGCCGCGGCCATCGGTCTGAGCGCCAGCCTGACCGCCAGCGCCGCCGACCCGCTGAAAGTCGGCTTCGTCTATATCGGCCCGATCGGTGACCACGGCTGGACGTATCAGCATGAACAGGGACGCAAGGCGCTGGCCGAAAAATTCGGTTCGCAGATCACCACCAATTACGTGGAGAACGTTGCCGAAGGCGCCGATGCCGAGCGGGTGATCCGCAACATGGCCAAGGACAACTACGACCTGATCTTCACCACCTCCTTCGGCTACATGAACCCGACCCTGAAAGTCGCCAAGCAATTTCCCAAGGTGACCTTCGAGCACGCCACCGGCTACAAGCAGGACAAGAACCTCGGCACCTACCTGGCGCGCAGCTATGAAGGGCGTTATGTGGGCGGTTTCCTCGCGGCGAAGATGACCAAGACCAAGAAGGTCGGCTATGTCGCTTCGTTCCCGATCCCGGAAGTGATCCGTGACATCGACGCCATCCAGCTGGCCTTGAACAAGTACAACCCTGGCACCGAGATCAAGGTGGTGTGGGTCAACTCATGGTTCGACCCGGGCAAGGAAGCCGATGCCGCCAACGCGTTGATCGACCAGGGTGCCGACGTCATCTTCCAGCACACCGACAGCCCGGCGCCGATCCAGGCCGCCGAACGACGCGGCGTATATGCCGTGGGCTACGCTTCGGACATGGCGCACTTCGGGCCGAAAGCCGTGCTGACCTCCATCGTCAATAACTGGGCTCCGCACTACATCCAGGCTACGCAAGGCGTGATCGACCACACCTGGAAATCCCAGGACTATTGGGGCGGTCTGAAGGAAGGCACGATTGAACTGCCGATCAGCGACCTGGTGCCGGCACCGGTGAAAGCCGAAGCCGAGCAGATCATTGCCGACATCAAGAGCGGCGCGCTGCATCCGTTTACCGGACCTATCAAGGATCAGGCCGGTGCCGTGAAAATCCCGGCGGGCGTTAGCGCGACGAATGCGGAACTGGCGTCGATGAATTACTACGTTGAAGGCATGAAGGCCGAGATTCCGAAGTAACTCCTGCGCCACACACCATCCACTGTGGGAGCGGGCTTGCTCGCGAAAGCGGTGTGTCAGCCACATAAAGTTTGACTGACGCTCCCTCTTCGCGAGCAAGCCCGCTCCCACATTAAATCTTCAGCGTTTTTGAGGACTGCGCATGAATCAACTCCCGATCATCGACATCGCCCCGCTCTACAGCACCGACGCACACGCCTGGCAATCCATCGCCACGCAAATCGACCACGCCTGTCGCGACTGGGGCTTTTTCTATATCAAGGGTCACCCGATCAGCGCCGCCCGCATCGAGGCGGTGCTCGACCACGCCCAACGCTTCTTCGCCCTGCCCGCTGCCGAAAAGCTCAAGATCGACATCACCCAAACGCCACATCACCGCGGCTATGGCGCCATCGCCACCGAGCAACTCGACCCGAGCAAACCCAGCGACCTGAAAGAAACCTTCGACATGGGGCTGCACCTGCCGGCCGATCACCCGGACGTGCTGGCAAAAAAACCGCTGCGCGGCCCCAACCGCCATCCATCGATGTCTGGCTGGGAAATGCTGATGGAACAGCATTACATCGACATGCAAGCCCTCGCCCAAACCCTGCTGCGGGCCATGACTCTGGCACTCGGCATCGACCGCGACTTTTTCGACACTCGCTTCAAAGAACCCGTCAGCGTACTGCGGATGATTCATTACCCACCGCGCCACACCGCCAGTTCCGAAGAACAGCAAGGCGCCGGCGCCCACACCGATTACGGTTGCATCACGCTGTTGTATCAAGACACCGCCGGCGGCCTGCAAGTACGCAACGTCAAAGGCGAATGGATCGACGCACCGCCCATCGACGGCACGTTTGTCGTCAACCTCGGCGACATGATGGCGCGCTGGAGCAACGACCGTTACCTGTCGACGCCACACCGTGTCATCAGTCCGTTGGGTGTGGATCGCTACTCGATGCCGTTCTTCGCCGAACCGCACCCGGACACGCCTATCGAATGCCTGCCCGGTTGCCAGGACGCCGAGCACCCCGCGAAATATCCCGCGACCACCTGCGCCGAATTCCTGCTGTCACGCTTCGCCGATACCTACGCCTATCGACGGGAACCGGTAGCGGTTTGATCAACCGTCTGGTCAGGTTTTACCAATTGTTGCAGCGAGCATCTGTAGAATGCCGTCATTGCACCTGATGAGAATTCGAACATGTACGACTGGCTGAACGCCCTGCCCAAGGCAGAACTGCACTTGCACCTGGAAGGCTCGCTGGAGCCTGAGCTGCTGTTTGCCTTGGCCGAGCGCAACAAAATCGCACTGCCGTGGGACGACGTGGAAACCCTGCGCAAGGCTTACGCCTTCAACAACCTGCAAGAGTTTCTCGACCTGTACTACAAAGGCGCGGACGTTTTACGCACCTCGCAGGATTTCTACGACCTGACCTGGGCCTACCTGTTGCGTTGCAAGGCGCAGAACGTGATTCACACCGAACCGTTCTTCGACCCGCAAACCCACACCGACCGTGGCGTGCCGTTCGAAGTGGTGCTCAACGGCATCGCGGCCGCGCTCAAGGATGGCGAGCAGCAACTGGGCATCACCAGCGGTTTGATCCTGAGCTTCCTGCGCCATTTGAGCGAAGACGAAGCGCAGAAAACCCTCGACCAGGCGCTGCCGTTCCGCGATGCGTTTGTGGCTGTCGGCCTGGACAGTTCGGAGATGGGTCACCCGCCGAGCAAGTTCCAGCGCGTGTTTGATCGTGCCCGCCACGAAGGCTTCCTGACCGTCGCCCACGCCGGTGAAGAAGGCCCACCGGAGTACATCTGGGAAGCCATCGACCTGCTGAAAATCCAGCGCATCGACCATGGCGTGCGCGCCATCGAAGACGAGCGCCTGATGCAGCGGATCATCGACGAGCAGATCCCGTTGACTGTGTGTCCGTTGTCGAACACCAAACTCTGCGTGTTCGATCACATGTCCCAGCACAACATCCTCGACATGCTGGAGCGTGGCGTGAAAGTCACGGTGAACTCCGATGACCCAGCGTACTTCGGCGGCTACGTCACCGAGAACTTCCATGCGCTGTATACCGACTTGGGCATGACCCAGGATCAGGCCAAGCGCCTGGCGCAGAACAGTCTGGATGCACGGTTGGTGAAACCGTAAGCCTCACCGCAAAACCACTGTGGGAGCGAGCCTGCTCGCGAAGAGGGCGTGTCAGTCGAGATTTATGCCACTGACACACCGCTTTCGCGAGCAGGCTCGCTCCCACATTTTTTAGATCGGTGTTGCTTCAGTTAACTCTTCAAGCGTCTTGCCCCGCGTCTCCATCCCGAACAACCACACCACCCCCGCCGCAATCGCAAAGCACATCGCCCCCAAGGCGAACACCCCGCCCTGCCCGGTTATCGGAAACACCAACCCGGTCACCAACGGCCCGAGCAACGAACCGACGCGCCCGATCGCCGAGGCAAACCCCGAGCCCGTAGCCCGCGCCGAAGTCGGGTACAGCTCTGGCGTGTAGGTGTAGAGCACCGCCCACATGCCGAACAGGAAGAATTGCATCAGCAGGCCCGAGGTGATCAACAGGCCAACGTTGCCGCCAAACACCGCACTCTGGCCATAAAGAAACGCCATCACCCCGCCACCCAGCAGCGTCACGATGCACACCGGTTTACGCCCCCAGCGCTCCACCAGCCAGGCAGCCATGAGAAAGCCGGGAATCCCTCCAAGGGAAATCAGTACCGTGTAATACACCGACTGGGTCACGGCAAAACCCGACTGTTGCAGCAAGGCACTGAGCCATGAGGTCAAGCCATAGAAACCGAGCAAGGCGAAGAACCACACGCTCCAGATCATCATCGTGCGCTGGCGATACAGCGGCGACCAGATCTGCCGCAACGCGGAAAAGAAGTGGCCCGGTGTACTCGCCACGCGCGGCAAGCGCATCGGCAGCGGTAAATCCGCACGCCCCAGCGACGTTCGGACCCGCGCTTCAATGCTCAGCAACACCTTGTCCGCCGCCTCATGCCGCCCGGCCTGTTCCAGCCAGCGCGGTGACTCGGGAATGAAGAAGCGAATCGCCAGGACAAACACCGCCGGCACCGCCAACACCAGAAAGATGTCGCGCCAGCCGACCACTGGCAGCAGGAAATACGAGAGCACCCCGGCCGCGACGAAACCGAGTGGCCAGAACCCGTCCATCAACGCGATATAACGTCCACGTTTTTTCGCCGGAATCAGCTCCGAAAGCATCGACTGCGCGATGGGAAACTCCATGCCCATGCCGATCCCCAGCAGGACGCGAAACAACGTCAGGGTTTCCACGTTCTGCGCCGTGGAACACAAATAACTGGCGAGGCCCCACAACACGATGCTCCACTGGAACACCGGTTTGCGCCCGAAGCGATCGGCCAACATGCCGGACAACGACGCGCCCAGCACCATGCCGAAGAAACTCGAACTGGCCAGCAATCCGGCCTGTGCGCTGCTCAGACCGAACTCGGTTTTGATCGAGCCGAGCAGGAAAGTCATCATCGCCAAGTCCATGGAGTCAAAGAAAAACGCCAGGGCAATGATGATGAAAATGATGCGGTGATAGCCGCTGATGGGCAGCCGTTCCAAGCGTTCTGCTGCGCTGAATCCTTGTAATGCCATGCCACATCCCCCCATCCGAAAGTCCCCGGATCGAGTGTGCGCGATAGCGGCTGGGGGTTATTGCTGGATGCGACCTACCCGCAACCGTGAACGACGCCCGAGGCCTCAGACGTCGACCCCGAAGCGTCTACAACGCCATCTCCAGCTCGGTTTCCCTGGCGAAACGATGAACTTCGCGTTGCCCGGTCGTGGTGATCTGCAAGGCCCGGGAATCATTGGGCAGGGTCAACCAGCCGGACTGCATGAACAACTGCAACAACGCCGCCCCCAGTGATCCACCCAAATGCGGACGACGCTCACTCCAGTCAGGGCAGGCGCAGGCGATTTGCGCGTTACGGTGTGCCAGGGCCTGGATGAACACCCCACGGCTGGCCAATTGCTTGGAGCCCTTGTGGGTGACGACGACGCGCTGATCGAACTGCTCGATCCATCCGGCATCCAGCAAACGCTGGTACAGGTCGGCCGACAGCGTGCCGCCCAGATGGTCATCGCAGAGCCGCGCCTGCAACAACGACGACGGCGCAGCCTGGCGCTTGCCCAATAGGTTGCCGCGCTTGATCGTCTCGGGAATCTGCCGTGGCGTGCTGGCCAGGGTGGCGCTGGCCAGCGCCTCTACCGCCGCACCGACTTCGGGGGCCGCCAGGCGGAAGAATCTTTTGCGCCCGCGTTCCTCGACTTTCAATAGACCTCCGGCGGACAAACGCCCCAGGTGTGCACTGGCCGAAGACGGCGACAGCCCGGCCAGCAAGGCCAACTCTTCGGTTTGCCGCGCCGAGCCATCCATCAAGGCCCACATCATTGCGCTGCGCTTGGGGTCAGCCAGCAACGTGGCGATCTGGCTGATGCAAGGTGCATGTTCCATGTATTCACTCCCTGTTGAATCGTTTCGTCTACTGCTCACAGACATCTTGACCAGTAATGTATCGTCGGCCAAGACGAGAAAACCGCCATGAGCCCGGTCACACCACCTGTTCTGTCGAGCAACCCGCGCCGGCTCCCGCAAGGACTACTGGATTGTGAACGCGTCCGGGCCGGTTCGACGGTGCAGGCATGAGGCGGGCGCTAGTATAAGCGGGTTGACCGTCGGTTCCTGCCCTCGGGAGGCCGCGGGTGGTGATAGTTCCTGACAGAAATTTCGCTATTTGCCTGCGACTATTGATCAGTGCCCGGTAACGACGGAAATTGACTACTCAATTTCGCGCATCGGCTGGCGAGCATTTCCCGCAAAAGGTTCACCGGCTTACTCAATTGTGCGCGATGGGCGCACAGCAAATTCAGCGGTGCGCGCTCACACAACAACTCCGGCAACAACACTTTCAAGCGACCGGCCAACACATCGGCGCCGACATCGAGCCAGGACTTATAGGCGATCCCGGCCCCCGCCACGGCCCAAAGTCGCACCACATCGGCGTCATCGCTGAAACGGTCACCGCTGACCGTCAAACCGACTTCACGTTTGCCATCGTGGAAACTCCAGTGATCGTGAACCCGGCTGCCGAGCATGAACAACAGGCAATTGTGCTGCGCCAGTTGCTCCAATTGCCGGGGTTCGCCGTGCCGGGCCAGGTAAGCAGGCGATGCGCAAAGCACGCGACGGTTCTGCGGGGCGATGGGCAGTGCCACCAGGCTGGAGTCCTCCGGTTCGCCGTAACGCAAGGCGATGTCCACCGGTTGACGAAACAGGTCGGCGATGCGATCCCCCAGCAGCAAACGCACAGTCAGTTTCGGATGCTCACGCTGAAACTCGTCCAGCCACGGCAGCAGCAAGTTGCGACCAAAATCCGAAGGTGCCGACAGTTGCAGCACACCGCTGACCTGATCCTGACCGCTGGCCAGCAAACGCCTGCCTTCATCCAGATTGCTCAGGGCCGCCCGGGCATATTCCAGGAAGCCCTCGCCTTCGGCGGTCAGGCGCAGGCTGCGTGTGGAGCGGGCCAGCAGCCGCGCGCCGAGTTGCTGTTCGATACGCTTAAGTGCCGCGCTGGCCACCGCCGCCGACATGTCCATCACCCGCGCCGCCGCCGACAGGCTGCCCAGGTCCGCTGCCCGGACAAACAACTGCAAGTCATCGAAACGCAGCATCTTCAGCCCTGATTATCAAAAAAATATTGAAAGAGACTGCTCTTTTAGCGGGTTTTATCTTGCCGGGAAATAGCCAATCATCTGTCCCATCGAAAATCACTCAGCGTCAGGAGTCGACCATGTCCCAGCCGTTTACCGCTATCGCCACCCTCATCGCCAAACCCGGCCAGCAGGACGCCCTCGAACAGCACCTGCGGGCGCTACTGGAGCCAACCCGCGCCGAGGCTGGTTGCGGTCAATACGATTTGCACCAGGACCTCGCCAACCCATTGGCTTTCTACATGATCGAACAATGGAGTAGCGACTCAGCCCTGCAAGCCCACGACGCCAGCGCCCACATCCAGAACTTCCGTGCCAAGGCAGGCGACTTTCTCGAACACTTCGACCTCAAGCGCCTGCGCACCCTGGCCTGACTTCTTCCTTTATTACTACGGAGCCCTTTATGAAAGCGATTGCCTACTACGCCTCCCTGCCGATCAGCGACGCCAAATCCCTGCAAGACATCGAACTGCCAGAACCGGTCGCCGGCCCGCGCGACTTGCTGGTGGAAGTCAAAGCCATCTCGGTGAATCCGGTGGACACCAAGGTCCGGCAGAACGTCCAGCCTGAAGGCGGCGCGGCGAAAGTGCTGGGCTGGGACGTGGCGGGTGTGGTCAAAGCTGTCGGCAGTGAAGTCACGCTATTCAAAGCTGGCGATAAAGTGTTCTACGCAGGCTCCATCGCTCGTGCCGGCGGCAACAGCGAGTTGCATGTGGTGGACGAACGGATTGTCGGGCACATGCCGAAATCCCTCGGCTTTGCCGAAGCCGCCGCGCTGCCGCTGACTGCGATCACCGCGTGGGAGTTGTTGTTCGAACGCCTGCAAGTGCGTGAGGGTAGAACTGATGAAGGTCAGAGCCTGCTTATCGTCGGTGCGGCGGGCGGCGTGGGTTCGATCCTGACTCAACTGGCGAGTCAGCTCACCGGGCTGAAGGTCATCGGCACCGCATCCCGTCCACAAACCCAGAGCTGGGTGCGTGAACTGGGCGCCGACCTGGTGATCGATCACAGCCAACCGCTGAGCGAAGAACTCAAGCGTGCGGACGTTAAGCACGTAACCCACGTCGCCAGCCTGACCCAGACCGATGAGCATCTGGATCAATTGGTCGAAGCCTTGGCGCCCCAGGGCAAACTGGCGCTGATCGATGATCCGAAGGCGCTGGACGTGACCAAACTCAAGCGCAAGAGCATTTCGTTGCACTGGGAGTTCATGTACACCCGCTCGCTGTTCGAGACCGCCGACATGATCGAGCAGCACAAACTGCTCAACCGTATCGCCGAGCTGATCGATGCCGGGACGCTGAAAACCACGGTGGGCGAGCACTTCGGCACGATCAACGCGAGCAACCTGCGCCGCGCCCATGAACTGCTGGAGAGCGGCAAGGCCAAGGGCAAGATTGTGCTGGAAGGGTTCTAACCCGACCCTGTAGGAGCGAGGCTTGCCCGCGAAGGCGTCCTCAAGATCGCCTTCGCGGGCAAGCCTCGCTCCTACAAAAAGCCATATGGCGAACCGTCAGTCAGATGCTTGACCGTTGTCACAATTGCGATCGTATTCGGGTCTACAATCGAAACCTCTGCGACGCAATCTTTTACTTAAGGAGGTCAGCAATGAAGATCCTGATAAAAGAAGTGGCAACATCCCAGTGGCAAGTCCGTCTCGACCAACACTCCGTCACGTTCCGCAGCGAAGCTGAAGCCCGCGCCTTCACCCGTACCCTTGAAGCAC
The DNA here is from genome assembly GCF_056161485.1 of Pseudomonas sp. 5Vm1k. Classification (NCBI taxonomy): domain Bacteria; kingdom Pseudomonadati; phylum Pseudomonadota; class Gammaproteobacteria; order Pseudomonadales; family Pseudomonadaceae; genus Pseudomonas; species Pseudomonas sp. 5Vm1k. Next base: position 23,223 of record NZ_JBSPCZ010000004.1, read on the forward strand.
GGCTCCTCGCCCCTCATCAAATCCCCGACCGCCAGCAGCGTGCCGCTGGCTAATCCGGTTTCAGACCGCGGCTTGGGCCAGGGCCCGGGCATTTTGCAAACGTCGGGTGAGCATCGCGGCGCTCACCACCAGAATTCCGCACAGGCTGATGACCATAGCCATCGGCACGGCGCTGCCATCGTGTAAAACACCCACCAACGCCGATGCCCCGGCGGCAACGCTAAATTGCAGGCACCCGAGCAGCGCCGACGCACTGCCGGCGCGTGCGCCCTGCCCGTTCATGGCGCAGGCCGAGGCATTGGGCAGGATGCAACCGAGGCTGGCGATACAGATAAACAAGGGGATCAGCAGCGGCCATAGTTGTTCGGTGTGCAGTGAACTGACCGCGAGCAACGTCAGGCCTGCGCCCAGATAAACCCACACTGTGCGCGCCAGCAGGAACGCCGGGCCACGCTTGGCCAGCAGTCGCGCGTTGACCTGCGCCACCAGGATGAACCCCGCCGCGTTGGTGCCGAACAACCAGCCGAAATGCTCGGCCGGCACGCCATATAGCTTGATGAAGACAAATGGCGAACCGGATATGTAGGCAAACATCCCGGCGACGGCGAGACCGCCAGTCAGGGCGTGGCCGAGGTAGACCGGATCGGCCAGCAACCGACCGTACTGACGCAATGCGCCCTTCAACGGTTGGCGCGGCACATAGTCCGGCAGGCTTTCCGGCAGCCCGAGGGCCACGGCCAGTGCGGCCAGGGCGCTGAACCCGGTCAGCACCAGGAAGATCGACTGCCAGCCGGTGGTGTTGACCAACAGCCCGCCGAGCATCGGTGCCAGGATCGGCGCCAGGCCCATCACCAGCATCAGTTGCGAAAAGACTTTTGCCGAACCCACCGCATCGCATTTATCGCTGACCACCGCCCTAGAGATCACCATCCCCGCGCAGCCGCCCAGCGCCTGAATGAATCGCGCGCCCATCAGCCATTCCAGGTTCGGCGCAAACGCACAGGCCAGGGACGCTGCCGTGAACAAGCCGACACCGGTGAGCAGCGGAATGCGCCGCCCGAACCGATCCGCCACCGGGCCGTAGAGCAACTGACCAATGGACAAACCGAGGAAATACGCGGCGAGCGTCATTTGCACATGTTTTTCGTCAGTGCCAAACGACTGCGCGATGGCCGGGAACGCCGGCAAGTAGAAATCGATCGCCAACGGACCGAAAGCGGTCAGGGCACCAAGAATCAAAATGGTACGGAAGTTCATCGGGCATCCAGTTGGGCGTGGGTCGGCAGCTCGACAGTCTAGCCGGGCGTGGACGCCTTGAACATTCCGATAGGTCGCTAACTATTAAAAACCCCTGGATGAATGCCTTGTGGGAGCGGGCTTGTGTGGCGAGGGGGCTTGCCCCCGTTCGGCTGCGAAGCAGTCGTCAATCCAGACAGCTCGGTCAAGCTGAAAGACATAGGGGCCGCTTCGCGACCCAGCGGGGCAAGCCCCCTCGCCACAAAAGCCCCGCTCCCACAGGGGAATATGTATTGGGCTTCAGACAACTTTGGCTTGGTAGCCTTCTTCGGTGATGGCGGCGATCACCTGTTCGGTCGTCAAACCGCTTTCAACGCCAACCTCCTTCGCCGCCAGATCAACCCGCACGCTGGCCGCCGGGTCCTTGGCTTGCAGGGCTTGGGTGATCGCCTTGACGCAGTGACCACAGGACATGCCTTCAACGTTGAACACTTGCATGGATGACTCCTTGAGTGAGGCTTTTTAATAACACTGCCGGTAGTCTCGAGCTTGCCACCATGGCAAGGTCAAGTTCTGAAATAATCTGCCGGGCTGGCAATCGGCGTCGCGCTCGGCCAAGCTGCGTTCATCAATGACTCGACCTCAGGAGAATCAGCCATGCGCTGGTCAACTCTCAGCCTGTTTGGCTTCCTCAGCCTTTTCGCCGCCCTGCCTTCGGCCAATGCCGCCGGGGAGGATTATGGTGTCCTGATCATTTCCCGCGAGCGCCTGGAAGTGTCGACCAACTGCGAGATCGGTGTGTACATCCAGGATCAACTGTCGGCGCGGCTGTTCCAGGAGCAAAGCACCTCGTTCAACCTGCCACCGGGCAATGTGTCCCTGCGCCTGAAACTGCTGCCGGGCCAGGCGCCGGGCTGCAACGCCGGCATGTTGGCGCCGGGCTCGCAGGTCATCACGCTCAAGGCCGGCGATGTGTTGAAGTTCCGGATTGCGATGACGCAGGAAGGGATGTACCTCAAACCCGCGGCCCTGGAATATTAATCACCACCTACCTTGTAGGAGCGAGGCTTGCCCGCGAAGAGGCCATAACAGTCAGCATTGATGTTGAATGTTACGGCCTCTTCGCGGGCAAGCCTCGCTCCTACGGGTTGTGGATTGGCGCTTGACCTTGCCCGCATGGCAAGGTTGATCCTGTAGGCACTTTCTACAGGGAGCGTGACCGATGTCCGAATCCACCACTTTCGATCTGCCGATTGCCGGCATGACCTGCGCCAGTTGCGCCGGGCGTGTCGAGCGAGCCTTGAGCAAAGTCATCGGCGCCACTGCCGTCAGCGTCAACCTGGCCACGGAACAGGCGCGCATCCAGGCCCCCAGCGATAGCCTGCCGGCCTTGATGGACGCGGTGCAGCAGGCCGGCTACAGCGTGCCGCAACAAAGTCTGGAATTGAGCATCGACGGCATGACCTGCGCGTCCTGCGTTGGCCGGGTCGAACGGGCGCTAACCAAGGTGCCCGGCGTGAAAAGTGTCAGCGTCAACCTGGCCAATGAGCGCGCCCACCTCGAACTGCTCGGTCAGGTCGATCCACAAACCCTGATCGCCGCCGTGACCAAGGCAGGCTACAACGCCAGCGTCTGGGAAGTCGAACACCCCACAGACAATCAACAAACCCGCCTGCAGCGCGAGCGCTGGATCCTGCTCGCGGCCATCGCCCTGGCCTTGCCGCTGGTGCTCCCGATGCTGCTGCAACCATTCGGCGTGCACTGGATGCTCCCGGCCTGGGCGCAGTTCGCCTTGGCCACGCCGGTGCAATTCATCTTTGGTGCGCGGTTTTACGTCGCTGCGTGGAAAGCCGTGCGCGCCGGTGCTGGCAACATGGACTTACTCGTCGCCCTGGGCACCAGCGCCGGGTATGGCTTGAGTCTTTATGAATGGGCCACCGCCGCCGGGCGCATGCCGCATCTGTATTTCGAAGCCTCGGCGGTGGTGATTGCGTTGGTCTTGCTGGGCAAATACCTGGAAAGCCGCGCCAAACGCCAGACCGCCAGTGCCATCCGCGCCCTCGAAGCGCTGCGTCCGGAACGGGCGATTCAAGTGATCGATGGTCGCGAACAGGACGTCGCCATCAGCGCCTTGCGCCTGAATGATCTGGTCATGGTCAAACCCGGCGAACGTTTCCCGGTGGACGGCGAAGTGGTGGAAGGCCAGAGCCACGCCGACGAGGCACTGATCAGCGGCGAAAGCCTGCCCGTACCGAAACAACCCGGCGACAAGGTCACCGGCGGCGCGATCAATGGCGAAGGCCGCTTGCTGGTACGCACGCTGGCCCTCGGTGCGGAAACCGTATTGGCGCGCATTATTCGCCTGGTCGAAGACGCCCAAGCCGCAAAAGCGCCGATTCAGAAACTGGTGGATAAAGTCAGTCAGGTGTTTGTGCCGACGGTGTTGGTCTTGGCCCTGGCGACGTTGATCGGCTGGTGGTTGTACGGCGCGCCCATCGAAACCGCGTTGATCAACGCCGTCGCGGTGCTGGTGATTGCCTGCCCCTGCGCATTGGGCCTGGCCACACCGACGGCGATCATGGCCGGCACTGGAGTCGCTGCGCGTTACGGGATTCTGATCAAGGACGCCGAAGCGTTGGAACGTGCCCATGAAGTCAGCGCCGTGGTGTTCGACAAGACCGGCACTCTGACATCTGGTGCGCCGCGTATCGCTCACTTAAGTGCCGTTGACGGTGATGAAGCGCCACTGTTGCAAATGGCCGGCGCGCTGCAACGGGGCAGCGAACACCCGTTGGCCAAGGCGGTGCTGGATGCTTGTGCTGAACGCGGATTGGTCGTGGCCGATGTCACCGACAGCCAGTCGCTGACCGGGCGCGGTATCGCCGGCACGCTCGACGGTCGTCGGTTGGCGCTGGGCAATCGTCGTCTGTTGGAAGAAAGCAGTTTGAGCGCAGGTTCACTAGCCGATTCCGCCAAAGCTTGGGAAACCGAAGGTCGAACCCTGTCCTGGCTGATCGAGCAAAGTCCCGAACCGCGCGTGCTCGGCCTCTTCGCTTTCGGCGACACGCTCAAACCCGGCGCCCTGCAAGCGGTGCAGCAACTTAACGCGCGCAACATCAGCAGCCATTTACTGACCGGCGACAACCGTGGCAGCGCCAAAGTCGTCGCCGAAGCGTTGGGGATTAAAGATGTGCACGCCGAAGTCCTGCCGGCAGACAAAGCCGCCACCGTCGCCGAACTGAAGAAAACCGGCGTGGTGGCGATGGTCGGCGACGGCATCAACGACGCCCCGGCGCTGGCCGCGGCGGATATCGGCATCGCCATGGGCGGCGGCACCGATGTGGCGATGCACGCTGCCGGGATCACCCTGATGCGCGGCGATCCGCGACTGGTGCCGGCGGCGCTGGAGATCAGCCGCAAGACCTATGCGAAGATCCGCCAGAATCTGTTCTGGGCCTTCGTCTATAACCTGATCGGCATTCCGCTGGCGGCGTTCGGCTTCCTCAACCCGGTGCTGGCCGGCGCAGCCATGGCGCTGTCGAGCGTCAGCGTGGTGAGCAATGCGCTACTGTTGAAAACTTGGAAACCCAAGGATCTGGAGGACAACCGATGAACATCGGCCAAGCGGCCCGCCACAGCGGCCTGAGCGCGAAGATGATCCGTTATTACGAGTCCATCGGCTTGCTCAAGGCCGCCCATCGCACCGACAGCGGCTACCGGGTGTATGGCGATGACGACCTGCACACGTTGGCCTTTATCAAACGCTCGCGGGATCTGGGGTTTTCACTGGAGGAGGTCGGCAAGTTGCTGACCCTCTGGCAAGACCGCCAGCGGGCCAGCGCCGATGTGAAAGCCCTGGCCCGTCAGCACATTGACGAGCTGAACCAGAAGATTCGCGAGCTCGGCCAATTGCGCGACACCTTGCAGGACCTGGTCGAGCACTGCCACGGCGACCACCGCCCGGACTGCCCGATCCTCAAGGAGCTGGCGTCGGGCTGCTGCGCCGAACCCGCCCGCGCCTGACGGACAAAGCCTTCACCACCAGCAACGTGGTGAGGGGAATGCCGTGGAACAACAGCACTACCGCGCCGGGCGTCCACCAGGCGTAGAACGGTGCGGCGATCAACATGCCGATGCCGAACCCGGTCATTTGCAGCAGGGTCAGGAAGCTGAAGATCGGCAGGCGCAGGTGGTCCGGTTCCCGTTGCAGGCGCGACATCAGACCGACTTCGGAAAAACCGTCGCCCAGCCCGGCCGGCAACGAGAACAGGAGCAAACCGTAAAGGGTCTGCTGCTGGAACATCAGGATGAAGCCGCAGGACATCAGCAACACGCCATAGAAAAAGCGCCGTTCCAGGTTGATGTTGTCCGAGCCTTTGAGGCGACTGGCGATCCGCGCGCCGATGAGTTTGCCGCTGGCCCAGACTGCCAGCATCAAGCCCAACGTGGTGCTCGCGGATTCCGGCGTCAGTAGCCGCGAGATGATCGGAAACCCGACGTTGTGCGCCGCGCTGCCCAGCGTGTCAGCCATGGCCACCGCGAGCATCGCCGCCAGTACCGGGGAGCTACGTAAGCCTTGCAGCAGCGCCGACCATTCTCCACGTTCAGTTTTTGATTCCGCACCGGTGGCTGCCGCGCGAAAACGCAACGGCACCAGCAGCAACGCCGCCAGCAGGTAAGTGACTACGTTCAGCGCGAACACCGCTTCAAAACCAAACGCCGCCACCACCAACCCCGCTACAAGACTGCCAGCGACCATTGCAATGGACGCCGCCGAGGTAATCCAGGCGTTGGTCTTGAGCAAGTGCTCGCGGTCGATCAGGTTCGGCAACTGGCTGTTGAGGCCGATGGCGAACATCGAATTACCGAAACCCAGGCCGAAGGCAATCAACGGCAACAGCAAGGCTTGCTGGGTCACCGGCAAAACCAGCAGCAGGCCGAGCACCCCGGCGCGCAGCAAGTCGAAGGCAATCAACGGCAAGCGCCCGGCCCAACGACGGTAGAACGTGGTGCCGATCAGACTGGCAAAAATCCCCCCGGTCACGCGGCTGGCGAGGAAAATCGCGACGCTCATGGCGCTGTTGCTCAGCACATAGACGTAGGTGGCCAGGGCGACCATGTTGAGGAACGCGCCGAAGTCCGAGATCAGACGGGCGGTGATGATCAGATGGGCATTGCGGGTGGAGGGGATGTTCACATTCAATCCTTGAGTGTGGGGATGTCCTCTGTAGGAGCTGTCGAGTGAAACGAGGCTGCGATCTTTTGATCTTGTTTTAAAAAATCAAAGTCAAAAGATCGCAGCCTCGTTTCACTCGACAGCTCCTACAGGGGATCAGTGTTTCGACAAAAAACCCGACCGAGGCCGGGTTTTTTGTTTAACCGATCACTGCATCCACGGTGGAGGCGGTTCTTCGGTTTTACCCGGTGGTGCATCATCAGCCGCGCGCACCGCTTGCTTGCGCTCTTCATCCAGGCGTGCCGCCTCGATTTCGCGGATGACGCCGCCAACGTCGGCCAACTCTTCCGGCTCATCGAACTCGCCGGTCAATATGCTGGCCGGGTGCAAGGTGCCGGCTTCGTACAGGGCCCACATTTCCTTGGCGTACTTGGTCTTTTTCAACTCCGGCGCAAACCGCCCGAAGTAGGACGCCATGTTGCCCACGTCCCGCTCCAGCATGTTGAACGCGTGGTTGTTACCCGCCGCGTCCACTGCCTGGGGCAGGTCGATGATGACCGGGCCGGTCGGGGTCAACAGTACGTTGAACTCAGACAGGTCACCGTGCACCAGACCGGTACACAACATCAGCACGATCTGGGAAATCAGGAACGCGTGATATTCACGGGCCTGGTCCGGTTCCAGCACCACGTCGTTCAGACGCGGCGCGGCATCGCCATATTCGTCGGCCACCAGTTCCATCAGCAGTACGCCTTCGAGGAAGTCATACGGCTTGGGTACCCGCACACCAGCGCCAGCCAGACGAAACAGGGCCGCCACTTCGGCGTTCTGCCAGGCGTCCTCGGTTTCTTTCTTGCCGAACTTGGAGCCCTTTGCCATCGCCCGAGCCTGTCGGCTGTTGCGCACCTTGCGGCCTTCCTGATACTCGGCCGCCTGCCGGAAACTGCGTTTATTCGCCTCCTTGTAGACCTTCGCGCAACGTAGCTCGTTACCGCAGCGCACCACATAAACAGCTGCTTCTTTACCACTCATGAGTGGGCGCAGCACCTCGTCGACCAGACCGTCCTCGATCAGGGGTTCAATGCGTTTTGGAGTCTTCATCAGCTTTTATTGTGGGTCCTTTATTACCAAACACGCGAAAGTCATTCGTTATACGGCAATCCTCGCAAATCGGGGAGGGGTTACCGACCTATGAACATGGCGGATGCACACAATGTGCCGAATTTATCCGGCAAATCCCACGCCGTTCATCGACCGGTGGAGATCATAGCCGAGCCGCCGACACTTGTTGGCGAAGGGATGACAGGGCATTTACGACAGAAGCTGACATCCGTATTTCTCCTATTTGTAGGTTTTTTCTCAATGGTCCTCAATTTCCCGTTTTTTCAGCCGAAGTCCTAAGAGAGAAAAGGATTTGTCCGACAATCGTCACGGCTTAAAAAAGACGATGCCGCCCTCAAGGAATCGAATCGATCTACACCGTTTTCGGCTTCCAAAAATCCGCGAGTCATCTGCACTGCGTGGGCCAACAAGAAAATCTGGAGCGCGGATGAACATCAAACAGAAGTTGACGTGGGCGTTTGCAATCATCGCCTGCTTGCCGGTGGTGCTGGTCGCCACCCTGGTTGTGCTGAACTTGCGCAGCGATGCCAAGGATGCTTTCGTCGACGGCAGCGGACGTGAGATCCGTCAGGTCAGCAACGCCATGCAGCTGTTTTTCGACGGTATCAGCCAGAACGTCGATTACCTGGCGTCCCAGCCGCTGATCAAAAACACCGACGACAGCCTCAAGACCTACATGGCCGCCAACGCCGAGACAATTCCTCAAGGTGACATGGACAAAAAAGTCTTTGGGCTCCTTCAGGATCTGGGCAACACCCATCCGTCCTACGCCTACGCAATCGTCGGCACTGCAGCTGGCGGTTATGTGTCCTGGCCGGACGACGCAAAACTGAACAACTACGACCCGCGCCAGCGTCCCTGGTACAAAGCCGCGCAAGCCAAACCGGGCAAACCGTTTCGCACCGAAGCCTATTACTGGGCTCAGGACGACGCGTCCTACGTCAGCACCGTGCGCACCATCGATAACAAGTTGGGCACCAACGGCGGCGTGGTCAGTATCGACGTGACGCTCAAGCAGCTCACCGAAATCGTCAAACAGATCAAGCTCGGCGAAACCGGTTACCTGATGCTGCTGGAAAACAGCGGCACGGTGCTGGTCGACCCGAAACAACCGGAACACAACTTCAAGGCCCTGGGCAGCCTCGGCGAGGGCTATGCGCAACTGGCCAAGGCCGGCAAAGGCCTTGTAGAAGTCGAGCTTAACGGCGAGCGCTACATGGCCAACGTCTGGCCGTCGGAGCAACTGGGCTGGACCTTTATCGGCCTGATCAAGCAAACCGACGTGATGAGCTCGGCGACTCAACTGACCTGGCTGATCGCGGGCATTGCCGCGGTACTGGCAGTGTTCTTCGCCATCGTCGGCGCCAGTTTCGCCCGCGTCATCGTGCGGCCGATCAGCAGCGTGGCCAGTGGTCTGGAAGGCATCGCTCAGGGTGAAGGCGACCTGACCAAGAACCTGGAAATCCGTGGCAGCGACGAAACCGCGCAACTGGCCAACTGGTTCAACCAGTTCCTGGCCGCAATCCGCAACCTGATTCAGAGCATCGGCGGCGCCGCAAACAAAATCCTCGCCACCTCCCAGAGCTCGACCCGTGTTTCCAGCGACATGGCCGAAGCCGCCGGGCGCCAGCGTGAAGCGGTGGACATGGTGTCCACGGCGTTCCACGAAATGGTTGCCACCGCCAACGAAGTTGCCCGCTCGTGCAGCCAGGCCGCCGAGTCGGCCGACAGTGGCCAGCGCCAGGCCCGCGAAGGCCAGCAGCAGATTGATGCCGCGGTGACCAGCGTCGATCGGTTGAGCCAGGAAATCGAATCATCGGCCCAGTCGATGCAACAGCTGGAACGCGACAGCAATGACATTCAGTCGATTCTGGGAACCATTCGCTCCATCGCTGAACAGACCAACCTGCTGGCGTTGAACGCGGCGATTGAAGCGGCTCGGGCCGGTGAGCAAGGTCGTGGTTTTGCGGTAGTGGCAGATGAAGTGCGCGCCCTGGCCAAACGCACGGCCGATTCCACGGCGGAAATCGACGGCTTGCTCGGCAACCTGGCCAAGCGCACCAGTCAAGTGACCCAGCAGATGCATGCGAGCCTGGAAGTGTCGCAGCAGTCGGTCACCCGCATTGGCGAAGCGCGTAGCAGCTTCGGGCAGATTCGTGAGTCGGTGGATGTGATTCGCGACATGAACACGCAGATTGCGACCGCTGCGGAAGAACAGCATCAGGTGGCGGAAGACATCAATCGGCACATCAGCCAGATTCATGGCGATGCGCAGTTAGTGGCGGAACTGGCGAACTCGGCGCGACTGGACTCCCAGAGCCTGGCCGGGTTGTCGAATGAGCTGGACGGGTTGGTTCGGCGGTTCAGGACCTGAGAATGAGGGTGGTCTTAGGGCCACCCCTCACCCCAGCCCTCTCCCCAGAGGGGAGAGGGAGCCGACCGAGTTGATTGTTCTAGTGACTACAACCTGAAATATCGAGTTGAACTCAGAATTTGAAAAGTCCCCGATCGGCTCCCTTTCCCCCTCTCCCCTCTGGGGAGAGGGCTGGGGTGAGGGGCTGGCTCTCACTGCCGAAACAATTCCCCCGGGGTAAACCCGAATAACCCCTTGAACGCCGCAATAAACGCCGACGTCGAGTCATACCCGCAAGCCAGCGCGGCATTGGTCACGCTGTCGCCCTCCTCCAGCAAACTCAACGACGACAGCAACCGCGCGCGCTGACGCCAGCCGCGAAAACTCAAACCCGTCTCACGCTGAAACAGCCGCATCAGGGTTTTCTCCGAAGTCCCCAACCGCGCCGCCCACTCCTGCAACGTCACGTTCTGCTCAGGGTTTTCGATCAGCTCGTTGCACAACCCGAGCAAACGCTCATGCCTGGGCAGCGGTAGAGAGAATTCGACCTCTGGCAAATGTGCCAACTGATCCAACAGCACATTCACCAACCGCGCTTCCTGGCTGTCACCCTGTGGATACTCCACCGGCAACAGGCAAAAACTCTTGATCAACTCACGGGCCAGCGGCGTCACTTCCAGCACCCGACAACGTCCGTCCGCCCATGCACTCTCCTCACGCCGCACGTATAGGCTGCGCATCTCGGCGCGCATTGAAGTAACGACTTGATGTTCAAGATCCGCCGGAATCCAGATGCCCCACTGCGGTGGCGCGAAGAAGCTGCCTTCGGCAGTGTGCACACCGAGAACGCCGCTGATGGCGTAGGAAAACTGCACCCAGTCGTGGCGATGGGGCGGTGTCCAGGAACCGGCGTTGAGGCTTTCGGCGCGGGCGAACAATGGGCGTGGTAAAGCGGTCAACGCTGGAATGGAGCGTTCGAGGGAGAGTTGTCCGTTGGACGTCATTGAGGGGCCTTGTGTCGCAGGACTACAGATAGTGCGACGTTAGGCCAACTCGCCCGCCCTGACAAACACATTTCCCCTTGTGTCCCCTTGTGGGAGCGGGCTTGCTCGCGAAGGCGGTGTATCAGGCAATATTTATGTCGACTGACACACCGCTTTCGCGAGCAAGCCCGCTCCCACAGGGATTGTGCAGGGATCAGCGTTCGATGATGGCGGTGACACCTTGACCGCCCGCCGCGCAGATAGAGATCAACCCTCTGCCCTTGCCCGCCGCGTCCAGCAGCTTCGCCAGATTGGCGACGATGCGCCCACCGGTCGCAGCAAACGGGTGCCCAGCCGCCAGTGAACTGCCCTTGACGTTGAGTCGGCTGCGGTCGATGGAGCCCAGCGGTGCGTCAAGGCCGAGGCGGGTTTTGCAGTACTCAGGATCTTCCCAGGCCTTCAACGTGCACAGCACTTGTGCGGCGAAGGCTTCGTGAATTTCGTAGTAGTCAAAGTCCTGCAAGGTCAGTCCATTGCGCGCCAGCAAGCGTGGTACGGCATACACCGGCGCCATCAGCAGCCCTTCGGCACCGTTGACGAAGTCCACCGCCGCCGCTTCGCCATCGCGCAAATAGGCGAGGATCGGCAAGCCGCGTTCCTTGGCCCATTCTTCACTGCCCAGCAACACCAGCGATGCGCCGTCGGTGAGTGGCGTGGAGTTGCCCGCGGTCATGGTGCCTTTGGCGCTTTTCTCGAACGCCGGTTTGAGCGAGGCGAGTTTTTCCAGGGTCAGGTCCGGGCGCAGGTTGTTGTCGCGGGTCAGGCCGAGGAACGGTGTGATCAAGTCGTTGTGCCAACCTTCGGTGTAGGAAGCGGCCAGTTTCTGATGGCTTTCGAGGGCTAGTTGATCCTGTTCGGCGCGGGGGATATTCCAGGTCTGGGCCATCAACTCGCAGTGCTGCCCCATGGACAGACCGGTACGCGGCTCGCCGTTGCGCGGAAATTCGGGGATCAAGTGGCGCGGCCGCAACTGCAGGAAAGTTTTCAGTTTGTCGCCGGTGGTCTTGGCGCGGTTGGCTTCCAGGAGGATTTTGCGCAGGCCTTCACTGACGCCAATCGGCGCGTCGGAGGTGGTATCGACACCGCCGGCAATCCCGCACTCGATCTGGCCCAAGGCAATTTTGTTGGCGACCAGCAGCGCTGCTTCCAGACCTGTACCGCACGCTTGCTGGATGTCGTAGGCCGGGGTGGTCGGCGACAGCCGCGAGCCGAGCACGCATTCGCGGGTCAGGTTGAAATCCCGAGACAGCTTGATGACCGCCCCCGCCGCCACTTCGCCCATGCGCAAACCGTGCAGGTTGAAGCGTTCGATCAAGCCTTCGAGCGCTGCGGTGAGCATCGCCTGATTACTGGCGGTGGCGTACGGCCCGTTGGAACGGGCGAAAGGGATACGGTTACCGCCAATGATCGCGACGCGGCGCAGCTGAGTCATGAAAAGCTCCTTCTAAAAATTATTTGTGAATGCGATCCCCTGTGGGAGCGGGCTTGCTCGCGAAAGCGGTGGGTCAGTCAACAAAGATGTTGAATGTGCTGGCCCCTTCGCGAGCAAGCCCGCTCCCACAGGGTCTGTGTTTTCCTGAAATCCCTGCTACACATCAATCACCTGTGTTCAAGCGTAGGCCTAATCTCGTGAATCGAACGACTGATCGCCATTCGTGGTCCACACTTTGAACCCCAGCTGCCGGAGAGCGTTCCATGTCAGACCGTTATATCGACTTCGCGAATTCGTCCATCGGCCACCGTCTGGTCGGGGCCTTGGGCCTGCCGTCGCCGGTGCGTCTGGAACGCTGGCAGGCCGGACGCCTGCGACCGGTAGAAGGCGCACTGCTGATTGGCGGCGGACCGCTGGCAGAAAATGTCAGCGTCTTTGCCAACCGCCTGACCGACGCGATTTACAGCTACGGCGCCGAGCCATCCCTGGCCACCCCGTGGATTCCCGGCCATGGTCCGAAACTCAAGGCCGTGGTGTTTGATGCCAGCCATTTGGTGCAAACCGACCAACTCAAACAGCTGCGCGAGTTCTTTCAGCCATTGATGAAAAACCTCGATAGCAGCGCGCACCTGGTGATTCTGGGACGGCCGCCGGAAAGCCTCAGCGACCCAATCGCCGCCAGCGTCCAGCGTGCCCTGGAAGGCTTCAGCCGTTCGCTCGCCAAAGAGCTGCGCAGCGGCGGCACCTTGCAGTTGATCCATGTCGGCGAAGGCGCCGAGGATCAACTGGAAGGGCCGCTGAGGTTTTTCCTCTCGCCCAAAAGCGCCTTCGTGTCTGGACAGGTCATTCGTTTGCAGGCCTGCGATACGCCGGTTCAGGACTGGACTCGGCCACTGTCCGGGCGCAAGGCGTTGATCACCGGCGCGGCGCGGGGCATCGGCGCATCCATCGCCGAAACCTTGGCCCGGGATGGTGCCGAGGTGATCCTGCTTGATGTACCGCCGGCCAAGGCCGATCTCGAAGCCCTCACCGCACGCCTCGGCGGGCAAAGCATCACGCTGGATATTTGCGCTGAAGATGCGGCTGCGCAGTTGATTGAACATCTGCCCGACGGCATCGACATCGTGGTTCACAACGCCGGCATCACCCGCGATAAAACCCTGGCCAACATGACGCCGGAATTCTGGGACGCGGTGCTGGCGGTCAACCTCAATGCACCGCAAGTGCTGACCAAGGCCCTGCTCGACGCCGGCAGCCTGCGCGATAACGGACGGGTGATTCTGCTTGCCTCCATCAGTGGCATTGCCGGCAATCGCGGGCAAACCAACTACGCCGCGAGCAAGGCCGGGCTGATCGGTCTGGCCCAGGCTTGGGCGCCGCTGCTGCATGAGCGGGGCATCAGCATCAACGCCGTGGCGCCAGGCTTTATCGAAACCCAGATGACCGCGCACATACCATTCGGCCTGCGTGAAGCCGGGCGCCGCATGAGCTCCCTGGGTCAGGGCGGCTTGCCACAGGACGTCGCCGAAGCGGTGGCCTGGCTGGCACAGCCGGGCACCGGCGCGTTCACCGGGCAAGCGTTGCGAGTGTGTGGGCAAAGTGTCTTGGGGGCGTAAAGATGATCATCGACTGGCACACACTCAACCGCGAACCGAGCCTGCCCGGGTTGTACTTGCGGGCGGCCACGCGCCGGAAAATCACCGGCACTGTGCTGCCCGACACGGGTTTGCATTGCTGGCTCGATGTCGAGCCGAAACGCCTGGCAGCCTATCGCAAGGTCTGCGGTTTTGCCGATAACGGGTTGCTGCCGCCGACGTATCCACACATTCTGGCGTTTGCCTTGCAGATGCAATTGCTCACCGACAAGGCGTTTCCGTTCCCGTTGCTGGGGTTGATTCACTTGAGCAATCGCATTCGAGTGCTGCGGCCCATGGGCGGTGTGCATCGCGCGCGGGTCAGCGTGCAAGTGCAGAACCTGCAACCCCACGCCAAGGGCGCAACATTCGATCTGGTCACGACCCTGGATGATCAACTGGGAACGCTGTGGGAAGCGCAAAGCCAGATGCTGTGTCGCGGGGTCAAACTCGATGGCGAGCCGCTTGAAGAGGTTTTGACACCGACACTGGCCCTGACCGAAGTGACACGCTGGAAAGCCCCTGCGGACATTGGCCGGCAGTACGCCAAGGTGTCCGGGGATTACAACCCGATTCACCTGAGTGCGGCCAGCGCCAAGCTGTTCGGTTTTCCTACGGCGATTGCCCATGGACTGTGGAACAAGGCCCGGACGTTGGCGGCGCTGGCAGATCATCTGCCGACGGCGAACATCGAGATTGCAGTGCAGTTTCGCAAACCGGTGCGCTTGCCCAGTGAGGTGACGTTGCTCGCCAGTGCGGCGGCGTCCAGCGGCGATCTGCAATTGGTCGGTGCCGGGGAGCTGGAGCATATGGTGGGGCATTGGCGGCCTGTCGCCTGACAGTCAAAAGATCGCAGCCTGCGGCGGCTCCTACAGGGGATTGTGTTCAACCGTGATATCACGGCGCACGCCGAACCTGTAGGAGCCGCAGCAGGCTGCGATCTTTTCGGGCCTGAAAACATGATTAATTGTGTATATAACTTAAGTTTCCTTCCCCGGGTTACACGCCCGCTTAAAAACACGTTCCATTGATTTAAAACGAATTCCCCGCAAAAAAATCATCCGACTTATACCCAAGGCATTAGTCCTTAGGCCGCATCCGCTCGCACCTATATAAAGGGGTTAATACCAACTTGAGAATGGCCTGAAAGCGCCTCTGGGATTGTGATGTGCACAACGGACGAAGGCATTGCCGGCGACAGAATCGGCAAGCCATCGAAGACAACGAACGTTGTAACAGGTGCAAGGAATCACTCTCATGAACACTCAAGTGTGGTGCAAATCGGCAACAGCATTGGCGTTGATCCTGTCCCTCGGCCTCGCGGGTTGCAGCAGTGGCGGTGGCGGTCATCACAGCACTTCCGGCAGTTCATCCGACGGTGCTGCCGGTGCAGCGGGTACGGGTGGCGGAACGGCCGGCAGCGGTGGCACCGATGGTACTGGCGGCGGGACTGCCGGAACCGGTGGCTCCGATGGTACTGCCGGCGGTACGGCCGGAACGGGAGGCACCGGTGGTACTGGCGGCGGCACGGCTGGAACCGGTGGCACTGGCGGCACGGGTGGAGGAACTGGCGGCACCGGTGGTACCGGCACTGGTGGTACTGGCGGCACGGGTGGCACGGGCGGTACAACCTCTCCCGCCGCGCTGATCACCAGCAACGTGGTCACGGATCTGGGTAAAACCGTTAGTGGCGTGGGCGATGGTGTCAGCGGTATCGGCAATTCTTTATCGACGGTTCCGGTCGTAGGTGGCGTTGTGCAAAGCGCCGTCAGCACCACCAGTAATGTCGTTGACAGCATCGGCGACGGGCTGAACGATGGCCTCGGCAAACTCGGCACCGACCCAAAGGCCCTGAGTAAAACCACCGCCATCGTCGGCAACGTAGTGTCTGACGCGGGCGACGGGGTGACCGCCATCAGCGGCAAACTGGCAACGGCCACCAACAGCATTCCACTGGTCGGTGGCGTCGTCAGCAAAGTCACCCCGGTACTTGGAGGTGTCGGTGAAAGAGTCACCATGCTCGGTGATACCTTGAACATTGCGACCGGCACCGACACCCTGGGGACCGCCACCAATGACATCGGTAATAAGGTTCTGGTGCCGGTGGTCACTCTGGCGGAAGGCCTGACCGGCAAAGTCGGCAGCACCACTGGCCTGGGTAATCCCGCCGATGGCCTGGTCAGCAACGTCGGCAAGGCTGTCGGCGGGCTCGGCAGCAAAGTGACGGCGGCCGGCGATGGCAACGCAGTGACCAACACCTTGGGCGGCGCGCTGACTAACCTTGGCACCACCGCCGGCACAGCGGGCGGACTGGCCGCGAACTCGGGTTCGGGTTCGGGTGGCCTAGGCGGTTTGGGCAGCAGCGGATTACTGCAAACAGTCGGTGGTGCCGTGGCTAATGTCGGCGGCGGATTGAACGCTGGCAACACCAATTCGGCCGTCAGTGCCGGTGGTGTGAACCTGGGCGCGATAGGCGGCACGGTCGCTTCGATTGGCGGCGCACTGGGTGGTTCGAGCGCTCCCAGCCTGACCCCCACCGCGCCTCTGGCCAGCGCAGGTGGCACGCTCGGCACCGCGTTGAATCCAGTCACCAGCAACGTCAGTAGCCTCACGCAACAAGTAGGAGGTGCCACGGGGCTCGGCGCACCGGTCAACGGCCTGGTCACTCAGGTTGGCGGAGCCGTCGGCAATGTCGGCAATACCATCGCCGCTGCCGCCCCCAACACGGTGGTAGCAGCCGTCGGCAACACGGTCACGACCGTCGGCGCCACTGTCGGCGCAGTCGGTGGACTGGTCAGCAATGGCACCACTGGCACTGGCACAACGGGTGGTCTCGGCGGACTGCTGGGAGGCCTGGCCGGCAACAAACGCTGAATTGCACCTGGCCGATTCGACGGCCGAATCTACAGCGCCTACGCTTGGTTGGAGGCGGAAGATTCACAGGAGTCTTCCGCTTTTTCTTTTGGAGCATGACACCTCGCGGTTCCGGTTCAGTCAGCTGACGAGCCTCGGGTTGTTGCGATATGACCATGGAGTGTCCTATGCGCGTTATGGCTTCCCTGCTGTTGATGACCGTCAGTTCTTTCGCACTCGCCGACACCCTCCCCAGCTTTCTCAACAGTAACGAAACCATCCGTAACCTCCCCGTACCGAACCTGCCCGCCGACGCTTACCGCCCGACAGCGGCGCCGTTGCAAGTGCCCGAGCCCGGCGCGACCCAGGCCCAGCCGTTGATGATGGGCACTAAAGTGACCATCAAAAATGTGCAGATCGAAGGTGGGACGATTTATCCGCTCAACCAACTGGCGGCGCTCTACCAACCGCTGCTCGGCCATGAAATCAGTCTCGCCGACTTGATCGAAGCCACTCGAGGCATCACCCGCCGTTATCAACAGGACGGCTACTTGTTGTCCTACGCCTTTCTGCCGCAACAGGATTTCAGCAAAGGCGTGGCGCGCGTGGTGCTGGTGGAGGGTTACATCAAGGATTACCAATTGCAGGGCGACCTGGGACGGGTCAAGGGCTTGCTGGACAAACTGGTGGCCAAACTCCAGGCCGAACGACCGCTGACCCGCAAGACCTTCGAGCGCTACACCACGTTGATGACCCGCATCCCCGGCGTGACCGTGCAAGCACAAGTGCCGCCGCCGGGCACCACCGACGGCGCGGCGTACCTGGCGGTACAGGCCAGTCGAAAACCGTTCACCAGCAGCCTGAGCACCACCGAAGACAACCGCAACGGCACCCAGGCTTTGCTCGGAGTCAGCAGCAATTCCCAGACGGCCATGGGCGAACAGTTGAGTCTTAGCGGGTTATTTCCCCCGGGGCATGACGACGAGCATTACTACCGCCTGGACTACAACCAGTTCCTCAATGCCGAAGGCACACAACTGAGTCTGTCCGCCTCACGCTACCGTGCCGACCCCGGCACCAATGTGCTGCTCGACAATGGTCTGGAGCTCAAGCCGCACCGTGAAAACGATCGCTACTCCATCGGCTTCAGTCACCCGCTGATTGCCTCGCCGAATGAACAACTCAGCGCCGGTGCGCGGCTGTATGCGGTCAACGACAAAACCCGCTACGAGGTGATCGACGACCCGCGCAGTGTCGAAGTCCGCACCGACATTCGCGCCCTCGCCTTCGAAAGCGACTGGCGCAAGGCCGACGCCAGGCAGCTGCGGATTCTCAGTGGCGGGATGTATCAAGGTGTCGATGGCATGGGGGCGAAAACCAACGCCGATGTGGACCTGAATTTCTTCCGCGTGCGGTTATCGGGGGTGCAGAGCGACAAGTTCTTCGACAACTGGCAAGGCGTACTTTCGGGCGCGCTGTACTGGAGCGACGACACCCTGCCCGACAGCGAACGCGCAGTGTTTGGCGGGCAGAATTTCGGCCGCGGCTACCCCGACGACCAGGCGTCCGGCGACAAGGGTTGGGGGGTGGCGTATGAGGTGAACTACAGCTTCAACCGCGACGGCAACTGGGTGCGGGTGCTGCAACCGTATGTGGTGCTGGACCGCTCCAAGACCTGGTTCAACCAGTTGCCGGTGCAAGGCAACAACTTGTCTTCGGCGGCGGTGGGGCTGAGGTTTGGCGATGCCAAGTACTACAACGTCGCGCTGGAAGCGGCCAAGCCGATGTCGGATGAAGCGCTGGATACGTTCAACCGACGGCCGCGGTATAGCATCAGTTTCAGTTATCAATTGTAGGGTGGTGGCGGCCAGGACGCCTTCGCGAGCAGGCTCGCTCCCACTGGGGAAATGGGGTGTTCGCGGTAATCGTTCTCGCCGCCGATCAGTATGGGAGCGAGCCTGCTCGCGAAAGCGGTGTGCCAGTCAACATATCAGCCGGGGAATCACCCACCAATCGCCGCTGGCAGCGGAAACAGATTGTTCAACGTCTCCAGCAACCGCACGTGGTAGATCGGCTTGCGAAACAGATCGAGCACCTGCAAGCGCAGCATGTCGCTGACGTCCTCCATGTCCGCATGCCCGGACGTCACGATCACCGGCAGATGCTGGCGCGAGGTGTGTTCGCGCAAGCGTTTGATCAGCGACATGCCGCTCTCCTCCGGCATGCGCAGGTCAGTGATCACCAGGGCGATATCAGGGTTGCGCGTCAGATGATGCAGGGCGAGCTTGACCGAGGTGGCCGTAAAACAAGTGAAGCCCTCGCCCTCCAGCAATTCCGCCAGCTCCAGCAACGCATCCTCTTCGTCGTCAACCAGCAGCAACTGTTGGCGTGGGGGAGAAGCGTTCATAAGGCGATACCTGCTGTGGACTAAGCGCTGACGTTAGAAGCCCTTTGGCAGATTGGCAAGTTGCAGACTGTTCGCATCAACGTCATTCAGAGTGCACCCTGAATGGTGGTGAACATGGTCGTAACGGCCGTTTTGATCGGCGACACAAATGCCGCCAGGGCCACCGCTACCATGCCGGCAATGATTGCGTACTCGATCCCCGAAGCCCCTTCGGTGTCTTTGACCAGATTTACATAGAACGAAATTTCGGACTTGATCTTCTGAGCAGTTACTTTGAAGGACATGGCATTTCTCCTGATGACTGCGGGTGTTGCCGGGTCGCAACATGGTTCCCCTATGCCAGCATCAGCATTGTTGGCAAAGGCATTACCATCAACTGTAAAAACGAATTAACACTTAAGTATTAAGTTTCCAACTAACGCCAAAGAACCAGATTTGGCGCTTTAGCTCCCTACTTTCGCCGGATATTTACGGCGCGCTAATGGCATTTTGATTTACCTGCGCTACCGTCAAATAGCGAAATAGTAGATGTTCATAGCGGCCTGATTGCGACGTTGTCCTCGTTGGAAGTAGCGAGTCATCAAGCAGCGGGAAAGGGAGAGCCTTGATGAACAGTCGCTTCACCATGGGGTTGGCGGGAGTGTTTCTGGTAGGCGCCATTATTGCCGGCTACTGGGGGCTTGTACTCGGCCGTCAAGCGGACCCCGAGCCCGTCGCACAACCCGTCGTTGCCAGTGCGCCGGTCCCGGCACCTACGCCGGTGGATGACCCGACACGCGAACCGGTCGTGGTGCTCCTGCATGACGTCGCGCCGTTTGTGCAGATCACCGCCGCCGACGTATCCCTGGAAAAACTCCGTACTGCACCGGCCGGCAGCCTGAGCCGTCTCGATCAGGCGATTGGCCGTGCGTCCTGGCGTGCCCTAAGCGCCGGGACCTGGCTCAACGATGAGAGCTTCGAAGCTGGTGGCGCGCTGGCGCGGATGATCCGTCCCGATGAGCGCGCGCTAGCCGTGGCCGTGGACGAAGTGATCAGTGCCGGCGGCCAGTTGAGCCCCGGCGACTATGTCGATGTCCTGTTGTTTTTGCGCACCGACGTTAACAACCCTCAGCAATCGGCCCAGGTCGTGGTGCCGGCATTGCGGGTCTTGGGGGTCGGCGAACAACTGGGCATGACCAACGACGGTCAACCCGCCAGCCCTGCGCGCAGTAACGAGGAAAAACTCAAGCAGGACCAACTGCGCGCCAACGCTCGGACGGTGCTGCTCGCGGTGCCCGAACCTCTGCTGAGTCGCTTGATGCTCGCCGCCCAGGCCGGGGTGTTGCGCCTGGCGGTGCGCAGCGCCGAAGAAAAACGCCTGGCCCATTACTGGGCCGGTCAAAACGATTCGTCGTTCAACCTCGCCAGCGCCAACCGCGAGTTGATCCAGTTCAACCAACTGGCGATGACGCCACCGCCAAAACCACTCGCCACCGCCAGCCGTGCCACACCGCGCACGCCAAGCGTAGAAGTCATTCGCGGCAATGAAATCACCCAACAAACTCCCTGAGTCGAGCAAGGACGCATTTCTATGCGCAGACGTTCCATGCCCATGTTCCAAGGCCTGCTCTGGGCCTCCTTGCTAAGCGGCCTGCCCCTGACGGCGGCCATCGCGGCCGTTGGCAATTGCGCCGCACTCGGTCCATTGCCGGCGGTGCTGGAAGTCGGTGAAGGGTTGCAACAAGAACTGCAATCTCCCGTGGCGATCACCCGGCTGGCGGTGGGCGACCCGAAAGTCGCCGACGTGCGAGTCAACGGCAACCAGGCCTTTCTGGTCACCGGCATGGCCCCCGGCGCCACCAGCCTGATGGTCTGGACGTCATGCGCCAGTGCGCCGCGTCAGAGCATGGTGTTCGTACAAGGCAAGGCCAGCGCCGCGATGACCAGCGCCACCCGACTCCCGTCCGACGACCCGCTGCTGCCGTCGCAAGTACAGACCGACATTCGTTTCGTCGAAGTCAGCCGCACCAAATTGAAGGAGGCTGGCACCTCGATTTACGGCAAGAACTCGAACTTTCTGTTCGGTTCTCCCGGCACGGTGCCCAACACCGCCGTGACACCCCGAGTGCTACCGCTGCGCAACCTCGACCCGCGCATCGCCGTGCCAAGCATTCCTCTGGCCAACGATATGTTCAACATCGTTGCCGGCGGCGGTAACTTCCTCGCCATCATCAACGCCATGGAAGGCAGCGGCTTTGCCTACACGCTGGCGCGACCGAGCCTGGTGGCGATCAGCGGGCAGAGTGCGAGCTTCCTTGCCGGTGGTGAAATCCCGATCCCGGTGCCCAGCGCCAACAGCAATAGCTACTCCATCGAGTACAAGGAGTTCGGCATCCGCCTGACCCTGACTCCGACCGTGGTCAGCAGCGATCGCATCGCCCTCAAGGTGGCACCGGAGGTCAGCGAACTGGACTACAACAACGGCGTCACCATCGGCGGCACCACCGTCCCGGCCTTTACCATTCGCCGCACCGACACCAGCATTTCCCTGGCCGATGGCGAAAGCTTTGTCATCAGCGGATTGATCAGTACCCAGAACTCTTCCCAAGTGGACAAGTTTCCCGGTTTGGGCGACATCCCGGTCATCGGCGCGTTCTTTCGCAACTCTTCGATCAAACGCGAAGAGCGCGAACTGCTGATGATTGTCACCCCGCACCTGGTACAGCCGTTGGCAGCCAATGCCCAACTGCCGTCACTGCCCGGTGAAAAACTGCGCAACTACGACCCTAACTGGTATCGCCTGTATTTCCTCGAAAACGGCAATTTCGATAAGCGCAGCGGGTTATCGCAATGAGCCAGAATCTGAGTCAAACCTTCCTTGCGATCACGCGTAACAGCACTGACCTTGAATGGTTGCAAGGCGCGCTGGCGCCGCTGGGCCAAGTCGTCAGCGCCGGCGGCGGCAGCCTCGACGAATTGCTCGCGCTGGTGGACGTGACCTTCGCCAGCCTGGTGTTCGTAGGCCTGGACCGTGAACACGTGGTGGCCCAGAGCGCGCTGATCGAAGGGGCTCTGGAAGCCAAGCCGATGCTGGCGATTGTCGCGCTGGGCGACGGCATGGACAACCAACTCGTGCTCAACGCGATGCGTGCCGGGGCACGGGACTTTGTCGCCTATGGTTCGCGCTCCAGTGAAGTCGCCGGACTGGTGCGGCGCCTGAGCAAACGCTTGCCGCCGGTGGCGCCGAATACGCAACTGGGCGGCCTCACCGTGTTGTATGGCACCCAGAGCAATGGCGACGGCGCACTGCTGGCCAATCACTTGGCGCTGGTGGTGCAAAAGAGCGGACAACAAACCTTGTTGCTGGACCTCGGTCTGCCCCGTGGCGACAGCCTGGCGTTGCTGGGGCTGGAGAGTTCGTTTCACTTCGGCGACGCCTTGCGGCATTTGCGTCGTCTTGACGCGACGCTGATCGACAGCGCCTTCACCAGTGCCGAAGCCGGGCTGCGCATCCTCGCCTACGCCAGCACAGACGAACCACTGGAACACACCAGCGCCGCCGAGTTGTACATGCTGCTCAGCGCCTTGCGCCAACACTTCCAGCACATCGTCGTGAACCTCACCGGCCAGCCGGATAGCGAAGCCCTGCGCACCTTTGTCAGCCACTGCGACAAGTTGCTGTGGTACACCGACCAGAACGTGCTCGACTGCCGCCGCAACCTGGCGGTGATCAATCTGTGGCGCGAAAAAGGCATGAAGCTCGACCACGCGCGGCTGCTGGTAGACAGCTACCTGCGCAACGTCGCCCCGGACTCCGACACCCTGGGCAAGAGCTTCGGCCTGGAGGTCATTGCCGTCCTCGCTTACAGCCCGGAAGTGCGACTCAACGCCAAGAACCAGGGTGTGACCCTGTTCGAACTGGCCCCGCGCGAAGTCCTCACCCAAAGTCTGCGCACCCTCGGCGAACGCCTGGCCAAACGCTCCGAAGGCCTGGCCAAACCCAAGGCCGGCTGGTTCAACCGCCTGAGGGGAACACCATGACCGGCGAAAAACTCTTCGGCGCACCGCAACGCGGGCCTGCCGGCAACAGCGATCATGAAGGCCTGAAACTGGTACTGCACCGCTACATCATCGACGCCATTGAAGAGTCCGGGAAAAACCTGCTGGAAGGTTCGCGGCAAGTCCTGTCGCAGTTCGTTATCGACAAAGTCGCCGAGTACATCGCCCGCCTGCACCTGGCGATTTCCCGTTATGAAATGGAGCGCCTGGCCGAAGAAATCGTCGACGAACTCACCGGGTTCGGTCCGCTGGAAGTGCTGCTGCGCGACCCGGCGGTGACCGAGATTCTGGTCAATGGTCCGCACCGGGTGTTCATCGAACGCGAGGGCGTGTTGCATCAAAGCGATCTGCGTTTCATCGACGCCCACCACGTCGAACGGGTGATGCAACGAATCCTCGCGCCGCTCGGCAGACGGCTCGATGAGTCATCACCGATGGTCGATGCGCGGCTGCCCGATGGCAGTCGGGTCAACGCGATCATTCCGCCGATTGCCCTTGATGGCCCGTGCCTGTCGATTCGGAAGTTTCGCAAAGACATGTTCAAAAGCAACGACCTGATGGCGATGCAAACCATCGATCAAGCGATCTTCGATTTCTTTCAGGAGGCGGTGGGCAAGCGCTGCAACATCCTGATCAGCGGCGGCACCGGCACGGGCAAAACCACGCTGCTGAATATGCTCAGTCAGTTGATCAACCCCCACGAGCGACTGGTCACTATCGAAGATGTGGCGGAATTACAGCTGGGCCACCCCCATGTGGTTCGCCTGGAAACCCGTCCGCCGAATGCCGAAGGCCACGGTGAAGTGAAGTCCAGCGATTTGATCCGCAACGCCCTGCGGATGCGTCCGGACCGGATCATCCTCGGTGAAATTCGCGGCGTGGAAGTGCTTGATGTGCTCACCGCCATGAACACCGGTCACGACGGTTCCATGAGCACCGTACACGCCAACAACGCCCAGGATGCACTGTTGCGGCTGGAGACCCTGGTGGGCCTGACCGGCCGCACCATCGCCGAACGCACCTTGCGACAAATGATCTGTGCGGCGCTGGACGTGGTGATCCAGTTGACCCGCATGCCCGATGGCCGGCGGTGTGTCAGCGAGGTCGTGGAGGTGGTCGGCGTGCGGGACGATATCTACGTGACCAACACATTGTTCCGGCTCGACCGGCGTACCGGTTTCGGTTTTTTGCGCGAGGCGGTCAACCCCGCTGGCGACAAACTGCGCCACGAAACGGCGCTTATTCCGTTTGCACACTGAGGGCCACGGCATGCTCAAGACGCTGCTGCTCATCCTCGTTTGCCTGACGTTGCTTGGGCTATCGGCGCGGCTGTTCTATCGCGGATTACGCCAGACCGGCACCGAACGAGTGATCGGTCGCCTGACCCAGGGCCAACCGGAACTGGCCGTTCAAAAGCCCTCGTGGGCCGGCCTGGAGCGCGCCTTTTTGCGCGCAGGCCTCGGGCGCCCTACTGAGCGCCTCAACGTGGGGTTGCTGCTATGGGCCTTGAGCGTCGTGCTGGGATTCATGTTCGCTGGCTGGCTCGGTTTGCTGGTCTTTCTAGTGTTGCCACCGCTGCTCCTGCGGCTTTACGTCAGTTGGCGCTACCAGCGCCGGCTCAAGCGCATGATCGAACAGCTGCCGCAGTTGCTCGACCACACGGTGCGCAGCCTGAAATCCGGACGGACCCTGGCCGACGCCGTGCTCGGTGGCATCGACGCCGCCGAAGACCCGCTGAAAAATGCCATGGGGCGGGTCCAGCGCAACGTGCAGTTAGGCGTGAGCCTGCCGGATGCTGCATCGGACCTGGCCGAGCTGTACGAGAAGGATGAACTGCGCCTGTTCGCCCTCGGCCTGAAGGTCAATCACCGCTACGGCGGCAACGCCAGCGAACTGCTGGAGAACCTGATCAAGATGATTCGCGAACGCGACCAGGCCGCCCGTCAGCTCAGCGCCATGACCGGCGAAACCCGCGTGACGGCGGCGGTCCTTGCCGGGTTGCCGGTCTGCCTGGCTGGCTACTTCCTGATGTCCAACCCGCAATACCTGCTCGCCATGTGGCACGACAGCTCGGGGCAGATCATGCTCGCGGCCGCGTTCGGTTTGCAGGTGGTGGGTTGTCTGGCGCTGTGGCGCATGTTGCGCAGCCTATGAAGATCCCGTTGCTGATCAGCGCATTGCTGTTCCTCACGGCCGCCGTGTTGTTGTTCGCGGGCCTCCTGGACCAAAAACGGCGGGTGCGCCAGGTAACTCTGCGGCTGGATGGAAAGGCGTCGAACAACTTCCGTTTCGGCCGCTGGCTGCAAGTGCTGGGCAGCAGCCGGATCGGTCAGCACTCAGTCAAAATGGACAATGAAACCCAAGTGCTGCTCAACCGACTGGGCTGGCGCAGCGCGCGCCGACGGTCATTGTTCGCTGCCTTCCAGGTCGGCGTACCGGTAATGGCACTGGCCGTGACGCTGTTGGTCCAGGGCGTATTTTTTCCACATTTGGACAACCACTGGATCGCCCCGGCGTTCGCCACCGGCATCGGTTATTTGCTGCCCAAACGCTTGTTGGTCGCTGCCGCGCAACGCCGGCAAAAACAACTGGCGACTGAGATTTCCACTTTCATTCCACTGCTGCGCATCCTGTTTGAGTCGGGCATGGCGGTGGAGCAAGCACTGCGGGTATTGAGCCTCGAGGGCCAACAATTGCTTCCGGCCCTGACGCATGAATTGCGTCTGGTGCTGGCCCGGGTCGATTCCGGCCTGGAGTTGGGCGAGGAACTGAACAAGGCCAGCCGCTTGCTGGCGGTGGACGAGTTCACCGACACCTGCGTGATCCTTCAGCAGTTGATCCACCAGGGCGGCGGCGCGATGAAATCCCTGCTGGCGCTCAAGCTGCTGCTCGATGACCGGCGCCTGACGCGCTTGCAGGAATACATCTCCAAGATGTCCGCCAAAATGTCCGTCGTGATGATGTTGTTCCTCTTCCCGGCGTTATTGATCGTGCTGGCCGGCCCAGGCTTCACCGCCCTGGCCCGGGCCTTTGCTTCGTAGAGGGAATGTGATGAAAGCAATGATTGCCGGTTTGAGTCTGCTGTTGCTCGGTGGCTGCGCGAGCAATGGCCAGGCCCCGTGGAGCGCGCTGACCAACACAGCCAGTTGCAGCAAGCCAAGCTCCGATCAACAGCTGTCGCTGAACCTGGCCGACGACATGGCCAACGACGGCAAACTGCACGCCAGCCTGGCCAACCTGCAAAACCTGCCCGACAACCTGGCCGACGTGCGTTTACGCAAGGCCAAGGTCTATCGACTCTTGGGCCGCAGCGAAGCCGAGCCGTTGTACCGCAGCCTGCTCGGCAGTTGCATGGCGGCCGAAGCCGAACATGGCCTGGGCCAACTCGCCGCCGCCAATGGCGACAACGGCCAGGCCCAGGCCCACTTGCAACGCGCTGCACGCCTGGCGCCTACCGACGAAAAAATCCGCAACGACCTGGGCGTGGTCTACCTCAACCAACTGCGAGTCGAAGACGCCAAATTTGAATTCCTGACTGCCATGGAACTCAAGCAGAGCGACCAATTGGCGGCGGTGAACCTGGTGACATTGCTGATCTACCAGGACGACTGGAGCCGCGCCGCCGAACTGGTCAGCCGCGTCGGCCTGAGCCCGGCGCAAGTCACAGAGGCCCAGGCCCGTGCCATCAAACTCAAAGCCCCGGGCAAGACGACTCCCACCGTCGCCGCCCAAGTGGCCACCGTCACCGCATCGAACATCCAATAGGCGAGGCCCATGATGAATCCGACCACTCTCTACAGCCTCGCCCTGCTGGCGCTGCCACTGACCGCACACGCCATCGACGCCGGCCCCGCCTCACCTCAACAGCAGGAAACCGAAGGCTGGCTGCTGCTGCAAAGCCGCAACACCGTAGCCTCGCCGAAACTGCAAACCTCCACCGCAACCGAGCGCGAGCTGAGCATGCAACGCTGGCTGAAAAGCTATCAGCACGAAATACCGACGTTCTTTGATCAGGATGAAGGCGGGAAAGTGGACAGTGGGTCGGGGGGATAGTCTTGATCCCGAATCGGATCTACCTGGACTGGCGCCTTCGCGGGCGAGCCTTGCTCCTACAAGTTGGACTGAGTGCAGCGGGGAGGGATTGGTCGGCTGTCAGGCCGCCTTCGCGGGCGAGCCTCGCTCCTACAAGTTGGAATGAGTGCAGCGGGGAGGGATTGGTCGGCTGTCAGGCCGTCTTCGCGGGCGAGCCTCGCTCCTACAATTTGGACTGAGTGCAGCCGGGAGAGAATGGTCGGCTGGCAGGCCGCCTTCGCGGGCGAGCCTTGCTCCTACAAAAGCAGAATCAAAAGCTGCTCGCCGTGCACCGCCCCGCTCCTCACCACTCAAGGCCGAGCGTTAGCTCGCCTGCCCTCGATCTTGCTCTACCCGCCCCCTCGGGAGGCTGAGTGGAGGTGTTCATCTGGGGGGTGGGCGCGTAGCGCCGTGCGGCGAAGCCGCACACATCGAGAGGAGGTCGTCGCGAAGCAGACCGTAGGCGATGCCCCCAGATGAATACCGGAACGAAGGAACGCCGAGCCTAAGCGAGGGGCCGGACGCTCGGGGCGAGCGTTTTTTTGCTTACTTTTTTGAGGCGTTTGTCAAAAAAGTGAGTCGCCGTAAGGGCGAAACCGCCAGCCGCCCTAACCGCAAAAACAGATATACACCCAACCACCAAGAACATGGTCGGCCCAAAGGCCGCCAAGACCAAAACGGCCAACCTAATGCGCAGTGACCCGCTGCCGCATCCCCGAATGACCAGGCGACAACGCCAACGCCAACTGCGTGCGATTATGCATATGCGTCAACCGCAACACCTGCGACACATACAACTTCACAGTGTTCTCAGTAATCCCCAACTCACAGGCAATCTGATAATTGGTCTGCCCCTTACCCACCAACCTCGCCACATCCAACTGCCGAGGCGACAACTGATTGAAAATCGCCGGGATTTCCACCCGATCCGTCTCACTGACAACGCCCTCTACAGTGTCCGATACATCAGAAGAACGAGGTGCACGCCGAACCTTATCCAGATCCTGATAAAGATCATCGATAGACTCGGACAGATACTGCAGCTTCTGATTCAAATGCCCCAACTGCACAGTCTTCTGCCGCTCCTGCAACACCACTTCCTGACGCTGCAAACCCTCCAGCAACTCATCCAGATCAATCGGCTTCTGATAATAATCGGCGATCCCGGCGCGCAAGGCCTTGATCACATCCTGCTTATCGGCGCGCCCCGTGAGCATGATCGCTTCGAACGCCCGGTGCTTGCCGCTCAGCCGTTGCAATTCCTGAACAAGCTGTATGCCATCCATATCCGGCATGTGTAAATCACACAGCACCAGGCCGATGTCCGGATCTTCCTTGAAACGCTCCACTGCCTGCGTGCTGGATTCACAAGGAACACAGCGATAACCGCTGCTCTCAAGAAATTCACAGAGTTCTTCGACAATCAGGGGCTGGTCGTCGACCACAAGGACTTTTATCGCAGACGTAAGCTTGTTCACGTGCCACTCCATGTCAGGTCGAAAGCTGACCATTCCTGTACTAGTAGCCACCAGTTGTATAACTACTCTAATTGGAAAGTAGACGTACTTTCCGACTATGTACATAGAACTAGTGGCATCTTGCGACTAATGGATCCAAAGGAGTGTACACACCATGCCTATCAACACGAACGGCGCATAGGGCTGCTTCTTTGGCGATTGCGGGCTCAAATATCGAACCCGCGCCTTAAACCACTGATTCATATGCAGCCATATTTTTGGCGCAAACAATAACCACAGGGCGCTTGCCAGCCCGGCACCGATAAACGCACCGAGCAGGTGCATACCGTCGGTCGCCAGCCCCAAAGCTGTCATTAATTTCACATCGCCGGCACCCATTCGCTTCGTCGCATAGCCCGGCAAAGTGAAGGCCAGCGCCAGTAAAAACGCCCAGCCGCCCTGCTCCGCCCCGGCCCCCAGCCAAGTGCTGCCGGTCAGTAGCAGATAAGCCAAGGCCGCCCCGCCGGCACCGAGTGTCAGCACATTGGCAATGTGGCGGTGCCGTGCATCCTGTGCCGCGCAAAGCGTCAGCCAGATCAGTAGGACAAAGCTCTGCATCCGGTAAAAAACGTCCGTTTTGGCTGAATGATTCTATGCTGATATTACGCAGTGATTGTCAGGGTAGACGCACTCATGAAATCAGGCCTCCCCCGTAAGCAAAAAGGTGCCGCCGCGATTGAGTTCGCCTTGGTGTTTGTCATCTTTTTCGCCGTGTTTTATGGACTGGTGAGTTACAGCCTGCCGTTGTTGCTGATGCAGTCATTCAACCAGGCGACCGCCGAAGCGGTGCGTCGCAGCGTGGCGCTGGACCCCAGCACCGCCAATTACAGCACCGCCGTCACGGCCCTCGCGACCACCGAACTGACCCGACAACTGGCCTGGATTCCCGCCCCTCTGAATTTCAATGTCGCCACTGACACCACCGCGACTTACAGCGGCGGGGTGTTGCAGGTCACCGTTGCCTACCCCGTCTCAAAGCTGAATCGGGTCATCCCGTTTCTGGTACTGCCCGGAATCGGCCCGGTGCCTAATCTGCCGGCAACGCTGACTGCCAGTTCGAGCCTGCAATTTTGAGTTCCGGGGACAAGCTGTTCGGGCGCCTGCTCCATCGCCAATCACCTCAACCGACGGTCACACCCGACACCCTGAGTGTGCCAAGTATCGGTTTGCAGGTGCATCTGGATGGCGAAGGCCGGGTACTGCACCTGACCGGTCCGCTGCGCCATCTGCTGGCCCAACAGTTGCCCGCCGCGCAATCCCCACACCTGGTCGACTACCTCATGCCCCAGAGCGGCGTGTCGGTCGAAGGCACTCCGGCAGACTGGCAGGGACAAAGCCTGGACCTGGATTTTTTCAGCCTCAGTGGCCAGCCTCTGCAGATGCGTGGCTGGGTCCAGCCGTTGGCCGACACTTGGCTGTTGCAGTTGATGGACATCGGCGACTTGTTGCTCGAACGCCGGCAATCACACAGCCGCGAACAGTGCCAATGGCTCGCGACCCAAATTAGCGAACAATTGCGTTTGTGCAGCCTGACACGCCTACCCGAAGTGCTGGTGGAGCAACTGCAAGGCCTGGCTCAACGCTTTCACATCCCCTGCATCGCGGTGGCGTTACTCGACGAGCAGGAAGAAGGCTGGCAGGTTCACCAGCCTTTCAACACCTTCGACGCCCCCTCGCTATGGCAGAGCGGGCAACGCCTGGGCACCGGCCTCGACAGCTTGAGCGGTTCCGCCCCCCAGCGCATCACACCGGGTGAGCCCCCGCGCCTGCAAAGCACCTTCGGCAATGCCGAAGGTTTAGCCGTGCCCTATCACGATGCCCAGGGGGTGGTTGCCTGGCTGCTGTGTGGTTTCTACCCCGCACACCAACACGCGCCAGACCTGAGCGCGCGCGATTGGTTGCAATTGAGCGCCGCCCTCGCCGGCCCGTTACTGGAGCGTTTGCGCGAACATCGGCATCGCTTGCAACTGGAACGGCAGGAGTCGCTGCAAGCCTTGCTCGGCACCGGTTGGTGGGAGCTTTTCAGCGAACAGGCCGAGGTGCAACTGGCGCCGTCACTGGCCACTGCCTTGGACCTTGCGAGCGGCCGACTGGCAGTGCCCGACTGGCTTGATCACATCCACCCCGCCGACCGCGAAGAACTGCGCAGCCGCCTGCAAGCCTTACAGGACGATGGCACAACACTCATGTCGTGCGTGCGCCTGCATCGACCCGGCGCAACACAAACACCCATCTGGTATCGACTGCAAGGCCAGGCCGTGGGCATTGGCAAAAGCCGTCGACTGGTGGGTTTCATGCTCGACATCAGCGACATCAAAAACCAGGAGCAATACGCCGCTGCGGCCCATGCGCGACTCGACAATCTGATCGCCAGTTCGCCCGCGGTGATCTATGTGCAGCGCTACGTCGAAGGTGCGCTGCAACCGACGTTTTTCAGCGACAGCCTGCAACCATTGCTCGGCTGGAACCTCACCGATTTCACCGATGGAACGCTGGTGGAACGGGTGCACCCCGAAGACCGCGACCGCTACTTCGATCGCACCCGCCAGCTGTTGCGCGAAGGCTCGGTACGCGCCCGCTATCGGTTGCGCGACAGCCGTGGCGATTATCACTGGCTGCTCGACGAAGCCAAGCTGTTGCGCGATGACCTCGGACTGCCAGTGGAAGCCGTCGGCTTGTGGCTGGACGTCACCGAAGCGACCCTGGCGGCCGAGGCCGTGAAACAGAGCGAAGAGCGCTATCGGATTCTGGTGGAAGACTCCCCGGCGATGATCTGCCGTTATCGCCCGGACCTGACGCTGAGTTTCGGCAACCGGCCACTCGCGATGTACCTGGAATGCCTGCCCGAACAACTGCCAGGGATCAACCTGGGCAGTTGGATGTCGCAGGAGCAGCGCGAAGCATTCGTTCAGCGGATCGAGCAACTGAGCCCGGAACACCCGGTCAGTACCGCAGAAATCAGCCTGCAATTGCCAGGGAGAGAACACGCCTGGTGGGTCTGGTCGGATCGCGGGGTGTTCGATGAGCAGGGCCGCTTGCTGGAAATCCAGGCCGTGGGCCGCGACAACACCGACGTGCGACGCTCTCAGCAGCAACTGACCCAAAGCGCAAAAATGGCCACCCTTGGCGAAATGGCCACGGGGTTGGCCCATGAAATCAATCAGCCACTGAACGTGATGCGCATGGCCATCGTCAACGTGCTCAAGCGCCTGGGGAATGGCGATGTACAGATCGATTACCTCACCGACAAGCTCAAGCGTATCGACGCACAAGTCCAGCGCGCCGCGCGCGTCGTGGACCATATGCGCGTGTTCGGCCGCCGCTCCGAGATCGAGCAGCACCCCTTCAACCCGGCCGACGCCATCGAAGGCACGCTGTCGCTGCTGGCCGAAGGCATGCGCGGTAAAGGCGTGGACCTGCGCGTCAGCGAAACCGGGTTTACCGTGCAGGTGCGCGGTTATGTCGATCAACTGGAACAGGTGCTGATCAACCTGATGGTCAACGCCCGGGATGCGCTGCTGAGCAAACGCGAGGCAGATCGGGAGTTCAAACCCTGGATCTCGGTGTACGCCGAGCGCGATAAACAGTCGGTGCGGCTCTGGGTCGAGGACAACGGCGGCGGCATTGACCCACGATTGCTGGAGCGTATTTTCGAACCGTTCTTCACCACCAAACCGGTGGGCGTCGGCACCGGGCTCGGGTTATCGGTGAGTTATGGGATTGTCGAAAACATGGGGGGACGGTTGAGCGTGATGAACTCGGTCGAGGGCGCACGGTTTTGTATCGAGTTGCCGATTGCCCCGCAGGATTAGATTGCCAGTGTGGCGCGTCCGGGTGGCTTGCAACTGAGGTTGGCGCCGACATCGACTTTGTTCAGAGTGATGCCCAGGTTGGCCAGCAGCCCATTGAGAATGGGGTCGAGCACCGGGCTGAGCAAATTGTCGATGACCGTGCCCAAGGTGCTGTTAACGGCATTGAGCACGCCGGCTGCAGTGGTGAGCAATCCCCCCAACAGACTCGACCCAGTGGGTTGATAGGCCTGCACCTGAACGCCGCTCAGGGTGCCTTTCAGGCTGTCGACGACATTCTGAGTCCCCAGGCTATAGACCAGGGGCGGCTGTTTGATTTCCGGCGGCTGATTGTAGACGTGCGTGCTTTGCGTGCTGGCGACCGAGGTATTCACCATCACGCCAAGACCACCGCCATAAAAGGGTTTGCGCGTCGATGGATCGCAAGAGGGCGAACCAAAGCCCAGCAATGGAATGGTGCAGGTGATCACCCCGACATCAATCAAGGCCAAGGGCTGTACGCTGACATCGGCTGCGGATGAAAAGGCATTGGCGGTGTCGATCTTGCCTATTTTCAGCTTGACCAGCGACGTATTGGTTTGCGTGCTCAAGGTTTTAGTGGCATCGCTGGCGCAGTTGTAGTCGGTGACGTGACTGTCGGCACTGGCGACGTCGAGCGCTACATCTATGGTCGAGGTCGGGAGGATCTGCAAATCGGTTCGCTGACAAGTGCCGCCCAACGCGCAAAAAACCGAATTGAGCGCACCGGCAATGTTGAGGTGGAGCACGTTGTTCAAAGTATCGGTCAGCCCACCCACCAGTGTGGAGTTGGTAATGGCTGCGGCCAGGCCACTGACGCCACCGAGCACCGGCAAGTTGAGGGATATGACGGTGCGAACCTGGGCCGTACGCACGAATATCCGGTTAGCGCCCATGGGATCGAGCTTGGCCAGCGCCGGGTTGCCGACCGCAGATAACTGTGGCGGCTGGATGACTTTGACTTTCACCACGCCGTTGACCAACCCCGCAATATTCAGCGGCACATTGGCAACCGCCGTGTTCTGGCTGTTAGCCAGTTGCACAAAGGCCTGCACCAATTGGAACAGTTGCAGGTTGGTATTGAGTGCTGACGAGGGAGCGCCCGTTTGCAATTGCAGCAGTTGCCCCAACACAATCGACGTGTTGCCCACTGCCGCTTTTAGATTCGTCAAGCCGCTGACCGCGACACTGGTAGTTGGACCTCCAGCCTGGAGCACCGTGATCGCCGTATCGATCAGTTGGGTCAAAGCAATGTTCTGACTCAGCAACTGGGTGTAGTTTCCTGCGCTGACATGCGCATCAATGGCCAACTGGTTGAGATAACTGAGCAGGTTGATGTTCGTGTCCACCAGTCCCTGCCAACCGGCGACACTCAGGTTCAGATTGCCACCCAGCATCTGCCCCAGCAGCAGATTCAAGGCTGCCGATTTGCTGGAGTCGACGACCAGTGCGGTGCTGCCGATGGTCAGCATCGCCAAGGGAGGAAGAATCGCCGGAGCACTGACTGCCGTGGCGGCGAGTTGGGTCGTGAAATTGAAAGGGCCTGCGCTGAACAATGCAAACACGCCGCCAGCGATGCTGGTCGGTACTGCCCGAGCGGCAATCACGCGGATAGCGTCTTTTTTTGAAGCGTCTTCGACAAACACGCGGACGTTGTTGGCACCCGTCGACAAAGAACCGCAGGACGTAGTCAACGTTGCGCCATTGGCTACCGTGAAGTTGTTTCGTGCCGCACTGGCCAGGGAATAACTGGCCGCGCTTAAACCCGACAGGCAATCACCATTGCGCGTTACCGCTTCCAATGCGGCGACATCGGCGACGCGCTGCAGGTTGCGTTTTTGCAGATACAACCGACCGCTATCAATGACCAGCAGTAAGAACACCAAGGCCACGCCCAGGGTCAGTGCCGCCATCAAACCGATAGCCCCCCGTTGCCGGGCCGGGCCGCGAAACCGCGCCATCGCGCACTCCTTTGCCGGCGCACTAACGAGTGCTGCCTCCATTGGTGAAATGCAGTGTAGACAAGGGTTGGCGAGGTTGCTGGTCACACAAGGCAATGTGGGAGCGGGGTTGCCGCGCGGGCGGTGTGTCAGACACATCCATGTTGAATGTGCTGCCGTCTTCGCGAGCAAGCTTCGCTCCTACAGGGGATCTTCATGGACACGGAACCAGCGTACGACACAGATCCCTTGTGGGAGCGAGCCTGCTCGCGAAGGCGGTTTGTCAGTCACCGCAGACCCCACATTGAATGGTGGTGTTTAGCGGGGTGGGTAGTTGGCCAGGATCCGGCTTACGGTTTCGCGTACGGCATTGCTGCGATCTGCCGGGTTGGGTGTGCTGCTGAGCATTTGCTCGTCACTGCCGCGCCACACCAGTTTGCCGTCCTTGCCGTCGAGCAAGTCGATCTGGATGGTCGCCACTTTATAGCTGACGTTGCGGGTTTCGTTGTACATCGGCCCGCCCCAATAACCATTCCATGGGCCACCCCAACCGCCGCCGTAATTGGTGGTCACTTGTTGCTGACGGTCTTCGACGATCAGATAGGTCTGCACGTTTACATCACCCTTCTGGCCCGCAGCAGCCGGACGCAAGCCGCGTTGATCCAACTGATCGGCCACGGCCTGGCGAATCCGTTGTTCGGTCAGGTCGCTTTTGATTCGTGGATCATCTGGGCGGTATTGCAGGGCGGGTTCTTTCCAGCTCCAGCTGCGATAGGCAGCAAAATCGCGGCTGGCATCGAAGTCATGATTGACCTGGTGGGCCGCGCAGGCACTGAGCAGTACGGCCACGGCCAGTAAAGCGAGGGGGCGGAACATGATGATTCTCCGTTGGAAGACATGAACCTGCGTAACGCTTCTTATCTACAAGAAGCTAACTAGGAGGATACGCCGACATTGCCTTTTCGACAGCCTCTCGTATCGCATCGGCTCGCTGACTTTGATTGCCTTGATTAGCCGTTTCGGCGCTGGCACTCCACACCGGTTGGCCGGTGCCGGCATCGAACAAGTCGACGCGTACCACCACAACCTGTTCCTGATACGTACGAACAACCGGCACGGTCTCGTACATGCCATAACCACCGCCATAGCGATGGTACCCACCATAGCCGCCGCCGTAATAACCGTAGTCGTCCTGAACCTGACGCAAGCGGGTTTCCAGGTGCAGGTTGGCGCTGACGAACAGGTCCGCCGGGCGATTGTCGTGCAGTGGGCGCAAGCCGCGCTGATCGAGGGCGTTACTGACCGCTTCAGCCACCTGGGCCGAATCCGCCCAGGCCGAGCCCGGCGGCAGTTGCCCGTTGAGCCAGGCCCAACTGCGATAGCGACCGTAGTCCCGGGGCGGCGCCGGGTAGGCGCTGCGGTCGAAGGTATTCGCCGCTTGCGGTGGCGCCGGCGGCAAAGGGTTGGACGTCGCCACATACGGGTTGGCGCCCTGGCAGGCCGCCAACCCCAGACACATCAGCAGTAACCCTGAACGCGCTTTCATTTCGCTCTCCGATCAGATCGGCCGACAGATCCAGTGCAAGTAGCGCCCAAGCCCGGCAAAGCTTGGGTGACGACGGTGGGCCAGTTCCATTTCCAGCAAATCCACCAGTTCCGCGCGGGCCTGGAATTCTACCGGCATGTAGTCGTGAAAAACCCGCACCCCGCTCTGGGTTTCGACCTGCCACATACCCTCAAGTTGCGCCGCCAGTTCTCGCGGATCAAGGGGCTGTTGCGGGGTCAGGCTCTGCTTCTCGCCGGCCATGTCGTTCTTGCGCATTTTGCGGAAGTGGCCTTTGAGCAGGTTGCGATAGATCAGCGCGTCGCGATTGTAGAAGGCCAGGGACAACCAGCCATCCTTGGTGGTGAGCTGATGCAGTACCGGCAGGATGGCGTGGGGTTCGGCCAGCCATTCGAGCACGGCGTGGCAGAGCACCAGGTCGTAGGGTTCGGTGAGCTGGCCGAGCAAATCCTGCCACGGCGCTTGAATGAACGTCGCGGTCTGCCCGGCCTCGGCGAAGCGTTGGCGCGCGCCTTCGAGCATCGGTTCAGCCGGTTCGGCGAGGGTGACGTCATGCCCGCGTTGAGCGAGCCACAACGACATGTGGCCCAGGCCGGCGCCGATGTCCAAGACCCGCAGTGGACGGTCGGGCAGGGTTTCCGCGAGGTCGGCCTGCAACACCGCCAGACGGATCGCGCCTTTGGCCCCACCGTAGATTTTTTCAGCGAAACGGGTCGCCAACTGATCGAAATGACGGTCGCTCATCAGCTGAACCGCCGTTCGCTGTCCGCGAGTTTGTTGCGCACCACTTCGTTCATGTCCAACCCCAACTCGCTGCACAGCAATAATAGGTAGAGCACGATGTCGCCGACTTCCTGCCCGGCGTGGGCCAGTTTGTCCGCCGGCAACTGGCGCGACTGGTCTTCGGTCAGCCACTGGAAGATTTCCACCAGCTCGGACATTTCCACGCTTGCGGCCATGGCCAGGTTTTTCGGGCTATGAAATTGCCGCCAGTCATTGCGGTCACGAATGGCGTGCAGGCGTTCGGTCAGTTCAACAAGGTTCATCGGGCTCTCCTGAAGGCGTATAGCTTCGGGGGGATGGGCAATGAAGGCAAGTGGCACAGATTGAAGCCTTTTCCTGTGGGAGCGGGCTTGCTCGCGAAAGCGGTTGGTCAGTCACATCGATGTTGGATGTGCCGCCGCCTTCGCGAGCAAGCCCGCTCCCACAGGTGCAAGGCAAACCCTCTATGCTAGTAGGGAACTCGGCACCGCGATCCATGGCCCAAGTCAGGCGCGGCAACCTTGCCACCACTTTCATCAGGACGCCCACATGCAGGTAGAAAGTTTTTTCGAATGGCTCGGCCAGGCACTCGGTTCGGTTATTCGCTTTATCGTTGATGGCCTCAGTGGCCTGTTCAACATCCTCAGCCACGCTGGCGGCAACTTTGTCGAAGGGCTGTCCCGGGCGCTGGGCATGGATACGTCGATCATCAGCATCATCGCGCTGATCCTCGGGCTGATGCTGTTGTGGTCGGCGATCCGGGCGTTCATGAATGCGTCGATCATCATGGGGATTATCTGGTTGTTGCTGGGACTCTGGTTGTTGAGCTGGATAATCCACTAACACCGCCCCCCTCTGTGGGAGCGGGCTTGCTCGCGAAAGCGGTGTGTCAGGCGACTTAAATGTTGGATGTCAGTCAGCCTTCGCGAGCAAGCCCGCTCCCACAATGGATCGCTGCAGTTTCCAAATGTATCGCTACAATGCCCGCTCCCCCAAGGAGCCCGCATGTCCAACCTGATCGCCGACTGGCGCGACCGCCCGACCCACCGCAAGGTCTGGGCCCTCGCCGCGCCCATGATCCTCTCGAATATTTCCGTACCGCTGGTGGCGCTGGTCGACAGCACCGTCATCGGTCACTTGCCCCACGCCCATCAGTTGGGTGCCGTTGCCGTCGGTGCCAGTCTGTATACCTTCCTGGCGTGGGGCATGGGTTTTCTGCGCATGGGCACCACCGGTTTTGCCGCACAGGCTGCCGGGCGCGGGGATGGTGCGGCGCTGCGGCAGATTTTGTTGCAGGGTCTGTTATTGGCGATGGGCCTGGCCATCGTGCTGGGGGCGGCGGGGATTCCGTTGAGCGGTGTCGCACTGCACTTCATGCAACCCTCGGCAGAACTGGATCAGCTGACCCGAGAGTTTTTCCACACCCGACTATTCGGCCTGCCCGCCGCGCTGGCCAGCTATGCGCTGGTCGGTTGGTTCCTCGGCACCCAGAACGCCCGGGCGCCGCTGGCGATTTTGCTGAGCACCAACCTAGTGAACATTGCGCTGAACCTGTGGTTCGTTCTCGGGCTGGACTGGGGCGTAGTCGGCGCAGCCCGGGCCTCGGTGATCGCCGAATGGATCGGCGCCCTGATCGGCCTGTTCATGACCCGCAAAGCCCTGCGCGCCTATCCCGGTCACATCGCCTGGGCGGCCCTGGCGTTATGGCAGAGCTGGCGCCCGCTGCTGGCGGTCAACCGCGACATCTTCATTCGCAGCCTGGCGCTGCAATCGGTGTTTTTCCTGATCACCGTGCAAGGCGCGCGACTGGGCGACGCCACGGTCGCCGCCAACGCGCTGCTGCTCAACGGTTTGCTGCTGACCGCCCACGCCCTCGATGGTTTGGCCCACGCCGTGGAAGCCCTGTGCGGCCACGCCATCGGCGCGCGGGATCGCGATTCTCTGCGCCGTTCATTGGTGGTGGCCGCCGGTTGGTCGTTGATCGCCAGCCTCGGCTTCGCTGCGCTGTTTCTGTTTGCCGGGCACTTGTTTATCGAGATGCAAACCAATATCCAGAGCGTGCGCGACACCGCGTTCATCTACCTGCCCTACCTCGCCGCCCTGCCGTTGATTGCGGTCTGGAGTTATCTGCTCGACGGGCTGTTTATCGGCGCCACACGCGCCCGGGAAATGCGCAACGGCATGCTCTTGACCGTGCTGCTGTTGCTGCCCTTCGCCTGGGCGCTGCAAGGCCTGGGCAATCACGGGCTGTGGATAACTTTTCTGTTGTTCATGTTGCTGCGCAGCCTGACCCTCGGCGCGTTTGCCTGGTATCTGCGCAAGAACGACGGTTGGTTTGCCGGCCGCGCTCACTGAGTCGGCGTGGCCTCGACGAAAGAGGTGACCTCATCCAGCACCGGCGCCAAACCGCGCATGGGCCTGGACAACGTCGCCACCAGCGTGGCGTGGCCGGTGCGCGAATAATACCGATCCTGAACCGGCACCCCGGCCGCGCGTAGTTTGCTCGCCAAACCAGCGGTGTTGCGGGTCGGATTGACGACGTCATCGTCCCTTGAAGCGATCAACAAGGCCGGCGGCGCATCGTGACTGACGTGATTGATCGGTTGGGATTGTGGCGGTGACTCAGGCCAGAAAAACACCGGGCGCACCTCGGGATTCTGGATCGGCAGGAAATCATACGGCCCGGCCAGGCCGATCCAGCCTCTGAGATCCCCCGGCGACATGCCCACCGCCCCCAGCAACTGCGGGTCCAGCGCCAGCATCGCCACGTTGTAGGCCCCGGAACTGTGGCCCATCAGGAACAGCCGGTGGGGATCACCGGAAAACTGGCGAATGTGTTCATGGGTCCAGGCCACGGCTTTGGCGCCATCCTCAAGAAACAACGGATAGCGCACCTGCGGATACAGTCGATAATCGGCCAGCACCGCGACGATCCCTCGGGACGCCAGCGCCTCGCCGACAAAGCTGTAATCGCTGCGTGAACCGCTGTTCCAGCTACCGCCATAGAAAAACACCACCACCGGGGCGTTTTCCACGGGATGTCGAGGCACATACACATCGAGTTTCTGCCGTGGATCACTGCCATAGGCAATGCCTTCGGTTTTGTTGAAGCTGCTGTCCGGGGTCAGGGCATTGAGCATTTTCAGGGGCGAGCACGCACTTATCGCGGCCAGTAAAACCCCGCCGATCAACGCACTGAACAATCTGCCGATTGCGCTCGCCATTTGGGTTAATCCTCTTGATCAGGGTTGATCACCCCGCCACTGGTTGCGCAGGTAATCGAGCCGTTCCTGCTGGGTCAGCCCCGGCAAGGGTTGCGTTGGTAAAACGCCGGAGTGCTGCAAGCGTAGCCACAACCAGCCATCCAGCACTGGGCGTTCACTGAAGCCCAGTGCCAGGCCTTCCTGCACATGGGACCACAAACGGTTGTAATCAGTGCCAGTGGATCGGCTCCAGCGCCAGGTGTGTTGCTCCAGCAGGCAGGTTTGCAGTTTTTCTCGCTGGCGAAGGCTGAGGGTTTCTTCGATCGCCAACGGGCTGACTGTCAGCCCGGGATTGAGCAATCGCTGCCAGCCCTGACTGCCAATCGCCCGGTCGGCCCAAGTACCGCCGAACCAGCGCAACTGGCTGATCGGGCCGAGCCAGCGACTCAGTTCCTCGGCATCACAGGCATCGAAAAAGTAGCTGGCGCACTGCGGGTTGTAATAGCTCAGCAAGGCCCGATGATGCAGGCCGAGCGTCACCGTGAGCATGCGCCGCAAGTGCGCCAGCAACTGCGCTGCCGGCGTCTCGCTGACCAGCAGCAGACCTTGCCAGGTAGCTGGCTCGCGGTAGCAAAACTCGATCAGCGCCGGACAGTCCCTCAACTCCACCAGGACGGGGCCCTGCTCACGCAATTCATGCAATTCCGTCCCTTCGAACAGCCAGATCCAGCGAGCATCGGCAAATCGCCGCAGCACCGTCGCCGACGCCAGGGGTGCACCGGGCACATCCAGCAACAGCCATTGCGAGGTCGGGTCAGGCGTCTGCACGCCGATCATGCCGCACCGCTCTGACCAAACAACGTCACCGCCCGACAGGTGCAGACCTGCTCCCGACAATGACTGAAACTCCCGCCGCCGGGCAGCAGACACAGCAACACCAGGGGTTCACTGGATTGCAGCAAGGCCAGCAAACCATCGGGTTCCTGAGGCTTCGGGGGTGACACTTCAATGACTTCGACGGACGGCGGGCGCTGCAGCAGTCCGGTGATCAGCGGTTGGTCCGGGTCTCCTTCGATGAAACTGACCACCACCTCGGCGCCCGCCCTCCATTGCGAGAGGGCCGAGCCTTTCAGCTCAGGGGCCAACGGCAACCAACAGTGGCCGGGCGTTGCACCTTCACCTTGATAGAGCCAGTCGAACTGCACGGCCACCGGCCGGGACGGATCGGGGTGCAGCTCTGCGACGTCGACGACCCAGGCCCGTTGCAAGCTGAGCATCCGCGGCTTCACCCGTTCTTGAGTCGGTACCCAAGGCGCTTCCCAGGGAACGGCGCGGATCGTGTTGGAATAGGAAAACAGCGATTCCTGACCACCCCGATGCTCGACCGCGATCAATCGCCACAGATGATTCCACTCGCGGACCGGATGCCCGGCCAGCGGCATCAGTTGACCACTGCGCAATGTCGTCAGTTGCGTACGACCCTCGGCAACCGGCACCGTCTTGACGCCGACTTGGACCTCGAACCGACACATGGTTTCGTCCTGGAACACCAACGTTTCAGTGCTGCGCAACGCTGCGTGACTGTCACCGACAACCAGGCAGTGTCCACGACGGGAATGCTCGAAATGGTAGTGAAGGCGTTCCTCGGCACACAGGCGCTGAAAAAACTGCAAATCCGATTCACGGTATTGCGTGCAGAAGTCACGGGGCGGGTAATCGCCACTCAACTCCAGACGCCAATCCTGACCGGCTATGCCGTGCTCCTTGAGCACCTGGCCAAGAATCTGCGGCACCGAGCGCGCGCTGAAAATGCGCTGGCTGAAACGTTGGGCCAGGCACGCCAGTTTTGGCCGCAGACGCACACGACACAGCCTGGACAGAGTGCCGTGCTCACGCTGGACGAGCTCATGCAATTGCCCGTGGATACCGTTACCGGCGTCTTCGAACTGCAAGAACGCCGCTCGATAAAGCAGGCTCGCAAGGTCCAGCGTCGGATCATCGATCAGCAGATCCACCTCGAACACAAACGGTTCGCTGATGGCTTCACTACCGGTAAAGGCCAGGACCTCAAAGGCGTCGGGCAGGCCCGCTACATCCAGCCGAAAGGACGGCTCGTTGAGTGGATCGAACATCGGCGATTCTCTACAGGAGGGGCGGCCGGGGATTCTCGCTGAGAGACATGGCCGAGTAGAGTGCCGAAATACAACTTAGGAAATGACCTACGCGAAAAGAAGACCACATCGCTTTAATAGCCGTTGATGTCAGTTATTTCGCTTGGAATTAGAGAAGCATCTCACCAGGTCATCTGAAATTTCCGAGGTGTACGGAACATTTTCAGACAACCCGATGGGAGCAGTGCCTTACCTCAAGAAGACAGGTAAGACGAACGGGTCAGGCCCAGGCGCAGTGCGTCGAGGAACTGGGTACGCTCGGCGGCGGTGATGCGTGCGCTGGCGCACTTGTCGCGGTAGTGGGTCATCAACTCTTCCGGCGACAAGTGCACGTAGCGCAGCATGTCTTCGATAGTGTCGTGGGTTTCGATACCCGCGTGATAAACGCTGCCATCGGCGTTCTGGTAGATGTTCACCGAGTCGGTATCACCGAACAGGTTGTGCATGTCGCCGAGAATTTCCTGGTAGGCGCCAACCAGGAAGATCCCCAGCAGGTAGTCCTCACCTTCATTCAGGCCGTGCACAGGCAGGCTGGTTTCGATGCTCTGCTCGTCGACGTATTGCTTGATCTTGCCGTCGGAGTCGCAGGTCAGGTCTTGCAGCACCGCACGGCGCATCGGCTCTTCGTCGAGACGGTGCAGCGGCAGGATCGGCAAGACCTGGCCGATGGCCCAGGTGTCCGGCAGGCTCTGGAACACCGAGAAGTTGCAGATGTACTTGTCGGCGAGCTTGTCGTTGAGTTCGTCGAGCACCTGACGGTGGGAACGCTGACGGGCCTTCAACGAGTTGTGCAGGCGACGGCACACGGCGAAGTAGCATTGCTCGGCCAGGGCTTTTTCAGCCAGGGTCAGCTTGCCATCGGCGTACTGGGCGGCGATGTCGCTCATGTAGTGCGTGGCGCGCCAGTAGGTTTCGGTCACCATCTCGATGTCGGTCGGACCCAGCAGGTCAACCAGCCACTGCACGGTTTCCGGCAGCGCTTCCTTGTTGTCGATGACCGGCACGTCGTCGTTGTGCTTCTCGACGTCGGTCACCTGCACCACCAGCATGGCGTGGTGGGCGGTCAGGGAGCGGCCGCTCTCGGAGAAGATGTTCGGGTGCGGCAGGCTCTGCGCATCGCAGAATTCCTTGAGCATCCCGACCACGACACCGGCGTAATCGTCCATGTCGTAGTTGATCGAGCTGGCGTTACGCGAGTGCGTACCGTCGTAGTCCACGCCCAGACCGCCGCCGACGTCGATGTGGTCCACCGGCAGGCCGAGGTTGCGCAGTTCGCCGTAGTAGCGGATCGCTTCCTTGAAGCCGTGCTGGTAGTCCGCCAGGTTG
This sequence comes from Pseudomonas sp. 5Vm1k, assembly GCF_056161485.1. Lineage (NCBI taxonomy): Bacteria > Pseudomonadati > Pseudomonadota > Gammaproteobacteria > Pseudomonadales > Pseudomonadaceae > Pseudomonas > Pseudomonas sp. 5Vm1k. The sequence goes on from NZ_JBSPCZ010000004.1 coordinate 66,898, forward strand.
GCGATCTGCGAGCCCATGTGGAAGTGCAGCAGGCGAATGCCCTGATCCAGGCCGGCCGCGCGGAAACGCTCGACCACCGACAGCAATTGCGCCGCCGACAGACCGAACTTGGACTTCTCGCCACCGGTGTCCGCCCACTTGGACGATGCCAGGGACGACAGGCGCACGCGCAGGCCGACCTGAGGCTTGACCTTCAGCGAGGCGGCTTCTTCGATCACCAGCTCAACTTCGGATTCTTTCTCGATCACGATGAACACGTTGTGGCCGAGTTTCTGACCCATCAGCGCCAGGCGGATGAACTCACGGTCCTTGTAACCGTTGCAGACGATGGTGCCGCCCTTCGGCGCCAGCGCCAGTACCGCCAGCAGCTCAGGCTTGGAACCGGCTTCCAGGCCGATGGAAACGTCCTGAGTAGCGATGATGTTCTCGATCACCGCTTCTTGCTGGTTGACCTTGATCGGGTACAGCGCGGTGTATTTGCTCTGGTACTCGAGGCGTTCGATGTTGGCATCGAAGGCGCCGGTCAGCTGACGCACGCGGTCTTGCAGGATATCGGGGAATCGCACCAGCAATGGCAAGGACAAACCGCTTTTACGCAGTTGGTCGACTTGCTCGAACAGGTCGATAGGCGAACTGGTCGGACCGTTCGGACGAACTTCGACGCGACCGGCGTCATTGATCGCGAAATATCCGGCCCCCCAATGGCGAATCCCGTAAACACTGCGGCTGTCCGCAACTGTCCATTGGCTGCCATCGTCTTTGCGTGTGCGTCTTACGGACATTGAAGTCCCCTATAAAGAAGTCATAGAGCGTCGCCTGGGTTCAGGCCGGCGCAGTCTAAAGAATGAAAATGACGGTTCGTCAACGAGGGGATAGACCTCGCTGACCGCAGTGAGTTTAGAAACCAGTCAGAACAGGCTCTGTGAAAACCATGTGGGCGACGCCAGGCCTGCTGTCAGGACCGGATCAAGCCGAGGGTGGTTTTCACAGAGGCTGCTAGCCGCCGGACTTCTTTGCCTTGAAACCCAGTTTGATCAGTTCGGCCAAGAGTAGCTCGACATGATCGCCCTGTATTTCAATGATGCCGTCTTTCAGCGCCCCGCCGGTGCCGCAACGTTTCTTCAACGTGGTCGCCAGGGCCGTGAGCTCGTCGAGTGCCAACGGCACGCCGGTGATGGTGGTCACCGTCTTGCCGCCACGGCCCTTGCTTTCGCGACGCACGCGCGCAATGCCGTCGCCGGCCGGGATCACGGTTTGTTTGCAGATACAGGCGTCCACCGGTTTGCTGCAATCCGGGCAATGACGACCTGCGTCGGTGGAAAATACCAGGCCACCAAGGGCGGCGAAGGATGCGGCTTTTTTGGCCACCGGCAATCCTCTTGGGAGGACAAAGACTGGTCGCGGCAACCTGGGCAGGTGCCATCGACCGCGAAGCCCCACTCAGGCAGGGGCAGCGCTACTGAACCGTTACAACACTGTGTATTCGTGTAGGAGCTGACGAGTGCAACGAGGCTGCGATCCTTTGATTTTTCTTTTGAATCAAGATCAAAAGATCGCAGCCTCGTTGCACTCGTCAGCTCCTACGGCCCTACAACAAGCAATACCGGTTCAGCTTGAAAAGGTCGCGCAGTGTAACGGCAAAAAGCCGACTTGCTAAGAGCCAATCAGCGCCAATTTATGCCTCTTTTGCGACGCCGGTTTGCTGAGCCTTCAGATAACGCTTCAACGCCGCCAAAGAGTCCGGGCAATAAGGCTTTTGCTGGATTTCCAGCATCACCTGATCGATCGGGATAAACCGCGCTTCGAGCACTTCTTCCGGCTGCAAAATCAACGGGCCGTCCCACACTGCCGAAAACGCCGAACACCACAGCCGATTGCCGGTGTCCTCGAAGAAAAAATGATCATGGGCGGTCAGTTCCACGCCGCTCACGCCCAATTCTTCTTCCAGCTCTCGGGCAGCCGACTCGGCATAACTCTCGTTCGCCTGCACCATGCCCCCCGCCGCCACGTCCCAATAACCGGGATAAATGGCTTTGCTCAGGGTGCGCCGATGCACGCAAAGCTCACCGGCTGAGTTGAACAGCATGATGTAGGTGCCGCGCCCGATCAGCCCGCGCTCGCGCAGATCACTGCGCACCAGCGCGCCGAGCAGGTTGTCCTGCTCGTCGACCCAGGCGATCTGTTCGGCATCCGAGGCCGCCCGATGGGCGACCTCCTTGGCATTATCGACCATGACTCAGCCCTGATTGAGCAGTTGACGCAAATCGATCACGGCCGCGTTAGCCCGGGAAATGTAGTTGGCCATGACCAGCGAGTGGTTGGCCAGCACCCCGAAGCCGCTGCCGTTGAGGATCATCGGGCTCCAGACCGGCTCTTGCGAAGCCTCCAGTTCACGGATGATCTGACGCACGCTGACCGTGGCGTTTTTCTTCGCCAGCACGTCGGCGAAGTCGACTTCGATGGCACGCAACAGGTGAGACAAGGCCCAAGCCTGACCGCGCGCTTCATAGAACACGTTATCGATCTGCATCCACGGGGTTTCGACGATTTCTTCGTCAACCTGCGGCACCTGGCCCGGCACCACCACCTCGGTTTTCAGCGAAGTGTTGAGCTTGACCCGGCCAACACTGGCCGACAGGCGTTGCGACAGCGAACCCAAACGGGTCCCGACGTCACCCAGCCAGTTGTTCAGGTTGTCGGCGCGAGCATAGAACAAGGCGTTTTTCTGCGACGGATCGGACAGGCGCGCCTGGTAACGGCTCAGGGAATTGATGCCTTCCTGATATTCCGACTCACTGGACGGCAACACCCAGCTCTTGTTATCGAAGTTGAAGCGCGGCTCGGCCTTGGCCAGATCCGAGTCTTCCGCCGACTGCGATTGCGAACGGGCAAAGTCTTTACGCAGCGCGCGGGTCAGGTCGCGGACCTGGACCAGCACGCCATATTCCCAGCTAGGCATGTTGTCCATCCACAGGCCCGGCGGGAAGCGGTCGTTGGAAATGTAGCCGCCCGGCTTGGTCAGCAAAGTACCGGCGACGGTCTTGAGGGTTTCTACCGTGGTGTAGCCGACGACCATCTGCCGGCCATCTTTCTCGGCAGCCACCTGGGCATTTTGCTGGACCGGAAACAGCGCAGGCTCTTCGCTCCAATACCAACCCAGGCCAATGGTCACCAACAGGTAAATGACAATCAGAGTGGCCAGCGCCCGGCTGAACAACAGGCCGCTGATATAGCTGCGGGTGGCCGATTTCGGTTCAGCGGCACGTTCAGGTGCGCTGCCCGCGCGGTTCTTCCAGTCCAGCATGGCGATATCCTTTCAATCACTTGAGTTCATCGGTTCGACCACAACCCTACGCCATCGTGCCTCTTTTTACCGCGCATAAATCCTGCGGGAAACAGCGAGCCATACAATCGTATCGATCGAAGCGCCACTATAAATGAAGCACAGCCCCGGAGCTTATGCGACCAGTCGGTCAGAAACTGAATGATGTCGCTTTGCAGATTATTGACATACGACACTGATGTGACTGAAAAGAGGTGCTAGCATAGAGCCACCAGTCGATCTCAGCATGCACCCTAACTAGTAGTCAGGATATGACCGAGCCAGAAGACCCCAGCCGTGAGCGCCTCAAGCACCACTTTGCCCAGCGGGTAATTCATCAGGCACGTCAAATTCTTGAGATATGGCAGCGCCTGCAACGCAGCGAGTGGTCCACTACCGATTTGTCCGAGCTCAGCGAGGCCAACCTGCGCCTGCTGCGTTTTGCCGAACGCTTCGAACAACCGGAACACTCGCAACTGGCGCGCCATATCGGCCAGTCGCTGGAAGCCGTGGACGCCAACCGCGGACGCCTGAGCAGCGGCCTGATCACTGACCTCAATCGTTTGATGCAACGCCTGTCCCGTACCGGTCTGCGTCACGGCGATCAACTGGACCAGACTTTCCTGCCGCCGCTGCGCAAGCCGATCTACGTGATGCTGCAAGATCACGATCGCGCCGAGCGGCTGGCCAAACAACTGGAATTCTTCGGGCTCAGCGCCCAGTCCCTGGACAGCGTGTCGGCGTTTCGCTCCTCGATGGTCGAGCGTCTGCCGGCGGCGATTGTCATGGACGTGGACTTCAGCGGTCCCGGCATCGGCCTGAAACTGGCCGCCGAAGCCCAAGTCGGCCTCGACGAGCCCTTGCCGCTGTTGTTTTTCAGCCTGCACGAAACCGACACCCCGACCCGCCTCGCCGCCGTGCGCGCCGGTGGCCAGGAATTCCTCACCGGCACCCTCGAAGCGTCGAGCCTGCTGGAGAAGATCGAAGTCCTGACCTGCGTCGCCCAGTACGAACCGTATAAAGTGCTGATCATCGACGACTCCCGCGCCCAGGCCTTGCACACCGAGCGCCTGCTCAACAGTGCCGGGATTGTCACGCGGACCTTGATCGAGCCGATCCAGGCTATGGCCGAACTGGCGGATTTCCAGCCCGACCTGATCATCCTCGACATGTACATGCCGGCCTGCACCGGCACCGAACTGGCCAAGGTGATCCGCCACAACGACCGTTACGTCAGCGTGCCGATCATTTACCTGTCCGCCGAAGACGACCTGGACAAGCAACTCGACGCCATGAGCGAGGGCGGCGATGACTTCCTGACCAAGCCGATCAAGCCCCGGCACCTGATCACCACCGTGCGCAACCGCGCGGCCCGGGCGCGCAACCTGAAGGCGCGGATGGTCCGCGACAGCCTCACCGGTCTGTACAACCACACTCATATTCTGCAATTGCTCGAAGACTGCTCGTTCCGCGCTCGTCGCGAGAGCAAGCCGTTGAGCTTTGCGATGCTCGACATCGACCACTTCAAACGGGTCAACGACAGCCACGGCCACCCCATGGGCGACCGGGTGATCAAGAGCCTGGCGCTGTTTCTCAAGCAGCGACTGCGCAAGACCGACTTTATTGGCCGTTACGGCGGTGAAGAGTTCGCCATCGTCATGCCCGACACCGATGTCGAATCGGCCCACAAGGTGCTCGACGAAATCCGTCAGCGCTTTGCCGAAATTCATTACCCAGCCCAGCCTCAGGACCTTTGGTGCACCTTCAGCGCCGGCGTGGTTGAGCTGCGCGAAGATTCCGACAGCCTGATGATGGCCAGTCAGGCGGACGAGGCGCTGTACCGCGCCAAGGACGCCGGCCGCAACCGCGTGCAAGCGGCGCGGGCGTCAAAGCAAAGTGCCACTTTTTCATCGGAATCCACCGACTCGGTCATAACGCTGTAACACAAACGCAATAAATTCAGGCGCTTACCATTCTGCCGTTGGTAGACCCGCTATGCGCCTGAAGCTGCTGACCAACCTCAATACCCTCCTGCTGGTCGCCGTGTGCGTCGCCCTCGGCGCCACGCTGTGGTGGTCGCAAAAAGCCCTGGAGCGCCCCTATCTGTTGATGGAGCGCTACCTGGGTTTGTCCCAGCAGTTTCAAAATGAAGTGGCGCGCAACGTCGAGGATTACCTGTCCAGCGGCGACGCCCTGCGCCTGAGCAGTGCCAGCCAGGCCATCGACGGCTTGCAAAAAGAACTCACCGAATTGCCGCCGGCATTGGCCGAAACCTTGCGCCCGAGCCTGTCGAGCCTGGAAGAATTCAGCAAGACCGACCTGCTGGCCGCCGGCAAACTCGCAGGCGATCCGCAAGCGTTGTTGCTGCAAGCCGAACGGGAATTGGGCGCCAGCCTCGATCAACTCAGCCAATACGCCAGTACCAACGCGACGTATCTGACGCCGTTGCTCGCCGCCTCCCAGCACTTGGGCAAACTGTCCCTGGCCCGGGACAAACTGGTCAGCAGCGGTCGCAGTGAGTTGGCCTCCGATGTTGAGCGCGAGGTCACCAACATCCGCACCCAGGCTTCGCAACTGGACGCCTTGCCGCTGCTCGGCGTGGCCGCCAGCACGGAATCGAGCACCGACGACTTCGCTTCGATGATGGGTCTGGAGAACACCGAGAAAGCCACTGCCGAAGATGCCGGCGTTGGCCTCAAGCGCGAACTCAACAGCTTGCTCACTCGCTACCCGGCCGAACTGGCGCGTACACGCGATCAAATCCAGAAACGCACCGACTTGAGTGCCGCAACGCACTTGAAAATCACCGCAGTGCAGCAAGCCATCGCCGGGCTGGAACCGGTAGTGCGCGCCCAGCACGGGCAGATCCAGGGCGAAGTGCGAATGATGCAAGGGCTGATGATCGGCCTGATCCTGCTGATCGCGCTGCTGATCGATACCTTGCAACGACGCCTGGCCCGCACCCTGACCAACCTGGCGCCCGCGCTGTCGACCTGGGCCGAAGGCGATTTCAGCCAGGACATTCAACTGGGCAAGACCAACCGCGAATTGCATGACATCCAGGCTTCGCTCAACCGCTTGCGCGCCTATCTGGTGGACTTGGTGGGGACCATTCGCCTCAACGCTGAACAGGTTGCCGGCAGCAGTCGAACATTGGCCGAATTGAGCAACGACTTGCACAGCGGCGCTGAGCATCAGGCGGGCGACACAGCGTTGATCCGCGACTCCCTCGGCGAACTGGAAGCCACCATTCAACAGGTGGCCGGCGATGCCAGCCAGGCCGCCGACGCCAGTCGTAACGCAGGGCTGGCGGTGGAACATGGCCAGAAAGTTATCGGCCAGAGCCTCACCGGGCTGCATGCGCTCGTGGGCGAGGTGCAAGGCAATGCGCAGATGATCGAACACTTGGCCGAAGAGTCGGCAACCATTGGCGGCGTGCTGACGGTGATCCGCTCGATTGCCGACCAGACCAACCTGCTAGCCCTGAACGCCGCCATTGAAGCCGCCCGCGCCGGGGAAATGGGCCGTGGTTTTGCAGTGGTCGCCGAAGAAGTGCGCTCACTGGCACAACGCACCGCCGGCGCCACAGCCGAGATTCAGACCCTGATCGCCGGCCTGCAGACCGCTGCGCGGCAATCGGTGGAAGGCATGCGCGCCCAGGTCGAACACGCCGAAGCCACCGCCAATCAGGCGCAAGCGGCTGACGGTGCGCTGGATAAAATCGTCGGGGCAATCCAGACCATTGCCGACACGGCAGTGCGCATTGCCGATGTCACGGCGCAACAGAGCGGTGCGGTCAGTGAAATTCGCGATCACAGCGAACGGATTCACCAGTTGGGTGGGGATAACTTGCTGAGGATTGGTCAGGGGCGGGAGCAAGGGGAGAATCTTTTGGTGCTGGGCGGAAGGTTGCATACGGCCGTTCAGGCCTTCCGCGTCTAACAGAACACTCAATACCCGTAGGAGCGAGGCTTGCCCGCGAACGATGCGACGCGGTCTTTCAGACAAACCGCGTTGTCGTTCTTCGCGGGCAAGCCTCGCTCCTACATTTGGAATGCGTTCCCCTGTGGGAGCGAGCCTGCTCGCGAAGGCGCCGGAACAATCACCACAGAATTCCAGGCCCTGCACACCCGCCGACTGTCCGCTATCATGCCCCCACCTCAGATACGCGAGATTGTCATGCGCCGTTTGCTTTGCCTGCTGCTTTTAGTGCTCGCCCTGCCGGCCTCCGCCACCGGGTTGCTGGACAGTCGGCCCAGTTCAACGCTGGGTTCGATCAACAACAGCGCCGATTTCCTGCCGGTGCGCGAAGCCTTTCAACTGAGCCTGGTGGACAGCACACCGCAATCGATCAAGCTGCGTTTCGTTGCCACCGAGGGTTACTACCTCTACCGCCATCGCTTCCAGTTTCGCGCTGATCCGGCGGATGTCGTGCTCAGCGCTGCGCAACTGCCCGACGGTGAAAAGAAGCACGATGAGTACTTCGGCGATGTCGAGGTCTACCACGGGATTCTCGACGTAGAGCTGCCACGCACTGATCAACGCGCATTCACCCTGGTGGTGACCTATCAGGGCTGCGCCGACAAAGGCCTGTGTTATCCGCCGGAAACCGAGCGATTGAGCATTGATGGCAGCGGTGCGGTGGTTGCCGACAAGGTCGTCACCACAACCACGAGCTGGAGCTGGCGCGAACTGGCGCTGTTCTTCCTCGCCGGCCTGGGCCTGACGTTTACACCTTGTGTGCTGCCGATGCTGCCGATTCTTTCCGGCGTGGTGTTGCGCGGCCAGGTCGGCGGGCTGCGTGGTTTCAATCTGTCGTTGGCCTACGTGTTGCCGATGGCGGCGTGTTTCGCCCTGCTCGGCGCGTTGATGGGCATGTTCGGCGCGCAGCTCAATCTTCAGGCGCGGCTGCAATCGGCCTGGGTGCTGGTGCCGTTCGCGACGTTCTTCGCGGTGTTTGCGCTGGCGATGTTCGGCGTCTTCGAGTTGAAACTGCCGCACTTCATCAGCAGTCGACTGGACCGGATTGCTGGCCGAACCGAAGGCGGCTCGCTGTGGGGCGCGGCGGTACTAGGGGTGGTTTCCAGTCTGCTGGTTTCGCCTTGCGTTTCGGCGCCGTTGGCCGGGGCGCTGTTGTACATCAGCGCCAGTGGCGATGCCTTGGGCGGCGGTTTGAAACTGTTTGTGCTGGGCCTGGGCATGGGCACGCCACTGTTGCTGGTGGCCACCGGCGGCGCTGCCTGGTTGCCGAAAAGCGGGCCATGGCTGGTATACGTGAAGAATGCGATTGGCGTACTGCTGCTGGGGTTGGCGGTGGGTTTGCTCAGTCGAGTGATACCGGGCCAGATCACCTTGTTGTTGATCGGTTTGCTGGCTGGCGGCGTCGGTTTGTTCATGGGCGCACTGGAGTTCGTCTACAAACCTCCTCGAAAACGCCTGGGGCAATTGTTGGGGATGTTCCTGGTGTTTTATGCCCTGGCTTGCTGGTATGGCGCGTTCAGCGGCCAGACCGATCCATTGAACCCCATTGGCCAGTCGCGCACCGTTGTTGCCAATGCACCGACGCCAAACACCAACGCCTGGCAAACCGTCAGCACCCCGGCCGACCTGGACCGCGTTCTCGCCGAAGCCAAAACCTCGGGCACCCCGCTGCTGCTGGACTGGTACGCCGACTGGTGCATCAGCTGCAAAGTCATCGAACACGAAGTGCTGAACGACACCAAAGTCGTTGAAGGACTCAAGAGTTATCGCTTGATCCGCTTCGACATCACCGCCAGCAACGCCGAACAACGCACCCTGCTCGACCGCTATAAATTGTTCGGGCCTCCCGCCTTGATGTTTTTCGGCAAGGACGGCGGCGAACGTGCCGATGTGCGGGTAATCGGTGAGATCAACGCGAAAGACTTCGCCGAACGTGTTGCGAAAGCAAATGACCGGATTTAATAAGCCGGTCACAAATTTCGCGCAAACATCGGCCATCGTGCTGGCTATTGCATAGAACTGGACAGTCACAAAGGCTTTGCGGCATAGTCGCCGGGTTCTGACAATTGCACACAGATAACAAGGAACAGCAGATGGCAACGCTATTGGTTCTGCACGGACCCAACCTGAACTTGCTCGGCACCCGCGAACCGGGCACCTACGGCGCTACGACACTGGCGCAGATCAACCAGGACCTGGAACGCCGTGCCCGCGAAGCCGGACATCATTTGCTGCACCTGCAAAGCAACGCCGAGTACGAATTGATCGACCGCATCCACGCCGCTCGCGGTGAAGGTGTGGACTTCATTCTGATTAATCCAGCAGCTTTTACGCACACAAGTGTCGCATTACGTGACGCGCTGCTGGCGGTGAGCATCCCATTCATCGAAGTGCATTTGTCTAACGTGCACAAACGCGAACCTTTCCGCCATCACTCTTACTTCTCCGATGTAGCGGTGGGAGTGATCTGCGGCCTTGGCGCCAGCGGTTATCGACTGGCCCTGGAGGCCGCACTAGAGCAGCTTGAAAGACAGGCAACGGCTTGAACAACAAGCGTTGAACGCCCCTGACCGACCCTTGGGAGTTGATGATTCATGGATATCCGTAAAGTTAAGAAACTGATCGAATTGCTGGAAGAGTCCGGCATCGACGAACTCGAGATCAAGGAAGGCGAAGAGTCCGTTCGCATCAGCCGTCACAGTAAGACTCCGGCTCAGCAGTACTACGCTCCAGCGCCAATGCACGCTCCGGCACCGGCACCTGTTGCCGCTGCACCGGTTGCTGCCGCCGCTCCTGCTGCTCCGGCCGCACCAGTACTGAACGGCACCGTTGCCCGTTCGCCAATGGTCGGCACCTTCTATCGCAAATCTTCGCCAAGCTCGCCGTCCTTCGTTGAAGTCGGCCAGACCGTGAAGAAAGGCGACACCCTGTGCATCGTTGAAGCGATGAAGATGATGAACCACATCGAAGCTGAAACCAGCGGTGTGATCGAATCCATCCTCGTCGAAGACGGCCAGCCGGTTGAGTACGACCAACCGCTGTTCACCATCGTTTGAACCGCGGAGAGACTTTGATGACTGCGAAGTTGGAAAAAGTTCTGATCGCCAACCGCGGTGAGATCGCCCTGCGGATCCTGCGTGCCTGCAAAGAGATGGGCATCAAGACCGTCGCCGTTTATTCCACGGCTGACAAAGAGCTGATGCACCTGGGTCTGGCGGACGAATCCGTCTGCATCGGTCCGGCATCGGCTGCAAAGTCTTACCTGCACATCCCTGCGATCATTGCCGCCGCTGAAGTGACTGGCGCTACCGCCATTCACCCAGGCTACGGTTTCCTCGCGGAAAACGCCGATTTCGCCGAACAGGTCGAGAACTCCGGCTTCGCCTTCATTGGCCCGAAAGCCGACACCATTCGCCTGATGGGCGACAAGGTTTCGGCCAAGCACGCCATGATCGCTGCCGGTGTACCGACCGTTCCGGGTTCTGACGGCCCGCTGCCGGAAGACGAAGAAACCGCTCTGCGCATTGGTCGCGAAGTCGGTTACCCGGTGATCATCAAAGCCGCTGGCGGCGGTGGTGGTCGCGGCATGCGCGTTGTGCATAAAGAAGAAGACCTGATCTCCTCGGCCAAACTGACCCGCTCCGAAGCTGGCGCGGCGTTCGGCAACCCGATGGTCTATCTGGAAAAATTCCTGACCAACCCACGTCACGTGGAAGTCCAGGTGCTTTCCGACGGCCAGGGTCACGCGATCCATCTGGGCGACCGCGATTGCTCGCTGCAACGTCGTCACCAGAAGGTTCTCGAAGAAGCGCCGGCACCGGGCATCGACGAGAAGGCTCGTGCTGAAGTCCTCGCTCGCTGCGTCAAGGCGTGCATCGACATCAACTACCGTGGTGCAGGCACTTTCGAGTTCCTGTACGAGAACGGCGCGTTCTATTTCATCGAAATGAACACCCGCGTTCAGGTTGAGCACCCGGTATCGGAAATGGTCACCGGCATCGACATCGTCAAGGAGATGCTCAGCATCGCCGCTGGCAACAAGCTGTCGTACACCCAGGAAGACGTCGTCATCCGCGGTCACGCACTTGAATGCCGGATCAACGCCGAAGACCCGAAAACCTTCATGCCAAGCCCAGGCACGGTCAAGCATTTCCACGCTCCAGGCGGCAACGGCGTTCGCGTCGATTCGCACCTGTACAGTGGCTATGCCGTTCCGCCGAACTACGATTCGTTGATCGGCAAGCTGATCACCTACGGCGCAACCCGTGACGAAGCCCTGGCACGCATGCGCAATGCGCTGGACGAAATCGTTGTCGACGGGATCAAGACCAACATCCCGCTGCACCGCGACCTGGTCCGCGACGAAGGCTTCTGCAAAGGTGGAATCAACATCCACTACCTGGAACACAAGCTGGCTAACCAGCATTAAGATGTGATCCAGACCAACAAAGCCGCTTTCGAGCGGCTTTGTTGTTTCTGGAGATTACAGCCCTCTGTAGGAGAGAGGCTCGCCCGCGAAGAACGATGACGCGCTCTACTTGATAAACCGCGCCGCGTGGTTCGCGGGCAAGCCTCGCTCCTACAAAGAGCAAGTCGGCGCGGCATGCACCGGCCTTGTCGTCTTCTGCCGCGCGCTCGCGTAAACTTGCGCGCTTCTCGCAGCCCGCTAGGCTGCAATCAATATTTTTCAAAGGTGCCCGCCATGCCTTGGCTGCAAGTCCGTCTCGCCATCAGCCCAGAACAAGCCGAAACCTACGAAGACGCTTTCCTTGAAGTGGGCGCCGTATCGGTGACCTTCATGGACGCCGAAGATCAGCCGATCTTCGAACCGGAACTCAACACCACGCCGCTGTGGTCCCACACCCATCTGCTGGCCCTGTTCGAGGACGGCACCGAAGCCGCCAGCGTGCTGGCCCACATGGAATTGCTGACCGGCGGCCCGCTGCCCGAGCATCACAGCGAAATCATCGAAGACCAGGATTGGGAACGCAGCTGGATGGACGGCTTCCAGCCGATGCGTTTCGGCGAGCGCCTGTGGATTGTTCCGAGCTGGCACGCCGCCCCTGAACCAGACGCCGTGAACCTGCTGCTCGATCCGGGCCTGGCATTCGGCACCGGTACGCATCCGACTACCGCGCTGTGCCTGGAATGGCTCGACGGCCAGGACCTGAAGGACTGCAACGTGCTGGACTTCGGCTGTGGCTCGGGGATTCTGGCCATCGCCGCCCTGCTGCTGGGCGCCAAGGAAGCCGTCGGCACCGACATCGACGTGCAAGCCCTCGAAGCCTCCCGCGACAACGCCGGACGCAACAACATTGCTGAAGCGCTGTTCCCACTGTACCTGCCGGAAGACCTGCCGCAGGTTCAGGCTGACGTGCTGGTCGCCAATATCCTCGCTGGCCCGCTGGTTTCCCTGGCGCCGCAATTGTCCAGCCTGGTCAAGCCAGGTGGTCGCCTGGCGCTGTCGGGCATCCTTGCCGAGCAAGGTGAAGAAGTTGCCAAGGCCTACGCCCAGGACTTCGATCTGGACCCGATTGCCAATCGTGATGGCTGGGTGCGCATCACTGGCCGTCGGCGCTAGAATGAGCGCCTGCATAATCCGGATCGCCGCATGACCGACAGCTTCGTCACTCAGTGCCCGCATTGCCAAACCAGCTTCCGCGTCAGCCATGCTCAATTGAGCGTGGCCCGTGGAGTGGTTCGCTGTGGCTCCTGCCTGCAAGTGTTCAACGCCGCCAAGCAACTGCTTGAGCAGCGCGCCGGCAAGGACGCGGTCAAACCGGTCGCCCCGGCTGTCATCGAGCCACCGGTACGGGCCATCAGCCAAAAGCAGTGGTCTGCCACCGAGATGGATCTGGACAGCCTCGACCTGGACCAGGAACTCGCCCGGCTCGAACAGCGGGAAATCCAGCCGACCACGGAATTTGGCCGGCACCGCGAAAACGGCCTCAGCGCTCGCCGCGACTCTGTGGAACACGACGAAGAGCCCTGGTCCGACAGCCTCTTCAGTGAATCGGCGGCTGATCGCGCCCATGCGGTCGAAGCCGACCAACAGGAAACGCAGGCAGAATCGAGCAAACACTCGCGCACTGAACCTTCGTTCTCTCTGGAACCGGTTGATCTGGACGACGAGCCCCATGTGCCGCAACTGCGCCTGAATGACCCGCTCGACACGCCCCTGCACCACGATCGTCTGTCGGCAACCGATGCACCTGACGACGACCTGCCCCCGATTGCCCACCTGCGCAAGCGACACGAACGCAGCGAGTCGACGGAACGTGCCGACGCCTTGCAGGACCTGAGCGACGACCCGCTGCAACTGGACTGGCAGAAACGCCGCTCACCGTGGGGTCGACGGTTTTTCTGGTTGTTGCTGATCCTGCTCGGTGCCGGCGCCCTCGCCGGCCAGTACGTGGCTTACCATTTCGACGAACTTGCTCGCCAGGACCAATACCGTCCGTGGTTCCAGCAACTGTGCCCGCAAATCGGCTGCACGGTGCCGTCCAAGGTCGACATCGCCAAAATCAAAAGCAGCAACCTGGTGGTGCGCAGTCACCCGGATTTCAGTGGGGCACTGGTGGTGGATGCGATCATCTATAACCGCGCAGCATTCTCCCAGCCTTTCCCGTTGCTGGAACTGCGCTTTGCCGACCTCAACGGCCACCTGATCGCCAGCCGTCGCTTCAAGCCCGGCGAGTACCTCAACGGCGACCTCGAAGGCATGGCCGAGATGCCACCACAAACGCCGATCCACATCGCGCTGGACATCCTCGATCCAGGCCCCAAAGCGGTGAACTACAGCCTGAGCTTCCATTCGCCCGAGTGAAGCGCTTCAGTGCTCTGGGATTGACGGCGGTTTTCTGACTTTGCCCGCCGGGACCAAACCACTGGCGATAACAGAATAACTGTTCAGATTTTGTTCAATTCAGCCTTTATCCAGTCATCGAGAGCGGGTATCATGCCAACCCTTTTTCGAACTCTCATGATCCGGCCCCACAACAGGGAAGTCCTATGTCGGCGGTACGCATCGGTCCATATACATTGCACAACGGCTTGATCCTCGCCCCAATGGCGGGGGTCACCGACCAGCCCTTTCGTCAGCTGTGCAAGCGATTGGGCGCAGGGCTTGTAGTCTCGGAAATGGTCACCAGCGACATGAGCTTGTGGAACACCCGCAAATCGCGGATGCGCATGATTCACGAAGGTGATCCCGAGCCACGCTCGGTACAGATTGCCGGTGGCGATGCGCAGATGCTGGCGGATGCGGCCCGGGCCAACGTCGAACTGGGCGCACAGATTATTGATATCAACATGGGCTGTCCGGCGAAAAAGGTCTGCAACAAGGCCGCCGGTTCCGCACTGTTGAAAGATGAAGCATTGGTCACCGAGATCCTGCAGGCCGTCGTGGCCGCAGTTGATGTGCCGGTGACGTTGAAGATCCGCACGGGCTGGGACCGGGACAACAAGAACGGGCTGACCGTGGCGAAGATCGCCGAGCAGGCAGGCATTACGGCGTTGGCGGTCCATGGCCGCACCCGGGCTGACCTGTACACCGGTGAAGCCGAGTACGACACCATCGCCGCGATCAAGCAGGCGGTGTCGATCCCGGTCTTTGCCAATGGCGACATTGATTCACCCGAGAAGGCCCGGTACGTGCTCGACGCGACCGGTGCCGATGGCCTGTTGATAGGCCGGGCTGCCCAGGGGCGGCCATGGATTTTTCGCGAGATCGACCATTTCCTGCGTACCGGCGAGAAACTCCCGGCGCTGGAACTGATCGAGGTGGAACGCATTCTGCTAGAGCATCTGGCTGCGCTGCACGTCTTCTATGGAGACGTGATGGGCGTACGCATTGCTCGAAAGCATGTGGGCTGGTATCTCGCAACCTTGCCGGGCGCCAGGGAGTTCCGCGCCCACTTCAATCGTTTGGATGGTACGGAAACACAATGCGCCAACGTTCGGGAGTTCTTTGCCGAGCGCTACAAGAGCCTGACAGGGGACGGAGAAGGGGTGGCCGCATGACGATGATGACCGAGACTTTAGTGAGTGGAATAACACCCGTGAGCGACAACGTGAATTTGAAACAGCACCTCAATACGCCGAGCGAAGAAGGTCAGACCCTTCGCGGGAGTGTCGAGAAGGCGCTGCACAATTATTTCGCCCACCTTGAAGGCGCTGCCGTCACGGATGTGTACAACCTGGTGCTCTCCGAAGTCGAGGCTCCCCTGCTCGAATGCGTGATGAACTACGTCAAGGGCAACCAGACCAAGGCCAGCGAGCTGCTCGGGCTGAACCGAGGCACGCTGCGCAAGAAACTCAAGCAGTACGATTTGCTGTAAGCATTCAATCAAACCAGAAAGGCGCCCGCGTAAAACCGGTCGCCTTTTTTGCTGACTCCTTTGCTTTTGATGGAAATTGAAATGACCGACCAGACTACCCGCCTGCCGATCCGCCGCGCCTTGATCAGCGTCTCCGACAAGACCGGGATCCTCGAATTCGCCAAAGAGCTTGAAGCCCTGGGCGTCGAGATCCTCTCCACCGGCGGGACGTTCAAGCTGCTGCGCGACAACGGTGTTGCCGCAGTGGAAGTCGCGGATTACACCGGTTTCGCAGAGATGATGGACGGTCGAGTCAAGACCCTGCACCCGAAAATCCACGGCGGGATCCTCGGTCGTCGCGGTATCGATGACGCGATCATGAACGAGCACGGTATCAAGCCGATCGACCTGGTTGCGGTCAACCTGTACCCATTCGAAGCCACCATCAACAAGCCAGGCTGCGACTTGCCGACCGCCATCGAGAACATCGACATCGGCGGCCCGACCATGGTCCGCTCGGCAGCCAAAAACCATAAAGACGTGGCCATCGTGGTGAACGCCAGCGACTACGCCAATGTGCTGGAAGGCCTCAAGGCCGGCGGCCTGACCTACGCTCAGCGTTTCGACCTGATGCTCAAGGCTTTCGAACACACCGCCGCCTACGACGGCATGATCGCCAACTACATGGGCACTGTGAACCAGGCCGCTGAAACCCTCAGCACCGAAGGTCGCAGCGAGTTCCCGCGCACCTTCAACAGCCAGTTCGTCAAGGCTCAGGAAATGCGCTACGGCGAGAACCCGCACCAGAGCGCGGCGTTCTACGTGGAAGCCAAGCCAGCCGAAGTCGGCATCGCCACCGCGACCCAACTGCAAGGCAAAGAGCTGTCGTACAACAACGTGGCCGACACCGACGCCGCGCTGGAATGCGTGAAGAGCTTCGTCAAGCCAGCCTGCGTGATCGTCAAGCACGCCAACCCGTGCGGCGTTGCCGTGAGCCCGGACGCCGAAGGCGGCATCCGCCAGGCTTACGAATTGGCCTACGCTACCGACACTGAATCTGCGTTCGGCGGCATCATCGCCTTCAACCGCGAGCTGGATGCTGAAACTGCCAAGGCCATCGTCGAGCGTCAGTTCGTCGAAGTAATCATTGCCCCAAGCGTCAGCGAAGAAGCCCGCGCGATCGTGGCTGCCAAGGCCAACGTGCGCCTGTTGGCCTGCGGCGAATGGTCGGCTGACCGCGCCGCTGCCTGGGACTACAAACGCGTCAACGGCGGCCTGCTGGTACAGAGCCGCGACATCGGCATGATCAGCGCCGATGACCTGAGAGTCGTGACCAAGCGTGCCCCGACCGAACAGGAAATCCACGACCTGATCTTCGCCTGGAAAGTCGCCAAGTACGTTAAGTCCAACGCCATCGTCTACGCCAAGAATCGCCAGACCATCGGTGTCGGCGCGGGCCAGATGAGCCGCGTGAACTCCGCCCGTATCGCTGCGATCAAGGCTGAGCACGCCGGTCTGCAGGTGCAGGGTTCGGTCATGGCGTCGGATGCGTTCTTCCCGTTCCGTGACGGTCTGGACAATGCGGCCAAGGCCGGCGTCACTGCAGTGATCCAACCAGGCGGCTCGATGCGTGATGCAGAAGTGATTGCAGCGGCTGATGAAGCTGGCATCGCCATGGTCTTCACCGGCATGCGCCACTTCCGTCACTGATACAGCGATCCCTGTGGGAGCGGGCTTGCTCGCGAAGACGGCGGCACATTCAGCAATGATGTGACTGATACACCGCTTTCGCGAGCAAGCCCGCTCCCACATAAGAGCACCCTGCGGTGCTACCAAGAATTAGCGTCATCCGAGGTTTTTGAAATGAATGTTTTGATCATTGGCAGCGGTGGCCGTGAACACGCCCTGGCCTGGAAAGTGGCTCAGGATCCGCGCGTGCAGAAGGTTTTCGTTGCTCCGGGCAACGCCGGCACCGCCATTGAAGCCAAGTGCGAGAACGTCGCTATCGACGTGCTGGCTCTTGAGCAACTGGCTGATTTTGCCGAGAAGAACGTTTCCCTGACCATCGTCGGTCCGGAAGTCCCGCTGGTTGCCGGCGTTGTCGACCTGTTCCGCGCCCGTGGCCTCGATTGCTTCGGTCCGACCGCTGGCGCTGCCCAGCTGGAAGGCTCGAAAGCGTTCACCAAGGATTTCCTGGCGCGCCACAAGATCCCGACCGCCGATTACCAGAACTTCACCGAGATCGAGCCGGCCCTGGCTTATCTGCGTGAGAAAGGCGCACCGATCGTGATCAAGGCCGACGGCCTGGCCGCCGGTAAAGGCGTGATCGTCGCCATGACGCTGGCTGAAGCCGAAGACGCCGTGCGCGACATGCTGGCAGGCAATGCCTTCGGCGACGCCGGTTCCCGCGTAGTGATCGAAGAGTTCCTCGATGGCGAAGAAGCCAGTTTCATCGTCATGGTCGACGGCAAGAACGTATTGCCGATGGCCACCAGCCAGGACCACAAACGCGTTGGCGACGGCGACACCGGCCCGAACACCGGCGGCATGGGTGCCTACTCCCCTGCCCCGGTCGTTACGTCTGAAGTGCACAAACGCGTCATGGACCTGGTGATCTGGCCGACCGTGCGCGGCATGGCCGATGAAGGCAACGTCTATACCGGTTTCCTTTACGCGGGCCTGATGATCGACAAAGCCGGCAACCCAAAGGTTATCGAGTTCAACTGCCGTTTCGGCGACCCTGAGACCCAACCGGTGATGCTGCGTTTGCAGTCGAGCCTGGTGTTGCTGGTCGAAGCGGCCCTGGCGCAAGCCCTGGACAAAGTCGAAGCGCAATGGGATCCACGTCCAAGCGTCGGCATCGTGCTGGCGGCCGGCGGCTATCCTGGCGACTATGCTAAAGGTGTGGCGATCAACGGTCTCGACGCAGCGGCGGCACTGGAAGGCAAAGTCTTCCACGCCGGTACTGCGCTCAAGGACGGTCAGGTGGTGACGGCCGGTGGTCGGGTGCTTTGCGCCACAGCCATGGGCGCCAGCGTTGATGCGGCCCAGCAGCAAGCTTACAAGCTGGCGGCTGAAATCGACTGGGAAGGCAGCTTCTATCGCAAGGACATTGGCTACCGTGCCATTGCCCGCGAGCGTGGCGAAAATCAGGAATAAGGCTTCCATTTGGCCAGGCAAGGGCTTGATGCCCTTGCCGGACTATTCCGGCGCCGCGCATAGTTATATTCTGGCATCAACCTACGAAGGGATTTCGCCGTGCGCTGGCTCAGGATTGCCATAGGTCTTACCGTCACTCTGTTGACCTTGCTCTGCATGCTCCCGGCCCAGGCCGCGCAAGGCAGTGGCTGGTCGGTATTGCTCGACGAACAGGGCGACCTGGCGCTGAGCGACATCCGCTCCGCACGCTTCACCAATCAATTCAGCCCTATCGAACTCGACCACCTCACGGCGGCCGAGCCCGACGGTGCATTGTGGCTACGTTTCCGGCTGACACCGGGCAAGCATGAACAACTGCTGCGCGTCTTCGCTCCCGACCTGTCGCACCTCAATCTGTATGTGCTGGACGGCGACAAGCTGGTCGAGCAACTGAACACCGGCACTCAACAGCCCCAGGCTGAACGGCCATTGCCCAGCAGCGACTTCATGTTGCCGCTGCCCCAAAGCGACAAACCCCTCGACGTCTACCTGCGGCTGGTTTCCGAGCACCAGTTGCGGCCTTACATCACCCTGCAATCAGCAGTGATGACGGCGGCCAATCAGAACCTCACACTGATCTATGGCCTGCTGTTCGGCTGCATCGGCATGCTGATCCTGCACAACGTCGTTCGTTACGCCTATACCCGCTCGCGCAGCAGCCTTTGGCTGGCCGCTTGCGAGTTTCTGTTGATGCTCAGCCTGGTCCTGCTGCTGAACCTGGCCGGGCCGTGGCTGCCGAACTGGCACGCCGTCCAGACCCCCGGTGCTTACCTGGCCTTGTTGCTGACAGCGCCCTGCGGCTTGATGTTCGCCTACCGATTCTTTGCACCGCTAGGACCGCATCCACTGAACAAGCTGCTGCTCGGCGACATTCTGTTCACCGTGGTCAGCGGGCTGCTGCTGTTATTCGTCAACACCCTGCCGCTGAACATCATCACCTACGGCCTGGTCGCCCTCGCGGGCCTGAGTATGTTGTTCGTCAGCGCCTTTCACTGGCAAAAAGGCTATCGCCCGGCCCGACTGTTCGTCGCGGCCATGGTGGTGTTCAACATCGGCGCCCTGATCATCCTCCCGGCGCTGCTGGGGTTGACCCTGGTGGCGCCGCAAGGCCTGATCATTACCTTACTGGTCTTTATCTGCATCAGCGGCCTGTTGATGAGCATCGCCCTGGGCGAGCGCCAGCGCAGCATCACCGAAGACCGCTTCAGCGTCAGCCGCGACCTGGCCGCCAGCAATGCCGAGATCAACGCCAAGGCCGAATTCCTGGCCAAGATCAGCCACGAAATCCGCACGCCGATGAATGGCGTACTGGGCATGACCGAACTGTTGCTGGGCACGCCGTTGTCGGTCAAGCAACGCGATTACGTGCAGACCATCCACAGTGCCGGCAACGAACTGCTGACCCTGATCAACGAGATTCTCGACATCTCCAAGCTCGAGTCCGGGCAGATCGAACTGGACGACGTGCAATTCGACCTCAATGCCCTGATCGAAGATTGCCTGAGTATCTTCCGCGCCAAGGCCGAGCAGCAAAACGTCGAGCTGATCAGCTTTATCCAGCCGCAAGTGCCACGGGTGATCAGCGGTGACCCAACCCGCCTGCGCCAGACCCTGCTGAGCCTGCTGGAAAACGCCCTGAAAAAGACCGACGAAGGCGAGATCCTGATCGTCGTCGCCCTCGACGAACGCAGCGCCAAACCGCGCCTGCGCATCGCCGTGCAGGACAGCGGCGTGCCAATGGAAGCCGAAGAGCGTGATGCGCTGATGCACGCCGAACTGCACAGCAAGCATTTCCTTTCGGCCACTCGCCTGGGCGGCAATCTGGGGCTGGTGATCGCCCGGCAACTGATTCGCCTGATGCAAGGGGAGTTCGGGATCAAGAGCGGCGCCAACCAGGGCAGCACTCTGTGGCTGACCTTGCCACTGGACCCGGACCGCCTCGAACACCCGACTTCCGATCTCGACAGCCCGCTGCAAGGTGCGCGCGTGCTGGTGGTCGACGACAACGACACCTGCCGCAAGGTGCTGGTGCAACAGTGCAGCGCCTGGGGCCTGAATGTCAGCGCCGTACCGTCCGGCAAGGAGGCCCTCGCGTTGTTGCGCACCAAGGCTCATTTGCGCGATTACTTCGACGTGGTCCTGCTCGACCAGAACATGCCCGGCATGACCGGCATGCAACTGGCAGCCAAGATCAAGGAAGACCCGAGCCTCAATCACGACATCCTGCTGATCATGCTCACGGGCATCAGCAATGCGCCGAGCAAGATCATCGCCCGCAACTCGGGGATCAAACGCATCCTCGCCAAACCGGTGGCCGGCTACACCCTCAAGACCACCCTGGCGGACGAACTGAACCAGCGCAACAAGGGCCTGGCCGTGTCGCACCATTTACCTGCCGGCCCTACCGTGCCGGTCAAGGTGCCCAGCGATTTCCGCATCCTGGTGGCCGAAGACAACAGCATTTCGACCAAGGTCATTCGCGGCATGCTGGGCAAGCTCAATCTGCAACCGGACACCGCCAGCAACGGCGAAGAAGCGTTGCAGGCGATGAAAGCCCAACGCTACGACCTGGTGTTGATGGACTGCGAAATGCCGATCCTCGACGGTTTCTCCGCGACCCAGCAATTGCGCGCGTGGGAAGTCGGCAACCAGCGGATTCGCACGCCGGTGGTGGCATTGACCGCACACATCCTCGCCGAGCATAAAGAGCGCGCGCGCCAGGCCGGCATGGACGGGCACATGGCCAAACCGGTCGAGCTGTCGCAGTTGCGCGAACTGATCGAGCATTGGGTGGCCCAGCGCGATCAGCAGAACCGGGCAGCGGCGCAAACGTCCTGAGCCGACAGACGCTGTAGCGCCTGATAGACTCCCCCTCGACTTCCCCCGCCAGTGAGCTAGCACCCATGCTCCACGTGTTGTTCAGCGTTTACCTGAAGATGCTGGTGCTCTACAGCCCATTCTTCGTGTTGTCCTGCTTCATCAGCCTGACCCGCGGTTATTCGCGCAAGGAACAACGCCGCCTGGCCTGGAAAGTGGCGGTCGCGACACTGGTATCCAGTGTCTTGCTGTACCTGTTCGGGCGAGTGATTTTCAGCGTGTTCGGGATCACGGTGGACGCGTTCCGCATCGGTGCCGGCAGCGTGCTGTTCATCTCGGCACTGGGCATGGCCCAGGGCAAGTCGGCGGTGCAGACTGATAACGTGCAGCAGGACGTCACCATCGTGCCGCTGACCATTCCCCTGACGGTCGGCCCCGGCACCATCGGTGCGCTGCTGGTGATGGGTGTAAGTCAGCCGCACTGGGATGACAAGCTCACGGCGATTCTGAGTATTGCCCTGGCCAGTTTTACGGTGGGGGTGGTGCTGTATTTGTCGAACCGGATCGAGCGGATTCTCGGCGACCAGGGCTTGCAGATTGTCAGTCGGTTGATGGGTTTGTTTGTCTGCGCGCTGGCGGCGCAGATCATCTTTACCGGGGTGAAGGGTTATCTGGTGCCCTGAATGCACAAGGCCGAGGAACTTATTGTCCTCGGCCCTGGTTTTATTCTGACTCATCTGAGTGACTTCACATCTTGCGGCGCTGCCCCTTCACACGTCAAAAACCATGTGAAGGGGATCCGTAAGCATGCTCAGCGTTTAGGAATCACACCTGATTTTCAGCAGCTGCATCTTGCCGAATCATTAATAGCGTTTTGAGCTGTATGCCACCCGTGATACCTGGCTTGCTCACCAGCGACGAAATGGTAAAAGGCTGATATGCATTTATCGACAGCAGCAACTCGCCGCGTAGCGTGACATCCTTTGCACAGGCTTCACGGAAGATCAGGCTGTGGCACGTGACGGGATCGAGCATCACCAGGTGTTCATCCACCCGGCTGACGATCAGTTGCTCCGGCGAGTCCAGTGTCCAGTCCAGTTTGACCAGTGCCGCTTGCTTGCCCAGGGGCGGTCGGCAATCGACGATCACCGATTCCAGCCGCCGCCAGGCCGCTTTTGACAGTCGGCACTTCGCACCGGTATGGCCCAGACGCAGGATCAAAGTACTGACATCGTCGGGAATCAATGGCAGCACATCATCAAGCTTCAGATTGCTTTGCACCGTCAGCGTATCGGCGTTGCGTTGCACATAGCTCATTGGGCCGATGGTGCCGGTAAGCGGATAGCGGCGTAAAAAGCCGTCGGCTGCATCGAACAACAAGACGTTGGTATGCCGCTGAGTGCCCAGTGCAACGGATGACTCGGGACGCGGCACGTTGGCCGCGTCGATCAAACGCCCGCTACTGCTGACAAACCATTGTTGGCGCACAGGATGAGCCACGTTGAGCAACGGGGCGCAACGCTGTGTGCTATCTACCAGCGCCTTGAGATGTTCGCCCAAGGCGTCGGCGTGTTCGCGCACCCATTGGCTGTCGACGCCGGTGATCAATGCAGGCTCGTTATGGTTCAGTTCCATCTGGATGCCTTCAACGGTCGTGGCCAGCAGGCCGGCGCCCCGACGTGTCACGTCGGCGAAGGTCCACGGGCGCCACAGTGGTTGCAGTGCTGGCAGCGCATCAGAGATCAATAATCGAGTGCCGCCACCAAAGGCGTTCGGTAGTTGTTTATCGTCGATAAAGGGCTGGCGATAGATCTGGCCAGCGGCGACGTCGAACAGCCAGGCTGCCGCGTTATCCGGGGTTGCCCCCAGCAACCGCACTTCCTTGCCATGGCCCAGGTCGGCCAGCACCAGGCGTCCTTCGAGGTACCAGGCGCACAAGCGCGCATCACCGCGAGCATTGTCCAAACCGATCAAGGCCAGCGTGGTGAAAGGAGCATCGGTTACCAGCGCCGGCAACTGCGTCCACCATTGCAGCCGATCCTTGAACCAGACTTCGGTCAAGCCTCCCAACTGCAACTCGCCCTCGGGCGTCAAATCGTAGAACAGTCCCTTGTCGGTCAAGGCCAGGCAACCTTGCTGGGCCACCACAACACCATTGAGCCCTTTGAGCGTCTGCCACTCGACCGACAGTTTTACCTGTCCATCCACGACAGAACGGCGCTGTACGCACAGGCGCGAACTCAGGCGTTTGTACATGACAAACACATCCCCCTCAGTACCGGCCGGTACCAACAGGCTTGACTGGTTCTTGTCCTTGTCCGAATCCTTCCAGCCCCGGAGGTGATGTCGCGTAGGCTGCGGTCGCACAATCAAGCCATCGCTGCTGCGCACCCAACTCATGTCGGACCGGCCTTGTTCCGGTTTCCAGTGAATGGCAACAAAAGCACCCAACTGCCAGTTCGATGTTTTGATGCGCTCTGTCGAGGTCACGGCGGGCCACGCAGTGTAATCGCCCAACAGCGGCTTCCAGTCGGCCAGCGTCGGCGACAGCCCTAGAATGTCCTCCAAAGTGGTTTCGAGACCGCGCGTCAGCGAAGTGAGCAACACGCCTTCGTCGGTGAGCAGATATTCCAGGCTGTAGCTTTGATCGCCCTCGATGAATTCCTGTACCACCCTGACCCCGCCGGGCACTGCCGAACACTGCGTGACGGCGAACTCTCCACGCTTGAGCATCAACAGATAGCGGTGACTGATCAGGCCACTGACCACATCGGTCCTGATCACCTCGGCACTTTGCGGGTGATAGAAATACGCAGCGCCCTCCACCACCGCGCCCAACAGCGGATCCTCGGGCACAATGACGTCGTCGTCCTGGATGTACAGGAAACGGTTCTGCGCCGAATCGTAGTAGGCGGTGGTGTGGCGTTCTTCCTTGGCGTCATCGAACGGGATCAGGAAATTGTGCACAGGCGTGTACGGTTGCTCCAGTCGATGTTCCCGGGCCAACGCCTTGAAGTGCGATCGCAATGTCGGGGCATCAGCACCCGGCAGTGCATCCACTTCCAGCGGGATCAACACCTGCTGGCGATGGTCGACCCGAAAGCGGTTGCTCCCCGACAAATGCAGCGTGATATCAAAAATAGCTTCGCCGTGGCAGGTGATGTTGACCCCGCCGATTCTCAAGACCCCGCCGTTCAGGAACTGTACGTCGCTCTCCTTCGCCCAGGTTGCCAGCAGCGTCCATTGCAGCGTCCTGAGGCTCGACGAATTGAGTCGCACGTCCACCCCTTGATTGAGCATCAGCGTACAGGGAGCACCGCTGGCCTCGATCTCATAAGCGATGCGGCCATGCCAGCTTTTGAGCAGCGTTGGCACCACCAGCGTGCGCGGCACATCGTCGACCCGGACCTGAATCACTGTCGTGGTGTGAGGCCGGTAGGACGGGTAAATATTCTGCAGGATGTATTCGCCCGGGAACGAATAGAACGTGAACAGGAACTGCCACTGCCCCTGCGAATTTTTCGTTTCCAGACGGCGTGCGACATCGAAACCCTGATCATGCCGCCAAGAGGAGAACGGCAGTGTGTGGTAGTCGTAACCGTAGAACGCTTGAGGCGTGCACGGCAGGACAATTACCTCACCCGCCGCCGGGCGGAAGGTACCAGAGCCTGGTAGCCCGAGGCCTTGACGTAAATTGATCGCCCGGTCGTAATCCACATCGTAATCCGGCACACCGAAATGATTGCGCAACGGGAACAGGTGCTGACTGTCGTACGTCACCACGCCGGTGCGCAGGTCCAGGCTCTGGACCACCAGTTTCGGGTGCGCCTGCCAGGCGTTCTGTTGTGCGCTCCAGCTGAAGGGCGCACCGCGATAGGCCTGATCCAGTTCATGGAAAAACAGCCCGACCTGTTTGGAGCGTTCGGCGACCATGGCAAAGCCCTGGGCCAATGCGCCCACGCCGACGGCCAGTCCGCCGACGATCACCGACGCCCCGCCAAAGAACGCGGCGACCGTGGCAGCCGACGCCAGGCCGGCGCCCATACTCACGGCGCCCAGTACGGCACTGGCCGAGTCGAAGGCCAATTGCGTGCTGAACCGGGCGACGTCCACATCGTTGTCGGCTTTGCTCAACTGGTAGATATCAAACCCGACGTTGACCATGCCCAACACCGTGCCGACGCCTTCACCTGCCACATGCCCGAGCGCCTCCCCCGCCACCGTGGAACTGGTCTGGGCAATCAGCCGTTCCTGGGCCAGGCCCTGACGCACCAGACTGACAACGCCAACCATATCGATCACCAGACCATGAACGATCTGCGCATAATTCACATAAGCGTGCAGACGCACCGCCAGCGTCAGGCTTCGATCATCTCCTTCGCGGCCACGCAACGCATTCATCAAGGCCTGGATCGCAAACCCGGCGTTGAGTGTGTGGACCGCACCAACGCCGGTCGGATCGAGCGCGCTGGTCCGGCGCGTGGTCAGTTTGTCGAAGAGTTCGGTGAGGTGATTCTTGATGCGCAGGAAGCGCTGATCGTCGGTGGTGACGCGCACCAGTTGCTCGGGGATGCCGGGCTTTTCGGGTTTGATCAGGCTCAGTTGATAGTCGCCCCGCGGAGTGATTTCCAGGGTTTCAAATAATGGAATGAAGTCGGCGGTCAGTTGGTTTTTGGCTTGCAGATCGTGGCTGGCCTGCGTGATTTGCTGGCCCCACCAGTGACTGTCCAGCTCCATCAGGCTTTTGCCCAATCGTGAATTGTTCACCAGCGACTGGCCCCTGGCGCTGGCCAAGCGTTTTCGACCACCGGGAGCATCCATCTCTTTCAATGTACCAGGCAACAGCAAGTCTTCGACGCGCACACCCAAGGACAGCTCCCATTGTGCAATCCGGTCGCTTTGCACTTCGACCAGATCAAACGTCGGTTGGCCGCGCTCGCCGTAGGCGGTGTAATAATCAGCCATGCCCATTTGACCGAAAAAGTTCTGCAGGTCGCTGAGCATGCCTTCGGGATGTTCAAACTCGAAAACGCCGAGGTTGGGATCGTAGAAGTGATAGGTACTGCGATCACCGACCCAGGTTTTGGCCACCAGCATGGCGTGGTTGTCAGAGTTGAGCATCAGCGTGCTGGTCGTCGTCCGGGCCTCAAGCAAATCCACCATCTGTTGCAGGTTGACTCGCGGCGCGGTGCCTACTTCGCTCACGTCCACGCCGTGCAGCGCTTCGATGGAGCGTACGAAGCTTCGCGAATTGTTGTCCTCAGGCTCCACAATGCTCACGAAGAACCGCTCGCGCAGCGTGGCGACCGCCGCTTCCCCTTTGGCGATCGCCGCCGCCATGACAAGCGCCAAGGGATAACACCGCCGGCCGATGGTGTTACCGAAGCCATCGAACAACAGATCCTGAGGGAAAAACCGGGCGGTCGCCTCGCGGAAACTGCCCTGCAGTTCAGCGGAACGTTCAGTAAGCCGTTCACGGAATTCGGATTTTGCCACTTGCTGGATCCGGGCCACCTGTTGCCCCCACTGGCGCAGGCTCAGCGGCTTTTCCATGGCGTTGTACTTCAGGAGCAGCGCGTCGACGGCCTGATCCATCGACTCTTCGACCGGGTTCGCAAACCCAGCCATGAACTCGGCGGCCTTATATTTGAATAACTGATCCTCGATCACCGCATAACGTCCCGCTACGCCTTTATCGCTGACCATTCTGGCCAGTTGGCCGAGTTCATCCGCTGCCGCCAGGAAGCTGCGATTGTCCAGCGACTCGAGCCCCAGCAATTGACCGAGCAGCAGACGTTGGGCGGCACTCAACTGCCCCATCTGTAATGAGCCTTCGGCCAGGCGCCCCAGCACTTCAATGATGGAAAGCCCTCGTGCGCTGGTGTCACTGATCGATGCAGGCGGCAGCGTCTTAACGTCCTGAGCGACGATGGCCTGGCGATCGTCAAAGCTCAGCGGCAACAGTTTATCGAACGTCACGCTGACATCACTGCCTTGGCTCATCGCCTTCAATAATGGCTCGCCAAGGTGATCGAGCAAGTGCTGGAGAATGCTGGTCGACAGCACATGCCGACCTTCGATCAGCGGCCAGCCGGCATCAAACTCGATGGTCTGGCGTTTGAGCAACTCTGCCATGTCGCCTTTGTAGCGCGCCTGAAACTTGCCTTCCTGCCAGCGTTTTTTTTCGTCGATCAGCCACTGATCTTCCGATAGGGTCTGCTCCTTCCAGGAGTGATCCTGCTCCTCTTCGGTTTGCCGATTGACCGTGCCGTTACCCTTGATAGCAACGAACACGCGCAACTCTTCGGCCGACCTCGGCGTCAAGTTGCGCTTCTCATAATCGCCTATACCAGCGAGCATCGCGTCCGGCCCAGTCAAATGGACGGTGAGTTGGCTATCGGGATAAATGCCATCGCTGTAATACTGGGCAGCCCCCCTGGCCATCCACTTCAGAGCGATCTCTTCTTCAATACTGTCCGGCGGACCGATGATTTTTAGTGCAGCTGTGAATGCAAGTTTATCCATTGCCGGCAAATTGGAATAACTGACGTTTTGCTCGACAGCCCTGCCCGCCGTGGTCTTCACCACTTCATAATTGAGCAGGAAACGATCGATAACCGCACCGACCGTCGCAGACCCCGGATGCGCCATCAGAAACGAGTTATTAACCGTTTCCTTCACTGCCACGGCGCGAAGACCATTCGGTCGAACTTGACGATTTTCCGGGACATGAAACACATCATTCAACGCAGGTCGGCTATTGGCGAATACCTCCAGAGCAGCACGTTGATGCAGAGGAATGGAGTTGAAATACTTTGTATACCGGCCCGCTAAACTTTGACGGTTTGGCATCCATTCGGGGTTGTGATCCAGCAGTAACTGCAAAACGCCCAGCCGGGCCTCTTCTCCAAATGTGCTGATGTCCACACCGCCCAGTTTCTGCATCAGCGGTGGTAGATTATCCACGTCAGAATAAAGCCCCCCTTCAATATATAAAGCTTCTGCGCGAACGACGTCGGAAGCGCCTGCAAAGTTACCTCGCAAGTTCCTTTCCCGCTGGTAGATATCCTCGACGCGTAGCGGTGCGCCCAGCAACTTAAGATCGCATAACAGCAGATCTTCACTGGCCAGGGCGGCAATACTGAGAAGATGCTTTTCGCGCAAAGCCCTGAGGTTTTTTTCGTCTTGTCCGTAGCCACGAACCAACAGGTCGATTCGCGCCTCATCGGCACTTTCACCCCGTTCTTGTGCCCTGAGGATATGGGCATACAATTGCTCCTTCAGCGGCATCAAGCGTTCTATATACAGGTCGCCAAGCTCGGTGGGGGAGGCAAGGTTCGTACCTCCCGCCGCCATGGCGTCGGCTTTCGCCGCCTGGACAATGATCCGGTTTGTCTCGTAGGCCAGTAGTGCATCACTGTCATACCACAACATCAGTTTATGGCCGTCCTTGACCATCACTTGCTTCCAGACGCTGATGTAGTCGCGCTGGATGTCCCCGAGGCCACCACCGAGCCAGACAAAGTGCAGTTTCTTCGGTACTTCCGGCATCGCGCTTTTCAGTGCTTCTACACTTTGGGTCACGCGGGAGCCGTAATCACTGACCTTCTGATGAAGCGCCTGTACCGCTTCGGCGGCGTCACCGGAGGAATGCTCGTCCTCCGTATCTCGACGTCGGCGTACAGCGGGCGCCAACGAACCTAACGCTTCATTCAACAATGCCAGCGGACGCAACAGGCTCTGGTCATCCTGCGCGTCTATGCAACCCTGGTAATAGCGAAGGATGGCCTCGTACTGATCAGCCTTCTTGTAGGGCGCCAGTATGCGCTCCAATTCCGAACGATTCAGAAGGTCGGCAATACCGACATATTCACGACTATTCACAACTTCCTGTTGACTCATAGTTAAACATCCATATTTAACAAAACATATCAATCGAGCACAGCCGAACGAAAATAAAATGGACGGCAGCGCAACATTTATAACGAGCTAAACCAGCAGAACTATTCTTCGATAATCCATATATCAACGCTGAAAGGCGGAGCAACTGAACGCCAAACTATCGACTTGCACCGCACTTATCAAACCGCAAAGATATTCAATTAGTGTCTACACAACTTGAAACTCAAACACCGACAATCCGGCTTTGAATAACCCATACCGGATATAACAGAAGACCCATAAAAAACGCCTCAAAAGAGGCGTTTTAATAGTTAGTTAACCGACGGGTTTGTCGCCATACCAACGCGGCGTATAAACCCACTCGCCACCCTCGGCACGCGGGAACACGCACGTGGTGGACGAGCCGATCAGCACCATGGTGCGCATGTCCACTTGATCCGGTGTCAACTGCCCCAGCGTGGTCACGCGCAGCGTCTGGCCCGGGCGACCGATATCACGGCCCAGCACCACCGGTGTTGCGGCGGTGCGGTGTTGCGCGACGATCTCCAGTGCGCGGCCCAATTGCCATGGGCGCGAACGGGAAATCGGGTTATAGAAGGCCAGGGCCAGATCGGCTTGAGAGGCCAGATCGAGGCGCTTCTCGATGATCGACCACGGCTTGAGGTTGTCCGACAGCGACATCACGCAGAAGTCATGCCCCAGCGGTGCACCGGCCTGGGCAGCGGTGGCCAGGGACGCGGAAACGCCGGGCAGGATTTCAAGATCGACGTTGTGCCAGTTCGCATCGCTGGATTCGTGCAAGGCTTCGAGCACCGCTGCGGCCATGGCGAACACGCCCGGATCACCGGACGAGACCACCACCACCGAGCGACCCTGAGCCGCGAGTTCGAAGGCGTGGCGGGCACGCTGCATCTCTTCGCGGTTATCGGTGCAGTGCATCACCTGATCGGCGCGAAACGGGCCGGCCATGCGCACGTAGGTTTCATAACCCAGCACATCGTTGGCCCGGGCCAGTTCGGCTTTCACCGCCGGCACCATCAGTTCAGCCGCGCCAGGTCCCAGGCCGATCACCGCCAGACGACCGCGCGGACGACCGATCAGCCGCGGATCGAGTGGTTCGGCGGCGACCACGATGGCCATTGATTCGCTGATTGCGATAGACGTCAGTAACGACGGCACAGCGTCCCGAGCCAGGTCGAGCACAGTCCCGGAGCGAGCGCTGAATCGCAGCGGCACACCTAATTCCAGCGCAGCTTCACGCAGCACCGGGTTGGCCATGTCGCTTTCGCTCGCCAACAAACAGGCCAACGATTGCACTGCAATGTTCGCTTCATGCAACGCCGAGCGAATGGCTTCTGCCGTTCCCGTCGTCACCGCCACCAGCACATTGCGCGGGTAGATCAGCAGTTCATTGGCACTCGGTTGACGCTCGGCATGCCCGACATGAATCGCCAATCGCGCCTGCTGATCCTCCGGCAATTGCGCCTCGGCCAGCCACGGCGCCGGACCTTCGATGCGCACGGATTCGCCCGCGAGCAAGTCCGACACGAAGCGCTTGCCCAACTCCAGATCGCCAAGGGCATAACCGCAGGGTGGATTGAGCAGGCAGGTGCCGAAACGCAATTCACCGCTGGTGGTGATCGCCGCAGCAACATCCAGCGCTGCCGCGATCTCCCGCGCCAACACATTCACGCCGCCCAGGCCACCGAGCAGCGGCACCACGGCGCTGCCGTCTTCAGCCACGGCCAGCACTGGCGGCTCGGCGCCTTTCTCCAGCAGCAGCGGCGCCAAGGTGCGGATGACAATGCCAGCCGCGCACAGGGCAATGATCGGCGTGTCTTGTTGATAGAGCTCGCGCAAGGTCGCGCCGAACTCTTGATATTCGTGGTCGGCGCCGTCAACCCTCCCGGCCAGACCGTGGATCACCGCATCCGGATAGCGCTGCTGAATCCTGCGCGCCGTGGCGAGGCTGCCATTGCCGAGGATGACAATGGCGGGTGCAGGACGGCCCATCAACCTTGCCACCGTTCGCCGGGCACGATGATCAGCGAGAAGTACGGCGACGACATCGGCTCGACTTCATCTAGCGGCACGATTTTCTGGTTGGCCATGGTCGCGCGCTCGACGTACAGCGCGCGCCCGTCCATGCCGAGTTCTTGCAGCACCTGACGTACCTTGGGGAAGTTGCGCCCCAGCTTCATGATCACGGCCGCATCGGCATCGGCGAGGCGACGCTTGAGTTCTTCATGAGGCAACACGCCGGACAACACCGACAAACTCTGATTGCGATACACCAGCGGCGAACCCAGCACCGAAGCGCCGCCGAGCATCGAGCAAACGCCCGGCACCACTTCGGCGACGTAACGTTCGGCCAAGCGATCGTGCAGGTACATATAGGAGCCGTAGAAGAACGGATCGCCTTCGCAGATCACCGCCACATCGCGCCCCGCGTCCAGGTGTTCGGCGAGCTGCTCGGCGGCGCTGTCGTAGAAGTCGCTGATCACTTGTTCATAGGACAGCGGCGCCGGCAGCGCTTCGGTGGTCACCGGGTACACCAGCGGCAACAGGTTTTGCGCCTCTTGAAGGTGCGCTTCGATGATGCCGAACGCGTTGCCCTTTTTGCCCTTGGCAACGAAATACGCCACCACCGGGGATTCGCGCAGCAAGCGCAGGGCTTTGACGGTAATCAGTTCCGGATCACCGGGGCCGACGCCCAGGCCGATCAAGCGTCCAGGTTGCTGCATCATTCGATCTCCGTGGCGAGGGCGTTGACGGCGGCGGCAGCCATGGCGCTGCCGCCCAGCCGGCCTTGCATGATGACGAACGGCACACCGCGACTGTCCGCCGCGAGCATCGCCTTGGATTCGGCGGCGCCGACAAAGCCCACCGGGAAGCCGAGGATCAGCGCCGGTTTCGGGGCGCCAGCATCGATCATCTCCAGCAGGTAGAACAGCGCGGTCGGCGCGTTGCCGATTACCACCACGCTGCCTTCCAGATACGGGCGCCACAGTTCCAGCGCGGCAGCGGAGCGGGTGTTGCCCAACTCGCGGGCCAGCTCTGGAACGCCCTCGTCGCGCAGGGTGCAGATCACTTGGTTGTTCGCGGGGAGTCGCGCACGGGTCACGCCTTCGCTGACCATCCGCGCGTCACACAGGATCGGTGCGCCAGCGGCCAGCGCATCGCGCCCGGCCTTGCCCGCGCCTTCGGAGAATTGCAGACCGTCGATGGCCTCGACCATGCCGCAGGCGTGGATCACTCGCACGGCGAGTTTTTCCAGGTCGGCCGGGATGCGCGAGAGGTTGGCCTCGGCGCGAATGATCGCGAAGGAGTTGCGATAGATCTCCTGACCGTCGCGGATGTAATCAAGCATCTAGGGGGCTCCGTGAGCGGGCGTCGAGCAAGGTCGCGACCGCTTCAATAGTAAGGTTGCTTGCGTGCAGCGCGCCGAAACCCGGCAGCGCTGCATCGCGAAAATAGAGGTCGTAATGACCGGGGTTCACCGCCAGCAGGGTGACAGGGGCAACATGGGCGGCGGCGCAGGATCGCGGGCAGCCGGACAGGTGCACATTCAGGATTTGGCCGTGACGTTGCAGCAACGCCGCCAGTTGCAGCGCATCGCCCTTGGTGTCGGCCAGGCCTTTGCCGCAACCGGCGGAACCGGTGCAAGCAATCAGGTGCGCCAAGGCATCGTTAGCCGAACAGCGCAGACCCAGATTTTCCAGGCTGTGGATAACTTCAGCGGCGTCGTCTTCGTGGACACCCGGTAGCAACAGGCTTTGCCACGGCGTGAACCGCAGGCTGCCATCGCCGCATTCGCGGGCGAGTCTGGCGGCACCTCGGAGCATGGCAGGATCGAGCCGGCCCAAGGTTGGCACTGCGCCGATATAGACACGACCCGATTCACGCTGCGGATGAGCGCCGATGTGCAGGGCATTCGGGGACGCGAAACGCTGCCAATACGCGAGGGACACCAGCGGCACCCGCTCGGCCAGTTGCGCGACAAACCCGGCCACCGGGGTTTCAGCCAGCAGATGACGCATGCGCGTCTGCTCGGGACGCGCCAGGTCGAGGAACAGCTCAAGCGCCGCGATCACCAGTGCGTGACCGTGCTCCAGCCGCACCGCACTGACCGGCGTATCCGTCGGGCATCCGGCCAGGCCGAAGGCCAACAGGCGCTCGCCATCCTGTTCACCGGCGCTCAGCCACAGATCATGGTGATGTTCGAGCATCGCCAAGCCTTCGCCGCCATCGAGTTGCACGGCGAACTTGGCGCTCAACTCGTGGAAACGCCCGTGGCTTTGCAGACTATTGAGGATCTGTTCGGCCAGCGGACGCGTATCGAACAACATTCGTCGATCAATCCCGGCGCTCGGGCTGAGCATCAGGTTGCGCACATCGTCGCCCGCCGCCGTGCGTGGTCCCAATCCAGCAGCCAGCAGACTGTCGATCAATGCCGTCTCTTCGCTGCCAATTCCGCGAATCTGCAGGTTGGCGCGGTTGGTCGCCTCGATCACACCGCCGGCGTAGCGTTCGGCCGCATTGGCCACCGCTTCGGCCTGATCGGCAGTGATCGAGCCGCCATTCAACTTGACCCGGCAGATCCCGCCATCCAGCGCCTGGACAATACGCAGCAACCCCGGGCAGGCCGAGGGGCGTAAGGCGTTGGACATCGGGCGTTTGTTCAAGGGAGCGACCGGCAATGTGGGAAAGGCGCTTCGCGGGCGAAGGCGCGGTATTATGCCTGCTTTGTTCGACGGCATGAAAAGCCTGCCCGTCGGAACAGTCCGTTTGCGGACTTTTTTTGAGGACGGTAGATGTCACCCTGGCTGACAGTAGTAGGTATCGGTGAAGACGGCTTCAAGGGCCTGGGCAAAAACGCCCGACGGGCGCTGCTGGGCGCTTCGCGGATCATTGGCGGCCAGCGCCAACTGGATTTGCTGCCGGTGTGCATTCGTGGCGAGCGGCAATTGTGGCCGAGTCCGTTTTCCCTGGCCCCGGTACTTGAGCGCCATGGCGAACCGGTGTGCGTGCTGGCCAGCGGCGATCCGATGTTCTTTGGCGTCGGCGCCAGCCTGGCGCGGCAGGTGCCTGCGGAGCAGATGCTGATCGTGCCGGCGCCCTCGTCCTGTTCCCTCGCGGCGGCGCGGATGGGCTGGCCGTTGCAGGATGTGCTGACGCTGTCGCTGGTGGCTCGACCGGTTGCGGCGCTTAATGCGCACCTGTTCAGTGGCGTGCGGTTGTTGGTGCTGAGCAATGACGGGCAAAGCCCGGCGGCCATCGCGGCGCAGTTGCGTGAGCGGGGTTTCGGACCGAGCCGTCTTAGCGTCCTCGAACATTTGGGCGGTGATGCAGAACGGCGAATCGACGGAGTTGCCAGTGATTGGGCCTCGCTCGAAATCGCTGACTTGAATCTGGTCGCCATCGAATGCATCGCCGAACCTGGCACCGCGCGTCTGTCTCGACTGGCCGGTTTGCCCGACTCTGCCTTCCAGCACGACGGCCAACTGACCAAACGCGACGTGCGCGCCATCACCCTCGCCCGCCTCGCGCCGACACCCGGCGAACTGCTGTGGGACGTCGGCGCGGGCAGCGGCTCGATCGGCATCGAATGGATGCGCGCTCACCCGAGTTGCCGGGCGCTGGCCATCGAGGCGGATGACGGTCGGCAATTGTTGATCGAACATAACCGCGATGCACTGGGCGTTCCGGGACTGCAATTGATTCGCGGCAGCGCGCCCCAAGCACTGGCCGGACTCGAATCCCCGGACGCGATTTTCATCGGTGGCGGCGTGACCCGCGACGGCGTACTCGATGCTTGCTGGGCCGCGTTGAAACCCGGTGGCCGACTGATCGCCAACGCCGTCACGCTGCAAAGCGAAATGACCCTGATGGCCTGGCGCGAACAACACGGCGGTGAACTGACCCGCATCCACATCGCCCAGGCGCAACCGTTGGGCGAGTTCGACACCTGGCGTCAGGCGCTGCCGATTACCTTGCTCGATGTGACGAAACCGCTCGATGCGTGACGAAACCGCCGAACAACCCGCGCCATTGCGCAGCGGCCTGACCACCGGTAGCTGCGCCACGGCCACCAGCCTCGCGGCCGCGCGATTGTTGCTCAGTGGCCTATCGGCGGACGCGGTGGAAATCATCCTGCCCAAGGGCAAGCAAGTGCAGATGCGTCTGGAGTTTTGCCGCTTGCTCGATGACGGCGCCGAGGCTGGGACGATCAAGGACGCCGGGGATGACCCGGACGTGACCCATGGCGCGTTGCTTTATTCCCACGTGCGCCTGGGCACCGAGCCGGGGATTCGTTTTATTGCTGGCCGAGGCGTTGGCACCGTCACCCGGCCGGGTCTGGTGTTGGGCGTCGGCGAACCGGCGATCAATCCCGTGCCGCGCAAGATGATCACCGATCACCTGACTTTACTGGCCGAAGAACTGAGCTACAGCGGCGGTTTCGAAGTCACGGTCAACGTCGAGAACGGCGAAGCCCTGGCGCTGAAAACCATGAACCCGCGTCTGGGGATTCTCGGTGGCTTGTCGATTCTCGGCACCAGCGGCATCGTCCGGCCGTTTTCCTGCGCGGCTTACATTGCTTCGATCCACCAGGGCATCGACGTCGCCAAAACCAACGGATACCTGCACATCGCCGCCTGCACCGGTAACGCCAGCGAAGACACCATGCGCCGGGTCTACGATTTACCGGAAATCGCCCTGATCGAAATGGGCGACTTCGTCGGCGCGGTGCTCAAGCATCTGCGCAAAGTGCCTGTGGATAAGCTCAGCATTTGCGGCGGCTTCGGCAAGATCAGCAAACTGGCGGCCGGGCACATGGATTTACACAGCCGACATTCGAGCATCGACCTGCCGCAACTGGCGCAATGGGCGGCGGCGATTGGCGCCGACGAGGCGTTGCAGCAATCGATTCGCGAGGCGAATACCAGTCAGCAGGCGTTGGCCATGGCCAGCGCGGTCGGCATCGCGCTCGGTGATGAAGTGTGTCGGCATGCGCTGGAATTTGCGCGCAGCGTGGTGCCGGCGCAGGTTCAGGTCGAAGTGTTTGCGATTGATCGCCAAGGTGGGATTGTTGGCCATGCGGGAGCTTTTCAATGAAGCGGATGTTGCTGCTCGGTGGCGTGACGGAAGCGTTGGCCATCGCCCGGACGCTGGGGCCGGAACACATTTACAGCCTGGCCGGCGTCGGTCGTGTGCCGACGGATTTGACCTGTCAGGTTCGCGTTGGCGGTTACGGCGGCGCGGAAGGTCTCGCGCAATTCATCCGCGACGAAGGCATCGAACTGCTGCTGGACGCCACCCACCCCTACGCCGCACAAATCAGCCAGAACGCCGCGACCGCCGCGAAGTTGAGCGGCATCCCGTGCTGGGCCCTGCGACGCCCGGCCTGGCAACCACAGCCCGGCGATGACTGGCGCGAAGTCAGCGACTGGGCGGAGCTGATCGAAGCACTCAAACCCTTCCACCGACCGCTGTTCACCCTCGGTCGCGAGCCGTTGCAACACCTGCACGAAATCCCGCCCGAGCAATTCTGGACCCTGCGCGCCCTCGACGTTTACCCCGGCAACGAACGCTGCGAAGTCATCGGCGCTCGCGGGCCTTTTGTGATCGAAGATGAACGCGAACTGTTTGAACGTCGGCAGATCGACGTGCTGATCAGCAAAAACAGCGGCAGCACCGCGACTGAGCCGAAGCTGGAAGTGGCACGGGAACGCGGGGTTCCGGTTTTGGTGCTGAAGCGGCCGGTGTTGGCGGGGGTGGATCGGGAATTTGGGTCGGTGGCGCAACTACTGAAAGCCTTGTCAGACGATTCCTAAGACCAGCAGGAACCTGCGAATTTGCCGTCAACTTTTCAGGAAGGAGCCGGCTGTTCCTCTCAATAGCTTCAGCCCTATATTCAAATTCCTCTAACCCGATCAAGTAAACAGACCCGCCTTTTATGGGGGACGGCCATCTTCATCCCCAGAAAATGCGCTGCTTGCCAACTTGTATCCCAAGGAATACGATCCCACACATGATCGACATCGAACGATCCCGCGCGTTTGCCGATTGGCTCGACTCATTGAAAGACATCATCGGTAAGGCTCGCATCATCTCCAGGCTCAAATCGGCAGAACATGGAAATTTTGGCGATTGCGAGCCTGTTGGGGCGGCGGTTTATGAAATGCGCGTTCACTACGGCCCCGGTTACAGAATGTACTTCACCCGCAGAGGCGAAGTGGTTTATCTGCTACTGATAGGCGGTGACAAGTCGTCTCAAAAGCGAGATATAAAACGCGCCATTCAGATGGCGCAAAACATCGGAATGAGGAGTAAGTCATGACCGAACAATTCAAACGCTTCGACGCTGCCGAATTTCTCAAGACACCGGAAGAAATGGCTGCTTACCTGGATGCATGCTTTGACGAAGATGCAGGCGACGGTGTTCTTATACGTGCTGCGCTCAACGACATCGCCCGAGCACAAGGCATGACACAAGTCTCCCGCGATGCAGGCTTGGGTCGCGAAAGTCTGTACAAAGCGCTAGGCAGCACCGGCAATCCAGAATTCGCGACTATCATGAAAGTTATGAAAGCCTTGGGTCTGCGTTTGCATGCCGTTGCTCTCTAAAGAGCGCTGCGACACCACACCGCACGCCGCTTTTTTACTTATCGGCCCTGATCAGGCTAAATAGCCGCGCCTGATCGCCCACCCAACCGGATCTGTCCCATGTCCCGACAATGGCTCGCATTTGCCTGGATCGCCTGCTTTGCAGTGCTGTTCAATATGCTCGCCATGCCGATGACCGGAACGATGGCGCAGTCGGCGAAATCACCCGCCGAGCAGTTGTTGTGGGGCTCTTTCTGCACGTCCAGCGGCACGAAGATGGTGGCGATTTCCCTGGGCAAAATTGAACAGAAAGCCCCGCAGAACGACGATCATTCCAACATGCAGCATTGCTGGTGTTGCTCGGGTTCCGCGCCGTTAGTGGCGTTGCCGGGGCATGTGCCGCAGTTGTATTTCGCGCGCTTCGAGGCTAATCGCAGCCTGCCCGCCGCTTCTCTCGATACACCCACACCCCGCCAGCAATGGCCAAGTCTCAATCCCCGCGCTTCCCCTCTGGTGTGATTCCTTCTCGCAATTGACCTGCGTTTTGAATCGTTCTGGAGAACTGCCATGTTGAACAAACTCATCGTTCTGGCCGCGTTGCTGCTGCCTGCCTGCTTTGCCAATGCCCATGAATACAAGGCCGGCGAGCTGGAAATCGCCCATCCGTGGTCGCAAGAGTTGCCACCTAACGCGCCGACCGTGGCGGCCTACTTCGTGATTCAAAACAACGGCAAAACTGCTGACCGACTGTTGAGTGTCGACTCGCCGATTTCAGAGATTGCCCAGTTGCATGAGCACGTCATGCAGAACGACCTGATGAAAATGCAGCAGGTGCCGAGCGTCGAAATCCCGGCTGGCGGCAATGTCACGTTTGCGCCGATGGCTTATCACGTGATGTTGCTGAACCTGAAAGACCGCAGCCTGCTCCGCGACGGCAAGCGCTTCCCGCTGACGATGCATTTCGAGAAATCCGGTGACGTGACGGTTGAAGTCGCGGTGCAGAAAAAGCCACCGGAAGACATGCAGATGCACGCTCACGCCCAGTAATCGCCTGAGCCGCAAACGCCATGCGCCCGCTTAGCGCCAGGTTATCCGCACACCGCCGCCAGTCCTCAGGACTGACTCGCGGTAGCTGGATCAGCCTGTTCGCCATGTTGATGATCTTTATCGGCCCACTGATTTCTCAGTCGATGCCGATGGATCAACGCGCCTCGATGTCCATGAGCATGAGCATGAGCATGAGCATGTCGATGGACATGAGCATGGACGGGCACGCGGAACAGGCCAAAGAACACTGCCCACCGCGAGCTGAACACCACGCACTCTGGGAAAAATGCGGCTATTGCAGCCTGCTGTTCAACTGCCCGGCACTCACCGGCGGGCAGACTTTCATCGCCTTCGACACACCACCCGCCAGTACATTCACCACACCGTCCCCTCGCCTGGGCCACGCCCGGCAACCGTTCTTCCCCGGTGCTCGCACCCGCGCTCCGCCCATCGCTTCGTAAACACCCACCCCGATTTCACACGGTTTAGAAGATAGCCAAAGGCTCGATACCGGTCAGTCAAGGGTTTGAATACAGTTCCTGTGGGAGCGAGCTTGCTCGCGATGACGGTTGCACATTCAACACATGTGTTGCCTGTCAGTTAGCTATCGCGAGCAAGCTCGCTCCCACATGGACCACCCTTGACCGTCCCGGATTGCGCAGGCTGTCGGCCGTGTCGTTTACGACTGTTCGATGGAAATTGTCATGTCCCGGTTTTCTGCTGACACACGCTTGAGTTGCACCCACGCCACCGCTGTCCTTTGCGGTGTATTGCTGTCCCCGATGGTGCAGGCCGATGAGCACGCCGGCCACACCGAAGAACTGAGCCCAACGGTAATCACCGCCATCGCGCCGAGTTCGCCGCTGACTGTCGTCACCAACCCCAAGGACCCGCGCCAACCGGTGCCGGCCAGCGACGGTG
Organism: Pseudomonas sp. 5Vm1k; assembly: GCF_056161485.1. Lineage (NCBI taxonomy): Bacteria > Pseudomonadati > Pseudomonadota > Gammaproteobacteria > Pseudomonadales > Pseudomonadaceae > Pseudomonas > Pseudomonas sp. 5Vm1k. The sequence goes on from NZ_JBSPCZ010000004.1 coordinate 107,011, forward strand.
GCGATTACCTGAAGACCATTCCCGGCTTCGCCCTGGTGCGCAACGGCGGCACCAATGGCGATCCGGTGCTGCGCGGCATGTTCGGCTCGCGGCTGAATATCCTCACCAACGGCAGCATGCTGCTCGGCGCCTGCCCCGGCCGCATGGACGCGCCAACCTCGTATATCTCCCCGGAAACCTACGACAAACTCACCGTGATCAAAGGCCCGCAAACCGTGCTCTGGGGACCGGGCGCCTCCGCTGGCACGATCTTGTTCGACCGCGAGCCGGAACACTTCGGCGAGCTCGGCACCCGAGTGAACGCCAGCGTGCTGGCCGGCTCCAACGGCCGCTTCGACAAAGTGGTGGACGCCGCTGCCGGCGGCTCTTTGGGCTATGTGCGAGTGATCGGCAACACCGCGCATTCGGACGATTACAAGGACGGCAACAACGACACCGTGCCGTCGCGCTACGACAAGTGGAACGGTGATGTGGCGGTGGGCTGGACCCCGGACGCCGACACGTTGCTGGAGCTGACCGCCGGCAAGGGCGATGGTGAAGCACGCTACGCCGGACGCGGCATGGACGGTTCGCAGTTCAAGCGCGAAAGCCTGGGCCTGCGGTTCGAGAAGTCCAACATCGGCGACGTGCTGGATAAGGTCGAGGCACAGGTCTACTACAACTACGCCGACCATGTGATGGACAACTACACCCTGCGCACGCCGTCCGGCACCGGAATGATGGCGGGCCCGATGGCGTCCAACGTCGACCGTCGCACCCTCGGCGCCCGGATCAAGGCGACCTGGCGCTGGGCCGACGTGCAGTTGATCAGCGGCCTCGATGCGCAGACCAACGAACACCGTCAGCGTAGCGCCATGGGCATCGATACCTACAAGGACCTGCCGTACACCAAGGACGCCGACTTCCATAACTACGGCGTGTTCAGCGAACTGACCTGGTACGCCGCCGACCGTGATCGGGTGATCACCGGCGCGCGAGTGGACCGCGCTTCGGCCAAGGATTATCGGCAGAGCATCGGTTCCGGGATGATGACCCGCCCAAACCCGACCGCCGATGAAACCCGCGCCGACACCTTGCCCAGCGGTTTCCTGCGCTACGAGCACGACCTGGCTGACAGCCCGACCACGCTGTACGCCGGCCTCGGCCACAGCCAGCGCTTCCCGGATTATTGGGAACTGTTTTCGCCCAACGCCGGCCCTTCCGGTTCGGTGAATGCCTTCGATTCGATCAAACCGGAAAAAACCACCCAGCTCGACTTCGGCCTGCAATACAAGACCGAAGACCTCGAAGCCTGGGCCTCGGGTTACGTCGGCCAGGTGCGCGACTACATCCTGTTCAACTACACCCCCGCAATGATGGGCACCACCTCACAAGCGCAGAACATCGACGCACGAATCATGGGCGGTGAATTGGGTGCGGCTTACAAACTGACCTCCAACTGGAAAGCCGACGCGACCCTGGCCTACGCCTGGGGCAAGAACCGCAGCGACGGCAAGGCCCTGCCGCAGATGCCGCCGCTGGATGCGCGTTTCGGCCTGACCTACAGCGAAGACAACTGGAGCGCCGGGGCCCTGTGGCGCGTGGTCGCGGCGCAAAACCGCATCGACCAGAACAAGGGCAACGTGGTCGGCAAGGACTTCGACAAGAGCGCAGGTTTCGGTGTGTTCTCGCTTAACGGCGCGTATCGCATCAACCAGAACTGGAAGGTCAGCACGGGCGTCGACAACTTGTTCGGCAAGGCGTACGCCGAGCATCTGAACCTGGCGGGAAATGCCGGTTTTGGCTACCCGGCCAATGACCCGCAAGCCATCAACGAACCGGGGCGCACGCTCTGGACCAAGGTGGATATGAGTTTCTAAAAGCTTCGCGGGCAAGCCTCGCTCCTACAGGTTCAACACCGGCCATGTGGGAGCGGGCTTGCTCGCGAAAGCGGTGGGTCAGGCGACATCAATGTTGACTGTACTGCCGTCTTCGCGAGCAAGCCCGCTCCCACAGGGGCAGCGCAACACCTGAAAGTGAGAGCTTGCTCGCGATAGGTTGCGAAGGAACCGCACATAAACAACTAAAACAGATCCATGCCAAAGCGGAGCACAACCGATGAAACAGCCCAAACCGAATTTCTACAACCTGGCCTGGCGTTGGCATTTTTATGCCGGATTATTCGTCGCGCCATTCATGGTCATGCTGGCCCTGACCGGCCTTGTTTACCTGTTCAAACCGCAACTCGATCCGTTGATGTACGGCAGCCTGATGAACGTACCGGCCGGGCATCACGCGGTATCTGCCGATGACCTGCTCAAGCGGGTGAAACAGGCGTATCCACAGGGGCAGATCAAACAGTACCTGCCACCGGTCAACGCCGAACGCAGCGCGCAGTTTGTCGTGATCAACGGCGCTCAGGAGCTGAACGTCTTCATCGACCCGTACCACGGCGACATCCTTGGCGAGCAAGACGCCAAGAAAAACCTGCAAGCCCTCGCCCGGGCAATTCATGGCGAGTTGATGATCGGCACGGTCGGTGATCGGCTGGTGGAACTGGCCGCGGGCTGGGGCGTAGTGCTGGTGGTGTCCGGCGTGTTCCTGTGGTGGCCGCGCGGTCAGTATGCCGGCGTGTTGTGGCCACGTTTCAGCCGTCGCGGTCGTGTGCTGTGGCGTGATTTGCATGCGGTCACCGGGTTCTGGGGCGCCGCGTTTCTGCTGGTGATGCTGCTCAGCGGCATGACCTGGACCGGGTTCTGGGGTAAGCAATATGCTGAGGTCTGGAACACCTTCCCGGCGGCGATGTGGGACAACGTACCGAAGTCCGACATCGAGGCCCGCAGCCTCAACAGCGCTACCCGCCAGACCGTGCCTTGGGCGATGGAAAACACGCCGATGCCGATGTCCGGAGATCACGCCGAACACATGGCCCACGGTGGCGCACCGGCCGGTCCTGCCGCGCCGACCATCAGCCTGCAAGACGTGCAAAACATCGCCGTGCAACGCAAGGTCGAACCGGGTTACAGCATCACCTTGCCGACCACCGCCACCGGGGTGTTCACCATCGCCGTGTTCGCCGATGACCCACGCAACGACGCCACTCTGCACGTCGATCAATACACCGGCGACGTCCTCGCCGACGTGCGCTTCGAGCAATACGGCAGCGTCGCCCGCGCCACGGAAATCGGCGTGATGCTGCATGAAGGCAAGATGTTTGGTGCGTTCAATCAGATCATTGTGCTGCTGATCTGCCTGATGATTCTGCTCAGTGCGGTCAGTGGTGTAGTGATCTGGTGGAAGCGTCGTCCGCAGGGCAAATTCGGTGTGCCGCCGTTGCGCCATGACCTGCCGAAATGGAAAACCGGGGTGGCAATCATGCTGGCGCTGGCGGTGATTTTTCCGTTGGTAGGCGCTTCGCTGATTGTTGTGTGGGTGCTGGATCGTCTGCTTCTGACACGCCTGAACCGGCAAGCAGAACCGGGTTCGGTCGCCTGAAGAAATGCGGACTCAGGGCCAGTATTTTCACTGGCCCTGTCAGGGCTGATTGATCGGACACGGCTTGATCTGCAACTCGCCGTTGCAGTTCTGGATGTTGACCAACTCGGCTTTATCAATATCCCATGACTGCGTGGGCGCGCCTGCGCCATACCAGTTTTTGCAGATGAGCGTCATGCGGCACTGGCCATTTTCCAGATCAACGAGCATCGGGGTAGCTGGATCCGGCGCGGTGGCGCTGACGTAAGCTTTACAGCTTTGGCTGACGGGATTCTGCTGCCACAGACTGAGGCAGTCCTGGTCAGCCATGAGCACTGCACAGTCGAAAAAAACCAGACATCCGACCACCCTTGCAACCCCTGATACCGGCATGACCAACGCTCCCTGTCACTGCAGACAAGGCTCAAACCTAAACCAGCCAAGGGTTTTGGCCTACTGTCAGAAGTGACAGTCAACTAGACCGATTGGCCATTAAAAGTATGTCGAACAATGCAAACTGAATCCGCCTCACCTTCATCATGAATCAGGCGAGATGCGCGCGTTAGAGGGATCTGTAGACTTCGCGCGCTTATCTCCCGGCCATTTTTAGTGTTACTGTATAACGCAAATGTGTCGCCCTGCCCGCAGCCGGATGCTGCGGGTTTTCTTTGCAGAAGTGATTCACCGCCCCGATGAACAAGTACCTCTTGTCCAGCCTTTGCCTGCTCGCCCTGAACAACAGCAGTGCCCAGGCGCAACCGCTGACCCTGCCCACCGGCACCATCACCGCAACCGCCGTTGACGATCAAAGCGTCAGCCTGAACACGCCGACCACCGCCGGCTCGCGGCTCAATCTCACCGCAATGGAAACCCCGGCCAGTGTCGAAAGCCTGACCGGTGAGCAGATCCGTGCGCGTGGTGATCGCAGTGTGCAGGACGCGGTATCGCGCAGCACCGGCATCAGCCGCACCGGCACGCCCGGCGATGGCGGCACATCGTTGTCGGCGCGGGGTTTTACCGGGCAGGGTTCGGTGATGCAGTTGTATGACGGCAACCGCATGTACAGCGGCATGGGCACGGTGACGTTCCCGGTGGACACCTGGTCAGTGGAGCGCGTCGATGTGCTGCGCGGTCCAGCGTCGGTGCTGTACGGCGAAGGCGCGACCGGTGCGGTGGTCAACGTGATCCCGAAAAAGCCCTTCGACGGCGAGATCGAAAACCATCTGCGCGTCGGCTACGGTTCCTACGACAGTCAGCAGCAAGCCTTCGACAGCGGCGGCTCGCTGACCGACACCCTGAGCTATCGCTTGAACCTCAATCGCCTGCGCAGCAATGGTTGGGTCGATCGCGGCGATTCCTCCAGCGACTTCATCAGCGCTGCCCTGCGCTGGCAGGCGACCGACGATCTGGCGTTCACCCTGGCCCACGATTACGGCGATCAACAGCCGATGAACTACTTCGGCACGCCGCTGATCAATGGCCGCTTCAAGGACAGCCTGCGGGACAAGAACTACAACGTCAGCAACGACAAGCAGCACTACAACGATCAATGGACGCGCCTGACCAGCGACTGGCAGATTTCCGACAACGTCAGTTCGAGCAACGAGCTGTATTACCTCAAGGCCCAGCGCCGGTGGCAGAACGCCGAGAACTACAACTTCAACCGCGACACCCAGCAACTCAGCCGCAGCGGTTATTTCGGCATCGGCCACACCCAGGAACAGATCGGTGATCGCCAGACCTTCACCTTCAAACACACCCTGTTCGGCCTCGACAGCCAGACCGTGACCGGCGTCGATTACAACCGCATCCGTTTCCAGCTCGACAGCAACTCGCCGTTCAACGACGTGCTGCCGAGCGGGCAACCGGTGGACCTGTATCACCCGCAACCGGGTCGCTTTGAAAGTGCCGATCCGTATCGCAGTCAGTTCCAGTCCACGACCAAGCAGATGTCGGTGTTTGCGGAAAACCGCACGCAACTCAGTGAGCGCTGGTCGTTGGTGACCGGTGTGCGCCGCGATTACGTACACGTGGATCGCACCAACCTGATCAACGATAGCCAAAGCGACAAGACCCTGACCGGCAACAACTGGAAGGCCGGGCTGGTATTTGCGCTGACGCCGGACACCTCGTTCTACGGCCAGTACGCCACCAGCACCGACGGCGTCGGCGGCTTGATTTCCCTAAGCCCGAGCCAGCAGCAATACGACCTCGCCACCGCCAGGCAGACCGAAATCGGTGTGAAGCAATTGTTCTGGGATCAACGCGGCGAGTTCACGTTGGCGGCGTATCACATCGTCAAAAAGAAACTGCTGACCGACGATCCGGGCAATCCGATGCTAAAACAGCAAGTCGGCCAGCAGTCGTCGAATGGCCTGGAAGCGAGCCTCGATCTGCAACTGCCCCACGCCTGGCAACTGCAAGCCAACGCCGCCATCGTCAAAGCCAAGTACGACGATTTCTCGGCGGTGGTGAACGGTGAAACCGTTTCGTACAACGGCAATCGGCCGACGGATGTACCGCGCCGCACCGCCAACCTGTGGCTGAGCAAAGCGATCAACGACGACCTGAAGGCCGGCGCTGGCGTGCGCTATGTCGATGCGCGTTTCGCAGACATGGCCAACCAGAATGAGCTACCGAGCTACACCGTGGTCGATGCGACGGTGTCCTGGAAAGCGCTACGCAATACGACGCTGGGGTTGCAGGTGAACAATCTGTTTGACCGCCAGTATGCGCAAAGCCAATACAATGAGGGGCAGCAGTGGATTCTTGGGGAGCCGCGGTCTTTCTTCGTCACGGCTGATTATGCGTTTTGATTCAATGGCCTCTTCGCGAGCAAGCCCGCTCCCACCTGTGAACGCATTCCAATGTGGGAGCGGGCTTGCTCGCGAAGACGGCATCAGCATCACCGCACCTCTCAGAGTAGATGCATGACCTCGCTCAACCTCACACACCTCGCCTGGACACCCCTGGGTCACGGCCACTGTCATCACCAGTTCCAACTGCGTGACGCCTCGCTGCACGTGGCCGTCGGCGAGTTTGTCGGGTTGATCGGCCCCAATGGCAGCGGCAAGACCAGCCTGCTGCGGTGCGCCTATCGCTTCAGTAAACCCGAGAACGGCGAGGTCAAGCTCGACCACCACAACGTCTGGAAACAATCCTCACGCTGGTGCGCACAACGCATCGCCGTGGTCTTGCAGGAGTTCCCCGATGCCTTCGGCCTCACCGTCGAGGAAGTGGTCGCCATGGGCCGCACGCCGCACAAAGGCCTGTTCGATGGAGACACGTTAGAGGACCGAAACCTCGCCACTCAAGCCTTGGAATCGGTCGGCCTCAAAGGCTTCGAAGACCATGCCTTCGCAACTCTTTCCGGCGGTGAAAAGCAGCGAGTGATTCTTGCGCGAGCCCTGGCGCAGCAACCGCAATTGCTGATCCTCGACGAGCCAACCAACCACCTCGACCCGCGCTATCAGCTTGAGCTTTTGCAACTGGTCAAACGCCTGAACATCGGCACGTTGGCGAGCATCCACGACCTCAATCTGGCCGCTGCTTTCTGCGATCGTTTGTACGTGATCAACCACGGCCGCATCGTCGCCAGCGGCACGCCCAAAGAGGTCCTGACCGCCCCGCTACTGCGCGATGTATTCGGCGTCGAAGCGCTGATCGATGAACACCCCCTCCACGGCTACCCCCGAATCACCTGGATAACCCAACCATGACTGTGCGTTCCCTGCTGTGCGTCGCCCTGTTGCTGGGCAGTGCCCACGCCTTTGCCGAGGCGACGAAGTATCCATTGACCGTCCAGAGCTGCAACCGCGAAGTGACGTTCAAGCAAGCGCCAAAACACGCGGTCAGCCACGACATCAACATGACCCAGATGATGCTCGCCCTCGGCCTCAAACCGCGCATGGCCGGCTACAGCGGCGTCACCGGTTGGAAGTCCGTCACGCCCGAGATGCAGACCATCCTCGACGGCCTGCCGGAGCTGGCGGCCAAGTACCCGTCGGTGGAAACCCTGCTCAACGCCAACGTCGATTTCTTCTTCGCCGGTTGGGATTACGGCATGCGCGTCGGCGGCGACCTGACGCCGCAAACCCTGCAACCGCTGGGTATCAATGTCTATGAGCTGACCGAGTCCTGCGCCTTCGTGATGAAGCGCCCGTCAGCCAGCCTGGACGACACCTACAACGACCTGCGCAACCTCGGCAAAATCTTCGACGTGCAGGATCGCGCCAACGGTTTGATCACCGAGATGCAGGCGCAAGTCGCCGAGGTTCGCAAAGACCTGCCGGCGGACAAACCCCGCGTGTTCCTCTACGACAGCGGCGAAGACCGGGCCATGACCTCTGGCCGTCTCGGCATGCCGCAAGCGCTGATCGATGCCGCTGGTGGACAAAATATTCTCGATGACGTCGAGGCTAGTTGGACGCGGGTGAACTGGGAGAACGTGGTTGAACGCAATCCACAGGTGATCGTGATCGTCGACTACGGCGAAGTCACCGCCGAGCAGAAAGAACAATTCCTGCTCAATAACAAAGCCCTGCAATCGGTGGACGCGATCAAGAACCAGCGCTTTATCGTCATTCCTTACGTGCAAGCCACACCGGGCATCGACAACGTGCTGGCGGTGGAAACCCTGGCCAAAGGGTTCCACGGCGAATGATCGATCGTCGCTATGCCTTGTTGCTGATCGCACTCGGCGCGCTGTTGCTGGTGTCGTGCGTGGTGTCCCTAGGCTTCGGCCCGGCGCGGGTGCCGGTGGACGTGGTGTGGCGGATTTTGCTGCACAAGCTCTTCGGTTTCGGTGTGCCTGATTGGGCGGCCGGGCAGGAACACATTGTCTGGCTGATCCGCGTACCGCGCATGTTGCTCGGGGCGTTAGTCGGTGCCGGATTGGCGTTGATCGGCGCGGTATTGCAAGCGGTGACGCGCAATCCGCTGGCCGACCCGCACCTGCTCGGCGTCACATCCGGCGCCACGTTGGGCGCGGTGATTGTGGTGCTGCATGTCGGTGAGATTGTCGGGTTGCTGACCTTGCCGATTGCGGCGTTTATCGGCGCATTGGTGAGCATGTTGATCGTGCTGATGATCGCCAATCGCAATGGGCGGCTGGACAGTGATCGGCTGTTGTTGTGCGGTGTGGCGGTGTCGTTCGTGATGATGGCGATTGCCAATTTGCTGCTGTTTATGGGCGATCACCGCGCGAGTTCGGCGGTGATGTTCTGGATGCTCGGCGGGCTCGGGTTGGCGCGTTGGGAATTGCTGGCGGTGCCGGCGGCGAGTGTGTTGCTTGGGCTGGTGTTGTTGCTCGGGATGGCCCGGCCGTTGAATGCGCTGATGGCGGGTGAGCAGACTGCCGTCACCCTCGGCCTGAATGCGCGTACGGTGAGGTTACGTGTCTTCTTGATTGCTTCGCTGATGACCGGTGTGCTGGTGTCGATCAGCGGGTCTATCGGGTTTGTCGGGCTGATGGTGCCGCATATTGCGCGGCGGTTGGTCGGGGCGGAGCATCGCCGATTGCTGCCTGTTTGCGTGTTGCTCGGCAGCCTCTTCCTCGTCTGGGTCGACGTCGCCGCCCGCACCCTGATCGCCCCGGAAGACTTGCCCATCGGCGTCGCCACCGCTGCCATCGGCGGGTTGTTCTTCATCGGCCTGATGCGCCGCCGCTAATCCCGAACACACACAATCCCCCCGTAGGAGCTGCCGAAGGCTGCGATCTTTTGATCTTGATTTTTTAAGATCAAAAGATCGCAGCCTCGTTTCACTCGGCAGCTCCTACAGGGGGGCTGTGTCGCGTTTAATTTGTTTATCAAAACCATGAACTTTCCCACGGCTTTTTCAGGTTGCCGTGTGGGAAGCAGATTCTCTAGTCTTTGGTTGTCGCTGAACATTCAGCGATCGGGTGTGAGAACCCAATTGGAATTGTTAATCCACCACCAGTACCACCATAATTGCCGCCAGCTTATCGCTGCCTGCAAATGTTCTATGGCGGCTGTGTGCGGGCGGACTTCGGTTCGGCCGGGTTGATTCCTCTCGGTTTCTCACTCCGCACATAGCCGCCACCCCTTCGTCGCGTGAGAAACGACAAGAGATGGCTCCAATAGCTCTAAGGAATCGTGTCATGAATAAGAAGTTAGTCCCCGACCCACCCATCACCACCAACACCTCAACCGAAAACATCCTCAAAGACCGCGAAGCCATCAACCGCACCATCGATCACTACCTCAACCCGCCCGCCCCCTACGCCGAAACACCCCGCCGCCCGAGCACCATGTACATGATCGCCCCGGACATCGACACCGAAAGCCTGCTGGCCAACGCCTGTGAATCGTTAGCCTCCGTGAGTGTCCTGGCCAGCGACTTCGCCAACAACCTGATCGGCCCACAGCGCCACGTGGCGTTAGCAATCCAGCAAATCATCATGCAAGCCGAACTGGCCGTGAACCGCGCCCTCGACAACGTCGTCCCGGCATAACACGCGCCACCTGTAGGAGCGAAGCTTGCTCGCGAAGACGGCGGCATATCCAACATCTCTGTGACTGACCCACCGCTTTCGCGAGCAAACTCTGCTCCTACAAGGGTTCATCGTCGTTCACAGATTCCGTCCGCACCACAAATCCACTGTGGGAGCTGGCTTGCCTGCGAAGACGGCGGCACATTCAGAATCACTGTGACTGACCCACCGCATTCGCGAGCAAGCCCGCTCCCACATTTGATCGACTTTGTTTGCCACCCCTGCGCCCCAATGTGGCGCACCTCGCCGCACCAGTGCATCCTCGGCGTTCCTTCCTGGTGCGCGCCCCTCCCCGCACAACCGCTCTAATACGACATTTCCTTAGCTTTTGCCGACCGGGCACAGCCCTTGCTAAAGACCTGTCAGTAGTCCGTATCTGCCAAATCAAAAAAATACTAATGTTCATGGAGATCGCACAATGAAGCGTCGCAGCTTGATCAAGGCTTTCACACTCACGGCAAGCATTGCCGCGATGGGCATGACCTGGACTGTCCAGGCCGCAGAGACCATCAAGGTCGGCATCCTGCACTCCCTGTCCGGGACCATGGCGATCTCCGAAACATCCCTCAAAGACATGGCGTTGATGACCATCGACGAAATCAACGCCAAGGGCGGCGTGAACGGCAAGATGCTGGAACCCGTAGTGGTCGACCCGGCGTCGAACTGGCCACTGTTCGCTGAAAAGGGCCGGCAGTTGCTGACCCAGGACAAAGTCGCCGTGGTGTTCGGTTGCTGGACCTCGGTGTCGCGTAAATCGGTATTGCCGGTGTTCGAAGAACTCAACGGCTTGCTGTTCTACCCGGTGCAGTACGAAGGCGAAGAGATGTCGCCAAACGTGTTCTACACCGGCGCCGCGCCGAACCAGCAGGCGATCCCGGCGGTGGAATACTTGATGAGCGAAGAAGGCGGCAGCGCCAAGCGTTACTTCCTGCTCGGCACCGACTACGTCTACCCGCGCACCACCAACAAAATCCTGCGCTCGTTCCTGCACTCCAAGGGTGTGGCGGACAAGGACATCGAAGAGGTCTATACCCCGTTCGGCCACAGCGACTACCAAACCATCGTCGCCAACATCAAAAAATTCTCGGCCGGCGGCAAGACGGCGGTCATCTCCACGGTCAACGGCGACTCCAACGTGCCGTTCTATAAAGAGCTGGCCAACCAGGGCCTGAAAGCCACTGACGTGCCAGTCGTGGCGTTCTCGGTAGGCGAAGAAGAACTGCGCGGCATCGACACCAAACCGCTGGTGGGTAACCTCGCGGCATGGAACTACTTCGAGTCCGTGGAGAACCCGCAGAACAAGAAGTTTGTTGCTGACTGGAAAGCCTACGCCAAGAAACACAACCTGCCGGGCGCCGACAAAGCGGTGACCAACGACCCGATGGAAGCCACCTACGTCGGCATTCATATGTGGGCGCAAGCGGCTGAGAAGGCCAAGTCCACCGACGTCGACAAAGTTCGCGAAGCCTTGGCCGGCCAGACCTTTGCCGCGCCGTCCGGCTACACCCTGACCATGGACAGCACCAACCACCACCTGCACAAACCGGTGATGATCGGCGAGATTCAGGCAGACGGGCAGTTCAACGTCGTATGGCAGACCGAAGGCCCGATCCGCGCCCAGCCGTGGAGCCCGTTTATCGATGGCAACGACAAGAAGCCGGATTATGCGGTGAAGAGCAACTGAGGCGGATCCGGGTTTTGGGGTGGGTCTGAGATCCCCCCCTCTCCCTAACCCTCTCCCCAGAGGGGCGAGGGGACTGACCGAGTTGACTGGTCAAGTTACTGCGACCCGCCATCTCAAGTCGAACTCAGGATTTGAAAAGCATGAAGATCGGCCCCCTTTCCCCTCTCCCCTCTGGGGAGAGGGCTGGGGTGAGGGGTCGATTCAAAGCCGAACACTGCCTCATCGGCCGCCGCTGAACAGGACACCACTAATGCCCACCGCCCTCTACCGCTTCATCCTTGCCGTCGCACTCTTGCTACCGATGGCCACCCACGCCGGCGACGCCGAAGACTTCGTCGCAGCCAATCCCGTGCAGCAAGCCAAACTCCTGGAAGCCTGGGCTGCGCAGCCCGATCCTGTCCGTGTCGAGCTGATCAACGCCCTGCAACAAGGCGAACTGACCGTCGACGGCCAACCCAAAACCCTGCGCCTGAATAACCGCCTACGGGGTCTGATCGACACCGCATTGGCCAGCCACCAATTGCTCGCCACCGACGCCAAAACCCGTCTGGCCGCCGCGCAGCAATTGCAGAAAAGCGCCAAACCCGCACAGCTGAGATTCCTCGACCAGCAATTGGCTGGCGAAAAAGATGAAAGCGTTCACGCTGCCCTGAGCCTCGCGTTGGCCAACCTGCAACTGGTGGACACCGACCCTGCCGTGCGCCTCGCCGCCGTGCGTTTGCTCGGTGAAACCGGCGACCCGCTGGCCCGCACACGCCTCGAAGGTTTGCTCGAACCCGGCGTCGAAGCCGATGCCGGTGTGCGCACAGCCGCCGAAACCAGCCTGGCCCAGGTCAAACACAAACTGCTGATCGGCGAGATCCTCGGCGAAGCCTTCAGCGGCATGTCACTGGGTTCAATTCTGCTGCTTGCAGCCTTGGGATTGGCGATCACGTTCGGCCTGCTCGGCGTGATCAACATGGCCCACGGCGAGATGCTGATGCTCGGCGCCTACTCGACCTACGTGGTGCAGTTGATGTTCCAGCGCTTCGCCCCGCAAGCCATCGAGTTCTATCCGCTGATCGCGTTGCCAGTGGCGTTTTTTGTCACTGCGGCCATCGGCATGGCGCTGGAACGTACGGTGATTCGTCACCTCTACGGCCGCCCACTGGAAACCTTGCTCGCGACCTGGGGCATCAGCCTGATGTTGATTCAGTTGGTGCGTTTGCTGTTCGGCGCGCAGAACGTTGAAGTCGCCAATCCGGCCTGGCTCTCGGGCGGGATTCAAGTGCTGCCCAACCTGGTGCTGCCTTACAACCGCATCGTGATCATCGCGTTCGCGCTGTTTGTGGTGGTGCTGACCTGGCTGTTGCTGAACAAAACCCGGCTGGGCCTGAACGTGCGCGCCGTCACCCAGAACCGCAACATGGCCGCCTGCTGCGGCGTGCCGACCGGGCGGGTGGACATGCTCGCGTTCGGCCTCGGCTCGGGCATCGCCGGCCTCGGTGGCGTAGCGCTCAGCCAGATCGGCAACGTCGGCCCGGACCTCGGCCAGAGCTACATCATCGACTCGTTCCTGGTGGTGGTGCTCGGCGGGGTCGGCCAGTTGGCCGGCAGCGTGCTCGCCGCATTCGGCCTCGGCATCGCCAACAAAATTCTCGAACCGCAAATCGGTGCCGTACTCGGCAAGATCCTGATCCTCGCGCTGATCATTCTGTTCATTCAGAAACGTCCGCAAGGCCTCTTCGCACTGAAAGGACGGGTGATCGACTGATGAACCAACCTCTTCTGGTCACCGCCTCACAAAAGGCCGGCCCAAAAATCACCCTCGCTGTCGGCGCGGTCATTCTCGTGTTGTTGCTGGCGTTGCCGCTGATGTCGCTGTTATCGCCGATCAGTATTTTTCACGTCTCGGCCTACACGCTGACGCTGGTGGGCAAGATCCTTTGCTACGCCATCGTCGCCCTGGCGCTGGATCTGGTCTGGGGTTACGCCGGGCTGTTGTCGCTGGGCCACGGTCTGTTCTTCGCCCTTGGCGGTTACGCGATGGGCATGTACTTGATGCGTCAGGCCTCGGGCGATGCCTTGCCGGCGTTCATGACATTCCTGTCGTGGACGGAATTGCCGTGGTACTGGACTGGCACCAGCAGCTTCCTTTGGGCCATGTGTCTGGTCGTTCTGGCACCGGGACTGCTGGCGTTGGTGTTCGGCTTTTTCGCCTTCCGTTCGCGGATCAAGGGCGTGTATTTCTCGATCATGACCCAGGCCCTGACCTTCGCCGGGATGCTGCTGTTTTTCCGCAACGAGACCGGGTTTGGCGGCAACAACGGCTTTACCAACTTCCGCACGATTCTCGGGTTTGGCATCACCGAACCAGGGACGCGCGCGGTGTTGTTTTTTGCCACGGTGGCGTTGCTGGTGGCGAGTCTGTTTATCGGTTGGCGACTGGCGCAGAGCAAGTTTGGCCGCGTGCTGACCGCGTTGCGCGATGCCGAAAACCGGCTGATGTTTTGCGGCTACGACCCGCGCGGTTTCAAGCTGTTCGTGTGGGTGTTGAGCGCGGTGTTGTGTGGCTTGGCCGGTGCGTTGTACGTGCCGCAGGTCGGGATCATCAACCCGAGCGAAATGTCGCCGACCAACTCCATTGAAGCGGCGGTTTGGGTGGCGCTGGGCGGTCGCGGCACGCTGATCGGGCCGTTGCTCGGCGCCGGCGTGGTCAACGGCATGAAGAGCTGGTTCACCGTGGCGTTCCCGGAATACTGGCTGTTCTTCCTCGGTGCCCTGTTCATCGTCGTGACCTTGTATCTGCCGAAGGGCGTGATCGGTCTGCTGAAGAAAAGGGGCGAACAATGAGAATCACACCAACGGCGGAATTCATGCTCGAACCAGCCTTTTTCCCGGTGGAACCGAACAAGGACGCGGGCACCAGCCGCGACAACATCGGCTTCGGCCAACGTGTCGGCCCCGGCCTGGATACGCGTCACGGCACGATCCTGACCCTGGAAGACATCAGCGTGAGCTTCGACGGCTTCAAGGCATTGAACGCTCTGAATCTGTATATCGGCGTTGGCGAATTGCGCTGCATCATCGGCCCCAACGGCGCGGGCAAGACCACGCTGATGGATGTGATCACCGGTAAGACTCGCCCGAGTCACGGCAAGGCCTGGTTCGGTGAAACCCTGGATTTGACGCAGATGAGCGAAGTGCAAATCGCCCAGGCTGGCATCGGTCGCAAGTTCCAGAAGCCGACGGTGTTCGAAGCCTTGAGCGTGTTCGAGAACCTGGAACTGGCGCAGAAAACCGACAAGTCGGTGTGGGCGAGTTTGCGGGCGCGATTGAGCGGCGAGCAACGCGACCGTATCTCTGAAGTGCTGGAAACCATTCGCCTGACCACGTCGGTCAATCGTCCGGCGGGGTTGTTGTCCCACGGTCAGAAGCAGTTTCTGGAGATCGGCATGTTGCTCATGCAAGACCCGCAATTGTTGCTGCTCGATGAGCCGGTGGCGGGCATGACCGACGCCGAAACCGAATTCACCGCCGAGCTGTTCAAAAGCCTGGCCGGCAAGCATTCGCTGATGGTGGTGGAACACGACATGGGCTTCGTCGGTTCGATTGCCGACCACGTCACCGTGTTGCACCAGGGCAGCGTGCTGGCGGAAGGGTCGCTGGAACAGGTGCAGGACAATGAGCGGGTGATCGAGGTCTACCTCGGTCGCTAGACCTGCAAATACATCCCACCTGTGGGAGCGGGCTTGCTCGCGAAGACGGCGGCACATCCAACCTCTTTGCGACAGATACACCGCATTCGCGAGCAAGCCCGCTCCCACAGGGGATTGAGGAGAATTTGAAATGCTGCAAGTCGACAAGCTGCACCAGTATTACGGCGGTAGCCACATCCTGCGCGGTCTCTCGTTTGAGGTGAAGGTCGGCGAAGTCACTTGCCTGCTCGGACGCAACGGCGTGGGCAAGACCACCCTGCTCAAATGCCTGATGGGTTTGCTGCC
This sequence comes from Pseudomonas sp. 5Vm1k, assembly GCF_056161485.1. Classification (NCBI taxonomy): domain Bacteria; kingdom Pseudomonadati; phylum Pseudomonadota; class Gammaproteobacteria; order Pseudomonadales; family Pseudomonadaceae; genus Pseudomonas; species Pseudomonas sp. 5Vm1k. The sequence goes on from NZ_JBSPCZ010000004.1 coordinate 122,645, forward strand.
AGCCAAAGAAGGCGCAGTGAATTGGGAAGGCAAGCCGATCACCACGTTCAAGCCGCACCAACGGGTGCATGCAGGGATCGCCTACGTGCCCCAGGGCCGGGAAATTTTCGGCCGGCTGACCGTGGAAGAAAACCTGTTGATGGGGCTGTCGCGGTTTCCCGGCAGCGAAGCGAAAGAAGTCCCGGCATTCATCTACGAGCTGTTCCCGGTGCTGCTGCAAATGAAACAACGCCGTGGCGGTGACTTGTCCGGCGGTCAACAGCAGCAATTGGCGATTGGTCGAGCCTTGGCCAGCCGTCCGCGACTGCTGATCCTCGACGAGCCCACCGAAGGCATCCAGCCGTCGGTGATCAAGGAAATCGGCGCGGTGATCAAGAAGCTTGCGGCTCGCGGCGACATGGCGATTTTGCTGGTGGAGCAGTTTTACGATTTCGCCGCCGAACTGGCCGATCAGTACCTGGTGATGTCCCGGGGCGAGATCGTGCAACAGGGTCGCGGTGAAAATATGGAAGCCGAAGGTGTGCGCGGACTGGTTACGATCTAGTCTGTAGCGTCCTAACGATAATCAGAAATTATGAATTTACCTCTACTGCCCCTTACCACAGAGCCGGTCCTGTTTACCCCGAGCTGGCACGCCGAGCTGGAGCTTGGTTACGCCCGTTTCGGCGAGAGCACGCGCCCGGTTCTGCGCCGGCATCAAGGCCCGTTGCGCGTGCAAAAGCACCTGTACGCCGAAGGGCCCGAGGTGTGCCAGCACATCATCGTCCACCCGCCGGGCGGGATTGCCGGGGGTGATCGGCTGGACATCAGCGCCAGCGTCGGCACTGACGCCTGGGCGCAAATCACCAGCCCGGGTGCCGCCAAGTGGTATCGCGCCGCCGGCCCCGCTTATCAGCAGCTGGACTTGAGGGTGGCGGCCGGTGCGACACTGGAATGGTTGCCCCAGGAGACCATCATCTTCAGCGCCGCCCAGGCCGAACTCAGCACCTCGATCAACCTTGAAGGCGATGCCCGATTGTTCTACTGGGACGTGGTGGCCCTGGGTCGTCCGGCCAGTGGCGAGCGGTTCGATCTCGGGCATTTCCAGGCGAAGCTGGACATCCGCCGCGACGGCCAGTTGCTCTGGCACGAACGCCAGCGCATTGTCGGGGCCGATGGCTTGCTCGACTCGCCCATCGGGCTGGATGGCCAACCGGTGTTTGCGACGTTGTTGGTGACCGGGGAGATTGACAGTGAACTGCTGGAAACCTGCCGTTCCCTACCCAATGACGTACGCGGGGATTTGACCCAGTTGCCGGGGCTGTTGGTGGCGCGGTGCCTGGCCAGTGAGGCGTTGTTGGCACGAGGTTGGCTTATAGATTTGTGGCGCCTACTCAGACCTGCGTTACTCGGACGAGAAGCCGTCCCGCCCAGAATATGGAGCACCTGAACACATATCCCCTGTAGGAGCGAGGCTTGCCCGCGAAGGGGACCTCAAGGCCGCCAAAAGCTTCGCGGGCAAGCCTCGCTCCTACAAAAGAATGCGTGACCTTTTAACTGCCGATATGGATTCCAACGATGGACCTGACCCCACGCGAAAAAGACAAGCTGTTGATCTTCACCGCCGGCCTCGTCGCCGAGCGGCGTTTGGCTCGCGGCGTGAAACTCAATTACCCCGAAGCCATGGCCTACATCTCTGCGGCGCTGCTCGAAGGCGCCCGTGACGGTCGCACCGTGGCCGAGCTGATGCACTTCGGCACCACCCTGCTGAGCCGTGAACAGGTGATGGAAGGTATTCCGGAAATGATCCCGGAGATCCAGGTCGAAGCAACGTTCCCCGACGGCACCAAACTGGTCACCGTCCACCAACCGATCGCCTGAGGCCGCGCCATGACTTATCTCATTCGTGATGCGTTGCACGCCGACCTGCCGGCGATCCGCGATATCTACAACGACGCGGTGCTCAACACCACCGCGATCTGGAACGAACAAGCCGTGGACCTGGGCAACCGCCAGGCGTGGTTCAGCGCCCGGCAATCCCAGGGTTATCCGATCCTGGTGATCGTCGACGCTGATAACACCGTGCTGGGCTACGCTTCATTCGGTGACTGGCGGCCGTTCGACGGCTTTCGCCACACCGTCGAGCACTCGGTCTACGTGCGCAGCGACCAGCGCGGCAACGGCCTCGGCCCGCAATTGATGGTCGAGCTGATCGAACGCGCCAGGGGCTGCGACAAGCATGTGATGGTCGCCGCCATCGAAAGCGGTAACGCCGCTTCTATTCGTCTGCATGAGCGTGCCGGTTTTGTGATCACCGGGCAGATGCCCCAAGTGGGTACCAAGTTCGGCCGCTGGCTGGACCTGACCTTTATGCAACTGACCCTAAATCCTGGCGCGGAGCCGCCAATCGCCAACAAGGAGTGACACCCGATGAACGCCGCCCAACTGCGCCGCGTGAATGTTGAAAGCTTTGCGCACTATCGCCAGGGTTTGATCGATTTGCTGCTGGATGCCGTGGGTTATGGCGCCAGCGTCGGTTTCATGGCCGACCTCGATGCGACTCAGGCCCGGGCTTATTTCGATGAGGTCCAGGCCAACCTGAACAAGGGCAATGTGCTGCTGTGGGTGGTGGTCAAGGACGAGCAGGTGCAAGCCAGCGTGCAACTGACCCTGTGTCAGAAAGCCAATGGCCTGAACCGCGCCGAAGTGCAGAAATTGCTGGTGCGTGAACACGCCCGCCGTCGCGGCCTCGGCCAGCAGTTGATGAGCGCCCTGGAACTCGCCGCCCGCCAGCACAAGCGCGGCATGCTTTACCTCGACACCGAGGCCGGCTCCCCCGCCGAAGACTTCTACAAGGCGTTGGGTTACACCCGCGCCGGCCAAATCCCCGACTACGCCTGCGACCCCGCCGGCAACTACCGGCCGACCGCCCTCTACTACAAGATTCTGCAAGGAGTGAATGGATGATTCCCGGTGAATACCAGATCCAGCCCGGCGACATCGAACTCAATGCTGGCCGCCGCACCATCAGCCTGAAAGTGGCCAACAGCGGCGACCGGCCGATCCAGGTCGGCTCGCATTACCATTTTTTCGAAACCAACGACGCCCTGACCTTCGACCGCGCCGCCAGCCGCGGCATGCGCCTGAACATCCCGGCCGGCACCGCCGTGCGCTTCGAACCGGGGCAGAGCCGCGAGGTCGAGCTGGTCGATTTGGCCGGGCATCGGCGGGTGTTCGGGTTTGCCGGGCGGATCATGGGTGACCTCGACTGACACCGGCCCCTGTGGCAAGGGGGCTTGCCCCCGTTCGGCCGCGCAGCGGTCGTAAAAACGGCCACCTCGGTTCATCAGATAAACCTCATCAACCAAATTGCGGGCGCTTCGCACCCGAACGGGGGCAAGCCCCCTCGCCACAATAAATTTGTGCAAGGAATTCCGATGAAGATTTCCCGTCAAGCCTACGCCGACATGTTCGGCCCCACCGTCGGCGACAAGGTGCGCCTGGCCGACACCGAGCTGTGGATCGAGGTGGAAAAAGACTTCACCACCTACGGCGAAGAAGTGAAATTCGGCGGCGGCAAAGTCATCCGCGACGGCCAGGGCCAAAGCCAATTGCTCGCCGCTGAAGTAGTCGACACGGTGATCACCAACGCCCTGATCGTCGATCACTGGGGCATCGTCAAAGCCGACGTCGGCCTCAAGGACGGGCGCATCGCGGGGATCGGCAAGGCCGGCAACCCGGACGTGCAACCGGACGTGACCATCGCCATCGGCGCCAGCACCGAGGTCATCGCTGGTGAAGGCATGATCCTCACCGCTGGCGGCATCGATACGCACATCCACTTCATCTGCCCGCAGCAGATTGAAGAAGCGCTGATGAGTGGCGTGACCACCATGATCGGCGGCGGCACCGGCCCGGCCACGGGTACCAACGCAACGACATGCACCTCCGGGCCATGGCACCTGGCGCGCATGCTTCAGGCGGCGGATGCGTTCCCGATGAACATCGGCCTCACCGGCAAGGGCAACGCCAGCCTGCCGGAGCCGTTGATTGAGCAGGTCAAGGCCGGCGCCATCGGCCTCAAGTTGCACGAAGATTGGGGCACCACCCCGGCGAGCATCGACAACTGTCTGACCGTCGCCGATCAGTACGACGTACAAGTGGCGATCCACACCGACACCCTCAACGAATCCGGATTCGTCGAAACCACCCTCGCCGCGTTCAAGGGCCGCACCATCCACACCTATCACACTGAAGGTGCGGGCGGCGGTCATGCCCCGGACATCATCAAGGCCTGCGGGTTTGCCAACGTGTTGCCGAGTTCGACCAACCCGACCCGGCCGTTCACCCGCAACACCATCGACGAACACCTGGACATGCTGATGGTCTGCCATCACCTGGACCCAAGCATTGCCGAGGACGTGGCTTTCGCCGAAAGCCGCATCCGTCGTGAAACGATTGCCGCCGAGGACATCCTGCATGACCTCGGCGCATTCTCGATGATCAGCTCTGACAGCCAGGCCATGGGCCGCGTCGGTGAAGTCATCACCCGCACCTGGCAGACCGCCGACAAGATGAAAAAGCAGCGCGGCCCGCTGCCTCAGGACGGTGAAGGCAACGACAACTTCCGCGCCAAACGCTACATCGCCAAGTACACCATCAACCCGGCGATCACTCACGGCATCAGCCATGAAGTGGGTTCGATTGAAATCGGTAAATGGGCGGATCTGGTGCTGTGGCGCCCGGCGTTCTTCGGGGTCAAGCCGACGCTGATCCTCAAGGGTGGCGCCATCGCCGCCAGCCTGATGGGCGATGCCAACGCCTCGATCCCGACGCCACAACCGGTGCACTACCGCCCGATGTTCGCCAGCTATGGCGGCTCGCTGCACGCCACCAGCCTGACCTTTATCAGTCAGGCAGCGCAGGAAGCCGGTTTGCCTGAAGCCTTGGGCCTGAAGAAAAAAATCGCCGTGGTCAAAGGTTGTCGAGACGTGCAGAAAACCGATCTGATCCACAACGATTACCTGCCCAGCATTGACGTTGATCCACAGACCTATCAGGTCAAGGCTGACGGCGTATTGTTGTGGTGCGAGCCTGCGGAAGTCCTGCCGATGGCCCAGCGTTACTTCCTGTTTTAAGCCGAAAAAAAGCCCCGATGCGCAGCAATACTGCACATCGGGGCTTGATCCATTACAGGTGATCAGTCGTTACTTCATCACGCGAACGGCGCGTCGTCCTTGTCCAGTCGAGCCCAGTCCATGGCGTCCTGAGTCAGCTTTTTCAGTAGCTGATCCATCTCGTCGAGCATGCTCTTGTATTCGCTGTCATAGGCTTCATCGGTCATCACCTGCCCCGCTGCGATGGCGCTTTCCGGCTTGCCCAGTTCAACGGCCAACACGCGGATTCTTTCCTTCAAGTTCTCTCGGACTTTAGATGTGAGATCGATCCCGGCGGCCCGCTCATCCATGGCCATCTTGAAGTCGGTGAGGGCTTCCAACTTGCTCCGGAAGGGCTTGAACAGCTGCCGATTATTGCCCTCGGCATATGTTTTCCAGAACGGCTGCTTGGCAATCGCATCGCGTAGCAAGTCGCCCTCCTCCAATGCCAACACTCGCTGATACGCGGCCTCGATCATGTCCGGGGTCACGCCGGCAATATTGCGAAACTGCATGCCCCGCGCCTGCCAGGGCAGGTTCAGGCGTTCAGCCAGATCCGTCATGAATGCCAGGTGAACTTCGACTTCATCAATAGTGCCAGTGACCTGACCTTCAGCATTGACCCGTCGGTAAGTCTCACCCGCCGCCAGCCGTTCGGAAATATGCCGACGGGCGATCGCGTCGATCTGTTGCAGCCGCGTCTTGCCCTTGGCCAGGCGCACCAGCCCTGCCTTGACCAGATCCGGGTTCAGCAACTGATAGGCCTCGTGGATCATCACCTCGACACCCATGGCGTTGAACCATTGGGTTAGGCCATCGACACACTCGGTTGGTGCGACCGCTTCGGCGAAGATCTTGTCCCGCAGCGCGGCGTCCTCGGCCATGGCTTCGATCATGCGCCAGACCTTGGTGGTCAGCCCGGTGCGGTAGGTGGTGTCAGCCGCTTTGAAGTCCGCGGTTTGGGTGAGTTGATGAAGCTTATCGAAAAACGGCGACGACCCGAATTCGTCCTCCAGGTTGTCCCAGGTCGGTTGCCGGGTTTGCCACTGTGGCTCGCTCAAACCGGTGCTCCAGCTGATGCTGTCGAGCGGCCCCAGCGGCGCAAAGGGACGCTCCGGGTCCAGCCCCACCGACTCGATGTACGTCTTGAGCTGACGCAGGTTATCGGCGGACAGCCACCTCGGGGCAAGGCTGATTTGTGTGCGCGCCAGCAGCTCCGCACGGAACGATCCCGGAGCCACTTCGGGGATCACGCTGATCGGGCATTCGCGCAAATCCAGGAAAAAATGCCGTGGACGCGATTGCAGGAACAACCCTGTCGGCCAGCTGTTGACGCCGGTATTGCTCATTTGCAGCATGAACAGGTTCCGCATCCGACTGATATCGGGCAACCGACCCAGCGGATTGCCCGTCAGCGCCAACGAGCGCATCTGCGTCAGCCCCCGCAAGTCATTCACGGCCTCGACGGTCAAGACGATCTGATTGTTACTCAGCAGCAGGGTGTTGAGGTGCCCCATGCCGCCAATTTCCGAGGGTAAACGGGTCAGCAGGTTGTCTTTGATGTTCAAGTGACGCGCCTGACGGAAGCTCTGCAGAAACTTCGCCTGACTGTCCAGCAAACCATTGCCCGCCAGGTTCACAGTCGTTACATGATCAAAGTTCGCACTCAGTGCCGGCATGCTTTCAAGATGCCTGCCGAGGTCCATGCCAGCCAGATCGAGCGTCTGGGAGTGCGCCTCCACTGTGACGTCGACGCCGCGGGGACCAGTGCGCTGCCAGCATTGACGAAGAGCTCTGTAGACATGATTGCGCGACTCGAACTCAGAGATGCCGCCGGGACTGAACCGCAGCGCCTCGCCGGATTGATTGACCCAGCGACTCATGGTTTTGTTGAACGCATCGAACTCATCTTCAAGCGCCGTGATCTGTTGTGCGAGCACTCCCCTGGCCGAAAAGCGGCTCATCAACTCGTCGAGATCGGCCTCGGTGAATTGGGGATACAGACAACTGGCACGGTATCGGATCGTGGCTGCTGAGGGGTTGAACCGGTAACCCCACATACCGCCGCGCAGCTTCATGACGTCGGGGTCAAAGGACGGTTTGAGCAGGGGGTACTCCTCGAGAATCGCGGTCAGTTTGTCGTGAGCCAACGGCTGCTTCTGCACCGCGTCCTTGAGCCTGGCGCCTTCGAAAATCTCAAAACCCAGGGCTTTGCGGTCAGCATCAGGCAAGGCATGCAGCAACGCCGTGTAAAAGTCGTCAGCGCCATGCAGATGCTGATCGCGATGATCGCGCGCTTCGAATTTACCTTCGTCACTGAGCACCAGTACCTTGCGGTTCGGCGTATCCAACGGCCCGACACTGTCGCGCAGCTTGCCCATGATCGAGAGCTCGCGAACTTCAATGCGCACGGACGATGACCAGCCAGGCAACGCCTCAATGCTGTGCAGGGCCAGCCGTTCGGTGTCGGCGTTGGCCAGCGCCTCCAGGTACAAACCTTCGTAGGCGCGCACCGTCCGCACCTCGGCCATGGCCCGTTTTGCCAACGCCTTGACCTGCAACGGCAAGCGAGCTTTTTGATCGATGAAGGTCAGGTCTTCAGGCGAAATCTGCTTGAGCATTTCCCGCACGACACTCCCGGGCAGCGCCGGATATTCCCGTTGCAGCAGAAGCTGCCGAGCATCTACCGTCACTTCGCCGGCCTTGTACAGCGACTCAAACAGCCGTGAAATCTGGCGCTCGGCGTACACAGCCAGCCGACTGCGCAAGGCCGTCAGGCGTTCGACACGCTCCCGGGACACTTGATTGCCGAGGATCGCGGTGATCTCGTCTTCGTTAAGCGAGTCCAGGACCCGCTCAAACAATTTGCCGCTGCGCAATTGTGAGCGGGTGAGCTTGATCGTCTCGGCGTCGGCGCCCGTATGACCATAGCTGATCGAGGTGCCGGTGTAGGTCTCGCCGTCGAAAAGCTCTACAGCTCGCGACTCTGGCCAGCCCCGCAGCTCAGTAACAAAGGTCGGTACAAAACCCTCTAGCGTCTCCGGCACCTTGTTCTGCAGGATCTGCATCCCCAACGCCTGCGCCTCGCCATAGACCTTGAAGCGTCGCAAGGTGTCGGCCAGCAACGGCGGCGGGCTTTCATGCTCGACGTGTATTCGGCGCAATTGAGTGTGATCGACGCCGGTGACAATTCGCACCTGATCCTGGCGGGCGGCGGGCAAATCTTCGAACGAGGCTCCGAGACGACGCCAGACTTTGGCGTCATCCCATTGTTGGGGTTGCTCGAGTTCGGTGGTCCAGGCGCCGGCACCGTTGTGGGTTGCTTGCGACTCGTACGCGTTGGCGCGCGAGGGGTGGCGGATGCGATGGCCATTGTTGTTCGGGGTTTCTTTGAGTGCGTAGTGTTTGTCTTCAAGCGCCAGCACGGTGTCGCCGTCGTGCTGAAAAAGGCCCAGCTCATTCAGTCGTGCATCCTTGGGCGGCGGAGTCGGGTGCTCGTACGGTGTCAGGTCGGGGTTCCACAGGCTGGTCTTGCCGTCGGGCAGTTCCACCACTTTCAGGTTGTCGACAAACGACGAGGGCTTTAGCGACAGGGCGGCCCCGGTTGGCAGCACATGCCCGGCGCCCATCAGCGCCAACTGCGCGCCGTTGATCAGCACTGAGCAAATGTGCCCCGCCGCTTCCTCACGATCCCCTTTGCTCCAGTCTTCGAAACCTTCAGCAAGCTCTTCGACCAATTGCGCGACCATCAGGCCGAGCAACGCTTCGCCCACGCCCGGAATCAGCATCCCGGCAAAGTTGAACACGTTCCAGGCGATGTCCAGATAACCGGTCAGACGCTTCCAGCGCGTTTGTGCATCTTCGTCGCCGGTGGGCACCGCAATACGCCGGGCATCGGCGATGGCTTTGTCCCGTCGCGCCGTGAACAGCGCGCTCCACACGTTACCGGTAATGCCATGGGTGAGCGGTTCCGGGTTGGCATTCTCGATGGGTGTCTCACGCCACCAAGGCCCCATGTCCAAGGGTTTTCGATCCGTCCATTTAAAGGTCTTGAGGCGCTCATTGACCCGGGTAAAAAACACCCCTTTGTCTTTCTGCTCGACGAAACGGCTGAAAAACTGCTGATACTCGACACCGCGCAATTGGCTGACCAGGGTTTCCATAAAGTCGGTGAACGAGTCGTACTCTTTGATCGGGTGTTGCGGGTCGCCGGGTATGTAAGCGATCAACCGTCCCGCCAAGCGGTTTTGCCGATGAAGATCGTCCTTGCGCGCCAGCTCCTCGGACATGCCCTGGGGACCATTGGCGAAAAACGCCTTGATCAGTTTGAAGAGCTCATATTCCTTGCCCGGCAACACCGGAATGCGATCCGACCATTCGCTCCAGAACTTCAACTGCTCGGGAGTCAGCGCATCAATCGCCTGCTTCAGCTCCGATGGCTCGGCTACGGCGCTGAACAACACCATGCCACTGAGCCGAAAGCCCATCAGCGACAGGCGATGGCATTGCATCGCAGCTCCATGCCAATGGTTGCCCGGTTCGCCGTCGTGCACCTTGAGCAACGCGCCGAAGCCGTGGGAACTGACCTCACCTTTGAGCCGCGCCAATAGTGCGGCCAGTTTGAAAGCGGCCTTGTCGCTGTTCACGGACATCAGCTGTAAATCCATCCGCGCGGCAGCCGAAGCCGGGGTCAGGATGCCTTTGAGATGGGTTTGATATTGCGCGCCGAGGTCCAGCGTGCGGCACAGCCTGACAAATTGAGTGACCGTCATGGCATGGCGCAGGGGGGTGTTTTCCGCGTCGCGGGTAAACACCCCGGAACCGTCGCGGAATGCCGTTGGCTCGGCTTCGTCGGCCTCAAAGTTGTGCAGCGCCGCGTCGAGCAAGGTTATCTGCTTGAAATGGTCAGCGCCCCGGTCAATACCAAAGATGATTGTGCTGGGTACATACAAGCGCAGCTCGGCTACGCGAACATCCAGCTCAACATTGAGTTGGTCCTTTAATGCTTTCTTTAATAGAGGCTCGGCAAAATTCTGAATATCGACGTCTAACTTATCGAGCAACTTATCGAGACTTCCTTGAAGTAGCCATCGTCGACTGTATAGATCCTTAAGTGCGTCACGGTCGACCTTTCGAGCCTTGAGGTACCACGATGGAAAGAACTCGGCCTCGACGCTCGCATCGCCGAGCAAGCTATCCGGCGGTGCCATGGCGCTCGCCCCCTCAATCGCCTGCTCGATACGATCGACATGCACACCGAGTGTCATGGTTTCAGTGACATTCGCTGCATCCTCCCTGATGTTCCGTATATCAGCCATGTAACAACAACCTTCCATGATTATTGGAAGTGTCAGGCTAGCGAACAGTGTTCTTTAAAAAAAGATCAAAATACTGAGAACAGCGAGGCCAAAAACCCACGAACACTTTGATAATTGAAATACCGACTATATATAAATACCACCTGCTGATTCACTGAACATGCCCCCACACATTCAGCGGTGTTTACCCAGCCGTGAAGGGGCTAATATGCTGCTCCATCAACGGTCATTTTGCTCGGAACCATCGTCCATGCGCCTAAGCGAATTCATCGTGGTAGAAGTTGATCGTATCGTCGATGAGTGGGAGCAGTTCGCCCGTGTGATCACGCCAGACGACAACCTGGATCGCATCACCTTGCGCGATCACGCCCGCTCGATTCTTCTGGCGGCCGCGCGGGACATGACCACCGCTCAGACCGCTCAGGAACAGGCCGCCAAAGCCAAGGGTGACGGCCCGGAAAAATCCCCGAGCCTGGATCAGGCCGCCGCCAGCCATGGCGAGCTGCGGCACAACGTCGGTTTCGATCTGGTGCAGATGACGTCCGAGTTCCGTCATCTGCGGGCCTGCGTGATCCGCCTGTGGGTCAATAGCCTGCAAGCCCCGGACCTGGCGTACTTCCAGGACATGATCCGCTTCAACGAAGCCATCGATGAAGCCCTGGCCGAATCGACCGCCGCCTATGCCGAGCAGGTCAACCACTCGCGGGACATCTTTCTGGCCATCCTCGGCCACGACCTGCGCGCGCCGTTGCAGGCGGTGACCATGTCCACCGAGTTGCTGCAGCGCAAAGTGAATCTTGAGGGCGACGCCCTGGTCTGTTTGCACCACATCCAGCGTGGCACCCGGCATATGGCGGTGATGGTCGCTGATTTACTGGAATTGGTGCGCAGTCGATTGGGCAAGAGTCTGCCGATTGAACCAGGGCCGATGGACATGGCCGACTCGGCGCATGACGCGATCGCCCAGGCCTGTGCGGGTAATCCCGAGTGCGATCCTATTCTCAACGTCAGCGGCGACACCCGAGGCAACTGGGATGCCGGGCGTATCGCTCAGTTGCTGCAGAATCTGATCGGCAATGCGTTGCAACATGGCACGAACAAGCGCGATGTCATGGTGAACCTCAGCGGTGAGCCCGACGCGGTGCGCCTCACGGTGCATAACTTTGGCGTACCGATTCCGGAGGATGCGATCAGCACGATCTTCGACCCGCTGGTGCGCACGGCCAGCGAAGAACTCGGGCAGCCATCGACCAGCCTTGGCCTGGGGTTGTTTATCGTCAAGGAAGTGGTGACCGCTCATCGGGGGACGATCGAGGTCAGTTCCAATGAGGAGGATGGGACGTTGTTTACGGTGGTGCTTCCGCGCAAGGCTTGATACCGAGTTATCGTTCTTCGCGAGCAAGCCCGCTCCCACAGGGTTTTGCGGTGTACACAAAGCCCCTGTGGGAGCGGGCTTGCTCGCGAAAGCTAACTATCAGGCACCACAAATTCCAGATTGATTACTCAACCACCAACCGCCCCAACCGCTGCTTGAGCATTCGATTCTCCGCCCGCAGTTGCTGCACTTCTTCAAGCAGGTCCAGCGCCAGCGCGACGCCTTCCCACTCCAGCTCCAGGTCGCGCCGCAGCTTGGCGGCGCGCTTGGCCAGGGCCAGTTCGTAATCGTTGAAACGCCAGTCCTTGGGCGCAGAGCCCTGAGGTTCGAGGATGCCGTGTTCGACGATTTCGATCACGTAGACGTCCGACAGGTCGGTCGCCTCACAGAATTCTGCCATGTCCAGTTGAACGATCAGGGGACTGCTCATAGTCAGTAGCTCCATAGTTCTAGCGGATCAAAAATTTTCTCTCGGGTCGAACGCGGCTTTCTTAGCCAGTTCCTGCCACAACGCCTTGGTTTCATCATCCAAGACTTTAGGCATCACAGCCTTGAGTTGCACGAACAGGAAGCCCCGTTCGCCCTTTTTGTTCATCAAACCGTGGCCCTTGGCGCGCATGCGCTGACCGTTCTGGCTGCCGGCCGGGACCTTGAGGTTGATCTTGCCGGTCAGGGTCGGCACCGCCACTTCCGCGCCCAGCGCCAGTTCCCACGGCGCCAGCGGCAAGGTGATGATCAGGTTTTCGCCTTCGACGTCGAATTTAGGGTGCGGTGCAAAACGGATGATCAGGAACAGGTCGCCATTGGCACCGCCGCCGACACCCGGAGCCCCTTGCCCCTTGAGGCGGATACGCTCGCCGTCGGTCACACCGGCCGGGATCTTCACGTTCAGGCTTTTAGGGGTGTTGCTCACATGCTGGCCAGCCGCGTTGTATTGCGGCACCTGGAAGGTGACCTTCTTCGATTCGTTCGAGAGGGTTTCTTCCAGAAAAATCCCAAGTTCCATTTCCACGTCTTGCCCTCGACGTCCGGCACTGCGACGCGACTCACCACCACCAAAACCAGGACCCCGGTTACCAAAGATCGAACTGAAGAAGTCCGAAAAATCGCCCGTGTCCTGACCACCACCGAAACCGCCGCCACCGCCACGCCCCTGCCAACCCGGCGGGCCCTGGAACGGCTGGCCGTGCTGGCCGTATTTGCGCAAGTCGTCGTATTCGGCGCGCTTGTCCGCACTTTTCAGCGCTTCATAGGCTTCCGAGGCGTCCTTGAACTTGGCCTCGGCGTCCTTTTCCTTGCTGACGTCGGGGTGGTACTTGCGAGCCAGCTTGCGATAGGCGGCCTTGATCGTCTTATCGTCCGCGGTCGGTTCCACACCGAGAATCTTGTAATAGTCTTTGAAGTCCATCTAAGGATCACCATCCGTTATCAAAATCGCGCCGCCAACGCCAGCATGCACGTGTTACACACCGCTGGTGTTGACCGATCTCAAGATTGTGACCGGGCAGCGCATCAGAAGTTTATCGGCAGCGGCTGGCGGTTCTTGCGACCGCCAAATGGCTGCCAGGGTCGATGCAGACAAGTTTGGGGCATCCGGCCAGCTTATCAAGGCGCTATTGGTGGTGATTTAGCGGATAGTCGGCCTTCGAATCTGCGCCGCACTGACATACACTGCGCGGCCGTTTTTTAACCGGAACTCGAAAGACATGAAAAACGCATCCCCAGCCCGTGCCTGTGGTATCGACTTCGGCACGTCCAACTCCACCGTCGGTTGGCTGCGCCCCGGCATGGAAACGCTGATCGCGCTGGAGGACGACAAGATCACCCTGCCCTCGGTGGTCTTCTTCAACATCGAAGAACGCCGCCCGGTGTATGGCCGGCTGGCGCTGCACGAGTACCTGGAAGGTTACGAAGGCCGGCTCATGCGCTCGCTCAAGAGCCTGCTGGGTTCCAAGCTGATCAAGCACGACACCAGCGTTCTCGGCACGGCGATGCCGTTCAAGGACCTGCTGGGCCTGTTTATCGGCCAGTTGAAGAAGCGCGCCGAAACGGCCGCCGGTCGCGAGTTTGAAGAAGTGGTACTGGGCCGCCCGGTGTTTTTCGTCGACGACGATGAACTGGCCGACCAGGAAGCGGAAAACACCTTGGTCGACGTGGCCCGCGCCATCGGCTTCAAGGACGTGTCGTTCCAGTACGAACCGATTGCCGCTGCGTTCGACTACGAGTCGACCATCGAAAAAGAAGAGCTGGTGCTGATTGTCGACATCGGCGGTGGTACTTCCGACTTCTCGCTGGTGCGCCTGTCGCCTGAGCGCCGCATGCACGACAACCGCCACGATGACATCCTCGCCACCGGCGGCGTGCACATCGGCGGGACCGACTTCGACAAGCAGTTGAGCCTGCAAGGCCTGATGCCGCTGTTCGGCTACGGCAGCCGCATGAAGAGCGGCGCCTACATGCCCACCAGCCACCACATGAACCTGGCGACCTGGCACACCATCAACTCGGTGTACTCGCAGAAGTCGACCCTGGCCCTGGGCAGCATGCGCTACGACATCGAAGACACCGGCGGCATCGACCGCCTGTTCAAGTTGATCGACCAGCGCGCCGGCCACTGGCTGGCCATGGAAGTGGAAGAAACCAAGATCCAGCTGACCCACGCCGACAGCCGCCACGTGCCGTTGGACCGCATCGAGCCGGGCCTGAGCGTGGAACTGACCCGGGCGCTGTTCGAATCAGCCATCGACAACCTGCTGGAGCGCGTGCGCAACAGCGTCACGCAGTTGTTGAACGATGCCAACGTGCGGGTTGATCAGGTCGATACGGTGTTCTTCACCGGCGGTTCGAGCGGGATTCCGGCGCTGCGCAACAGCGTCTCGGCGATGCTGCCGAACGCGCGGCATGTGGAAGGCAACATCTTTGGCAGTATCGGCAGTGGCTTGGCGATTGAAGCGATGAAGCGTTACGGCTCGATGGACTGATCCAGGACCGAGTGGCGCCCTTCGCGGGCAAGCCTCGCTCCTACAGGATTATCGTTCCCACGCTCTGCGTGGGAACGATCATCGGGTGGTTACACCATCCCCACCAGCTTCAACTCACTCTTCAGATACGCGTAATAAATCGGCCCCGCCACCACCCCCGGCAGGCCGAACGCGGCTTCGAACACCAGCATCGCCAGTAGCAACTCCCACGACTTGGCACTGATCTGCCCGCCAACGATGCGCGCGTTGAGAAAGTATTCGAGCTTGTGGATAAAAATCAGATAACCCAACGCCGCCACGGCGACCCAGATCGACAGCGACAACCCGACGATGGTGATCAGGGTGTTCGACATCAGGTTGCCGATCACCGGCAGCAGGCCGAGCAGGAAGGTCAGCACGATCAGGGTTTTGGTCAACGGCAGCTTGATGCCGAACATCGGCAGGATCAGCGCGAGGAAGATCGCGGTGAAGAAGGTGTTGAGCAGGGAAATCTTGATCTGCGCAAACACGATGTTACGAAACGCCTGCACCAACAGGTGCAAGCGATCGAACAGGGCGGCGGCCAGCGGCTTGCGCTTGGTCACGTCCGGCACGCGCTGCAAGGCGATGATCGCGCCCAGCACCATGCCGATCAGCAACGTCACGAACATGTGCGCCGCGTCCTTGCCCACCAATTGCAAATCGCTGAGGTGTTTGCTCATCCACTCGCCGATGGCCACCCGGAATTCGGCGGCACTGGCCGGCAGGTAGGCATCGATGAACGGAGGCAGTTGCCCGCGGGCGCGGTCGACCACGTGCATGAATTTGTCGAGGGAAGCGCCGGGGTTTTCCGCTTCGTGCAGCAGGAAGCTGATTGCGCCGGCAAAGATCAGCGCCAGCACACTGACCACCAAAGTGCCCAGCAACGCCACCGCCAACCAACGGGCACGGCGACCTTCGATCAGCCGCTGCAATTGCGGCGTGAGCATATTGACCAGTTCGAACACCAACAGCCCGGCGAGCAGGCTGGGCAGCAAGCGCAGCGGAATCACCAGCAGCAGCCCGCCAAAAATGATCACCCAACTGACCAACAGCAATACGTGACGCTGAGAAAACGTTGGCATACAGCCTCAAAACGAACGGCGTAAAAGGATGGGCAGTCTGCCAGCGATCCGGGGCCAGCACTAGGGAATGTGTAGGTCGACCTTGGTCGGGGGACTGACGGCTTTTTTCAGTGCCCTCAAGGGCCCCATCGCGAGCAAGCTCGCTCCCAAAATGGATCGATGTCTGCAGAACTCAATGTGGGAGCGGGCTTGCTCGCGAAAGCGGTGTGTCAGGCGAATAAGGTTCTGAATTGGAGACCGCATTCGCGAGCAAGCCCGCTCCCACAATGGATTGGGTTTATCCCAAAGGCCTACTTTTTCTTCAGGCAATCACTCATGAACGCCTTGCGCGCATCGCCCTTGAGCGCCTGGGTGGCGGCAGTGGCGTTGCAGGTTTTCATCTTCTCTTGCTGCGGGGTCAGGGTTTTTGCGTCATTGGCGGCCGGGGCGGCTTTGAGGCACGTGCTCATGAATGTCTTGCGCTCATCGCCCTTGAGGCTTTTCGCGGTAGCGTCGGCATTGCAGGTGGTCATTTTGTTCTGTTGGGCCGTGGCGGCGAAGCCCTGGGAGCAGAGCAGCAAACCGATCATCAACAAAGGGACACGCAACATCTTCATGGAGTTTTCTCCTTGTTGCCGCACCGATGGATGCGGCCTCGCCCTGAAGTGTAGACAAAGCCCGTTACACCTTCACCTGGTCTCAAGATGACTGCGTCGATATTGCTCCGGCGTGCACCCGGCCTGGCGCTGAAACATCGCGATAAATGCCGAACCGGTGCTGTAACCCATGTCGAAGGCGATGTCCTGAATGCTGCGCTGACTGTCCAGCGCCTCGATTGCCGCCAGAAACCGCAGGCGTTGTCGCCATTCACCGAAACTCATGCCCAACTCGCGAACAAATTGGCGAGCCAGGGTGCGTTCGCTGACGTGGATCTGCGCTGCCCAGTCGGCTAATGGCCGGTTATCCCCAGGCTCCGCCTGCAGGGCTTCGAGTATCCCAAGCAACCCCGGACTGCTGGCGTAGGGCAAATAACAGGCGTGTTCAGGCGCCTGTTGCAACTGGTCCACCAGCACCTGGGCCAGGCGGATATCGGTGTCCTGCTCGGGGATCTTCACGTCCCGGGCGGCGAAATCCTTGAGGATCGCTTTGAGGATGTCGCTGATGGCCAGGGTGCAGGCCTGTTGCGGCAGGTCATCGCACAACGACGGCGCCAGGCACACCGCGCGGTAATTGATTGGCTGGTTGCTGTAGAAACTATGCTCGGTATGCGGCGGCACCCACACCGCGTACTGCGGCGGCGACATGAAGCGGCTGTTGCCGATTTCCATGTGCAGCACACCGTTGGCCGAATACTCCAGCGTGCCCCACGGGTGGCGGTGGGCCGAGGCGTATTCGTGGGTGTCGAAGTCGGCGTAGCGAAAGTACACCGGGGCCGGCAGTTCGCTGAATTCCAGAAGATCGATGTGTTTACTGCTCATGCTGTCCGTCATCAGGGGCCGATTGTCTGGATCGAAGTATAGGCTTGCATCCAGACAAGCGGATAATTGCCCCTCATCAACGTTCTGGTTTCTCTCCCATGCAATATGCTTTTCCCCTGCTGGCCATTTTCATCTGGGCCGGCAACACCGTGATCACCAAAATGTCGGCCGGGGCGATTTTCCCTGCCGAGATTGGTTTCTATCGCTGGCTGCTCGCCGGGATTCTGTTCACGCCGTTCATGCTTAAACCAGTGATCGCCCATTGGCCGATGATCCGCCCGAACCTGGGCAAGATTTTCATCCTCGGCGTGCTCGGCATGGCGGTTTATCAAAGCCTGGCCTACTTCGCCGCGAGCCTGACCACGGCCACCAACATGGGCATCATCTTGTCGCTGATGCCGCTGATGTCCCTGGCGATGGCGATTATCAGCCTCGGCCAACGCCTGACCGCCGGCGCACTGGCTGGTGCGGTGCTGTCGTTCGCCGGTGTTCTCGTGGTGGTGTCATCCGGCAGCCTGGGTGCGTTGCTGGAGCATGGGGTGAACCTGGGCGACGCGATGATGCTGATCGCGACCCTGGCCTACGCGATCTACAGCACGCTGCTGAAAAAATGGCAGCTGCGTCTGCCGCCGCTGGTGTTGTTGTATATGCAGGTGTGGGTGGCGGTGCTGGTGCTGTTTCCGCTGTTTGTGATTTCGCCGAAAATCGGCCCGACGCTGCAGAACATTCCGCTGGTGCTGTACGCCTGCCTGCTGGCTTCGATGATTGCACCGCTGGCGTGGATGCAAGCCGTGGTGCGCCTTGGCCCGAGCCGGACCACACTGTTTTTCAACCTGCTGCCGGTGATTACCGCGGTGATTGCGGCGGCGGTGCTGCATGAGCAGTTGGCGATGTATCACCTGGTGGGTGGGATGTTGACGTTGGGTGGGGTGATTCTTTCGGAGCGGTGGACCACGGTGTTGGGCCGCAGGATTCGCGTTGCCTGATCTGACGCCTTCGCGGGCAAGCCTCGCTCCTACAGGATTTATGCGTTCCCCTGTGGGAGCGGGCTTGCTCGCGAAGAACGATGACGCGGTCTGAAGGTTAAACCCCGGCCGCCTTCAACCGCGCCGCATGCTCGACAAACAACCGCACCGGGTCCGCGCCCTTCCCCACCAGCCCCAACGACTGGTTGACGATATCGAAGTGGTCCAGCGGATATTCATCGCCAATCACCGTGCCCAAATGCGAGCTGTAGCGCCCGACCATTCCGTCGCAATGCCCGGCCTCTCGCTCGAAGGTGCTGGCGAACAACCGGCAAAAACGGTTGGTCCCGTCGAACAGATTGCCGCCGCGATCAGTATTGCCCGGCTGCAAGGTGCCAGACCAGGAGTAATAGCGCACTCCGTTGACCTCTTCCGGCCCATGCCCACCCCAGGTTTCGGGCAGGCCCTGGGGATAACGCTGGTTGAACAGCGCCACGCCCGCAGTGGTCAAGGATTCATGGGAAGCGTGAATATCCACTGGCAGTTTCGGCCCGCGATAACCGGTTTCCAACAGGCTCATCAAGGCGCTGATGATTCGCAGTAAAACCGCGAGTACGCGACCCTTCGCACTGTCGGCCGGGTAATGTCTGTGCAGGTAATCCGCCAGTTCCGAGCCATGATTGGGTCCGGCCACGGACGTGACCGAAGCCACCCGGTCCGGGCGTTTGGCGGCGGCGTAGCGGGCCGTCAGCGAGCCCTGGCTGTGACCGATCAGGTTGACCTTCTCGGCGCCGGTTTCCCGCAGGATCTCGTCGATCCGCGCCAGCAATTGCTCACCGCGCACTTCGGTGGAATTGAGCGGCGCCACCCGCACCGCGAACACCGTCGCCCCACCCCGGCGCAACGCCGCGACGATCCCGTACCAGTATGGATAAATCAGCAAGCGGATAAACCCGAGCATTCCCGGGACCAGCACCAACGGGTAACGCGTGGCGGAACCTTGCGACATGGGTGGACATCCTTGTGATCGGTGAGGTGACGCAAGGCGGGATGCAAGACATCAGCCAAGCATCGCCAGCGAACATGACCAGTCTATGACATCCGCCACACACGCTTTACTTCAACCCCACCACCCCTGCCACGATCAGCCCGACCGACAACAGTTTCATCGCTGTCAGGCTCTCGCCCAGCAGCGCAAACCCGAGAAACACCGTGCCCAATGAACCGATGGCCGTCCAGATCGGGTAGGCGATGCTCACAGGCAACTCGCGCATGGCCAGGGTCAGGAAGTAAATCCCGGCCAGCGCCGCCACGATGGTGATCAACGACGGCCAGAGCCGGGTGAAGCCTTCTGAATACTTCATGCTCATGGCAAAAGTGATTTCGAATGCGGCGGCGATCAACAAGAATAACCAGGCCATTAGAAATCCTTGGCCAACGCCTGCAGACACTGTTCGGCCTCGGCGACGGATATCTGGAACGTCCGCTCAGTCGACTCTTCACCCTCGGCAGCGACCACCGTGATGTCAGTGATGCCGATGAAACCCAGCGCCGTGCGCAGCATCGGGTCGGCGTGGTTCATCGCCTCCAGCTCACCGCCCGGCCCGAAACCGAATAAGCCACGGCTGGTGACAATTACAGCCTTCTTGCCCAACACCAGCGGCTCGTAATGCGCCACGCCGTTGTCCAGGGTGTGATTGAAGGTCACCCCGAGCCGCACGATCTGATCGATCCAGGCCTTGAGGCCGCTGGGTACACTGAAGTTGTACATGGGCGTGGAAATCACCAGCAGATCGTGGCCAAGCAATTCGCCCACCAGCTCATCGCTCAATGCCAGATCGGCCTGCATCGACAGCGTGCGGTCATTGGGCTCGGGGCTGAACGCCGCCGCCACAAACGCTTCGTTGATCGGCGGAATCAATGCTCGGCCGGCTTCACGACGGGTCACCTGCATCTGTGGACTATGGGCCTGCAACGCCGACAAAAACACCTCGGCCAAGCGCCGGGAGTGAGAACGATCGCCACGGGGGCTGGCGTGAATCGCAAGAACTCTTTTCATCTGAATCTCCTGAAGGACTAAACTCGAACGGCTTGTGGCTTGCAGCTTGATGCTTGAAGCTGCGCCCCTTCAACTGAGCAAAAGTCAGTCAAGATGAATCTATTTCATCCATGGAGTATTCAATGTTTGCCTCGTTGCCGCTGACTGCCCTGCGCGCGTTCGAATCCGCCTCGCGCTTGCTGAGCTTCAAGGCCGCCGCCGAGGAACTCTCGGTGACGCCCACGGCGATTTCCCACCAGATTCGTTCGCTGGAGAGTTGGCTCGGTATTGCGCTGTTCGAAAGATTGCCCCGACAAGTGCGCCTCACCGACGGTGGTAAACGCTTGTTCCAGAGCCTGCACGGCGCCTTGCTGGAAGTGGCGCAAAGCGTCGATACCCTGCGCCCGCAACGCAGCGGCACGAACCTGACGATATCCGCCACCCCCGCGTTCGCTGCATTGTGGCTGGTACCGCGACTGGGGCGTTTCTATGCCCGGCACCCGACCATCAGCCTGCGGCTCGACACCCATTGCGAAGTCATCGATTTGCTCCAGGACGCCAGCATCGACCTGGTATTGCGCTATAGCCTCAGCGACTACCCGAACCTGTATGGCTTGTGCCTGTTCGACGAATCCTTCGGCGTCTATGGCTCCCCCGAGCAAGTGGCACTGGCGACCCGCCGGGCGCCCGCACTGATCAGCGTGCGCTGGCACAACTCCAAGCTGTACGCCCATGGCTGGGAATCCTGGTGCGCGAGGTCAGGGGAAAACTGGCTGAGCGGGCAACCAGCCTTGCGCGAATACGATGAAGAGCATTACGCCCTGCAAGCGGCGATTGCCGGGCAAGGGCTGGTGCTGGCGAGCAATATTCTGGTGTCCGAGAGCGTGGCCAGTGGTTTGCTGGTGCCTTACAAAGGTGAAGTTCAGGTGGATGGCGCCAGCTACAGCGCGCTGTGCGTGCCGGGGCGCGAACGGCATCCGCCGGTCAGGGCGTTTTTCGAATGGTTACGCGAAGAGGCGCGGGCGTCAGGGCATGCCGTGCGTGATCCAGATCAACAAAGGCTGACCGCTGGCTCAATTACATAAAACTTTCTGCATCGCTCATTACTCACACCTTAAGTAGCGATCACGTCCCTAGAGGCGTGACGCAAACCGGATTAGCCTCCAGGAGATCGAGATGAGTGACATGCATTTGTCTGATGTAACCACCCTGCGCGAGCGGGCCCGCAAGAACGTCGAGAACGGTGCCGTGACCGAAAGCTACAGCGCCGACCTCGATGAGGTGCTGCGCCTGCTCAACGAATCGCTGGCCACCGAGCTGGTCTGCGTGTTGCGCTACAAGCGCCACTACTTCATGGCCAACGGCCTCAAGGCCCACGTGGCCGCCGACGAATTCCTCGAACACGCGAATCAGGAAGCCGAACACGCCGACCGCCTGGCCGAGCGCATCGTGCAACTGGGCGGTGAGCCGGAGTTCAACCCCGACCTGCTGTCGAAAAACTCCCACGCTCAATATGTAGCGGGCAAAGACCTCAAGGAAATGGTCTACGAAGACCTGGTCGCCGAGAGGATCGCCATCGACAGCTACCGCGAGATCATCCAGTACATCGGCGAAAAAGACCCGACCACTCGACGCATCTTCGAAGACATCCTGGCTCAGGAAGAAGAGCATGCGGACGATATGGCCGACATTCTGAAAGACCTGTAGCGCCTGCGGGACCGCTTTCGCGAGCAAGCCCGCTCCCACATTGGACCTGTTTTCGCAGATCTAATGTGGGAGCGGGCTTGCTCGCGAAGGCGTCTTCACAGACGCCACATATTTACTTGGTTGGCTTAACGGTGACAGGCGCCTTGCCCGCCCTCATCTGCTCCAATAACGGTGCACACTGATTCGGCTCGCCACCACTCGGCGCCACCAGCGCAAGCAACCCCGCCGCCGGCGCGGCAATCACACCCAATGCCACCATCCCGGCACCGCGCAGCAACAACGGCACGGTTTTCACACCCGCACTCGGCTTGATGAACTTGCCCTGCACATACAGCGGCGAACGCAATGAAATCAAACGCCAGCCCTTGGATTCCGGAGTGATGGTCAAGTCCAGTTGCTCAGTGGCCATGTTCGCGGTGCCATCGATGTAGATGATTGCGTTCTCAGTATCGAAGACAAACAACTGCGTGGTCGCCAGGCCGGTCTTGATGTCGAAGTCCGCCGCCGCGCAGTTGATCTTCACTTCCTTGTCGCCAAAGATCTTGCCCACCACGTAGTTGCCGACGTTGAGCCCCGCCAGCTCCATCAACTCGCGGCTGATGGCGCCGTCGTTGATCAGCATTTTCAACTTACCGTTGGAAGTGCCCAGCAACTTGGCCACCGAGTTGCCACGGCCAGAGATATCAGCATCGCCATTGAGCTCGCCGAAACTGGTTTTCATCGGTTCGAAGGTCGGGAACAGCTGCTTGAGCTTGAAGCCCCGGGCGGTGAGTTTCGCCTGGCCTTCCAATGGTTCGGTGCGGCCATTGAGGCGAATCTGCGCATCGAGCTTGCCACCGGCCACGCCGAAACGCAGGGGCTCGAGGCTGAGCACACCGTCAGTCAGCACCAGGTGGGTATAAAGGTCGGTGAACGGCAGTTTTTCGCTGTGGACGATGCGTTTGCCGGTGAACTCGACATCGGCGTCCATATCTCGCCAGCGCTCGGTCTTGAATTCTTCGACCGGCAACACCTTGTCCACCGGCTGCTTGCTCTCACCGCCCCGGGCCTTTTGCTTGGCGTTGGAATCGGCGCCGATCAACGGCGCAAGGTCCGCAAACAGCAATTGATTGGAAACCAGCGAGCCACTGAGTTTGGGCCGTGGCTGACTGGCGACGTAGGCCAGATCGCCGTGAATGTCACTGTCGCCAATCTTGCCGTTGAAACCCTCATAGCGGAACTGCGCACCGGCCGCGTCATGCAGCTTGGCGGTCAAGTGTCCGTCGGTGGCGTAGGGCGGCGAGTCAGGCAGGGTGACGCCGGTCAGTGGATACAAGTTAGCCAGGCTGCTGCCGGACAGTTTCAAGCGCAAGTCCAACGCACCGAGGTTCATCGGGTCGGTCAGCGTGCCTGCCAGCTCGACACTGGTGTCGGCAATCTTCGCCTGGGCTTGCAGCGGAAACGGCTTGGCCGCGTCTTGCAAGGCCAACAGGCCGCCGATCTTGCCTTCACCGACGAGTTTCTGCTCGTGGTATTGGCCTTTGACCTTGAACGCAAACGCGTAATCCTGAGGTGCGCCGCCCTTCTCGAGGGCGGTTTTCGCCGCTTTGTCACCCACGATATCGCTGAACGGAATCGGTTTGCCCAACAGGTCGATCAGCACGTCCAGCCGGGTTTTCAGACTCTGGTCGTCAAGCGTGACATGGCCCTTGTCGAAACCGATGGCGCCGATGTCCACCACCCAATTCGACGGTTCGGCGTTTGGGTCCTTGGGGTCGAACTTGAAGGTCCAGTTGGCGCGCCCGTCGGCCAGACGCTGGAGGTCGGCATTCGGTTCGGTGAGGTCAATACGCGGGATCACCACGCGCTGAGCCAGCAGGGCCAGCGGCGAGATGCGCAACTCGACGCGTTTGAGAGTGACCATCTGCGGCGTTTTCGACCAGTCCGGGTTGCCCAGGCTCAAATCCTCGGCCACCACATGCGGCCACGGCACCCAGGCCCGCCAGCCACCTTCATCGGCTTCGCGCTGCCAGACCACCGCCAGGTTGCCATTAATGGCAAACGGACGGTGCAGCTCTTCGGAAACTTTGGCATTGAGCGGTGGTTTGATCCGGTTCCAATCGAAGAACACGATGATCAGAACCAGTATCGCCAGCAGGACAACAAGGCTGGCAAAGGTCCAGGTAAAAATTTTAGAAGTGCGCGTCATTGCACAGGGCTCCTGAATACGACTGAGCGCCCTGACTGCGACGCACGTTTGAAACGGTAGGCCAGAACCGGCCTGCCATGGAATCTACGACTGGAAAACGGCTCGCAGGTTTAACTGAAATACCTCTTAACGCTCAAATAATCGGCCACCGACAAAGTGCGCCCGCTTCCAGCGTTACCGGCCCCGCACTTTTGTGCGGCACGAGTGAGTCGAAAATACCCACCTCAGTGCAAAACCACCCGCCGGAAACGCCCGTTCTAGAGCCTCTGCGCAGAACAATCAATTCTGTTGATTATTACCATTGCGTTTATGAACTTTTATATCGACTTATCGAGAGTAGCATTGCCCTCGTACCCACTTTATCGCCCTCCCAAGGAGCAACCCATCATGAAACGCCAATTACTGCTTAGCCTGACCCTCTCGATGCTAGCCAGCACCGCTTTTGCTCTGCCAGCCGCTGATCAGGCCACTCCACAAGTCAAAGCAAGCCACTCTGTGTTCAGCCAAACCGTCGCAGCCGATGGCTCGGACCGCACTCCACAAGGTCAGACCCTTGCCGAAGGTGGTAATGATCGCCTGAAAGAAAAAGGCTTGATCACTCAAGACGGCTACGACAAAACCCCACAAGGTCAGGCTGTAGCTGAAGACGGTTACGATAAAACCCCACAAGGTGCTGTCGCTGAAAACGGTCGTAACCGCCTTGAAGAAAAAGGTCTGGTTGAAGATGGCTACGACAAAACCCCACAAGGCCAAGCCGTTGCCGAAGGTGGTGGTGACCGTGTAATCGAACGCAACAGCGCTGTGAGCTGAGCCCATGGCGGCCCTGAAAAAAAGCCCAATCCCTGGATTGGGCTTTTGACTTTATATAGAGCCACACTTCTCCTCGCTTGAACCCCGATCCCCGTTCGACGCCGGCAAAGCCGATTTGCTAGAGTGCGCCGCTGTCCTGTCCAGAAAACACCCTTGCGATGCTGCCCCGCGCCGAACAGAAACAACAAACCCGCAACGCCCTGATGGACGCTGCCCGCCATTTGATGGAATGCGGCCGAGGATTCGGCAGCCTGAGCCTGCGCGAAGTGGCGAAAACCGCCGGGATCGTGCCCACCGGTTTCTACCGGCACTTTGCCGATATGGACGAACTGGGCCTGGTGCTGGTCAGCGAAGTCGGCCAGACCTTCCGTGAAACCATCCGCCTGGTACGCCACAACGAATTTGTCATGGGCGGCATCATTGATGCGTCGGTGCGAATTTTTCTCGATGTGGTCAGCGCCAACCGCTCGCAATTCCTGTTTCTTGCTCGCGAGCAGTACGGCGGCTCGATGCCGGTGCGCCAGGCCATTGGCCGCTTGCGCGAAGACATCAGCTCCGACCTGGCCAGCGACCTGTCGCTGATGCCGAAGCTGCAGCATCTGGACATTGCCGGGCTGAGCGTCATGGCTGACCTGATTGTTAAAAGTGTGTTTGCGACCTTGCCGGACATCATCGATCCGCCGGTTGAAGCGTTGCCGGAGCATTTGACGCCCCAGGCAAAAATCACTCAGCAGCTGCGCTTTATCTTTATCGGCCTAAAGCACTGGCAGGGGCTCGGTAGTACCGAATAACCCTTGTAGCAGCGAGCTTGTGTGGCGAGGGGGCTTGCCCCCGTTGGAGTGCGAAGCGCTCCCTCGCGTCCTATCAGAGCACCGCGCCTCTCCGATTTTACGACTGCTTCGCAGCCGAACGGGGGCAAGCCCCCTCGCCACAAAAGCCAGCTCCCACATTTGGTGCATGAAGAATCCTTCACGCACCAACATAACCCAAAATCCTGCAACATCCTGAAACAACCACTAAGCTCCGACAGGGTTTTCCTACGTATCGCCCGATTGGCAAGCCCCTTGCTCTAACCAGAGCATTGTCCTTTGCTGGAAGCTTTCCGATGCTGGTGATTCACCGCAGAATCGACCCTCAACCCGTCTGGGCCGCCGAGTTGCACCTGACCTTCGAGGCCCGAAGCAAAAGCCGTTTGCGCTGTTTCAGTGCCGAGCAAGAAGACGTCGGGTTGTTTTTGGAGCGCGGCCAGCCACCGCTGTATGACGGCGAATGCCTGCAGGCCGAAGACGGCCGTATCGTGCGCGTTTGCGCCCGCCCCGAACAACTGCTGCACGTTACCTGCGCCAATGCCTTCGAACTGACCCGCGCCGCTTATCACTTGGGCAATCGCCATGTCGCCCTGCAAGTCGGTGACGGCTGGCTGCGCTTGCTTGACGATTACGTGCTCAAGGCCATGCTCGAACAGCTGGACGCCAAGGTCGAAAACATCGAAGCGCCGTTCCAGCCGGAACACGGCGCCTACGGCGGCGGCCATCACCACTCGCGCCACGGCGACGAAGACTTCAACTATCCGCCGAAACTGCACCAGTTCGGCGTCCGTCTATGAACCCAGCCTGGGCGCTGCTGCGCCTGGCCAGTCCGCAATTGCCGATTGGCGGCTACAGCTATTCCCAAGGCCTGGAAATGGCGGTGGATAACGGCCGCGTCAATGATGCCGACAGCGCCCGACGCTGGATCAGTGATCAGTTGCTGCTGAACCTCGCCCGCTTCGAAGCGCCGTTGCTACTCGCCCATTGCGTGGCTGCCTCGGACGAGAACTGGGCCGAACTGTTGCAACGCTGCGAGGAACATCGCGCCAGCCGCGAAACCCGCGAGTTACACCAGGAGAGCCGGCAGATGGGCTATTCGTTGCAGCAACTGCTCAACGGCTTGCCGGAACTCGATGCACCGGCCCGGGCCTTTCTCGAACAACGTCCGGAACCGCACCTGGCCCTCGGCTGGGCCCTGGCTGCTCGCGCCTGGGGCATCAGGCCGCAAGATGCTTTGGCAGCGTGGCTCTGGAGCTGGCTGGAAAACCAATTGGCCGTATTGATGAAAACCCTGCCCCTGGGCCAGCAAGCCGCCCAACGCCTGACCAGCCAATTGTTGCCGCTGTTGCAGGAAGCCCAGCACAACGCCACCCGAATCAACCCCGAACACTATGGCAGCGCCGCGTTCGGCCTGTCCCTGGCGTGCATGGCGCATGAGCGCCAGTACAGCCGTCTGTTTCGCTCCTAGGGCCTTTTTATTTTGGAGAAGCACATGAACACACAACCTCTGCGCGTCGGTATCGGCGGTCCGGTCGGTTCCGGCAAAACCGCCCTGACCCTGGCCCTGTGCCTGGCCCTGCGCGACCGCTACAACCTGGCCGTCGTGACCAACGACATCTACACCCGCGAAGACGCCGACTTTCTGGTGCGCAACCAAGCCCTGGCGCCAGAACGGATCATCGGCGTGGAAACCGGCGGCTGCCCGCACACGGCAATCCGCGAAGACGCCTCGATCAACCTCGAAGCAGTGGATCAACTGAACCGGCGATTTCCGGGGTTGGACCTGATCATCGTCGAGTCCGGCGGCGATAACTTATCGGCGACCTTCAGCCCGGAATTGTCGGACCTGACCATTTACGTGATCGACGTCTCGGCCGGTGACAAGTTGCCGCGCAAGGGCGGGCCGGGGATCTGCAAATCCGATCTGCTGGTGATCAACAAGGTCGACCTGGCGCCACTGGTGGGTGCCTCGCTGGAGCTGATGGACAGCGACACCAAACGCATGCGCAACGGCAAGCCGTTTGTCTTCAGCAACCAGAAAACCGGACTCGGACTGGAAGAGATCATCGCCTTCATCGAACGCCAAGGCCTGCTGACCGCAGCCTGATCACGACTTATCAACAAGGAAGCTTATCCATGACACTGAAACGCATCCTGGGCGCCATGGCCCTGCTACTGACCCCGGCCATCGCCTTCGCCCACCCGGGCCATGGCGACAACGGCTTGATCGCCGGTATCAGCCACCCGATTGGCGGCGTTGATCATCTGCTGGCGATGGTCGCAGTAGGATTGTGGGCGGCGCAGCAGAAAGGCGCGGCGCGTTGGGCGCTGCCGTGCACCTTTGTTGGCACCATGTTGATTGGCGGTTTGCTGGGTTTTGAAGGGTTGAACCTGCCGGCGCTGGAAAGCGGAATTGCGGCGTCGGTGCTGGCGCTGGGCCTGGCTGTCGCGCTGGCGGTGCGTCCGCCGTTGAGCGTGGCCGTGGGGGCGACGGCATTGTTTGCGTTGTTTCATGGCGTGGCCCATGGCCTGGAATTGCCGGACATGTCGAGTCCGTGGGCGTATGCCGCAGGGTTTGTGGCGGCGACGGCGGCGTTGCATGGCTTGGGTTATGCGGTGGTTCGCGTCTTGCCTCAAGCGGCGGCGCCGTTGATTCGCGTGGCGGGTGCGGCTTCGGCGGCGACTGGGGTTTGGTTGCTCGCGGGCTAAACCCCCAAGGATCGTTCCCACGCTCTGCGTGGGAATGCAGCCCGTGACGCTCCGCGTCACTGGACGCGGAGCGTCCCTAGAGGCATTCCCACGCAGAGCGTGGGAACGATCGAAGCGCTCACTCTGCTAACATGTCGCGCAATCGCCCCTGCCGTGACGACGCCAGCCAATGCCGCATGTTTCCCGCTCTGCCTCCCAGCCTGAATTGACCGCCCTGTTCGCCTCGGTGCAACAGCACTTCCAGGACGTGATCGTGCCGCTCTGGCAAGGCCCCGGCTGGAACGCCGACATGGCGCTGCCGTATGAAGCGCTGGACGCCGGGCATCAACCTTTACCACCGCAACGCTATCGAGCCATGGCCTGCGCACGTCAGCTGTATTTGTTTTCGAGCCTGATCGGCCAGGTGCCGGCGGCCGAAATCCGGGCGGCGGCGCTGTTCCGTTCCTTGCAGCAGCATTTCCACGATGCCGAGCACGGCGGCTGGTTCTACAGCATCGACCCGCAAGGCGCGCCGCTGGATCAGCGTAAAGACCTCTACACCCACGCCTTCATCCTGTTCGCCTGTGCCCATTACTGGGACAAGGTTCGCGAACCACTGGTGGAGTCGGTACTCAATGCTGCGCTGGAAGTCGTGGCCCAACGCTTCGCCACCGACGACGGTCTGTACGAAGCGTGCCTTGAGCGCGACTGGTCTTCACTCCAGACCGGGCCATTGCAGAACCCGCTGATGCACTTGGCCGAAGCCTTCCTCGCGACCCTTTCAGTACGTGAAGACACTGCCGCCCAAGGCGCGCTGGTCAAGTTATGCACAGCCATGCAGAAACACTTCATCGATCCGCAGACCGGCGTGCTGATGGAGAAACCGCTGGGCGCTGTGGATAACTGGTTCGAACCGGGGCATCAATTCGAATGGTATTTCCTGCTGGAATCCTCGCCGTTGCTGCGTGGATCGAAGCTGCATGCGTCACTGGACCGTGCCTTTGCCTTCACTGAGCAATTGGGCGTCGATCAGCGCAGCGGTGCCGTGCGGGCGATGCTTGATCTGCAACTCGATGGCCGGCCCAAGGATTCGACCCAACGCATCTGGGCCCAGGCCGAATACCTGCGGGCGCTGACCTTGCGGCCGGACAATGAAGCGGCGGTGCTGCGCCAGTTGCAGGCGTTGCAGCAGCGGTTCCTGCATGCGAGTGGCTGGTATGAGTGCCGTGATGCCGAGGGCGAAGTCAGTCGCAAGGACATGCCTTCGACCACGCCTTATCACTTGGCGACTTGTTATCGCGGGTTGGCTGAATATCTGCGCTGACTGAAAGATCGCTTTCGCGGGCCAGCCTCGCTCCTACAGGATTTATGTTTGAACGCGATAATGCGAACGACACATAACCTGTAGGAGCAAGGCTTGCCCGCGAAGAGGCCCTCAACACGAACGCCGGCTAATCACGCAATCCACTTCCGATCCCCGGTAAAACTGATGGTCAGCCATCGCGCCGCATCCGCCTGGCCCAACTTCGCGGAAATATCCTCGCGCAACACGTCCAGTTGCCCAACGCTCTCCAATCGATAATCCGCCGGCAACACCACATGAATCTCGATAAACCGCGCTCGCCCGTGCTTCTGCACGTAAGAGATGTAGTCGTCGAAACCATGTTCGAGCTTGGCCGCGTCCATCACCTGCCGCACTTTGTCGTTCAGTTGATCCGGCACTATTCCCAACACGTCGCGTAGCGCCGGGCGCAGGATTTTGAAGGCTGGTGGCAGCATGCTTAGCGCCAAAAGAATCAGGATCAATGGGTCGACGTACACCGCCCACTCGCCGTACCCCTGGGACTTGAGCAGCAGCGCGGTAAGGAAACTGACCAACAGACCCACTGAGAGCATCGCGTCCACCAGCCAGCTGATGTTGTCGAACTGGATCAGCGTGGATTTGAGCTTGCGGTTGCGATGGCGAACGTAGAAGAAATAGATGAACTCGACCACGGTAAACACCGCCGCGTAGATGATCACCAGCCCGAGCTCGATCTCGCGGCCGCCATTGATGATGCCGAACACGCCGTTGAGAAAGGCATAGATCGCGATCAGGAACAGGAAGCTGCCTTCGATCAGCAACACCATCGGCTCCAGGTGCCAGAAGCCGAACTGGAAGCGGTGGTTGCTTTCCTTGGCGATCAGTTTGGCGGTAATCAGCATCAGGACCTTGATGAAGGTCGCAATCAACGAGAAAAAACCATCGAACAGGATGGACTGGGCGCCAGAAACAAAACCGGTGACGATCCCGGCGATCGCCACGGCGAACATCAGGATGGTCGATTGTTTGAGCAGCGACTGCTCACCTCGGTTACTCACGTAGCCTCCTCTGAAAACCTTGAAAACCGCAGGGTGCGGTGGGGTTGTTGGGCAGGGAGTCTACCTTATGCCTTGTTTTGCCCGGTTTTGTGGCGAGGGGGCTTGCCCCCGTTTGGCTGCGCAGCAGCCGCAAACCTGAGAATGCGGCATATCTGGCAAACCGAGGCGCCTGGCTTAGGGGCTGCTACGCAGCCCAACGGGGGCAAGCCCCCTCGCCACAATTACGCCTTGCCACCATTACGCTCAATCGAGAAACCAGCCCAAGTCTGGCTCACCGGCATCAGTTCCAGGCTGTTGATGTTGATGTGCGCCGGCGCGTTAAGCACCCAGAAAATGGTGTCGGCGATGTCCTGCGGCTGGATCGGCTCGGCACCGGCGTAGGTAGCGTTGTAGCGCTCCTGATCACCGGCGAAGCGCACCAGGGAGAACTCGCTCTCGCACAGGCCCGGCTCGATGTTACTGACGCGCACGCCAGTGCCTTGCAGGTCGCAGCGCAGGTTCAGGGAGAACTGTTTGACGAACGCCTTGCTCGCGCCATACACGTGGCTGCCCGGGTACGGGTAGTTGCCAGCGATGGAGCCGAGGTTGACGATGCCGGCGCCGCGACCATGGGCGATCAGGCGCGGCAACAGCAGACGAGTGCTGTACATCAGGCCTTTGATGTTGGTATCGACCATGGTGTCCCAGTCGTCGAGATCACACTTGGGCGCCGGGTCCACGCCCAGGGCCAGGCCCGCATTGTTGATCAGCCCGCGCAGCTTGGCGAAGGATGGCGGCAGGTTGGCAATCGCCTCCTCCATGGCCTTACGATCACGCACGTCTAGCACCAGGCCATGGACCTCGGTCTGCTTCGACAACTCGGCGCACAGGGCATTGAGGCGCTCCTCACGACGGCCTGTCAGCACCAGTTTCCAGCCAGCCTCGGCAAAACGACGGGCACAGGCTTCGCCAAAACCGGAGGTCGCGCCGGTAATAAACAGGGTGTTGGACATCGTGTTCTCCTTGCTTCGGCTGCTCGGCAGCCATTGGAATAGAAAATCAGCAGCAAGCATGCCCGGCCACGCCCGTAGCAGCAACCATCCCGGCGTAGGAGCTGCCGAAGGCTGCGATCTTTTGATCTTGTCCTAGCTTCGGTTGAGCCTGTGGAAAAAGATCGCAGCCTTCGGCATCTCCTACATATACCGCGTTTTCTGGATGAAAAGTGATCAACCGTGGCAACGCCTTGTCCGCCGTGGCCTACAGCCATGTGCACGCACGTTATCCACAGGCCGGTCCACAGTCTTTGGGGGCAAGTACAAAAGCTGGAAGCCGCTGTGTATAAGGCTTTGCGAGCAGAACAGAAAGTTTTTTGCTTGACCCTGAACGGTCCGCTGTGTAGCCCCATGGCATTTTGCACGATGTACCGTCCAAACCGACGATGGCGCCAAGCCAGTAACTACGGCCCTCAGCCGAGTCTTTCCAGAGTTTAACCACAGACTTATCCACAGGCTGGCGGACCTTGAATCCGGTCATTTTGGCCGGCAACAAAAAGGTTGACAACGGCCGCTCGTGGTCCGGAAAAAACGCCTGATCAAAAAACAACCACATACCTGCAGGCCACGGTTTTAAAGGTTCTCAGCCAGCTACTCCCACGTTATTCACAGCCAGCTCCACAGCAAACGGGGACAAGTCAAAACCGTGACAAAACAACTATTTGCAGCGGCTTTATGTCGCGCTTTGAGAGCTTGTGAATATTGTTTTCCACAATTTCCCGAAAGCACACCACAGACACCTGTGGGAGCGGCCTTGCTCGCGAAGGCGGCGGCACATCCAGCATCAAAGTGGCTGAAACGCCGCCTTCGCGAGCAAGCCCGCTCCCACAGGGGATTTGTAGTGTTCTGTGGATGTAAAAAAGCCCCGGCGATTGCGCGCCGGGGCTGTGTGTTTCTCAGTCGAACTCAGTGCCCGCCGAGATAAGCGTTACGCACCTCCTCGTTCACCAGCAGCTCCTTGCCGGTGCCTGTGAGGCGGATCTCGCCGTTGACCATCACGTACGCCCGGTCCGACAGCTTGAGCGCGTGGTTGGCGTTCTGCTCGACGAGGAAAATGGTCATGCCGGTTTTCGCCAGCTCCCGCAGGGTGGTGAAGATCTGTTTCACCACAATCGGCGCCAGGCCCAGGCTTGGCTCATCGAGCAACAGCAGTTTCGGCCGGCTCATCAGCGCACGGGCGATGGCGAGCATTTGCTGCTCGCCGCCGGACATGGTCATGGCCCGCTGGGTGCGACGCTCTTCGAGCCGTGGAAACAGTTCGAACATGCGCTGCATGTCTTCCTTGGCGTACTTGTCGCCAATCGGGATGGTGCCCATCAGCAGGTTTTCCTCGACGGTCATGTCGGGGAACACCCGCCGCCCTTCCGGCGACTGCGCGATGCCGTTGGAGGCGATGTAGTGGGACGATTTGTGCGTGATGTCCACCCCCTGATAGATGATCTGCCCGTCAGCCGCCCGGGGCTGACCGAAGATCGACATCAGCAGGGTCGACTTGCCGGCGCCGTTGGAGCCGATCAGGCTGACGGTTTCACCTTCGTTGATGTGCAGCGAGACTTTCTTCAGGGCCTGGATCGGCCCGTAAAACACATCCAGATCCTTCAGTTCGAGGATGGGTTGGCTCATAGCACCACTTCCTCTTCATCAGCGCCCAGGTAGGCCGCAATCACTTTCGGGTCGTTACGAATGGCGTCAGGCCCGCCCTCGGCAATGACGATGCCGTGGTCCAGCACCACGATGTGGTCGGAAATGCTCATTACCATGCCCATGTCGTGTTCGATCAGCACCACGGTCAGATCGTGCTCGTCGCGCAGCAGCCGGATCATCGCGCTCAGCGCTTCGGTTTCCTGAGGGTTGAGGCCCGCAGCCGGTTCGTCGAGGCAGATGATTTGCGGCCGGGTGCACATGGCCCGGGCGATTTCCAGACGACGTTGCTGACCATAGGACAGTTCGCCGGCCAGACGGTTGGCGCAGTCCACCAGGTCCACCACTTCCAGCCAGTAGAACGCGTGGTCCAGCGCATCGCTTTCAGCCTTGCGGTAGCCCTTGGTGTTGAGGATGCCGGCCAGCATGTTGCGGTTGACCCACATGTGTTGGGCCACCAGCAGATTTTCCAGCACCGACATTTCCTTGAACAGGCGAATGTTCTGGAAGGTCCGCGCCAGGCCCGCCCGGTTCACCAGGTGGGTGCCGCCAAACATCTTGTAAAACAACCGGGTGGCAAAGGATTTCGGCGAGACGAAATCGATCGGCTTGAACGATTCGCCCAGCAACTGGATGACGTTGGTCTGCTCGCCACGCACATTGAGTTCGATCTTGCCGCCGGAGGCCTTGTAGAACCCGGTCAGGCAGTTGAACACGGTGGTCTTGCCGGCGCCGTTGGGGCCGATCAGGGCGAAGATCGAGTTGCGCTTGACCTTCAGGCTGACATCGCTCAATGCCTTGATGCCGCCGAAGTGCATCATCAGCTTCTCGACCGAGAGTACGACTTCGCTCATGGCGCTACTCCTTTACGCGGGGTCACACCGGTACGGCTGATCCGAATCAGGCCGCGCGGTCGCCAGATCATCATCAACACCATCAACACGCCGAACAGCAGCACGCGGTATTCCGCGAAGCCACGCAGCAGTTCCGGAGCAACCGTCAGCACGAACGCTGCGATGACCACGCCGATGGTCGAACCCATGCCGCCGAGTACCACGATGGCGAGGATCAGTGCCGATTCAAAGAAGGTGAACGAGGTCGGGTTGACGAAGCCTTGATAAGTGGCGAAGAACACACCGGCCAGACCCGCCGTCGATGCACCGATGGTGAACGCCGAGAGCTTGACCAGTACGTGGTTCAGACCCATGGAGCGGCAGGCGATTTCGTCTTCACGCAGGGCTTCCCAGGCGCGACCGACCGGCATTTTGACCAGACGATGCTTGATGTACAGCACGGCCAGAACCACCAGGAACAACACCGCGTAGATGAAGTAGTACTTCACGTCCGGGTTGTAGGCAATGCCGAAAAACTCATGGAACGGTATTCCACCGTCCTTCGCGCGCTTGCCGAACTCCAGGCCGAAGAACGTCGGCAACGGTGCAGGCATGCCGTTCGGGCCGCCCGTCAGGCTCAACCAGTTGTTGAGGATCAGACGGATGATTTCACCGAAGCCCAGGGTCACGATCGCCAGATAGTCACCGTGCAGGCGCAGCACCGGGAAACCGAGGATGCAACCGGCAAGGCCAGCGGTGATCGCCGCCAGTGGCAGCACCGTC
Organism: Pseudomonas sp. 5Vm1k; assembly: GCF_056161485.1. NCBI lineage: Bacteria > Pseudomonadati > Pseudomonadota > Gammaproteobacteria > Pseudomonadales > Pseudomonadaceae > Pseudomonas > Pseudomonas sp. 5Vm1k. The sequence goes on from NZ_JBSPCZ010000004.1 coordinate 157,868, forward strand.
CAGAAACCCAACCCCAGGTATTGATAACCGAGCGCCAGACCGTAGGCACCGATGGCATAGAACGCCACGTAACCGAGGTCGAGCAGACCGGCCAGGCCGACCACGATGTTCAGCCCCAGGCCGAGCAATACGTAGATCAACCCGAGGATAACCACGCCCAGCAAGTAGGAGTTGGAGAAAAACGGGAACACCACGGCGATGACAATCACCAGCGGCACGATCCAGCGCAAACGGGATTTGTAATCAGGTGGCAGTACATGAACCCCGGAACCGGTGCTTTCAAAGCCCTCGAGGATTTTCAGGCCCTTGGGGGTTTGCAGGAACAGGCTCAAGGCAAAGCGGCCAGCCATGACGATGGCGACAATCCACGCCACCCGTGTCGGTTGCAGGTTGAAGCCGTAGCCGTCGAGGACCACGCCGACAATCGGGCCGAACACAATCAGGGCAACGAGGCCGGCAAGAATCGCGTCAACCAGGCTTCTTTTGAGATCAATGGTTTTTTTAGTGGTTGAAGACATCGCTTACACCTTCGACACAAGAGGACGGCCGAGCAGGCCTTGGGGCCGAAAGACCAGAACGAGAACGAGCAGCGAGAAGCTGAAAACGTCTTTGTAGTCCGAGTTCACCAGACCTGAGAACAGCGACTCGGAGATCCCGAGGATGATCCCGCCGAGCATCGCACCAGGCAGCGAACCGATGCCGCCGAGTACCGCAGCGGTGAACGCCTTGATCCCGATGACGAAGCCTGCATAGAAGTCGAACGTGCCGTAGTTCATGGTAATCAGCACGCCGGCCAGGGCCGCCATTGCTGCGCCGATGATGAACACGTAGGAAATCACGCGGTCGGTGTTGATCCCCAGAATCGAGGCCATCTTGCGGTCTTGCTGGGTGGCGCGGCACATGCGGCCGAGCTTGGTGTACTTGATGACATAGGTCAGCAGCCCCATACCGACGAACGCTGCGACCAGAATGAAGATCTTGGTGTAGGTGAGCTGGACGAAGCCAGTGCCTACGTCAACGCGCCATGCACCGGTCAGGAGGGTTGGAACACCCTGTTGGCGTGCACCCTGGGCGATTTGTGCATAGTTTTGCAGGATCAGGGAAATACCGATGGCGCTGATCAGCGGTGCCAGTCGTGTGGAGTTGCGCAGCGGTTTGTAGGCGACGCGCTCGATGACCCAGCCATACACCGCCGTGACGACGATGGTAAAGATCAGTGTGCCGAGCATCAGCAGAGGGAAGGATTCAATACCGAAGTAAGCCAGCAGAGCCAGACTGATTGCCGCGAGGTAAGCGGAAATCATGTAAACCTCGCCGTGGGCGAAGTTGATCATGCCGATGATGCCATAGACCATTGTGTAGCCGATGGCGATCAGGCCATAGACCGACCCGAGGGTCAGGCCGTTGACCAGTTGCTGCAGGAAAATACCATCCATAACGCAATCTCACGCATTTGAGAGACTACACAGAAGCGGGTTGCAACGGACCGGGGTTCAGCCGCCAGTGCAACACGGTTATGTGCAGCTCTACGAGAAAAGACAGACGGGCCTTCTGGCGGATACCAGTCAGCTAACTAACGGTGAACACAATCATTGTGGCGAGGGAGCTTGCTCCCGCTGGGTCGCATAGCGTCCCCAACAACAGGACTGCTCCGCAGTCCAGCGGGAGCAAGCTCCCTCGCCACAGGCCGGTCACACGTTCATATCACTTCTGTTTTTCCAGCTGGTGGTATTTGCCGTCCTTGTCCCACTGGTAAACCACGTAGTCAGAGACTTTCAGGTCGCCCTTGCTGTCCCAGGTCTTCTCGCCCATGACGGTCTTGACCGGGTTTTTCTTCAGCCACTCGGCAGCTTTTTCGCCACTGTTGGACTTGGAGCCGTTGAAGGCAGCAGCCAGGGTCTGGACCGAAGCGTAGGCGTACAGGGTGTAGCCTTCAGGCTCGGTGCCTTTTTTGCGGAACTCGTCCACTACGGTTTTGCTGTCTGGCAGCAGGCGCGGGTCGGCGCCGAAGGTCATCAGCACGCCGTCGACGTATTGCGGGCCGCCAGCGGTGGTCACCAGTTCGTCGGTCACGATGCCGTCATCGGACATGAATTTCACGTCTTTCAGGCCTTCGGTACGCAGCTGTTTAACCAGTGGACCAGCCTCTGGGTGTAGGCCGCCGAAGTAGACCACGTCGGCACCGGCCGCACGGATCTTGGTGACCACGGCGCTGAAGTCTTTCTCGCCACGGGTCAGGCCTTCGTACAGCACCGGCGTCACGCCGCGCTTGATCAACTGAGCCTTGGTGGCATCCGCCAGGCCTTGGCCGTAGGTGTCTTTGTCGTGCAGTACGGCGACTTTCTTGCCCTTGAGCACATCGACGATGTAGTCGCCGGCCACGATGCCTTGCTGGTCGTCACGCCCGCACATACGGAACATGGCGCTCAGGCCGCGTTCGGTCACTTGTGGGTTGGTGGAACCTGGAGTGATCGCGATGATGCCTGCTTCGTCGTAGATCTCGGAGGCCGGGATGGTCGACGAGGAGCAGAAGTGGCCGACTACACCAGCGACTTTCTGGTTGGTCAGGTCCTTGGCGACCGTCACAGCCTGTTTCGGTTCGCAGGCGTCATCGCCTTTGACCAGTACGATTTTTTCCCCGTTGACGCCGCCCGATGCGTTGATCGCGTCGGCCGCTGCCTGTGCACCCTTCATGTACTGCTCGCCAAATGCCGCGTTGGCGCCAGTCATTGGACCTGCCACACCGATTTTCACATCAGCCTGTGCAAACGCAGAAACACCCAACGCAGTTGCCACTGCGAGGGCCAGAAAGCCTTTCTTGTAAAACGTCTGGGACATGAGGTGGTGCTCCAAGGTTTTTTTTTAGTTGGCACTGCGACTTCTCTGGTTGCTCAGAGCAAGGGCCGTGCCATCGGTTTTTTATTCTGAAAAAAGTCGCTGCTTTATTGTTATTTCGACTGTTTCGATCCCATTTTCATTGGGCGTGCAACCGTCTAAACCGCGGGAGGTGAAACCATTTTTTAAAAAAGGCGCAACCCGCTCGCGCCATCATTGCAACCGCGGCACTAAACGACGTGCAACCAGCCTGTAACAACGTGCGTCACCGAAGTGCACACTGCTGGTGCGGTACTGCTACAACCCGCACCTTTTACAGGCTAGTCGCTGCGCGAAAAAGCGCCGCTTCCAGCAACACATTTCAACAATCAAATAACGATCCGCAAGCACTGGCCTGCGTGATACAGCGAAAAACCGGCTTCATACAGGCAACTACGCAGGCCAACACCTGCCAGGGGCTGCATCGGTGCAAACGGAATCGGTAGCGCTTGAGGATTTCCGTTACACAGATAGTCGGCAAAGGCTTTGCCGACCACCGTGCCAGTCGTCACGCCCCGGCCGTTGTAACCGGTGACTGCCACTATTCCGGGCGCCGGTTCAAACAGGCGCATCAGGTGATCGGGGGTAAACGCAATGCAACCGGTCCAGGTGCATTCCCATTCCACCGGTTTCAGATAAGGAAAGTAGTGCTGCTGGACACGATCGGCCCAGGCTTTCAAGAACCAGGTCGGTTTCTGATTGCCATTGCCGAGGCTGCCAAGCAGCAGGCGTCCGTCTTTGTCGCGACGGATGCTACTGAGTACCTGGCGAGTGTCCCAGGAGCCTTGGCCACCGGGCAGGATCTGTTGCGCGGCGTCGTCGGTCAGCGGGACCGAGGCCACTTGGTAGTAATAACCGGGGAAGAAATTGCGCCGCAGTTCTGTCCAGTCGCCTTCGGTGTAGGCGTTGGAGGCGATCACCACTTGATCGGCGAGTACTGAGCCTTGGGCGGTCTGCACTGACCACTTTTGGCCCTGACGTTCGAGTCGGGTCACCGGGGAGTGATCAAACAGTTGACCGCCAAGAGCGATGGCCGCTTTGGCCAGCCCGGTGGTGTAGGCCATCGGGTTGATCGTGCCAGCACGTCGATCCAGCAACGCGGCGGCAATCTTTTTGGTGCCGGTGGCTTGTTCGCAGGCTTGGCCGGTCAACAGCTCAACCGGTGCCCCGCGACGTTTCCATTGTTCTTCACGACTGCGCAAGTCTGCTTCGCCACGGCTGTTGTGCGCCATGTGCAGCGTGCCTTCGCGGCGTAATTGGCAATCGATGTTGTACTTATCCACAAGGCTGAACACCAGGGACGGTGCCGCACCGAGCATGCGATTGAGCTGACTGCCCACCGCCTCACCGAATCCGGCTTCGATCTCGTCCGGCGGAATCCACATCCCGGCGTTGACCAGCCCGACGTTGCGTCCGGACCCGCCATGACCGGCGCGATGCGCTTCCAGCACACAGACGCTTTTACCCGCCTCCAACAAATGCACCGCCGCCGACAGCCCGGTAAACCCAGCGCCGATGACGCAGACATCGACTTTCACTTCACCCTTGAGCGCCGCATTGTCGGGCCTTTGTGGCGTCAGTTTTTCCCACAGACACTCTTCGCGTAACGGCATTGCCAGACTCCAATCAGAAACCTAACCAACACACCATTCCCAGTGTGGGAGCGGGCTTGCTCGCGAAGGCGGCGTCACATCCAACATTTGTGCTGAATGACACACCGCTTTCGCGAGCAAGCCCGCTCCCACAGGGGATCTTCATGGGTTCAAGCGTTGCGCTTAGTCGAAGGTAATCCCCTGCGCCAACGGCAACTCCAGCGAATAGTTCACGGTGTTGGTCTGGCGGCGCATGTAACCGCGCCATGCATCGGAGCCCGACTCACGGCCACCGCCGGTTTCCTTCTCACCGCCAAACGCCCCGCCAATTTCCGCGCCGCTCGGGCCGATGTTGACGTTGGCGATGCCGCAGTCGCTGCCCACCGCCGACATGAACTGCTCGGCTTCACGCACGTCGGTGGTGAAGATGCACGAGGACAGGCCTTGCGGTACATCGTTGTTCAGACGCAGGGCTTCGGCGAAATCCGTGTAGCCAACCACGTAGAGGATCGGCGCGAAGGTTTCATCGCGAACCACGTCGCTTTGCTCTGGCATCTCAACGATCGCCGGGGACACGTAGTAGGCATTCGGGAACTTGTCTTCCAGTTGACGCTTGCCGCCAAACACCCGGCCGCCTTCGCTCAACGCCTGCTCCAGAGCTTCCTGCATGTTTTCGAAGCTGTTTTTGTCGATCAGCGGGCCGATCAGGTTGCCTTCCAGCGGGTTGCCGATGCGAACCTTGGAATACGCAGCCTTCAAGCGGGTGACGATTTCTTCTTTCACCGATTCGTGAGCAATCAGGCGACGCAAAGTGGTGCAACGCTGGCCGGCGGTGCCGACGGCGCTGAACAGGATCGCGCGAACGGCCATGTCCAGGTCGGCGCTTGGGCCGAGGATCATTGCGTTGTTGCCGCCCAGTTCGAGGATGCTGCGAGCGAAGCGCGCAGCGATTTTCGGCGCCACTTCACGGCCCATGCGGGTGCTGCCGGTGGCGCTGATCAGCGCGACACGCGGATCATCGACCAGTGCTTCGCCGGCATCGCGGCCGCCGATGATCACTTGGCTCAAGTGTGGAGGTGCATCGCTGAAGTTTTTCAGCACGCGGTCGAACAGCGCCTGGCAGGCCAGTGCGGTCAGCGGGGTTTTCTCCGACGGTTTCCAGATCACCGGGTTACCGCAGACCAGCGCCAGCGTGGTGTTCCAGGCCCAGACCGCAACCGGGAAGTTGAACGCACTGATCACGCCGACAACACCCAGCGGGTGCCAGGTTTCGCGCATGTGGTGGCCTGGACGCTCGGAAGCGATGGTCAAGCCGTACAGCTGACGAGACAAACCGACGGCGAAGTCGCAGATGTCGATCATTTCCTGAACTTCGCCCAGGCCTTCCTGAGTGATCTTGCCGGCTTCCCAGGAGACCAGCTCACCGAGATCAGCCTTGTATTCACGCAGGATGTCGCCCAGTTGACGCACCAGTTCGCCACGGCGTGGTGCCGGGACCTTGCGCCACAATTCGAACGCATGATCTGCGCGACTGATGTGCTGCTCGACTTCAGCAGCGCCTTCCCAGTTCACGGCGGCAATCTGGCTGCCATCGATCGGCGAATGCACCGGCACTTTGCCGTTCTGGTACAGGGCCGGGTTCACACCAAGACGATCAAGCAATGCGGCAACCATGGGTTACTCCTCAAGCAGAAAACGGAAGTCGTGCAGCCGGAATATCACGGCTGATCAGACCTGTAGTTGTAGCGCCCCCGAGACGAGCCAACAAACGACCATTAAGCGAGATATCATTCCGTTTATTCATGCTTCGCATCTGCCGGTTAAGAAAAGCATAGAGATACAAGAAAAAGGACCACCCATGCTGAATAAACGCTACTTGCCGTCGATCACCGCATTGCAGTGTTTCGAGGCCGTGACCCGGCATCTGAGCTTCACCCGAGCCGCCGAAGAGCTGAACCTGACCCAGAGCGCCGTCAGCAAACAGGTCGCGCAACTCGAAGAGCTGTTGCAGCACCTGCTGTTCCGCCGGGTGCGCCGACGCCTGCAAATGACTCCGGCCGGTGATTTGTACCTGGTGGAAGTACGAAAAATCCTCACGCAGGTCGAGATGTCGACCCACTACCTGCGCTCCTACGGCGGTGACACCGAAGTCTTGCGCGTGTCGACGCCGCCGACCTTCGGCGCCCGCTGGCTGGTGCCGCGCCTGAAAGGCTGGCGCCTGCGCCATCCGTCGATTCACCTCGACTTGTGCAGCGAGCAGGAAGCCGACGACCTGCTGCAAGGCCGCAGTGACCTGGCGTTCTACTTCGGCCAGGGCTCGCGACCCGGCACCGAAAGCCTGAAGCTGTTCGGCGAAGAGCTGGTGCCGGTCTGCGCACCGGGCAGCCTGCCGGACACACCGTTCACCGATCCGACTCAACTCGCTGACCTGGTCCTGCTGCAAAACGCCTCTCGGCCTCAGGCCTGGCACGACTGGTTCGACAGCCAGGGCTATCACACCGAACACAGCTACCACGGCCCACGCTTCGAAACCTTTTATATGTGCATCCGCGCCGCGCAAGTCGGCTGCGGCGTGGCGCTGTTGCCAAGGTTTCTGGTGGAAGAGGAATTGGCCGACGGCAAACTGGTCATACCCTGGCAGCATGCAATGCCCAGTTCCGACGCTTATTACCTGGCGTACCCCGAGCATTCGGCCGAAGTACCCAAAGTGCGGGATTTTGTGAAGTGGATGTTGGAGCAGATTGATAGCCCCACCGAATAAGCCCTGTAGGCGTTGTGTAGGAGCTGTGTAGGAGCTGTCGAGTGAAACGAGGCTGCGATCTTTTGATCTTAAAAAATAAAAGTCAAAAGATCGCAGCCTCGTTTCACTCGACAGCTCCTACACAGAAGGCAATCACAGAAAGCAATCTGCGCAGATGCAAAAATCGCTGGCAATCCGCACCTCTGATATGCGCCACTAGCCCCATTCATTGAAACAGCTGAAACGTCGCGACCACGGGCCGCGACCAGCCTGGAGATTCCCTTATGAGCGAGAGCGTATTTGGCGATCGCATCGTGCAGAACCTGCTCGACACCGACTTCTACAAACTGACGATGATGCAGGCGGTGCTGCACAACTACCCTAACGTGGAAGTCGAATGGGAGTTTCGTTGCCGTAACAGTGAGGATCTGCGCCCGTACCTGGCGGAGATCCGTTACCAGATCGAGCGCCTGGCCGAGTTGAGCCTGAGTGCCGACCAGTTGAGTTTCCTGGAGCGCATCAGCTTCATGAAGCCGGATTTCCTGCGGTTTCTCGGCTTGTTCCGCTTCAATCTGCGCTACGTCCACACTGGCATCGAAAACGGCGAGTTGTTCATCCGCCTGCGCGGGCCGTGGTTGCACGTGATCTTGTTCGAAGTGCCGATGCTGGCGATCGTCAGCGAAGTGCGAAACCGCTATCGCTACCGGGAAGTGGTCCTGGAGCAGGCGCGCGAACAGCTCTATCGCAAGTTCGACTGGTTGACCGCCAACGCCAGCAGTGACGAATTGTCCGAGTTGCAAGTAGCCGATTTCGGCACACGGCGCAGGTTTTCGTACCGTGTGCAGGAAGAAGTGGTGAACGTGCTCAAGCACGATTTCCCTGGGCGTTTCGTCGGCACCAGCAACGTGCACCTTTCCCGCGAGCTGGACATGAAACCGCTGGGCACCATGGCCCATGAATGGATCATGGCCCATCAGCAACTCGGCCCCCGCTTGATCGACAGCCAGATTGCCGCCCTCGATTGCTGGGTCCGCGAGTATCGCGGTTTGCTGGGGATCGCTCTGACCGACTGCATCACCACCGATGCCTTCCTCGGTGATTTCGACCTGTATTTCGCCAAGCTCTTCGACGGTTTGCGCCATGACTCCGGTGATCCGGTGCTCTGGGCGGAAAAGTCCATCGCCCACTACCACAAGCTCGGCATCGACCCGATGAGCAAGACGTTGGTGTTCTCCGACAGCCTGACGCTGCCCAAGTCGCTGGAAATATTCCGCGCGTTGCGGGGTCGGATCAATGTCAGCTTTGGCATCGGCACCAACCTGACCTGTGATATTCCGGGTGTTGAACCGATGAGCATCGTGCTTAAAATGACCGCCTGCAACGGCCAACCGGTGGCGAAGATCTCCGACGAGCCAGGCAAGACTCACTGCAAAGACCCGAATTTCGTCGCCTATTTGCGACATGTTTTCAAAGTACCTGCCCTTCCCAGTATCTCTAGCAAGGAGTGAATTCATGCAAGCCGAACAGCGTGAGATTGCTGAACAGCTCAACGTCCAGCCGCCGTTCGCCGACCAGGCCGCCCTCGAGGCTGAAGTCGCCCGGCGGATTACCTTCATTCAGGATTGCCTGGTCAATTCCGGACTCAAGACCCTGGTGCTGGGCATCAGCGGCGGCGTCGACTCCCTGACCGCCGGCCTGCTGGCCCAGCGCGCCATGCGTGAACTGCGCACCCGCACCGGTGATGACAGCTACAAGTTCATCGCCGTGCGCCTGCCGTACGAGACGCAATTCGATGAGCACGACGCCCAGGCTTCGGTGGACTTCATCGCCCCGGACGAACGCCACACAGTGAACATCGGCCCGGCGGTCAAATCCCTGGCCGGTGAAGTCGCGGCGTTCGAAGGCCAGCATGCGGTGTCGGTGGATTTCGTGCTCGGCAACACCAAGGCGCGGATGCGCATGGTCGCCCAATACACCATCGCCGGCGCAGCCCACGGGTTGGTCATCGGTACTGACCACGCGGCGGAAGCGGTAATGGGCTTCTTCACCAAGTTCGGTGACGGTGCCTGCGATTTGGCCCCGTTGAGCGGCCTGGTGAAAAATCAGGTGCGGTCGATTGCTCGCAGCTTCGGTGCGCCGGAGTCGCTGGTGGAAAAAATACCGACTGCCGATCTTGAAGACCTGTCGCCGGGCAAACCGGACGAAGCGTCCCACGGCGTGACCTATGCCGAGATCGACGCGTTCCTGCATGGCGAGCCGGTGCGTGAGGAAGCATTCAAGATCATCTGCGATACGTACAAAAAGACCCATCACAAGCGCGTGATGCCGTTTGCGCCCTAAGCGCCATGCATCTGTAGGAGCTGTCGAGTGAAACGAGGCTGCGATCTTTTGATCCCGCTTTTAAAAACAAAATCAAAAGATCGCAGCCTCGTTTCACTCGTCAGCTCCTACAGGGATTCGCATTGACTTATGAATGAACCAAAAAAAAGCGTCCCAAGTGGACGCTTTTTTTATGCATGCGATTCGATTACTTCAGGGTAACCGTGCCTTTCATCATCGAGATGTGGCCAGGGAACGAGCAGAAGAAGCCGTAGCTTTCGCCCGCAGCCAGTTTCGACACGTCGAAGGTCACGGAATCCGATTCGCCAGCACCGATGATCTTGGTGTGGGCGATGATGCGTGCGTCGCCTTCCGGCAGGTAGTTCTTGTCGATACCAGCGGCCAGGCCTGCGGTGGCGATCGGCTGCATGTCAGCCTCTTTGCTCAGCACCCAGTTATGGCCCATGACGTTTTTCGGCAAGCTGCCGGAGTGGGTCAACTCAACGGTGAAGGTCTTGCAGCTCTTGTCGATTTCAATGGCTTTGGTGGCGAAGGACATCTGATCAGTCGAGTCGACAGTGACCTTGCATTCGGCAGCCATCAATTGGCTGCTGGCCAGTGTCAGCAGGGATACCGCAACAAGTTTGGCAAACATGGTGAATCTCCAAGGCAGGGTTAACAAAATCGCGAATGGACAGAAGACTGCCTGAAAACTTCGCAAGTTCCTATGACCTGAATCAAAAATTGTATACAACTTTCGAGCTATGACACTCATCGAAACAAACTAACAGCCAGACGTCTGGGTCGGCCCTATCCTCAAGTCTTCATCACTTGGAAGGAGCGCCTGTCATGTCCATCAACAGCTTATTGCGCAGTTTGCTCGCCGCCTACGCCTGTGGCGCCAGCGGTACTTACGAAACACCTCAACGCGAGGTTTAACCCTTGGATCGACGCATTTCTGCCTTTACTCTGTGGCCATTCTGACCACGGAGTAAGGCATGTCTATCGCATCCGTTTGTGTATTTTGCGGTGCCAGTACCGGCACCAACCCGGCTTATCGTGAAGCGGCTGTCGCCCTCGGGCTAGCATTGGCCGAGCGTAAGCTGACGCTGGTCTATGGCGGCGGCGCCGTCGGACTGATGGGGATTGTCGCTGATGCGGCACTCGCGGCCGGTGGCGAAGTGATCGGGATCATCCCGCAAAGCCTCAAGGACAAGGAAATCGGTCACAGCGGCCTGACACGTCTTGAAGTCGTGGACGGCATGCATGCGCGCAAGGCGCGGATGGCTGAACTCAGCGACGCGTTTATCGCGCTGCCCGGCGGCCTCGGCACTCTGGAAGAACTGTTCGAAGTCTGGACCTGGGGTCAGCTCGGCTACCACGGCAAACCCCTCGGTTTGCTCGAAGTAAACGGTTTCTATGGCCAATTGACCGCTTTTCTTGATCATATCGTCGGCGAAGGCTTCGTTCGCGCACCACACCGTGACATGCTGCAAGTGAGCGAATCGCCGCAAACCCTGCTCGATGCACTGGACGCCTGGCAACCCTCGGTCCTGCCAAAATGGACCGAGCAAAAACCCAGCTAACGGCTAGGCACCGATACAGGGCAGAATATGCGCCGCTCAACCTCACCTTCGACCCCAGAGGATCGCCCATGGCTAAACCTAATTATTCCTTCGCCAAACGTCAGAGAGACTTGGCCAAGGAGCAGAAGAAAGAGGAAAAGCTTCAGCGCAAGAAAGCTACAGCTGAAGAAGAAGCAGCAGCACTGAACCCGGATGCAGAAGGTGAAGTGGCGGCAGAAGCTGATGTTGATGCACCGAAAGATCAGGCGCCCGACGCCTGAGACCCTCAGGGCCCGATGATCTGATCAGGCTCACCGGATCTGTGTCCAGGGTCAGCAGCCCCGCTGCTGACCCTCACAGGCCCAACGCTTTGTGAATCGAATCGCGATACCCCTTGGGCAAGTTGGCCGGCAGATTCGCCGGATCAAACAGCCCGATCTCCTTATGTTCATGACTGACTTTCGGCACAAATCCGCCCAGCAACTGGCAGCGATAGGTCGAGATGAACACGTGTTTGCCGGGGATCACCTCGAACAGATACGAATCCAGTGGCTCCCCTACCATCACTTCGACGTCCAACTCCTCGGCGATTTCCCGTGCCAGACAGTCCGGTGCCGTCTCGCCGAGCTCGATTCGCCCGCCAGGCAACTCCCATTCGTCCCGCTCGTTGAGCATCAGCACGACCAGGCTTTCGGGGGATTGCAGGACGCCTTTGATTGAAACCGGGAACATCGGATTTCTCCTTTTCACTGACACACCATTCACACCCTGTGGGAGCGGGCTTGCTCGCGAATGCGGTGCGTCAGCCACATTGATATCGACTGATACACCGCATTCGCGAGCAAGCCCGCTCCCACAAGGGGATTTCTGTTAATCCAGTGGCATCACGGTCACTCGGACTTCCGGATCATGATTGCCACCGCCAAGAATCACCCCGCGCAACGGCGACACATCGGAAAAATCCCGGCCCCAGGCCAGCGTGATGTGTTCCAGCGCCGGTTGCACATTGTTGGTCGGGTCGAAATCCACCCAGCCAAGCACCGGGCAAAACACCGACACCCAGGCGTGGGACGCATCGGCGCCGATCAGTCGCGGCTGGCCCGGTGGTGGCTGGGTCAGCAGATAACCGCTGATGTAGCGCGCCGCCAGACCGCGCGAACGCACGCAGGCGAGCATCAGGTGCGCGAAGTCCTGACAGACGCCACGCCGACGCTCCAGCACTTCCACCAGCGGCGTGGCCACTTGGGTCGCCTCGGCATCGAAGGTGAACTCGCTGAAAATCTTCTCCATCAACGCCTGAACACCCAGCAGCAGCGGTCGTCCTGCAGGAAAACAGCTTTCTGAGAAGTCGACGAAGTTGCGTTTCAAATGCACGTACGGCGATTCGAAACGATAACGACAGGCTTCCAGCAGCTCAGGCGAAAGCGGCTGGCTGCTGTAGGTCAGCGCATTGCGGGTTGCTTCCCAGGCCGGCGATAGATTGAAATCCAGGATCGGCCGGGCCAGTACTTCGACGGTTAGCTCAGCGTTTACCAGCAATTCATCGTGAGGGCGCTCGAAAGCCAAACGGGTCAACGGATTGCCGAACACGTCCAGTTCATCGCGACGGGTCGTCGGGTCCGGGCTGATCAGCAACGCCTGCGCGGTGCAGCGCTGCCAGGTGCAGGCGCGCGGCCAAAGGTGCGCCAACTGCTGGGCCAGGGACACCGGGCTGTCGTAGTGATAATGGGTGTCATGGAAGATCTGGTAACGGGCATTCATCAGACGGACACCGTGCGCTGGCTGACATCATCGACATGGGCAAAATGGCGCAGTGCCAGGCGATCCGAGACCTGGCCGCTGGCATCGGCGATTTCTTGGAGCAAATCGGCCAAGCCCTCGACCGCCGCGTGAACGCTGGCCTCGCCAAACAACGAGTTCTCCAGACAGCCCAGATCGAAGTGCATCAAACGCTCCACCAGCCGTGGCAGCCCTGCCTCTCGCGGAACACCGAAATCGTCGTTCAAGCGCTTCAAAGTGCGTGTCACCAGTTTCAACTGGAACAGCACCGCGTGGGGGTTCTGCTCATCCAGCAGCAACAGGTCGAGCACCGGAATCAACTGCGCCACCGCCAAATAGCGCGAGCGGTAGGTGATGCTGCTGTTGCCCAGTTCCAGCAGCCATTCGAGCCCGGCCTGATCGAAGGCGCCAGCACCGCGCAGAAATGCCGCGAGGCTGCCGCTGAGAAACTGCAAACGCTCGATGCGCCGGCCGATCATCAGGAAGCGCCAACCTTCGTCCCGGGTCATGTCGTCCAGGGCAAACCCGGACAGCGCCGCCAGGGACATCACCAAACGGTTGAGAAAATCCAGCAACTCACCGAAATCCGGTTCCTCGGTTTCCAGCTCGATAGCTTCGCGCTGCAACTCCACCAGCGCCTGCCAGTTTTCCCGGGAGAGTTTGCCGCGCACTTGCGAAGCCGCCCACTGCAGGCGTTGCAGATTGGAACGCAGGCTGAACGGCCAGTCATCGCCGAGCAATGCCGCCAGCAAACGTTCCGGCAATTCGCCTTCCTCGGGCAACAGATTCAAGCGTTCGCCGAGGTCCACCGCCGCTTCCAGCGCTTGCGGATCATCGCCATCGACGTAACGCGCCAGCATGACCCGCAGCAACCGCGCACTGTCATCGCAGCGCTCACAGTAACGACCAAACCAGAACAGATTCTCTACAACCCGCGACGGCAGATACGGATCGCGCCGTACCAAATCATGGACACCGATGGTGCGCTGGGTTTTCCATTGTTCGCCGCTCGGGGCGCGCTCGCCGAGCACCCACGTGTCCTTACTTGCCCCGCCACGCTGCATCGACACCACTTCGGCATCGGCTTCGGCGGCGACACGGGTCAGGCCGCCGGGCAATACCCGATAGCCATCACGACTGGCCACCGCGTAAACGCGCATGCCGATGGCCCGGGGTTGCAGTTGACCGTCCTCGGCCTGCCAGATCGGCGCTTGGGACAGCTGCGCCAGTTCTTGCGCAACATAGGCGTAAGGCCGCGCTTGCATGCGTTCGGCCAGCGCTTGACGCTGTTTTTCACTCAAGTCACGGCCAAATACAGGAGCAAAGCTCTGGGACGGGAACGCCGGTTTGATCAGTAACTCCGGCAACTTCTCCAAGGCCTGGGCGAGCACCGGCGCTTCACCGCACCACCAGGTCGCAATGGAGGGCAGGATCAGTTCTTCGCCGAACAGGAATTGATTGATCCTTGGCAGAAAACCCAGCAGCCCTGGCGATTCCAGTACGCCGCTGCCCAGGGCATTGGCGACGAGCACCCGGCCCTGACGCACGGCTTCCAGCAAACCCGGCACACCGAGCGCCGAGTCGGTGCGCAGTTCCAGCGGGTCACAGAAGTCATCATCGAGGCGGCGCATGATCGCGTGTACTCGACGCAGGCCGCTCAAGGTTTTCAGATAGACAGTGGCGTCGCGCACCGTCAGGTCGCCGCCCTCCACCAGCGGATAACCGAGCTGACGCGCCAGGTACAAATGCTCGAAATAGCTTTCGTTGAACCGCCCCGGCGTCAGTAGCACGATCAGCGGTGCTTCATCGTCACTCGGCGCCTGGCGGGCCAGGGTTTCCTGCAAGGTACGGAAGAACCCGGCCAGGTGCTGCACCTTCAAATCACGGTACAACTCGGGGAAGGCCCGAGACACGATGGTGCGGTTTTCCAACGCATAACCGGCACCGGACGGCGCCTGGGTCCGGTCCGCCGTGACCCACCAGCGACCGTCCGGGGTGCGCGCCAGATCCACGGCGTACAGATGCAGAAAGGCCCCGTCAGGTGGAGAAATCCCCTGACAAGGCCACAGGAAATTGTTGTGTCCGAACACCAGCTCGGCTGGCAGCAGCCCTTCGGCGATCAAACGCTGCGGACCATAAAGATCGGCCAGCACCGCGTTGAGCAAGCGCGCGCGCTGGGCAATCCCGGCGGACAGTTGCTGCCATTCATCGGCGGCAATCACATGCGGCAACAGGTCCAGTTCCCACGGGCGATCGGCGCCCTTGGGGTCGGCGTAGACGTTGTAGGTCACGCCGTTTTCCTGGATTTGCCGGGTCAGCAACGCCTGGCGCTGCACCAGTTGCGTCGGGGTGCTGCGCTGCAATTGGTCGAACAGCCGACGCCAATGCGGACGCACCGCACCGCTGTCGTCGAGCAGTTCGTGATAAGTGCCCGCCGTCAGCGGGTAGCGGTCAAGCAGGTCAGGCATGGAAAGCTCGGCAGACAGCAAAGAACGGTCAGACTAACGCAGGCTCATGACGCTCGGATATACGAAAAATCCGAGCGTCGTGTAGGGCTTAGAAACGTCGCAAATCGAGTGTCATCGGCAGCTCGTCGTTAATCGTCACGTTCGGTATAGGAAGTTTCCCGGGGGTGTGTCCGATTCGGAAGAAACGCGCCATTCGCCGGCTCTCCGCTTCGTTGGCGTTTACCGGCAGGCTGTCGTAGTTGCGCCCGCCCGGATGGGCGACGTGATACTGACAGCCACCCAACGAGCGCTCCATCCAGGTGTCGAGCAGGTCGAACACCAGCGGCGCGTGGACCGGAATGGTCGGTTGCAGGCAGTTGTAAGGTTGCCAGGCGCGGAACCGCACGCCCGCGACGAACTCACCCACCCGGCCGGTCGGCTGCAACGGCACCGGAATGCCATTGCAGGTCAGCAGATAACGTTGCGGTGCCAGACCGGAAACCTTGACCTGCAAGCGCTCCAATGACGAATCCACATAACGCACCGTGCCGCCGACCGCGCCCTCCTCGCCCAGCACATGCCAAGGCTCCAGAGCCTGGCGCACCTCCAGCTCGATGCCACTGACGGCGTAGTCGCCGACCTTGGGAAAGCGAAACTCCAGATGCGCCGCAAACCACTCGGCCCGCACCGGGTAACCGGCAGCATTCAGATCGACGATCACATCGGCAAAATCCTGCTCGATAAAGTGCGGCAACAGGAAGCGATCGTGCAGCTCGGTGCCCCAGCGTGCCAATTTCGGCGGAGCATAAGGCTCGCGCCAGAACCGCGCCACCAGCGCCCGCAGCAACAATTGTTGAGCCAGGCTCATGCGCGCATGGGGCGGCATTTCAAAGGCGCGCAATTCCAGCAAGCCGAGACGCCCGGTGGCGCCGTCCGGCGAATAGAGTTTGTCGATGCAGAATTCGGCGCGGTGGGTGTTGCCGGTGACGTCGATCAGCAAGTTGCGCAACAACCGATCCACCAGCCACGGCGCGCACTCTTCTCCCGGTTTCGGCATCTGTGCGAAGGCGATTTCCAGTTCATACAACGAGTCGTTACGCGCCTCGTCCACCCGTGGCGCCTGGGACGTCGGGCCGATGAATAGTCCTGAAAACAGGTAGGACAAGGACGGGTGGTTATGCCAGTAACTGATCAGGCTGCGCAGCAAGTCCGGACGACGCAGGAACGGTGAGTCTGCCGGTGTGGCACCACCCAGTACGAAATGGTTACCGCCGCCGGTGCCGGTGTGCCGACCGTCGATCATGAATTTCTCGGTAGTCAGCCGGGTCTGGCGCGCTTCCTCGTACAGAAACTCGGTGCGCTCGACCAGTTCGTCCCAAGTGGCAGACGGCTGCACGTTGACCTCGATCACGCCCGGATCAGGAGTGATGCGGAAGTTGCTCAGGCGCGGATCGCTCGGCGGTTCATAGCCTTCCAGCAATACCGGGCAATGCAGTTCCTGCGCGGTGGCCTCGATGGCGGTGACCAGTTCGAGGTAATCCTCGACCCGCTCAAGTGGCGGCATGAACAGGTACAAGCGGCCGTCCCGCGCTTCGGCACAAAACGCGGTACGGGTCAGCCAATCGGCGGATTCGTCGATCTCAATATCCCGTTCAATCGCTTCTGCAGGCGTGCCCGGACTGTTCAACTGCTGAGTGTCCGGAAGCGCGGGGAATTCCTGGTTCGGGTCGTTAGGGTAGATGAACGGATATTCCGCGGCTTTCACCCAAGGCTGCGACCCCAGCGGCAAGCGATAACCCAGCGGCGAATCCCCCGGCACCAACCGGCAATGTTCATCGCGCAGATACCAGCGACCGCTCTGCCACTGATCACCCTTGGCGGTGCGCGCCAGCGGCAGCACCTGGCCGATGACCTTGTCCAGGCCTTGGCCGAACACTTTGCGCAGGCGCACACGCTCCAACGGTTCTTCCAGCCGTGAGTCTTCGGCGCTGACGTTCAGCGGCAAAGTGCCTTCGCGCCAGAGGTAATAGAAATTGTCTTCGTAGGCCGGGAACACAAAGCGTGTCGGAATTTTCAAGCGTTCAGCGACACTCGCGAGAAAACGCCCGGCCAGTTCGCCATCGGCGCCGTAGTCTTCCTGCTCATCGGCGATCAGCGCACTGTTATGCCAAATTGGCACGCCGTCACGCCGCCAGTAGCAGTTGAGCGACCAACGCGGTAGTTGTTCGCCGGGGTACCACTTGCCTTGGCCGAAATGCACCAGGCCTTTTGGCGCGTAATGCTTGCGCATGCGCTGGAACAGTTCGGCGGACAGCCGACGCTTGTCCGGGCCGAGAGCCGCCGTGTTCCACTCCGCGCCATCCGGGTCGTCGATAGAGACGAAGGTCGGCTCGCCGCCCATGGTCAGACGCACGTCGCCTTCCAGCAGGTCGGCATCAATCTGCCGGCCCAGCGCCTGGATCGCCAGCCACTGGTCTTCGGTGTAGGGCTTTGTGACCCGCGGCGCTTCCCAAATCCGCTCCACGGACATTTCGTGGGTGAACTCGCATTCGCACGGCTCCACCAAGCCGCTGATCGGTGCCGCAGAACCCGGATCGGGACTACACGCCAACGGAATATGTCCTTCACCGGCAAACAGCCCTGAGGTCGCGTCCAGGCCGATCCAGCCGGCGCCGGGCAAGTAGACCTCGCACCAGGCGTGCAGGTCAGTGAAATCCACTTCGGTGCCCGAGGGGCCGTCGAGGCTTTTGACGTCGGCGGTGAGCTGGATCAGGTAGCCAGAGACGAAACGCGCCGCCAGCCCAAGGTTGCGCAGCAATTGCACCAGTAGCCACGCCGAATCACGGCAGGAGCCGGAGGCGTGTTCGAGGGTGTGTTCGGGGGGTTGCACGCCCGGTTCCATGCGGATCAGGTAGCCGATGTCTTCGCTCAAGCGCTGGTTGAGCGCGACGAGGAAATCCACGCTGGGCAGCGGTGTGCGGTCGATGCCGTCCAGGTAGGCCTTGAACTTCGGCGTCAGGGGCAACGTTTCCAGGTACGGCGCCAGTTCCTTGCGCTCATCGGCGGCGTAGGTAAACGGGATCTTTTCCGCGTAGGGCTCCAGGAAGAAGTCGAACGGGTTGAACACCGCCATTTCCGCCAGCAGATCAACTTCGATCCGCAGCTCCTCGGTTTTCTCCGGGAACACCAGGCGCGCCAGGTAGTTGCCCTGAGGGTCCTGTTGCCAGTTGATGAAATGCTGCTCGGGCGAGACTTTCAGTGCATAGGACAAAATCCGCGTGCGACTGTGGGCTGCCGGGCGCAGGCGAACGATCTGCGGACCGAGCTCGACGGCGCGGTCGTAGCGGTAATGCGTGACGTGATGCAATGCGACATGAATCGACACGGCGTGCCTCCTGCGAGCCTTAAGCGTATTCGACAGCGCGCAAGACTTATGCCATCGCGCAGCGCTGGCGCTTTCGTAGATTGCTTAGGGCAGTACAGCACCAAAATCGGGCGATGCGGGAATTTGGTTCGAGGGGATTGCACGTAAATGTGGCGCGCCGGGGGTGTCAGCCAGAATTTCAGCGACTGTACCGGCGTCTTCGCGAGCAAGCCCGCTCCCACAGGGAACGCATTCCAATGTGGGAGCGGGCTTGCTCGCGAAAAGGCCAGTCGCCACACCCCATCTTCTGACCTTGAAACAGGTTTTACTGCGCCAGAAACGCAAAACGCCAACCCGAAGGTTGGCGTTTTGTTATCAGCGGTCAGCGTTTAGCGCGGTACAACCGGCTTGCGCGCAGGCTTGGGTCCTTTGCCTTTGGCCGCATCCTTACGATCCTTGGCCGCCTGCTGGTTGCGGGCGAACGCCGCAGCCTTGGCCTGTTCGCGTTTGTCCCACGGATTACCACCATCGCTGGCACGCGGCGGCAGGCCGGTGTGCTGGGTGAGGATCTTGGTGGTCTTCTCCCCCGCCACTTTATGGCTGCCAGCCGGGGTCGAGTTCTTGCGACGGGCGCTCTGGTAGCTGTCGGTGGCTGGCTGATGCAGCGGGATCAACTGGTTCTTGCCCGGCCCGATCAGGTCGGCGCGGCCCATGCGGGTCAGCGCTTCACGCAGCATCGGCCAGCCTTTCGGGTCGTGGTAGCGCAAGAACGCTTTGTGCAGACGACGCTGCTCTTCGCTCTTGACGATGGTCACGGCGTCGCTCTTGTAAGTGACCTTACGCAGCGGGTTCTTGCCCGAGTGATACATCGCAGTGGCGGTGGCCATCGGCGACGGGTAGAACGCCTGCACCTGGTCGGCGCGGAAGCCGTTGCCCTTGAGCCACAGGGCCAGGTTCATCATGTCTTCGTCGGTGGTGCCCGGGTGGGCGGCGATGAAGTACGGAATCAGGTACTGCTCTTTCCCGGCTTCCTTGGAGTACTTCTCGAACATGCGCTTGAACTTGTCATAGCTGCCAATGCCCGGTTTCATCATCTGGTTGAGCGGACCTTCCTCGGTGTGTTCCGGGGCGATCTTCAGATAACCACCAACGTGGTGGGTCACCAGTTCTTTGACGTATTCCGGCGACTCGACCGCGAGGTCGTAGCGCAGGCCGGAAGCAATCAGGATCTTCTTCACACCCGGCAAGGCACGGGCGCTGCGATACAGCTGAATCAGCGACGAGTGGTCGGTGTTCAGGTTCGGGCAGATACCAGGGAACACGCACGATGGCTTGCGGCACGCGGATTCAATTTCCGGGCTCTTACAGGCGATGCGATACATGTTCGCGGTCGGGCCGCCGAGGTCGGAAATGACGCCGGTAAAGCCTGGCACCTTGTCGCGGATCTCTTCGATTTCGCGAATGATCGACTCTTCGGAACGGTTCTGGATGATCCGGCCTTCGTGCTCGGTGATCGAGCAGAAGGTGCAGCCGCCGAAGCAGCCACGCATGATGTTCACAGAGAAGCGGATCATGTCGTAGGCCGGAATTTTTTCCTTGCCGTACGCCGGGTGCGGAATCCGTGCGTAAGGCATGCCGAACACGTAGTCCATTTCTTCGGTGGTCATCGGAATCGGCGGCGGGTTGAACCAGACGTCGACTTCGCCATGCTTCTGCACCAGTGCACGGGCGTTGCCCGGGTTGGTTTCCAGGTGAAGCACGCGGTTGGCGTGAGCGTAGAGCACCGCGTCGCCGCGGACTTTCTCAACCGACGGCAGACGAATCACGGTCTTGTCGCGCGTCATCTTCGGGCTAGCCAGAATCTGCACGACCTTGGCTTCGCTCGGGTCTTCAACCGGACCTTTTTCCTGCTCGATGGCGCAAGCCTGGGTGTCCTGGGTGTTCACGTACGGGTTGATGATCTTGTCGACCTTGCCCGGACGGTCGATACGCGTGGAATCGACTTCGTACCAGTCTTTCGGCGTGTCACGACGAATGAACGCGGTGCCGCGCACGTCGGTGATGTCTTCGATCTTGTGACCGTAAGACAAACGCTGGGCGACTTCGACAATCGCACGCTCGGCGTTGCCGTACAGCAGGATGTCGGCGCTGGCGTCGATCAGGATCGAGTTACGCACCCGGTCCTGCCAGTAATCGTAGTGGGCGATGCGGCGTAGGGAAGCTTCGATGCCACCGAGGACGATCGGCACGTTTTTGTAGGCTTCCTTGCAGCGCTGGCTGTAGACCAGGCTCGCGCGATCCGGACGTTTGCCCGCCAGGCCACCGGGGGTGTAGGCGTCATCGGAACGGATTTTCTTGTCGGCGGTGTAGCGGTTGATCATCGAGTCCATGTTGCCGGCCGCGACACCGAAGAACAGGTTCGGCTCGCCGAGCTTCATGAAGTCGTCTTTGGACTGCCAGTTCGGCTGGGCAATGATCCCGACGCGGAAGCCTTGCGACTCCAGCAGCCGGCCGATGATAGCCATGCCGAACGACGGATGGTCAACGTACGCATCGCCGGTGACGATGATGATGTCGCAGGAATCCCAGCCGAGCTGATCCATCTCCTCCCTGCTCATGGGCAGGAATGGCGCTGGCCCGAAACATTCGGCCCAGTACTTGGGATAGTCAAATAACGGCTTGGCTGCTTGCATCATGTCGATAACCGGTGTTGGCTTTCATTGAATTTCGCGGGCGCGGAATATAGCACAAAAAATAACCAATTCCGACGGCTATGGTCGGAAATTGCGCTGGTGCTTTGTTTAGAGACCCAGAGGCAAAGCATAACCCCTGTGGCGAGGGGGCTTGCCCCCGTTCGGCTGCGGAGCAGTCGCAAAATCTGCGAACTCGATCTTTCTGAAAAAACGCGACTGCAGGTTCTGGAGCTGCTACGCAGCCCAACGGGGGCAAGCCCCCTCGCCACACAAGCCCGCTCCCACAGGTAAATTACTCGTCGTCGAAGTTGTAGCTACCCGGCGCCAGGTTTTCGAATCGGGTGTATTTACCGATGAACGCCAGTCGCGACGTACCGATCGGACCGTTCCGCTGTTTACCAATGATGATCTCGGCGATGCCTTTATGCTCGGTTTCCGGGTGATACACCTCATCCCGGTACACGAACATGATCACGTCAGCATCCTGCTCGATCGCTCCGGATTCCCGGAGGTCGGAGTTGATCGGGCGTTTGTTAGGGCGTTGCTCCAGGGAGCGGTTGAGCTGGGACAGCGCCACCACCGGGCAGTTGAATTCCTTGGCCAGGGCTTTCAAGGAACGGGAGATTTCGGAAATCTCGTTGGTCCGGTTGTCGCCACCGGAGCCCGGAATCTGCATCAATTGCAGGTAGTCGATCATGATCAGGGCGACATCGCCGTGCTCACGCACCAGGCGTCGGGTCCGCGCGCGCATCTCCGAAGGGCTGATACCGGCCGTATCGTCGATGAACAGCTTGCGATCATTGAGCAGGTTGACCGCCGAGGTCAGGCGCGGCCAATCGTCGTCGTCCAGGCGACCGGCCCGGACCTTGGTCTGGTCGATACGGCCCAGGGACGACAACATACGCATGATCAGCGATTCGCCTGGCATCTCCAGCGAGTAAACCAGGACGCACTTGTCGCTGCGCAACACGGCGTTTTCCACCAGGTTCATCGCAAAGGTGGTTTTACCCATGGACGGACGGCCGGCGACGATGATCAGGTCGGACGGCTGCAGGCCGCTGGTCATCCCGTCGAGGTCGGTGTAACCGGTGGACAGGCCGGTAATGGCGTTGTCGGTGTTGAACAAGGTGTCGATGCGGTCGATAGCCTTGGTCAGCAAGTCATTCACGCTCACCGGGCCGCCGGTTTTTGGCCGGGCCTCGGCGATCTGGAAGATTTGCCGTTCGGCTTCGTCGAGAATTTCTTCAGCGGTGCGGCCTTCCGGGTTGAAGGCGCTGTCGGCAATCTCGCTGGCGATGCCGATTAGTTGCCGCAAGGTCGCCCGCGCACGGACGATCTGGGCATAAGCCTTGATGTTGGCGACGGACGGCGTGTTTTTTGCCAGCTCGCCGAGGTAACCGAGGCCACCCACTTGCGAGGTCTGACCTTCCTTGTCCAATTGCTCGGCCAGGGTCACGACGTCAATTGGCGAGTTCATGTCCGCCAGTTTGGCGATCGCACGGAAGATCAGGCGGTGGTCATGTCGATAAAAATCGCCGTCCGATACTTGATCGAGCACGCGTTCCCAGGCGTTGTTGTCCAGCATCAAACCACCGAGCACGGCCTGTTCGGCCTCGATGGAATGCGGCGGCACCTTCAGGGCAGCGGTTTGCAGATCGTATTGCTCAGGAGCGGAGATATCGTTCATGGCCACTTGGTTATATTAGATAAGCAGGGTGTGAAAAACAGGAACTGCAGAAAGACAAAGGGCACGACCTGTAAACAGGATCGTGCCCGATGTTACCGGCAAGCACCCGAGGGTGCCAGCCGACAAGTGCTGCTTAAGCTGCTACCACGACAACGCGTACGGTGGCTTCAACTTCAGCGTGCAAGTGCACGGCTACGTCGAATTCACCTACGTTACGGATAGTGCCGTTCGGCAGACGAACTTCGCTTTTTGCAACTTCAACGCCAGAGGCGGTCAGTGCATCAGCGATGTCGTGGGTGCCGATCGAACCGAACAGCTTGCCTTCGTCACCGGCGGTGGCAGTGATAGTCACTTCCAGCTCAGCCAGTTGGGCGGCACGGCTTTCAGCCGAAATCTTACGGTCTGCTGCGGCTTTTTCGAGCTCAGCGCGACGCTCTTCGAACGCAGCCAGGTTGGCAGCGGTCGCAGCGGTAGCTTTGCCGTAAGGCAGCAGGTAGTTACGACCGTAACCAGCCTTAACGTTCACTTTGTCACCCAGGTTGCCCAGATTGGTGACTTTTTCCAGAAGGATCAGTTGCATGTGAAAATCCTCTTAACTTTTAACCTTCACCGTTCGCGTTATCGGCGTCTTTCGGCGCCAGACGACCGCGAAAATCAATCAGGCTGTCGACGATGGCCAAGACCACCAGTAACGGACCGAGCAAGTGCATGAAAGGCACGAGCGTGACGTATATCCCCACCAGCCAGAAACCAGCCAAGCGTTTCTGCGCCACCAACCCATGAATCAGGGCCAGACCGGCGAAGAACAGCGGTACGCTGCACAACGGCAACAGGATCAAGGCATGCAACCCGAAAAACGGGGCAACACACATGATGGCCAGCAGCGACAGCGCAACGCCTTTGGGCAGTCGGATGGCGCGAAACTCGCGACCAAAACCGCCGGGGTTATACAACAACGCCTGCCAATAGCGCCCAAGAATCAGGCACAGCACGCTAAAAACCTGCAACGAAACCGCAGTCGAAATGATCGACAGTGGAACAGCCAATGCAGCGAGAAACGCTTTCTGGTCTGCCGAAAACTTCTCGTAGACCTCACCCATCGCCAGCGGCAAGACTTGTTCAAACGTCTGCGCCAGTGACTCGGTGAAGGAACTGAACACAGTCCCCAGACTCACCGCAAATAACAATCCCACGACCACGCTGACCAGCAGCGCGCGATTCCAGGAATGGCCGGCGCGTAAAACCAACGCCAGACTGCAACCCCCGATCAGCACGATTAATGCCGTCGGATCATGCAGGTAGTGCCAGCTCACTAACGCTGACAACACTCCCAGACCCAGGACGCTCAAGGCGTCCGAACCGCGCCGCAGGAGCACAAGGCAACCTGCAGCGGCACTCAACCAGAACAACAGCGGCAATGCCGCAGATCCGGCCACAACCAGCGTGGCCTGCACACGTCCCCGCATGATGAATTCAGCTAAGGCACGCATGCATTCGATCCCTTACTTACTTGTCGACTGCCCGGTCTCAGCGGCCGTGGCTGTCGGTGTAGGCCAGCAGGGCCAGGAAGCGGGCGCGCTTGATAGCGGTGGCCAGCTGACGCTGATAACGAGCTTTGGTACCGGTGATACGGCTTGGAACAATTTTGCCGGTCTCGGATACGTATGCTTTCAGGGTGTTGAGATCTTTGTAATCGATCTCTTTCACGTCTTCAGCGGTGAAGCGGCAGAATTTACGACGACGGAAGAAACGTGCCATGTAATAGGCTCCTCAAAAGGTCCGTGGATTACTCGTCAGCGTTATCGCTGTTGTCGCTGTCATCACTGTCAACGCCTTCAGCGTCGGAGTGCTCAGGACGGTCGCGACGCTCACGGCGCTCACTGCGGTTTTCTTCAGCCTTGAGCATCTCGGATTGGCCGGTAACGGCTTCTTCGCGACGGATGACCAGGTTACGGATCACTGCATCGTTGTAGCGGAAGTTGTCTTCCAGCTCGGCCAGGGCCTTGCCAGTGCATTCAACGTTCAGCATCACGTAGTGAGCCTTGTGAACATTGTTGATTGCATAGGCCAGTTGACGACGGCCCCAATCTTCCAGACGGTGGATTTTGCCGCCGTCTTCTTCGATCAGCTTGGTGTAACGCTCTACCATGCCGCCGACTTGCTCGCTTTGATCCGGGTGGACCAAAAAGATGATTTCGTAATGACGCATGAATGCTCCTTACGGGTTGTAGCCTGCCGTTCAAAAACGGTCAGACAAGGAGTGAATGACACTTATGGACTTGCTTGCGATAGACACATGCGTGCCTGCCGTCACAGCAAGGGGCGCAATTGTAGTGAAGGGACAGGAGCGGCGCAAGGCAATTGGTGATTATTTGAACAATCACCCGGACTCAATTCCGAACACCTGTAGGAGCTGCCGAGTGAAACGAGGCTGCGATCTTTTGATCTTGCTTAAAAAAACAAAATCAAAAGATCGCAGCCTCGTTTCACTCGACAGCTCCTACGGGCCCTACGTAGTGTCAGGACTTTTTGGTGGCGGCTTTTACACTGCGCTGGCGCTGGGCTTCGAACAGACAGACGCCCGTCGCTACGGAAACGTTGAGACTGCTGACGCTGCCAGTCATCGGCAGGTGCACCAGGTAGTCGCAAAGATCGCGGGTCAGGCGACGCATGCCGCTGCCTTCAGCGCCCATGATCAGGATGGTCGGGCCGGTCATGTCTTGCTGATACAGACTCTGCTCAGCCTCGCCCGCCGTACCGACGACCCACAAGCCGCGCTGCTTGAGTTTTTCCAGGGTGCGCGCCAGGTTGGTCACGGCAACCAACGGAATCACTTCCGCCGCGCCGCAGGCCACTTTACGTACCGTTGGGGTCAGGGTCGCCGACTTGTCCTTCGGCACGATCACCGCCAGCGCACCGGCCGCATCGGCCGAACGCAGGCAAGCGCCAAGGTTGTGCGGGTCGGTCACGCCGTCGAGCACCAGCAGCAACGGTGCACCTTCGGAGCGATCAAGCAGCTCGTCGAGCATCGCCTCGCCCCAGACCTGGCTCGGACTCACGTCCGCCACCACACCCTGGTGCACGCCATCGACCCAGGCATCCAGCTCGCGACGCTCGGCATTGCCCACGGGCACGCGATTTTCGCCTGCCAACTGAATCAGCGTCTGAACCCGCGGATCGCTGCGGCCTTCAGCCAGCCAGATCTGCTTGACGCGTTTTGGGTGGTGACGCAACAACGCTTCTACCGCATGCACGCCGTAGATTTTTTCCAACTGACTCATGACTTGGCCTTAGGTTTACGCGCCCCGCCGCTTTTGGCAGCTGGAGCCGAGCCCGCTTTTGGCGGGCCTTTACGGTGTTTGCTCGGCTTGCTGCCGGGAGCCTTGTCAGGCGCCGACCGTCCGGTCTTTCCCGCAGACGCCGCTTTACCGCCGCTTTTCGCTTCAGACAGCAACGCCTGCTTCAGTTCACGACTTTTACGCAACTCGGCGTTTTTCGCCGCCGCATCGCTCGGGCGATAGGCTTCGGGCGCTTTTTCCTTGGCAGGACGACGACCGGTTTTCGCCGGGGCCGGCTCTGCTGCAGCGGCGGTTTTAGCCGCAGGCGCAGTGGTCTCGGTGCCGCGCTTCTTGCGACCGATCGGCGCGCTGATGGTTTTTTCAGCCATCTCGAAGTCGATCTTGCGTTCGTCGAGGTCGACGCGCATCACGCGCACTTCAACAGTGTCGCCAAGGCGGAAGCTGCGACCGGTACGTTCACCGGCGAGGCGGTGGTGCACAGGATCGAAGTGGTAGTAATCGCCCGGCAGCGCGGTGACATGCACCAGGCCTTCGACGTAGATATCGGTCAGCTCGACGAACAGGCCGAAACCGGTCACGGCGGTGATCACACCCGGGAACGATTCGCCCACGCGGTCTTTCATGAACTCGCACTTGAGCCAGTTCACCACGTCGCGGGTCGCTTCGTCGGCACGGCGCTCGCTCATCGAGCACTGCTCGCCGAGCTGCTCCAGGGCCGCCTCGTCGTACGGATAAATCCGTGCCTTCGGAATGG
This sequence comes from Pseudomonas sp. 5Vm1k, assembly GCF_056161485.1. Taxonomy (NCBI): domain Bacteria; kingdom Pseudomonadati; phylum Pseudomonadota; class Gammaproteobacteria; order Pseudomonadales; family Pseudomonadaceae; genus Pseudomonas; species Pseudomonas sp. 5Vm1k. The sequence goes on from NZ_JBSPCZ010000004.1 coordinate 184,981, forward strand.
TCATCGCGCCAGCACGGCGAACGTGCGGCGTGTCTTGCTTGGAGTGGATAACGCTGCGGATCGCCCGGTGCGTGAGCAAGTCCGGGTAGCGGCGGATCGGCGAGGTGAAGTGGGTATAGGCTTCGTAATTCAGGCCGAAGTGGCCCTGGTTATCAGCGCTATACACCGCCTGGCTCAACGAACGCAGCATGACGGTCTGGATCAGATGGAAATCCGGACGGTCCTTGATGCTCGCCAGCAGCGCCTGGTAATCCTTCGGCGACGGGCCATCCTTGCCTTTGTGCAGGGACAGGCCGAGCTCGCCCAGGAAGGCGCGCAGTTTTTCCAGACGCTCCGGTGGCGGACCGTTGTGCACGCGATACAGCGCAGGAATTTCGTGTTTCTTCAGGAATTCAGCAGTGGCCACGTTGGCCGCCAGCATGCATTCCTCGATCAGCTTGTGCGCATCGTTACGCACGGTCGGACGGATTTCGGCAATCTTGCGCTCGGTGCCGAAGATGATCCGGGTTTCCTGGGTTTCGAAATCGATCGCGCCACGCACGTGACGAGCGCCCAGCAGCACTTTGTACAGTGCGTAAAGCTGCTTGAGGTGTGGCAGGACGTCGGTGTACTCGCCGCGAAGCTGACGTGCTTCGGTGAGTTTCGGCGTTTCGAGCATCGCGCTGACTTTGTTGTAGGTCAGGCGAGCATGGGAGTGAATCACCGCTTCGTAGAAGCAGTAGTCGGTCATCTCGCCGGATTTGGAGATGGTCATCTCGCAAACCATGGCCAGGCGATCGACGTGCGGATTCAGCGAGCACAGGCCATTGGACAACTGCTCAGGAAGCATCGGCACCACGCGCTCGGGGAAGTACACCGAGTTGCCGCGAACCTGGGATTCGTTGTCCAGCGCCGAACCAATCTTCACGTAGCTGGAGACGTCGGCAATCGCCACGTACAACTTCCAGCCACCGGAGAACAGGCGCAGCTTGCCTGGCTTGGATTCGCAGTAAACCGCGTCATCGAAGTCGCGCGCATCTTCACCGTCGATGGTCACGAACGGCAGATGGCGCAGGTCGATGCGCTTCTCTTTGTCTTTCTCTTCGACTTCAGGCTTGAGCTTGGCGGCTTCTTTCAACACCGCCTCAGGCCATACGTGCGGGATATCGTATGCGCGCAGGGCGACATCGATTTCCATGCCCGGCGCCATGTAGTTACCCACGACTTCGACCACGTCGCCTTGCGGCTGGAAGCGTGGCGTCGGCCAGTGAGTGATCTTCACTTCGACGAACTGACCGATCTGCGCGTTGGCGTTACGGCCCGGGGTGACCAGCACTTCTTGCTGGATCTTCGGATTATCCGCGACGACGAAGCCGATACCGCCTTCTTCGAAGTAGCGACCGACGATGGTCTCGTGGGCACGGGACACGACTTCGACGATCATGCCTTCGCGGCGACCGCGACGGTCCAGGCCGGAAACACGCGCCAGAGCACGGTCGCCGTCGAACACCAGACGCATTTGCGCCGGGCTCATGAACAGATCGTCACTGCCGTCGTCCGGGACCAGGAAGCCGAAGCCGTCACGGTGACCACTGATGCGGCCCAGGATCAGGTCGAGCTTGTCCACCGGCGCATACGTGCCGCGACGGGTATAGATGAGTTGAGCGTCGCGCTCCATGGCGCGCAGGCGGCGACGCAGGGCTTCGATCTGGTCTTCTGTGGTAAGACCAAACTCCTCGACCAGCTGCTCGCGGTTAGCAGGCGAACCTCGATCAGCAAGGTGCTGAAGGATCAGTTCGCGGCTAGGAATAGGGTTTTCATATTTTTCCGCTTCACGAGCGGCCTCGGGATCGAGGGACTGCCAATCGGCCATTAGAGAGTTTTCACCTTGTCTATATGCGGGTTAGTTTGGCATAGGCGTAATGAAACGGGAAATTTCAGGCTATGAGAGCCCATCTAAAGCCCTTTATCGACACCGCGAAGCTGATTTAAATGCCGCTGGAGAAATTTTCCAGGTTTTTTTGGTGTCAGGGGTTTACAGTTAAAAAGACGCTCCGTATAGTGCGCGCCATCGACGACGCACTAGCGTTACCGATACTGCCCAGATGGTGAAATTGGTAGACACGCCAGCTTCAGGTGCTGGTGACCGCAAGGTCGTGGAAGTTCGAGTCTTCTTCTGGGCACCAATTTCGAGCTTGAGATTAGATCAATTTCAAGGCTCACACAAAAACCCGCGAAAGCGGGTTTTTTGCATTCAGGGCTTCTGATTTATTAAAACCAAATCAGGGGTTTACAGATTAAAAAGCTCTCCGTATAGTGCGCCACATCAACAGCGGCAACGTTGCTGATACTGCCCAGATGGTGAAATTGGTAGACACGCCAGCTTCAGGTGCTGGTGACCGCAAGGTCGTGGAAGTTCGAGTCTTCTTCTGGGCACCAATTCAAATTTCAGAGTCGATCTGGAATTTCACAAAAACCCGCGAAAGCGGGTTTTTGCGTTTCTGGCTTTCAAAAACCCCATGGCGCCTATGCCCGCCCCTGTAGGAGCTGCCGAAGGCTGCGATCTTTTGATCTGCAACGATTTCAGCTCCACCAACAATCAAGATCAAAAGATCGCAGCCTTCGGCAGCTCCTACGGGGGTCAGCATTGTGCCCGGGACCGCGCTAGCAGCGCCTTGTCCCGCCCGCAAAGCGCACTTGAGAAACAATATCGTTTATCATTGTTGCCAGTTTTTGCAATGCGACAGTGAGGAAACCTGCGAATGATGTTTCGAAATACCCTGCGCCGAAGCCTGACCTTTACCCTGCTCGGCCTGGCCCTCGCCACTCCCCTCACCCAAGCCGCCGACCCGGTTTCCCTGACGCTCTATAACGGTCAACACAAGGAAGTCGGCGACGCTGTCGCTAAAGCCTTCGAAGCCAAGACTGGGATTCACGTCAATGTGCGCAAAGGCAGCAGCAATCAGCTCGCCAGCCAGGTCGTCGAAGAAGGTGATCGCTCCCCCGCCGATGTGATCTACACCGAAGAATCACCACCGCTGAACAAACTCGGCGAACAAGGCCTGCTCGCCCAAACCGACGCCGCCACTCTCGCCGTCCTGCCGAAAGACTACGTCGCCGGGAACGGCACTTGGATCGGCATTACCGCGCGGGTTCGCGTGGTCGCCTTCAACCCGAAACTGGTGGATGAAAAAGACCTGCCAAAATCGGTCATGGAGTTTTCCGATCCAAAATGGCAAGGCAAGGTCGGTTTCGTGCCTTCCAGCGGCGCATTCCAGGAACAAGCCGTGGCGATCATCAAGACCCACGGCATGGACGCCGCCGAGGAATGGCTCACCGGCCTGCGCGCGTTCGGCAAGGTCTACAGCAACAACATGGTTGCCCTTAAAGCCGTGGAAAACGGCGAAGTCGCCACCGTGCTGGTGAACAACTATTACTGGTTCGCCTTGCAGCGTGAAAAAGGCCAGCTCGACTCCAAGCTGCATTACTTCACCGGCGGCGACGTCGGTGGGCTGATCACGGTTTCCAGCGCTGCGGTGCTGAAATCCAGCAAACACCCAAAAGAAGCCCAGCAATTTCTCGCCTACATGGCCAGCGAAGAAGGCCAGCGCGTGATTACCCAGACCACCGCCGAATACCCGCTGCACAAAGGCATGGAATCGGATCGCGGGTTAAAGCCATTCAGCGAACTCGAAGCGCCGAAAGTCACGCCAGCCGACCTCGGCAATGCCGAAGAAGCCCTGGACCTGGAACGTGACGTTGGCTTGAACTGATGAGCGCATCGCTATCCGCCCCGGCCGCGCGCGGGGGTTACGTGCCACGGCGCAAGCGGCCGTCGATCTGGTTGTTGTTGCCGGTGTTGTTGCTGGTTGTCCTCAGCCTGTTGCCGCTGGCGTATGTCGGGCTCAAGACCTGGCAAGCGGGTTGGGCCGAGGCGCTGCACCTGCTGTGGCGGCCGTATGTGTTTGGCCTGCTGCGCAACACGCTGTCGCTGATGATCGGTGTGACACTGGCCTGCGGCGTGATCGGACTGTCGCTGGCCTGGCTGCTGGAACGCAGCAATCTGAAGGGACGACGAATCTGGGGCGTGATTCTGTGCCTGCCGTTCGCCGTACCGGCGTTCGTCAGCAGCTTTACCTGGGTGTCCCTCAGCGCGCATTTCGAAGGTTTGGGCGGGGCCATCCTGGTGATGACCCTGTCCAAGTATCCGTTGGTGTTTCTGCCGGTGGCGGCGACCCTGCGCAATCTTGACCCTTCGCTGGAAGAGTCCGCCCGCACCCTGGGGCAAAATCGTTGGGGCGTGTTTTTCAGGATCACCCTGCCGCTGCTCTGGCCGTCGCTTCTGGCCGGCTCGCTGCTGATTGCGCTGCACATGCTGGTGGAGTTCGGCGCGCTGTCGATCATTGGCCTGCAAACCTTCACCACGGCGATCTATCAACAGTTCGAACTGGAATTCAGCAACGCCAATGCGGCGATGCTGTCGGCGGTGCTGCTCGCACTTTGTCTGGTGTTGCTGTGGCTGGAGTTGCGGGTGCGCGGCAAGGGCCGACATGTGCGCACAGGCCAAGGCGCGGCGCGGCATGCGGAACAGGTTCGCTTGGGACCTTGGGCCGCCGCCGGGCAGGTTTATTGCCTGACACTGGCAATCATCGGCAGCGGCATTCCGCTGGGGATGCTCGCGTATTGGCTGGCTGTTGGCTCATCGGCTGCTTTCCCGATGGCGGCGATCAGCGAGGCATTGCTGTCGTCCCTGGCGCTGTCGCTGGGTGGCGCGGCGCTGTGCTTGGTGCTGGCGGTGCCGGTGGGCTTGCTGGTGGTGCGTTACAAAGGCCAACTGGCGATCTGGGCCGAACGCTTGCCGTATCTGCTGCACGCGCTCCCAGGCCTGGTAATCGCGCTGACCCTGGTGTATTTCGCCCTGCACTACGTGCCGGCGTTGTACCAGACGTCGATGCTGCTGCTGATCGCTTATGCGCTGCTGTTTTTACCACTGGCGCAAGCGCCGATTCGCACGGCACTGAACAAGGCTGCACCGCAACTGGAAGAGGCGGCTCGCACACTGGGTGCGTCGTCGTTCAGTGCGTTTTGCCGGGTGACTTTGCCGATTATCTTTCCGGCGCTGGGCGCGGCGTTTGCGTTGGTGTTTCTGGATGCGATGAAGGAACTGACAGCGACGTTGCTGCTGAGCCCGACCGGGCTGAATACATTAGCGACGGAAGTCTGGGCGCATACCGCTAACGTGGAGTTTGCGGCGGCGGCGCCTTATGCGGCGTTGTTGATTCTGGTGTCGGGGTTGCCGGTTTATTTGCTGACGACGCGGATGTATTTGAGCCGTTGAGATCGCCTTCGCGAGCAAGCCCGCTCCCACATTTGAAATGCACTCCAATGTGGGAGCGAGCCTGCTCGCGAAGAGGCCAGCCCAGGCAAAGAAAATCCTAAGCCCTGAACTGCCCCAGGCTCGCCTTCAATTGCGCCGCCAACCCATCCAGCACCTTACCGCTCGCCGTAGTCTCCACCACCGCCTGAGCCGCTTTCTCGGCCTGTGCATGAATGGTCTCAACCCGACCACGCACCGCTTGCGCGCCCTGGGCCTGATGCGCCGCTGCTTGAGTAGCCAAACCAATCGCCGCATGCACCTGCTCAACTGACGCCTGCACCGACTGCTGCAACCGCGCACTGTCACGCAACACCAGCAAACCTTCGCTGGCCTGGCGCCCGGCCTGACCAATCGCCGCTACCGCCTCTCGGGCACCTTGTTGAAGGGCCACGATATGCGCCTGGATGTCGCCGGTAGAACTTTGAGTCTTGCTCGCCAACGCTCGGACTTCGTCCGCGACCACGGCAAACCCGCGACCAGTCTCGCCGGCCCGCGCTGCTTCGATAGCCGCGTTCAGCGCCAGCAGGTTGGTTTGCTCGGCGATCCCATGAATCACCGTCAGCACCACTTCAATCTGCTCGCTCTGCTGCGCCAGACGCTCGATCACCTTCGCCCCGGTGTCGACCTGCCCGGCCAACGCCTCAATCAAGCTGCCGACCTTGGCCGAAGTCCGAGTGTTCTCATCGGTGGCTGAACGTATGTCCACCACTTGCTGCAAAGCCGCCTGCATCGCGTGGCTTTCCGACTGCGCTTCGTCCGCCATTTGCGACAACGCGCGCAGGCTCTCGGCCACTTCATCACGCTGCATGCCCGCAGCCGCATCGGCCCCGGCATTGCGCAAGGTCATGGCGCCGATTTCCACGCCGGTGCGCTGGGCCACGTCGCCCGCCTCGCGCACGATCGGCTGCAACTTATCCACAAAGCGATTGACCGCCGAGGCCATGTCGCCGATTTCGTCCTTGCTGTTGATCTGCACACGCTTGGTCAGGTCACCCTCGCCCGCCGCCAGATCATCCATGGCGGCAATCAGCATTTTCAGGCGATTGACTACGCGACGACCCAACACCACGGCCAGTAACAGCAACACGCCGAAACCCACTATCGCCAGGCCCATGCCGATACGCCAGCGCAAGGTGCCCGCCGCTTGCTGCACGGTGCTGGTGGTGTTGGCTTGCATTTCAGACGCCGTGGACTGCGCCGACTTCAGACGTGCGCCCATCGCCGCTGCGCTATCAGCCGCCGCGCCTTTGAGGCTGTCGCCGACCAGTTGATCGCTGCTGGCGATCAGCGCGGTGAAGCGCTTGTCCAGAGCTGCCAGATCGACTTCCACCGAAGCGGTAGAAACGCCCATCAATACCTTGCCGATTTCCACGCCATTGGGGCTGATCGAGGCTTCGAGGTAGTAGACCGATGGATCGTTCTTCGCCGCATCCAGCACTTTGTCCAGCGCGCGCTCGCCCTGACCTTTCTCCAGCAGCGCTTTGTTGATCGGGTTCTCGCGGTTCAAATAACGAGTCAGGTGCTGGCCGGTGGCGTCGTCGTAGATCACGAACAACACGTTCGGATTACGCTGGGCCCGGCGGGCGAATTCGGACAGGGTTGGAACGTCGCTGTCCCACATGGCGCGGGGTGCGACCGAGGCCAGAAGCTGCGCCATATCATTGGCGGAGTCCTTCAGGTCTTTTTCCAATGTCGTACGCAATTGCGCCTGCTCGTCCTTCAGACGCGAGGACAGGCCTGCGGTGAGTCGCTGACGGGTATTGGTCGAAAGGCTGTCCAGGCTCGACGTGACTTCACGCCCCGCCTGCTCCAGTTCGCCGGAGAGCTTTTGACTGTCAGCACCCAGGCGCACGCCTAGATCGGCCTCCAGCGCGGTGACTGTGCTCCGGGTCAGAGCGACCGCAACCAGCACTTGCACCAAAAGGGCGATACCAAGGGTAACGAACACGGGCCGCAGAAGACGGCTTTGTAACAGTGAGAGAATGGCTGACACGGGATTATCCCTCTGCTTTGACGCCATTAAATTGATGGCACGCCAGAAGGCATAATTACAGCAAAGGTCGTGCCGCCCAACGGGCATAAACGACAAAGGCCCCGATTAAGGGGCCTTTGTGTTTTACATCAACGACTTATTAAGCGAACGGATGACGCAGAACGATGGTTTCGTTGCGGTCCGGGCCCGTCGAAATAATGTCAATCGGCGCACCGACCAACTCTTCAACGCGTTTGATGTAGTTGCGAGCAGCTTGCGGCAGCTCTTCCAGGGTCTTGGCACCGACAGTGGATTCGGTCCAGCCTGGCATCTCTTCGTACACTGGCTCGAGGCCGATGTAGCTGTCGGCGTCGGTCGGTGCGTCGATCACTGCACCATCCTGGTTCTTGTAGCCAACACAGATGTTGATGGTTTCCAGGCCGTCCAGCACGTCCAGCTTGGTCAGGCACAGGCCCGAGATGCTGTTGACGTCGATAGCGCGACGCAGGATGACAGCATCGAACCAGCCGCAACGACGGGCACGACCGGTAGTAGCGCCGAACTCGTGGCCACGCTTGGCCAGGAACGCGCCAACGTCGTCGAACAGCTCAGTCGGGAACGGACCCGAACCAACGCGAGTGGTGTAGGCCTTGGTGATGCCGAGGATGTAATCCAGGTACATCGGACCGAAACCCGAACCGGTGGCGATGCCGCCCGCGGTGGTGTTGGAGCTGGTGACGTACGGGTAGGTCCCGTGGTCGATGTCCAGCAGGGAGCCTTGGGCGCCTTCGAACATGATGTCTTTGCCAGCGCGACGCAGCTCGTGCAGCTCAGCGGTGACGTCGAGCATCATCGGCTTGAGCAGCTCGGCGTATTCCATGCACTCGTCGAGAGTCTTCTGGAAGTCGATCGCTGGCTCTTTGTAGTAATTGACCAGAACGAAGTTGTGGTAATCCAGCAACTCGCCCAGCTTGGCGGCGAAACGCTCACGATGGAACAGGTCACCGATGCGCAGACCGCGACGGGCGACTTTGTCTTCGTAAGCCGGGCCGATGCCGCGACCGGTCGTACCGATCTTCAGCTCGCCACGGGCCTTTTCACGCGCCTGGTCCAGCGCTACGTGGTAGGACAGGATCAGCGGGCAGGAAGGGCTGATACGCAGGCGCTCGCGCACCGGTACACCTTTCTCTTCCAGCTTGATGATCTCGCGCAGCAGAGCGTCCGGTGCAACCACCACGCCGTTGCCGATCAGGCACTGCACGCCTTCGCGCAGCACGCCCGACGGGATCAGGTGCAAGACGGTTTTCTCGCCGTCGATCACCAGGGTGTGACCCGCGTTGTGGCCACCTTGGTAGCGCACTACGGCGGCAGCATGTTCGGTCAGCAGATCAACGATCTTGCCTTTGCCCTCATCACCCCATTGGGTGCCCAGGACTACGACATTCTTACCCATAACACTTGTCCTCATTCGCGCAAACTTGGTGCCGGCAGCCGCCGGCAGGAAAACTCAAGAAGCCAGCGGCAATACTTGCCAAAGCCCGTTCTGCTGAATCAATTGCCGGTCGCAGTCCGCTTCACGGGCGGCGGCCAATGGTTGCCCAGGCAAAGCCTGGACGACACGCTGACCCTCACCGCGCAACTGGCAAACCTGCTGCCAGAGTGCCGCATCCGTACTGTCAGGCATCCAGATACCGCCAGACGGTAACTCGATCTCAGCACGCCCCAGGGTCACCAGGGTTTTCAAATCGGTGGAGAAGCCGGTTGCCGGACGAGCGCGACCGAAGTCGGCGCCGATGTCGTCGTAACGACCGCCCTGGGCAATGGACTGGCCAACACCCGGTACAAACACCGCGAACACCACACCGGTGTGGTAGTGGTAGCCGCGCAGCTCGCCCAGATCGAAGTAAAGCGGTAATTCAGGGAAACGCGTGGACAGTCGGTCGGCAATCGCCAACACGTCTTCCAGTGCCGCCAGTACCGGCGCCGGCGCATTGGCCAGACGCTCACGGGCAGCACTCAAAACTTCACGACCGCCACACAGGTCGACCAGCGCCCGCAGCATGCCCGACAAATCGGCAGGCAAGCCTTCGGTCAAGGTAATGACCTCGTCGATGGCCTTACGTTGCAATGCGTCGAACAACTGCTGCTCGACTTCACCGGACAAACCGGCGGCGCGGGCCAGGCCGCGGTAGATACCAACGTGACCGAGATCCATGTGCACGTCCGGCACATCGGCCAGTTGCAGCATGGCCAGCATCAGGCTGATGACTTCCACGTCGCTGCTCGGGCTGGCATCGCCGTACAACTCGGCGCCCAACTGGATCGGGCTGCGCGAAGACGACAAGGCCCGCGGCTGAGCATGCAGCACGCTGCCGGCATAGCACAGGCGGCTCGGGCCTTCGCGGCGCAGGGTGTGCGCATCGATGCGCGCCACTTGCGGCGTGATGTCGGCACGGAAACCCATCTGCCGGCCCGATTGCGGGTCGATGACCTTGAAGGTACGCAGATCCAGGTCCTGGCCCGCGCCGGTCAGCAGGGATTCCAGGTACTCGATATGGGGAGTCACGACAAACTCGTAACCCCAACTCTGGAACAGATCCAACACCTGGCGGCGCGCTACTTCAATGCGCGCTGCCTCCGGTGGCAGTACTTCTTCGATGCCATCTGGCAGCAGCCAGCGGTCTACCGTTGCCATTACGCCATTCCCCTATGATCCGGGCGGCCAGCCGTTGGGCGAGCCTTGAGTGAAGCAGAAAATGTCCGGCCCATGCGCAAAGCACGCGCATGAACGACGTGGCGAAAAGCCTGAAACCGGCTTCGCCAATCACTTTCCTCGAAAAACCTGTCGAGTCATTCAACTCGGGCGCCTGCCTGAAAACCACAATCAAACGTGCAGACGCAAAAAAGCCGGGAATTTCCCGGCTGCCGCATCATACACACGTTTTCCCAAAGGATCACCCCGCCCGAGGTTTTAGCCGCCGGGCGGGGGATGATTCAGGTCAACGTCGTATCAAGGCTTGGCTTTTTCCAGGTAACGGAAGAAGTCGCTGCTTGGGTCGAGGACCATGACGTCGGTTTTGTTCGCGAAGCTTTCACGGTAGGCACGCAGGCTACGGTAGAAACCGTAGAACTCCTGATCCTGGCCGTAGGCCTTGGAGTAGATCGCAGCAGCCTGGGCGTCACCATCACCGCGAACCTCTTCGGATTCACGATAGGCTTCGGCCAGCAACACGCGGCGTTGACGATCGGCGTCGGCACGGATGCCTTCGGCCAGCTCGTTACCCTTGGCGCGGTGCTCGCGAGCTTCACGCTCACGCTCGGTGCTCATACGTTCGAACACGCTGCGGTTCACTTCTTTCGGCAGGTCGATGGCCTTGACCCGAACATCGACAACTTCGATGCCCAGCTCTTTTTCCGCCATCTTGTTCAGCGAAGCGGTGATGTCTGCCATCAACGCGTCACGCTCACCGGAAACCACTTCGTGCAGGGTGCGCTTACCAAACTGGTCACGCAGGCCCGATTCCAGACGACGGGACAGACGCTCGTCGGCAATCTGCTTGAGGCCGGAAGTTGCGGTGTAGAAGCGTTCGGCATCTTTCACGCGCCACTTGGCAAAGGCATCGACCATGACGGCTTTCTTTTCCAGCGTCAGGAAGCGTTGTGTCGGTGCATCCAGCGTCATCAGGCGTGCGTCGAATTTACGCACCTGGTTAACGTAAGGCACTTTCACATGCAGGCCCGGCTGAACATCAGTCTGGACTACGCGACCGAACTGCAGCATCACCGCACGCTCGGTCTGAGCCACGATGTAGAAGCAGTTCCAGGCCGCGATCGCCACGACGACGCCGACAATAAGGGCGATCAGCGATTTATTGCTCATCAGCGACTCTCCCTGGTACGTGCTTGCTGTTGCTGCAGATCAGCTGCCGCACGCGCATTCGCTTCATTGCTGCTGGCTGCCGCGCCCGTTACCGGTGCGCTGGTGCTGCGGCCACTGTCGATCATCTTGTCCAGCGGCAAGTACAGCAGATTGCTCTGGCCATTCTTGTTGCCGGTCACGAGAACCTTGCTGGTGTTGGTGAAGACTTCCTGCATGGTGTCCAGGTACAGACGCTCACGAGTAACTTCAGGGGCCTTGCGGTATTCGGCGACCAGTTTGGTAAAGCGATCCGCCTCACCCTTGGCGCGCGATACCGTTTCGTCACGGTAACCGTTGGCATCTTCAAGGATGCGCTGGGCCTGACCACGGGCTTCCGGCACGACGCCGTTGGCGTAGGTTTCAGCCTGGTTGCGCGAACGCTGCTCGTCTTCACGGGCGCGGATCACGTCATCGAAGGCTTCCTGGACTTCACGCGGTGCGGCTGCGTTCTGTACGTTGACCTGGGTAACGGTGATACCGGTGCGATAGGTATCGAGGAAACGTTGTAGACGCTCCTTGATTTCACTGGCCATCAGCTCACGACCTTCGGTCAGGACCTGGTCCATGGCGGTAGAACCCACCACATGACGCAAGGCACTGTCGGTCGCTTGCTGCAGGCTGATTTCCGGCTGATCGACGTTCAGCACGAAATCCTGCAGGTTGCTGATCTTGTACTGCACGGTCAGCGGCACTTCGACGATGTTCTCGTCTTCGGTCAGCATCTGGCCCTGCTTGGTGTACGAACGCTCACGCGTCACGTTCTCCATGTACTTTTTATCGATCGGCGGGAAGTAGATGTTCAGGCCCGGGCCGACCGTTTCGTAGTACTTGCCGAAGCGCAGCACAACGGCTTGCTCCTGCTCGTCGACCACGTAGACCGCGCTGTACAGCCACACGGCCGCCAGCACGACCAGGCCGATGCCGAGCAGGCCGCCGAAGCCGCCACTCTTGCCCGAACCACCGCCGTCGTCACCACGTTTCTTACCACCACCGAACAACCCGTTCAGGCTTTCCTGCAGCTTTCGGAAGGCCTCGTCGAGATCCGGTGGTCCCTTGCGGTCGCCGTTATTGCGGCGCTTGCCACCCCAAGGATCCTGATTATTCGAGTTGCCACCCGGCTCATTCCAAGCCATAGCGCTCTCCATCTGATAAAGCAAAGACGCACCCACGGCGCGCCGACCAATGCTACAGAATGCCTGTCACCACGGCACAACCGCTTTCTCAGGCTTTTATTGCAAAGTGTGTTGCTCGATGAAGTCCATCGGTTGCAGGCCTTCGCGGCTCACCAGTCGATTCAACTCGACCCGCGGCAAGCGAACGGCCAGCAGGCAGATGCCTTCTTCGTCGTGTTCTTCTTTCTGCACCGCACCAAGCTCGAAAAACTGCGCACGCAGTCGAGCAAAACGTTGCGGCAAGCGCAAGGTCCCCACAAACAAATCACCGCCCAGCAACTCGGCAATGGCTTGTTCAAGCAATTCCAGGCCACTGCCATCACGCGCCGACAGCCAGACCCGTTGGGGCTTGCCGTTTTCGTCGCGCTGGATTTGTGGCTCAACGCCTTCAAGCAAATCGAGTTTGTTATAGACCTCGAGTATCGGCAAGTCCTGGGCACCGATCTCGCCCAGCACCACCATCACCTGCTCGATCTGCAACATGCGATCCGGTTCGGCCGCATCGATCACGTGCAACAGCAGGTCCGAGTTGCTCGACTCTTCGAGCGTAGACCGAAATGCCTCGACCAGTTTGTGGGGCAAGTGGCGTATGAAACCCACAGTGTCGGCCAGGACAATCGGCCCCAGGTCGTCCAGTTCCAGACGGCGCAAGGTCGGGTCCAGCGTGGCAAACAACTGGTCAGCCGCGTACACGTCGGATTTCGTCACGTTATTGAAGAGCGTGGATTTGCCGGCGTTGGTATACCCCACCAGGGACACGGTAGGAATATCCGCACGCGTACGGCCACGTCGCGACTGCTCGCGCTGACTGCGCACTTTTTCGAGTCGGCCCTTGATCTGTCGCAGGCGAACCCGCAGCAAACGGCGGTCGGTTTCCAGCTGGGTTTCACCCGGGCCACGCATGCCGATACCGCCACCCTGACGCTCAAGGTGAGTCCAGCCACGAACCAGCCGGGTGCTCATGTGGTCGAGCTGGGCCAGTTCTACCTGGAGCTTGCCTTCATGGGTACGGGCGCGTTGGGCGAAAATATCGAGAATCAGACCGGTACGGTCAATCACGCGACACTCGAAAACACGTTCGAGGTTACGTTCCTGACTGGGCGTGAGGATGTGATTGAAGATGACCAGATCGGCCTTTTCAGCATGGACCAGGTCGCGCAGCTCCTCGACCTTGCCGCTGCCAATCAGGAATTTGGCGGTTGGCCGATGACGCGGCACGTTAAAAAACGCAACGGTCTCGGCGCCGGCCGAATTAGCCAATTCCTGAAACTCCTGCGGATCTTCGCGCGCCTCAGGGTCCTGTCCATCCAAGTGAACGAGGATCACTCGCTCACCACCACCGTGGCGCTCAAAGAACAAAGGAGACTCCTATCAGGCGTTACCTGGCTCAGCGTCACCTGCTTCGGATTCGGTTGCGCTAGGCAGACGAATTGGACGAACCGGCACCACTGTAGAGATAGCGTGTTTGTAAACCATCTGGCTAACGGTGTTTTTCAGCAGGATAACGAACTGGTCGAAAGACTCGATCGTGCCTTGCAGTTTGATCCCGTTGACCAGGTAGATGGAAACCCCAACTTTCTCTTTACGTAAAGTATTCAAGTAAGGGTCTTGTAGCGAATGCCCTTTTGACATGTGCCGCACTCCTTTAAGGATTCAATAATAAAAAATAGGTAATTCAGATGGCTCTGGCCGTCACACCCCCAAGGATAGACGGCAATTGCAAGGACTCAGCTCAATATGGAGATGGTCCCGAGGTATTTCAAGGCGCGCGGCAGATTGTCGCAATCGAGGCTGTCCAGCCAGTGTAAATCAGCCCAACTGCGTAGCCAGGTGAACTGGCGCTTTGCCAATTGGCGCGTGGCTATGATTCCACGTTCCTGCATCTCGGCTTGCGTCAGCTTGCCATCCAGGTAATCCCAGACTTGTCGGTACCCAACAGCGCGTATGGATGGCAACCCGGCATGCAGGTCACTTCTCTTACGCAGGGCTACGACCTCGTCGATGAATCCCTGTTCCAACATATTTGTGAATCTTTGTTTAATACGCTCGTGCAGTACCTGGCGATTTGCCGGTGCAATAGCCAAGTTCGCGACAGTATAGGGCAATTGTTGCAGTCCCGAAGCGGCTGCTTCAGTACTTTGCGCAGATTGTCTGAGCCGCAGCTCGGTCATGCTCTGACCGCTCACACGGTAAACTTCCAGCGCTCGACTCAGACGCTGGGGATCGTTCGGATGAATTCGCGCCGCAGAAACCGGATCAATCACCGCTAATTGTTCGTGCAGGGCTTGCCAGCCAAGGCGTGTAGCCTCTTCCTCGATTTGCGCGCGAACTTCCGGATCGGCCGCTGGCATTTCTGCCAGTCCTTCGACCAGAGCCTTGTAGTAGAGCATCGTGCCGCCTACAAGCAGCGGGATTTTTCCACGGGAAGTGATCTCCGCCATCGCCTCAAGGGCATCACGACGAAAATCTGCTGCCGAATAGCTCTCGGCCGGGTCGAGAATATCGATCAACCGGTGTGGGAATTCGGCCAAAATCTCTTTTGAAGGCTTGGCGGTGCCGATGTCCATGCCACGGTAGACCAGCGCCGAATCAACACTGATCAGCTCGCAAGGCAGGACTTTGGTCAATTCGATGGCCAGGTCGGTCTTGCCCGCAGCGGTCGGGCCCATCAGGAAAATCGCTGGAGGGAGCTGGTTCATCAACGACCGCGCAAGAACAGTTTGTCCAGATCGTCCAGGCCCAATTGGGTCCAGGTCGGTCGGCCATGGTTGCATTGACCGCTGCGTTCGGTGTTTTCCATGTCCCGCAGCAGACCGTTCATTTCTGGCAACGCCAGACGCCGATTGGCCCGGATCGCGCCGTGGCAAGCCATGGTGCCGAGCAATTCGTTCAGGTGCGCCTGAATCCGGTCGCTGGTGCCATATTCCATCAAGTCCGCCAGTACGTCGCTGACCAGGCGATTGGCTTCCGCCTGCTTGAGCAGCGCAGGGATCTGCCGGATTGCCAAGGTTTCCGGGCCCAGGCGTTGCAGTTCAAAGCCCAGGCGCTGGAACCACGCGACGTTCTCTTCGGCGCAATCGGCTTCGCGCTGGCTGACCGCCAGGGATTCCGGGACCAACAGCGGCTGGCCGCTCAGGCCTTCGCTGGCCATGGCGACTTTCAGACGCTCATACATGATCCGCTCGTGAGCGGCGTGCATGTCCACCAGCACCAGGCCTTGGGCGTTTTCCGACAGGATATAGATGCCCTTGAGCTGCGCCAGCGCATAACCCAGCGGCGGAATATCGTCCTGCCCGGCCGGCAGCGCAACCGCATTGGCTTCGGGCAACGGCGCAAAAAACTCACGATACGCAGCTTGAGCTTCGGCAACCGGCACGCCGGACTGAGGCTTAGGCGTGTATTGATACTGATAACCGGCACCTGCCCCCGAGCCCGCCGTCGTATTAAAGGAAGGCTGCCCTTGAGGCTGCTCCAGCAACGCATTGGCCGCCAGACGCATTTCGCCCTGGGGACCGAATTCACCGGCATCAATGCCAGTAGGCCGGACAATGGCCGTCGCAACTGGCGCCGCCAGATGATCTTCCGGCCGCACATCGCCCAAAGCGCGGTGCAAGGTGCCGTAGAGAAAATCGTGGACCATGCGCCCATCGCGGAAACGCACTTCGTGTTTGGTCGGGTGCACGTTGACGTCGACGCCCGCCGGATCGACTTCGAAAAACAGCACGAACGTCGGGTGCCGGCCGTTGAATAGCACGTCGCGATAGGCCTGGCGCACCGCGTGGGCCACCAGTTTGTCGCGCACGGCACGGCCATTCACGAAGAAATACTGCAAATCCGCCTGGCTGCGATTGAACGTCGGCAACCCGACCCAACCCCACAAATGCAGGCCATTGCGCTCGATTTCGATCGGCAGCGCCTGCTCCAGGAAACCCGAGCCGCAGATCGCCGCCACACGCCGGGCGCGGGCCGCATCATCGTGGGCCTCGTGCAGGCTGAGGATGGTCTTGCCGTTGTGGCGCAAATGGAACGCCACATCGAATCGCGCCAGGGCCAGGCGCTTGATCACTTCTTGCAGGTGATCGAATTCGGTTTTTTCAGTCTTGAGAAATTTGCGTCGGGCCGGGGTGTTGAAGAACAGGTCGCGCACTTCCACCGAGGTGCCCACCGGATGAGCCGCGGGTTGGACGCGAGGCGCCATGTCCCGGCCTTCGGTTTCGACTTGCCAGGCCTGATCGGCATCCTTGGTGCGGGACGTCAACGTCAGGCGCGCCACGGAACTGATCGACGCCAGGGCCTCACCGCGAAACCCGAGGCTCATCACCTGTTCGAGGTCTTCGAGGTTACGAATTTTGCTGGTGGCATGTCGCGCCAGCGCCAGCGGCAGATCGTCGGCAGAAATACCGCTGCCATCGTCACGCACCCGCAGCAACTTGACGCCGCCCTGTTCCACGTCGACATCAATACGCCGGGCACCGGAGTCGAGGCTGTTTTCCAGCAGCTCTTTGATCACCGAGGCCGGGCGCTCAACCACTTCGCCGGCGGCAATCTGGTTCGCCAGTCGCGGGCTGAGCAGCTCGATGCGAGCGGTATTGGTCAGCGCCTGATTCATTCTTTGGCCGCCAGTTCAGTGCCGGGAATGGTCAGGGTCTGACCGATTTTCAGCTCGTCGCTTTTCAGATTATTGGCGCTGCGCAGGGTCGCCGGTGACACCTGGTAACGCACGGCAATCATCGCCAATGTTTCGCCCGGGCTCACGCGGTGGTCACGTGGGCCTTGGGCAATCTTGCCGGAATCACGCAGCCAGGCAATGTAGGTGCCTGGTGGCGGGTTCTGCTGGAAGAACTGGCGAACACCGGCGCTGATCGAACGGGCAAGCGCCTGCTGGTGGCTCGCCGCCGACAGCTTCGAAGCTTCGTTGGCGTTGGAGATGAACCCGGTTTCCACCAGGATCGATGGAATATCCGGGGATTTCAGAACCATGAACCCGGCCTGCTCCACGCGCTGTTTGTGCAACGGCGTAACGCGGCTGATGTTGCTCAAGACTTTTTGGCCCACGTTCAGGCTGGAGGTCAGGGAAGCAGTCATCGACAGGTCGAGCAGCACGCCGGCCAGCATGCGGTCCTTGTCATCGAGGCTGACGCTGCCGGCACCGCCGATCAAGTCGGAACGGTTTTCGCTGTCGGCCAGCCAACGGGCGGTCTCCGAAGTGGCACCGCGATCAGACAGGGCGAACACCGAGGCACCGAAAGCGGCTGCTGAAGGCGCGGCGTCGGCGTGGATCGAGACGAACAGGTCGGCGCCTTTCTTGCGGGCGATTTCAGTACGGCCACGCAGTGGAATGAAGTAGTCGCCGGTACGCGTCAGTTCGGCGCGGAAGCCTTTCATGCCGTTGACCTGGCGCTGCAGCTCACGGGCGATGGCCAATACCACGTCTTTCTCATGCTGACCGCGAGAGCCCGAGGCACCCGGGTCTTCACCGCCGTGACCGGCATCGATCACCACAACGATGTCGCGCTTGCCGGCCGGGGCAGGCGGCAGCTTCACCGGAGGATCGATTGGCGTGACCGGCACCGGGGCCACTGTCGCGACGTTGGTTGGCGGCGGGATCGGCGCGGCAGCGTCGGCGCTGTCGAACAGGTCGACCACCAGGCGATTCCCGTACTGGGCGTTCGGCGCCAGGCTGAAGCTTTTCGGCGTGACGGCTTTTTTCAGGTCGATCACCACCCGCAAATCGGTTGGCGTGCGCTGAGCCGAACGCATGGCGGTAATCGGCGTATTGGACGTGTTGACGTTCAGCGGCGCACCGAGGGTCGCGCCATTGATGTCGATAACCAGCCGATCCGGCGAGGTCAGGGTGAAGACACTGTGCTGCACCGGCCCCGTGAGGTCGAATACCAGTCGTGTGTTATCCGGAGCTCGCCACAGGCGAACGCTGTTGACCTTCGATTCGGCCACAGCGTCGACGGTCACCGCCAAAAACAACAATCCTACGGCAGCTACCATCGCGCGAAAGCGCATACCTGACCCCATCATTTAATTGGATTCCAATGCCAAAGCGGCACACCACGACTCGCCACGCGAGCCCTGGGACAAAATATTCAGCGAACGCCCGCTGTCTTGCGGGCTAATGGTAATGGTCAGGTCGGGCTTTGGCAAAAAGCCTGCACCCTTCTGGGGCCATTCGATCAAACACAGAGCATCGTCATCGAAGTAATCGCGGATGCCGAGGTACTCCAGCTCTTCCGGATCGACCAGTCGATAAAGGTCAAAGTGGAAGGCGCGGATGTCGCCGATCTCGTACGGTTCGACCAAGGTGAAGGTCGGACTTTTTACCGCGCCCACATGCCCCAGGCCACGGATGATGCCCCGGGACAGCGTGGTTTTACCCGCCCCCAGATCGCCTTCGAGAAAAATCAGACCGTGCCCTTGGGTGGTTTGCGCTATGCGAGCACCGAATGCGGTCATCGCCTCTTCATCAGCCAGGTACAGGGTTACTTCAGACACGGTGCTTGCTCCTCCAACAACTGACGAATGGCTGGAATCAGATCACTGGCCGCCAGCCCACGGCCCGATTTACCTTGTTGCGCGCCGGCATTGGCGTGTAGCCAGACCGCCAGGCACGCGGCGTCGAATGCTGCCATGCCTTGGGCGAGCAAAGCACCGACCAGACCGGCTAGCACATCACCCAAACCGGCAGTGGCCATCGCTGGATGGCCCTGATGACACACCGACAGACGCCCATCAGGGCAGGCGACCAGGCTGCCAGCGCCTTTTAGAATCACTACTGCTGTATATTTTTTGCTCAATGCATGAGCGGCGGCGGGACGATCGGCCTGGACTTCGGCCGTGGTTATCCCCAGCAATCGCGCCGCTTCGCCGGGATGCGGGGTGATGATGCAATCGGCGGGCAACTTCACCTGTTCTTCGGCCAACATATTCAATGCGTCGGCATCCCAGACCTGCGGCAGCGGTGCGTTGGCAGCGACAGACAACAAACTGCGCCCCCATGCGGCTTGACCCAGTCCTGGACCGACCACCAACACCGAAACCTTTTCCAGCAAGCCCATCAGCTGATTGGCCGACGAAGTGCCGAGCACCATGGCTTCGGGGATTCTGGCCAGTGCGGCCGGTACGTGTTCGCTACGCGTGGCCACGGACACCATGCCGGCACCACTGCGCAGCGCACTTTGCGTACTCAGCAAGATCGCACCACCAAAACCACGATCACCGCCGATCAGCAGGACGTGGCCGAATTGACCTTTGTGGGACGTGGGAGGCCGAGCCGCCAGACGAGGCAAGTTACCGGCCGTCAGACGACGAGCACTGATGACGGCCCCGTTAAAAGACTCGGCGTCAGCTTGCAGATCATTGAAGACCAGCTCACCCACCACATCCGCCGCTTCGCCAATGAACAGACCCAACTTCAAACCAATGAAGGTCACGGTCAGGTCCGCCCGAACGGCCGCCCCCAGCAGACGACCGGTATCGGCACACAGGCCCGAAGGAATATCCACCGCTGCCACCGGCAGGCCACTGGCATTAATCGCGGCGATAGCGCTGGCATAGGGCTCACGTACTTCGCCCGTCAGGCCGGTGCCGAGCAAGGCATCCAGAACGATACCGCGCAACTCGGAATGGGCGCTCCAGGCTTGAACCGCGACGCCTTCGGACACGGCTTCGGTGTGGGCCGATGCCGCATCCCCCTGCAATCGCTGGGGATCACCGGCGGCCAATACGCGCACATGCCAGCCGGCACGTCGGGCCAATACCGCCACCAGATAGCCGTCGCCGGCGTTGTTGCCGTGACCGGCCAGCACCGTCAACTCGTTGGCCGTCGGCCATTGCCGGACCAGCGCACGCCAGGTCGCCCGCGCCGCACGATGCATCAATTCGAAGCCCGGCGTACCGGCCGCGATCAGGCTCGCATCGAGCCCTCGCACTTGCGCGGCGCTGTACAGCGCGTCGGGTAAATCATCTTTAGTTTGCGGCATGCGTCTTCGGGCTCCGATGTCTGGCAGAATTATACGCACCTCAGCTCCGGTTTCTCTCGTCTCATGCCCGCTATTACTACAGACCTGCCTGCCCTCGCCCAATCCATCAAGGACTGGGGTCGCGAGCTGGGCTTCCAGCAAGTCGGCATCAGCGGCCTGGACCTCGCCGAGCATGAGCAGCATCTGGAGCGCTGGCTCGCCGCCGGCTACCACGGCGAAATGGATTACATGGGCGCCCACGGCAGCAAACGCTCGCACCCGGAAGAGCTGGTGCCCGGCACTTTGCGTGTAGTGTCCCTGCGCATGGACTACCTGCCCGGCGACACGCAAATGGCGCAATTACTGGCCCAACCGGAAAAGGCCTACGTATCGCGTTATGCCTTGGGCCGCGACTACCACAAATTGATCCGTAAACGCGTGCAACAACTGGCCGATAAAATTCAGGCCGAAATCGGCCCCTTCGGTTTCCGCGCGTTTGTCGACAGCGCCCCGGTGCTCGAAAAAGCCATCGCCGAGAAGGCTGGCCTTGGATGGATCGGCAAAAATACGCTGGTCTTGAATCGCAAGGCCGGCAGTTATTTCTTCCTCAGCGAACTGTTTGTCGATCTGCCGCTGCCGGAAGACCCGCCCCACTCCACCGAACATTGCGGTCGCTGCACCGCATGCCTGGACATCTGCCCGACCAACGCCTTCGTTGGTCCTTACGTACTGGATGCCCGACGCTGCATTTCCTACCTGACCATCGAACTGAAAAGCGCGATCCCGGAAGAGTTGCGGCCATTGATCGGCAATCGGGTGTTCGGTTGCGATGATTGCCAGATCGTCTGCCCGTGGAACCGCTTCGCCCGTCCGTCGGGCGAAAGCGACTTCAAGCCACGGCACAATCTGGATAACGCTGAGCTGGCGGAATTGTTTATGTGGGACGAGGAGAAGTTTCTCAGCAGCACCGAAGGTTCGCCGCTACGCCGGGCGGGTTATGAGCGCTGGTTGCGCAATCTGGCGGTGGGTTTGGGAAATGCACCGTCGAGTATTCCGGTGCTGGAGGCGTTGAAGGCTCGCAGGGATTACCCGTCGGAGCTGGTGCGCGAGCATGTCGAATGGGCCCTGAAACAACACGGCCTCGCGTAGGAAATATGTAGGAGCTGTGTAGGAGCTGTCGAGTGAAACGAGGCTGCGATCTTTTGACTTTGATTTTTAAAAAACAAGATCAAAAGATCGCAGCCTCGTTTCACTCGACAGCTCCTACAAGAGACCGCGTGACTTCAGGCCTCGTCGTTGTAGACGAACTTCGGCATTTCCCAATGAAACCGGATCGCCAGCAACCGCAGCAAAAACCCGCCAAACAAGGTGATCAAGATCGCCTGCTCACCCGGTAATTGCAGATAAATGCAGAGCATGTAGCACCACGCCGCCGCGAAGGAGACGCTGGCGTAGAGCTCGCGGCGGAATATCAACGGGATGTCGTTGCAGAAGATGTCCCGCAGGATGCCGCCGAAAACTCCGGTGATCACGCCGCTGACCGACGCCACCAGCATGCCGTGGCCCATTTCCAGAGCGGTCATGCAGCCGATCAGGGTGAATGCCACCAGGCCGACGGCGTCGAGCACCAGAAACAGCGAGCGCAAGTGGCGCATCCAGCGGGCGGTGAACACCGTGAACATCGCCGCGACCGAAGTCAGCACCAGGTATTCCGGGTGTTTGACCCAAGTCAGCGGGTAATGGCCGAGCAGCACGTCGCGCACCGAACCGCCGCCCAGGGCCGTGACGCAGGCGATCAGCACCACGCCAAACCAGTCCATGCCACGCCGGCCGGCGGACAAGGCACCGGTCATGGCTTCGGCGGTGATAGCGATCAGGTAGAGCATCAGCAACATGGCGGCGGTCCTGGCAGGAAGGCGCGCAGTCTAGCCATTTAGGGGCGGCACCAAAAGAGGGCGCCGTTACGCGAGCCCTTGTAGGAGCTGTCGAGTGAAACGAGGCTGCGATCTTTTGACGTTAATTTTTCAAGATCAAAAGATCGCAGCCTCGTTGCACTCGACAGCTCCTACAGGGGGCAGGGTTGCCAGATCAGAACTTGATGAAATGCTTGCGGTAGTGCTGCAGCTCAGCAATCGACTCGCGGATATCGTCCAGCGCCAGGTGCGTGCTGCCCTTCTGGAAGCTGTCGCGCACGCCCGGCGCCCAGCGTGCGGCCAGCTCTTTGAGCGTCGACACGTCGAGGTTGCGGTAGTGGAAATAGCTTTCCAGGGATTTCATGTGCGTATAAAGGAAGCGACGGTCCTGGCAGATGCTGTTGCCGCAGATCGGCGATTTGCCCTTCGGCACCCACTTTTCCAGGAAGGCGATGGTTTCGGCTTCGGCTTCGGCCATGCTGATGCGGCTGTCGCGAACCCGTTGGGTCAGGCCCGAACCGCCGTGTTGACGGGTGTTCCACTCGTCCATGCCAGCAAGAATCGCGTCGCTGTGGTGGATCGCGATCACCGGGCCTTCGGCCAAAGTGTTCAGATCACTGTCGGTGACAATGGTCGCCATCTCGATGATGACGTCGGTATCAGGGTTCAGACCGGTCATTTCCAGGTCGATCCAGATCAGATTCTGCGGGTTTTGCATGTGTCGGCTCCTAGGCAATGCTGCGCAGTTTAGCCTAGGCAAGTAGCCGGGCGTGCTAAACTCGCGGCCGTTTTACCTAATCGCTGCATTCTTGATACGGAACACCCATGGCCAAACGCCAACTCAATCGTCGTCAAAACTGGCGCATCGAAAAGATTCAGGGCGAACGCGCTGCCCGCGCCGCCAAACGCGAGTCCTCGGCTGTCGAGGCACTTGAGGGCGGCGACCTGGGTCCGGAACAGACCGGCCTGGTGATCGCCCACTTCGGTGTGCAGGTCGAAGTCGAAGCCCTCGATGGCGATTTGGCCGGCCAGGTATTCCGCTGCCACTTGCGCGCCAACCTGCCAGCGCTGGTGACCGGCGATCAGGTCGTCTGGCGTGCCGGCAACCAGGGCATTGGCGTGATCGTGGCGCAACTGCCGCGTAAAACCGAACTCTGCCGCCCGGACAGCCGTGGCCAGCTCAAACCCGTAGCGGCCAACGTCGACATGATCGTCATCGTCTTCGCCCCGCTGCCCGAGCCCCACGCCAACCTGATCGACCGCTATCTGGTCGCCGCTGAGCACGCAGGGATTCGTCCGCTGCTGCTGCTCAACAAATTCGACCTGATCGATGAGCAGAACGCCCCGGCGCTGAATGCCTTGCTCGCGGTTTACCGCACGCTGGGCTACCCGGTGCTGGAAGTGTCGGCTCACCACGGCAACGGCATGGAGCAATTGCAGGAACAACTGGACGGGCGCATCAGTGTGTTCGTCGGCCAGTCTGGCGTCGGTAAATCATCGCTGGTCAACAGCCTGCTGCCGGAAGTCGAAACCCGCGTCGGCCCGTTGTCCGAACTGTCCGGCCAGGGCACGCACACCACCACCACCGCGCGGTTGTTCCACTTCCCCGGCGGCGGTGAGCTGATCGACTCCCCGGGTATCCGTGAATTCGGCTTGGGCCACGTCAGCCGTGCCGACGTCGAAGCCGGTTTCATCGAGTTCAACGACTTGATCGGCACCTGCCGCTTCCGCGACTGCAAACACGACCGTGAACCGGGTTGTGCCCTGCTCAAGGCGCTGGAAGATGGCCGCGTGCAACAGCAACGGATGAACAGCTATCGCTCGATCATCGCCAGTTTGCCGGAAACCAGCTACTAAACAGACACGATCGCAGCCCTGACCTTGTCGGGCTGCCGCTCGTTCGCTTTTTCCTACACAAGCCCCTTCAAAATTAAACGTCAGACTGTTCTGTAAGGCGTTTGCACGCCAGCTCGTAGGACATGTCTCTTTAACGTCCAAGGCCTTGTTACGGCCGCTCAAGTCCCTACATTCAAGCCCTCATCGCACGTTGGCGATACCGAGGGACACCCATGCAAACCTATCATTTGTTCATCAGTCATTCGTGGAACTACTCCGACACACACGACAATCTGGTGCGTCTGCTGAATGCGCACCCGACGTTCACCTTCAAGAACTTTTCGGTGCCACCCGAGAACCCGATTATTGGTGCAAAAACCGACAAGCAACTGATCGAAGCCATCGAAAACAAGATCCGCCCGTGCTCGGCGGTGCTAATCATGGCTGGCATGTATTCCACCTACAGCAAGTGGATCAACAAGGAGATCGAGATCGCCAAGCGCATGGGCAAGGTGATCATCGCAATCAAACCGTTCGGCGCCGAGCGTATTCCAACGGTAGTACGTGATGCGGCACACGCGGAATGTGCATGGAACACCAACAGCATCGTCAACACGATTCGCTTGCATACGGCGGTGTGAACATGCGCAAGGGATTGTTTATTGGCATCAACCACTACCAGCATGTTTCACCGCTAAGCGGTTGCAACAACGACGCCATGGCCATGGCTTCGGTATTGGAACGTCACGCCAGCGGACGACCCAATTTCAGCAGCAAAGTCCTGACTTCAGCCGAGGACGACCTTTCACTGACGGCCATGAAACAGCACATCCAAAGCCTCTTTTCCGGCGATTGTGATGTGGCACTGCTGTATTTCGCTGGCCACGGTCAATTCGATACCAGCATCGACGAAGGGCTACTGATCCCTCAGGATTTTGCACCGGGCGGTGATGGCATTCGCATCAGCGACATATTGAACTGGGCGGACAACGCCCCGCAGATCAAGAACAAAATCATCATCCTCGATTGCTGTCAGGCCGGTGCTGCCGCAGCGATGCGCGGGTTGCGCGGTGGCAACAGCGTGGTCGGCGAAGGCATGACCATCCTGACCGCCTGCAAGAAGGAGCAGTCGGCGCTGGAAAGCCGAGGCCACGGTGTATTCACCGACCTGCTGTTACAGGCTTTGCACGGTGGCGCGGCCAATGTACTGGGCAAGGTGACGCCGGGCAGTGTGTATTCGTTTGTCGACAACGCGCTCGGCGCCTGGGAACAACGGCCCGTGTTCAAGACCAACGTTTCGCAATTCGTCCCGTTGCGCGAAGTCGCGCCGCTGATTGCCGAGGAGACATTGCGCAAGTTGAAAGACTGGTTCCCGGAGCCGAGTTATGTCTTCCCGCTGGACCCCAGCTACGAGCCCACCGAAGCAGCGTTCGACCCGGATAATGGCGAAATCTTCAAACAACTGCAGAAGTGTAACCGCCACAGCCTGATCGAACCTGTGGATGCCGAACACATGTACTACGCCGCCATCCACACCACGGGCTGCCGCCTGACGGCGCTCGGCGCCTATTACCGTGAACTTGCGATCAAGGGACATTTCTGATGCCAGTGTTTATCAGCTACCGCCATATGGATCGGCCACAAGCCATCGCTATCAATAACCGATTGATACAGGCCAACATCAAAACCTATCTGGACGTGCTCGATCCTGAATCGCAGACCACCGACGACATCACCGGGGTCATCACGCGCAACATCAGTGACTGCACACACCTGCTGGCGGTAGTGTCCGAGCGCACCGCGCTGTCGTGGTGGGTGCCGTTCGAAATCGGCGAAGCCACCATCAGCAATCGGCGAATCTGCTCGTTCAAGACCGGCCCAGCGGAGTTGCCGTTGTATCTGGATAAATGGCCGAAGCTGACCTGCGAAAAGGACATTGAATTTTTTATTGATGCCTACCGCGACGAGGTGATGTCCAAACGCTCGATGATGCTGGACTCGATCAGCGAGTCACTGCGCAGCACCTACAAGAAAAACGCAGATATCTTTCACGACCAGCTGAAAAACCGGGTTCGAAGAGGTTTTTGACACGCATAAAGTGACTCGCTGTAAGAGCGAAACCCTAAGCGGCCGTTACCGCAGAAACGGATATGCTCACCACCCTCCCCCCTTGGAGCCTGACAAAAAGCTTTCGCGAGCAGGCTCGCTCCCACAGGGACCGTGCCCACGCTGAAAATAGATCAGGAGAACGCGTGCGCCCTAGTCAGGCCGGCTATCAGGCCACCTCGCGGCGCTGTTGCGATGCACGCCCCCTCGAGAGGCCGAGTGGAGGTTCTGCGCAGTGGGCAACCCGGCATGGATGCCGGGTTAGCCGGCCCCGGACATGGATGGCCGATGGCGGCGGGCCCACGGAGCAGGACCGGAACGAGGGCATGCCGAGCCTGGGCGAGGCACCGAACGAAAGGGGCAAAAGCGCTTTGGTTACTTTGGCGCTCTTCCAAAGTGACCCGCTGTAAGAGCGGAACCGTAAGCAGCCGTTACCGCAGAAACGGATATGCGCACCATCCAAAAATAGATCGACTCGAAGGCCGCCATCGCGAGCAAGCTCGCTCCCACAATTGATCGATGTATATCTGCAAAAGGTGGGTCGGCTATCAGGCCGACTTCGCGGGCAAGCCTCGCTCCTACAGGGGCCGAGCCCCCGCTGAAATGAAAGCCGCACAAAAAAGCCGACATCACTGTCGGCTTGATTATTGAGTCAGGACACCGCGGCCGGCGGTTTTGGTGCGACAACCTTCGGCTCAGGCTTCTGAAACGGATAAAGATGCTGACGCACAATCCCGCCCGGCAAGTCCTTGCCAAACACCCCGTAACGCACCGGCCATTCTTTCGGTGGCAACTTGAAAGTGCCAAACAGCATGTCCACCAATGGCGTGTGGATCGCGTAGTTCTTGTAGATGTAATCCTTGTGCCGGGCGTGGTGCCAATGGTGATAACGCGGCAGGACCATCAGATAATTCAGCCAGCCGCCGTTGATGCGCACGTTGGCGTGGGCCAGCACAGCCTGGACGCCGACCAGAATCACGTAGGCGTTCAACGCCTGTGGCGCGAAACCCAGCAGCATCAATGGCACCAGCACGCCGGTGCGCGTCAGCAGAATCTCGACAAAGTGCACCCGCGAACCGGCGAGCCAGTCCATGTGCGTGCTCGAGTGATGCACGGCGTGGATGCGCCACAGCCACGGCACCACATGATAGAGGCGATGCAGCCAGTACTGACCGAGGTCGGCCACCAACACCGCGAGGAAGAACTGCACGACAATTGGCAAGCTCTGGACGCTGGCCTGCAAGCCCGGCGACATCGCCCAACCTGCGACATAGCTCGACGACGCGGTGATGAAAATCAGGATGAATTGCACCAGCATATGACTGACGAAAAAGTAGGTCAGGTCGGTTCGCCAGTGCGGGCGCAGGATGTTTTGCTCAGGGTCCTTGGAATAGAGTTTTTCCAAAGGGATGAAGACGATGGCCGATACCAGCAGCGCCAGGACGAACCAGTCCAGCCCCAGCGAGTAAGGCGTCTGCCCGATCGAGCTTATCTGCACATTGGTACCACCGAGAAACACTGCCAGCCCTGAAGCGACAAGCCCGGTGATCCCCAGGCGCTTGCGCTTGTTGAGCAGGATATTCAGGGTGCCGAGGCTGAACGACAGCACCAGCCCGAGCAGCAGCGTAGTGCGCGCAAATTGCTCGTCGTAGACCTTGCGCAGTTCGGCGGTGGTCAGCCATTCGGGGAACAGGAAACAGAAAACGGCTAGCAGGCTCAACAACCCGAGCGTGGCCGAGATGTAGCCACTGACTCGACCTTCACCAAACTTGAAGGGTGCGTTGCCGTGCCGCTGAAAATAGGACTTGAGTCTTTCCATAACTGATCTTCCATGATTCCAAAAAACTGAGCCGAGTCATCGCGACGCAGTAGTGACGCAGCCAGAAACAAAAAAGCCACGATCACCGTGGCTTTTTTGCGGGTTATTGCTTGGGCGGTTCAGCCGGTTTAGCGGCATCACCCGGCTTCGGCGCTGGATCTTCAAACAGATTCAAACGCTCGCGAAGCTCATGGGCCGGCACGGGTTGCTTGTCGGCGGGCAAGGCATTCGGATCAACCGGCTTAGCCGGCGCATTCGGTGCTTCACCCGGTGCTCCCTGCCCCGGTGTTGTCGTCGGGTCAGCACCTTGCGCCCCTTCGATGGCAGCCTGGGCCTTCTTGGTCAATACGACGATGTCGATACGGCGGTTAACCGGGTTGAACGGGTTCTCCCGATCGAACAACGCCGACGAGGCATAACCGACAACCCGCGCCACTTGCGATTCCGGGTAGCTACCGGCGACCAATGCACGGCGGGCGGCGTTGGCACGGTTGGCCGACAATTCCCAGTTACCGAAATCGCCGGTGCCCGAGTACGGCTTGGCGTCGGTGTGACCGCTGATGCTGATCTTGTTCGGCACCGCTTTGATGGTGTCAGCCATGGCCAGCAGGATGTCTTCGAAGTACGGCTTCAGACGCGCACTGCCCGAGTCGAACATCGGCCGGTTGTCCGCGTCCATGATCTGAATGCGCAAACCGTTCGGTGTGATTTCGAACAGAATCTGGTCCTTGAACTTCTGCAACTGCGGGTTCTCATCGACCTTGTTCTGCAGTTCTTGCAGCAACAGTTCCAGGCGTTCTTTCTCGACCTGTTCGGCCATGCCTTCGACCTGATCGGTATCGACGGTGACCTTGTCCGGTTGCGGCTGGGATTTCACCTCGGGGTTGAGGGTGTTTTCCGGTGCCAGGGTCGGTGTGCCGCCCAGATCAATGATGTACGGCGTGCCGCTTTCGGAGAAGCCGACCGGGTCTTTGAAGTAACCGGCAATGGCGATCTTCTGTTCTGGCGTGGCGGTGGACAGCAGCCACAACACCAGGAAGAACGCCATCATCGCCGTCGCGAAGTCAGCGAAGGCGATTTTCCAGGCGCCCCCGTGATGCCCGCCGGCAATGCGCTTGACGCGCTTGATGATTATCGGCTGATTATTTTCCATGACTTAGCGACCGCGAACCGCTTGTTCCAGCTCAGCGAAGCTAGGACGGTGCGCCGGGTACAGAACCTTGCGCCCGAACTCCACCGCCAGCGAAGGCGGCATGCCGGAAGCCGACGCCACCAACGAGGCCTTGATGGCTTCGTAGACGTTCAGTTCTTCCTTGGCATCGTGGGCCAGGGAATGCGCCAGCGGGCCGAAGAAACCGTAGGCCGCGAGAATACCGAAGAAGGTACCAACCAGTGCCGCACCGACGTGCAAGCCGATGGATTTCTGGTCGCCCTCGCCCAGGGAGGCCATGGTCACCACGATACCGAGTACCGCCGCGACGATACCGAAACCCGGCATGGCGTCGGCGATGCCGTTCACCGCGTGGGACGGGTGCTCCAGGTCTTCCTTGAGGCTGTAGAGTTCCATGTCGAACAGGCCTTCCAGCTCATGGGGAGCCATGTTGCCGGAGGACATGATGCGCAGGTAATCGCAGATGAACGCGGTCATGCGCTCGTCTTTCAAAACCGCTGGGTACTTGGCAAAAATCGGGCTCGCAGAGGCATCTTCGATGTCGCCTTCGATGGCCATCATGCCTTCGCGGCGGCTCTTGTTGAGGATCTCGTAGATCAGGCCCAGCACTTCAAGGTAGAAGGTGTGGGTGAAGCGCGAACTGAACATGCCCAAGGATTTCTTGAGCACGTGCATGGTCATGTAACCGGGGTTGGCCTGCAGGAATGCGCCAAGGGCCGCACCACCGATGATCATCACCTCGAAGGGCTGAATCAGGGCGGCAATTTTGCCATGGGAGAGCACGTATCCGCCGAGCACGCTCGCGAATACGACGATGATGCCGATTAATTTAGCCATAGGTAGGAGAGCACTTACTGAGTCGGGTTCAAGGTCATATTCGGAAGTTAAAAAATCTCTTCTTCTACTTATCGGCAAAACTGCGCCAGACTATAGCCAGTTCAGGCGAAAAGCCAATTTAGCCCGCGCCGGGCGTGTTTACAGCCAATGATGATCCCGTCCAGCCATGGCTAACGAAACGAACGTTCCAACTCCAAAACCGACCACTCTCGAAGGCTGGGTCAAGCTTCTCGATGGCGTGCGCCTGCCGGTTCCGCAAGAGAGTCATGACCGCGTCTGCTCAGCCATTCGCAATAACCGCAGCTCGCTGCGCGACATTGCCGAATTGATGCAGGAAAGCCCGGCCCTGGCCTTGAGCGTGATTCGCGAAGCCAACCGCCACACCCACGGCAGCATGACCGAGCCTGCGGAAAACCTCGACGTGGCGCTCAATCGCCTCGGGTTGAAACGCACCGAAGAACTGCTCGCGCGTCTGCCCGCCGAACCTCAGTCCGAAATCCCGACAGCCCTGCGCCAGTTGCAACTGATCAGCCAGCACGCGACGCAACAGGCCAACGGTTTTTTCGCCAATCGCCTGGCGCGACTGTGGCAGGACATTCACTGGGGCAGCCTGCTGTTTCTCTCGCCGCTGTGGCCGATGGCACTGACTCATCCGCACTTGCTCGAAGAATGGGAACTGCGGGTCATCCATAAAGGTGAGTCGGCGCGCAAAGTTGAAAAGCAGTTGTTCGGCGTACGCCTGCTGGACATCTGCCTGGCACTGGTGGACATCTGGCGGTTGCCGATCTGGGTGCAGCAGGGTTATCGCCTGCTGTTGAACGAGCAGCGGGAGCTGGTGAAAGTCCTGCGCATTGCCCGGGACAGCGATCACCCGCTGCGCCAGCAGAACCGCCTCGACGACGATCCGACACTGCGCCGCTGGCTCAACCAACCGGCCAACACCGTGCTACTGGCCAACGGTCTGGCGCTGTCGGCGCAACAGGCCTGGGACTGCCCGCACAGTCAGCGCTGGCAATACCTGACCAGCCTTTACCTGCAAATATCGATGGATGAGGTGCAGCAACAGTTGCACCAACAGGCCGCCAACAGCGCCCGTCAACACGCCATGCCCGACCTCTGGCACCCGGCGGTTTCGCTGCTTTGGCCGTGGGGCATGAACCGGGTCCACGCCGGTTTGCTGCCAGCCCCGGCACCAACCGCTGAAGACCTGACCAAGTGGCGCAAACAATGCGCCGAACTGCTGGTGGAGCCGAGTCGTTTCACCAACGCGATGCATCTGACCACTTCGGCGCGGGATGCGCTGGTTGCCTGCGGCATGCGTCGGGTGATGATCCTGATGGCCGACCGCACCCACGCCAATCTGCGGGTGCACCAGACCGCCGGATTGCCGAAAGAAGCCGCCGGCCTGAATTTTTTGGTCAGCCAGAGCAGCGTGCTGCAACGCTTGCTCTCGCAACAGGCCCAGGTGCGTATTACGCCAGCCAACAATGCCCAGTTTTCGGCTCTGCTGCCGGCCAGCCTGCGCGCGCAGTTTGGTGGCGAACACCTGTTGCTGCGCTCACTGGTCAACAATGGCCGGGTGATCATGGTCGTTGTGGCGGACCAGGGCGGCGGGCCGTTCTCGGAAATCACCGTGCAAGCCTTCGGTAAAACCGGGCAGTGCATTGAAAAAGCGCTGCATAGCTTTAGCACCCGCGGCCAATAAGGCTGCGCTACAATCCCTCCCTTTGTGCTCTGGAGACCTCACATGTCTGACTTCTCTGGCTTGCCGCTGGTGATCGAGCCGAGCGACTTGCTCCCGCGTCTCGACTCCCGCGAACTGATTCTGGTGGACCTGACCAGCAGCGCCCGCTATGCCGAAGGGCATCTGCCCGGTGCGCGTTTTGTCGATCCGAAACGCACGCAACTGGGTCAGCCGCCCGCGCCGGGCCTGATGCCGCCGCACCCGGCGCTCGAGGCGTTGTTCGGTGAACTGGGCCATAACAAGGATGCGGTCTACGTGGTCTATGACGACGAAGGCGGCGGTTGGGCCGGACGTTTTATCTGGTTGCTGGATGTCATCGGCCACAAAAAATACCACTACATCGACGGCGGTCTGCCGGCCTGGCTGGCAGAAGGTTTGCCGATGTCGATCCAGATTCCGGCCCCGGTCGGCGGCCCGGTTTCACTGACATTGCACGATGAACCCACCGCCACCCGCGAGTACCTGCAAAGCCGTCTCGGCGCCGCCGACCTGGCGATCTGGGATGCCCGCGGGCCGCTGGAGTACTCCGGCGAGAAAGTCCTGGCTGCCAAGGGTGGGCACATCCCCGGCGCCGTGAATTTCGAATGGACTGCCGGCATGGATCAGTCGCGCCACCTGCGCATCCGCACGGACATGCCGCAGATCCTCGACCAACTCGGCATCACCAAAGACAAAGAAATCATCACCCACTGCCAGACTCACCACCGTTCTGGCTTCACTTATCTAGTGGCCAAGTCCCTCGGTTATCCGCGGGTCAAAGGCTACGCCGGCTCCTGGGGCGAATGGGGCAACCATCCCGACACCCCCGTAGAGATTTAAGGTTTTTAAGGACAGTTAATGAATAAGCGTTTGTTTATCCTCAGCCAATACCTGCTGCCCCATCACTTGCTCTCGCGACTGGCCGGCTGCATTGCCGAATGCCGTGTGCGCTGGTTCAAGAACGCCTTCACCGCGTGGTTCGCCAAGCGTTATCAGGTGGACATGTCCCAGGCTCTGGTTGAAGACCTGACCGCCTATGAACACTTCAATGCGTTCTTCACCCGCGCCTTGAAAGACGGCGCTCGCCCATTGGACGAAACCCCAGGCGCAATCCTCAGCCCGGCCGACGGCGCGGTCAGCCAACTCGGCCCGATCGAGCACGGCCGCGTATTCCAAGCCAAGGGCCACAGCTTCAGCGTGCTGGAATTGCTCGGTGGTGATGCCGCGAATGCCGCGCCGTTCATGGGCGGTGATTTCGCGACGATCTACCTGTCGCCGAAGGACTACCACCGCGTGCACATGCCGCTGGCCGGTACCCTGCGCGAGATGGTCTACATCCCGGGCCGGATCTTCTCGGTCAACCAGACCACCGCCGAAAACGTCCCGGAACTGTTCGCCCGCAACGAGCGTGTAGCGTGCATTTTCGACACCGAGCGCGGGCCGATGGCCGTGGTGCTGGTGGGCGCGATGATCGTGGCGTCGATTGAAACCGTGTGGGCCGGGCTGGTCACGCCGCCGAAACGCGAGCTGAAAACCTTCCGCTACGACGAAGCCGCCCGTGCGCCGATCCACCTGGAGAAAGGCGCGGAACTGGGTCGCTTCAAACTGGGTTCGACCGCCGTCGTGCTGTTCGGGCCGGACCAGGTCAAGTGGGTTGAAGGCCTGGGCGCAACGTCGCCGGTGCAGATGGGCCAGGCGCTGGGCTTGCCGAACGCTTGATCTATTGAGTCGAACCCCACAAGGGTTCGGCGCCTCCGGCCTCGACCCTCATCTGTAGGAGCACGGCTTGCCGGCGAAGGCGTCCTTGAGATCGCCTTCGCGGGCAAGCCTCGCTCCTACAGGGGTCAGGTCAGCGAAAATACCTCTCACTGCCATAACTGCTACAGTCAGGTCATTCACTGCCCATTTCCCGGTTGGAGTTTTTCCACGGCATGAATGAGACCAGCCCCCTACTGTTGCTGCGCGCACCGATCCCAGTTGGCTTGCGCCTGTCATTCTGCGAACCCACCCCGCGCGACCTCAAGCGCTGGATCGGCAACCTGCCCAAAGCCAACATCGGCGAAACCGCTCGCCAGTTGTATCAAGGCTTGAGCGAACTCAATCAGCTGCTGACCCCCAGCGACAATCGCCTGCAACTGCTCGAACTGTTGCGACCCGAGGTGTATTACGTCTGCAAACACCTGGAGCGACATTTCCTGCATCAGGCGATTGTCCTCGACGAGCGTTCGCGCAAGATCGCCAACCTCTGCCAGGCGCTGCAAAGCCATTTGGCGATTGGCTATAAACAGATTGTCCTGCGCATCTCGCCCCGCTTCAGCAAGGACCGCGCACCGCTGCTCACCCAGGCGTTGCAACGGGCAATCCATTGCCTGAACGGCCCGTTGATCCGCGCCACCCAACTCTATTGCCCGGTGCCAGAGGGTGTGTGGCTGGAACTGCATCAGCTCTATCGAATTGGCTGCGCGCATCGGCTGCAAAACCTCAGCGTGCGCGATCAACTGGCCAGTCAGACCCAAGACCTGAGCATCGAACAGACCTACGTGGCGGCCCTGTTGTTGGGCGCCTCGCGCTGCAATCAACTGCGCCAGAACCAGATCGCCCGGCTCGCCGAGGTGCTGGAGCCCTGGAGCAAGTGGATCAAGCTGCAACCCGGCAAACCTGGCAATGAGCTGTTTGCCATCGCGCCAGAGCTCGACACCGGGCCGCGCTATCGCGCCAAGTTCCGCGCCGAACAGCAGGAGAGCTTGCTGGGTATCGATCCGCAACCGCTGGTGGCGGCCATCGAGGCCCGGCTGCTCAATCCGGACGACAACGCGTTGTCCGTACCGACCGGGCTGAACCTCGACACGCTGCAACACCTGCACGCGGCCTGGGGCCAGGCCGCCGAGCGCAGTTTCCAGCGCACTCCTGGCCAGGGCACCCTGACCCTGTGTGTGGGCATGAGCGCACTGCACTTTTACCTGGGCGGGCAGCGCTCGTTCAGCGACATCCTGAAAAACCCCGCCGGGCGGCTGGCGCAGTTTTCGGCGACCGCTCCAGCAGCCGGGGGCAAGGACGGTTGGAGTCAGGCTTTCGACGCAGCGCCAAGTGGCACCGCCGATGCCCTGCTGCCCTACGAAGAAATCGAATACCCGCAACTGCAAAACGACGACAGCCATGAGGCTGCCGACCGCAATCAGAGTTTCCCGACCTACGCGCTGCCGATCATTAATCACAGCCCTGGCGGCTATTGCCTGGCATGGCCCGGCGCCGTACCCGCCGAGTTACAGGCCGGCGAAATGGTCGGCATCGAAGATACCGCCGGCCAAGGTTGGAGCATCGCCGTGGTGCGCTGGATTCGCCAGGTGCGCGGCGGTGGAACGCAGATGGGCATCGAACAGGTTGCGCCGTACGCCGAGCCTTGCGGCCTGCAACTGGTGCGCACGCGGGACGATCACAGTCAGTACCTGCGGGGTTTGCTGCTGCCGGCCATCAGCGCGATTGACCTGCCCGCCACCCTGCTCGCCCCGCGTCTGCCGTTCCAGGAGGGCAACAAGGTGCTGATCAACACCAACGGCCAGGAACGTCGCGCCGGGCTGGATCGGCGGGTGTCGAGCACCAACAGCTTCAACCAGTTTGCCTATCGTTCACTGGAGGCGAGTAAAAACGAAAACGCCGCAGGAAGCGGCGTGGTCGGGGCGGAAGAGGATTTTGATTCGTTGTGGAAGTCGTTGTGAGTCTTGCCACAACACCTGTGGTGAGGGGGCTTGCCCCCGTTCGGCTGCGCAGCAGTCGTCAACCCGGATAACTCGGTGTGCCTGAAAGGATGCAGGGGGCCGCTTCGCGACCCAACGGGGGCAAGCCCCCTCGCCACAGAGGCCCGCTCAGACAATCAGGAACTCAGAGCTGCCCATCACGATCCCGAAAGCCCAGCAAATACAGGACTCCATCCAGTCCAAGCGTGGAGATCGCCTGTTTCGCCGACTGCTTGACCAGCGGCTTGGCGCGGAACGCCACACCCAGGCCGGCAATCGCCAGCATCGGCAGGTCGTTGGCGCCGTCGCCGACCGCGATGGTCTGCTCCAGACGCAAACCTTCCTTGTGCGCCAGTTCCTTCAGCAGATCGGCCTTGCGCTGAGCGTCGACAATCGGCTCGACCGCCACGCCCGTGACCTTGCCATCCACCACTTCCAGTTCGTTGGCGAACACGTAGTCGATGCCCAGTTTCGCCTGCAATTGCTTGGCGAAGTAGGTGAAGCCGCCAGACAGGATCGCGGTCTTGTAGCCCAAACGCTTGAGTTCGGCGAACAGGGTTTCGGCGCCTTCAGTCAGGCGCAGGGAGGCGCCGATAGAATCCAGCACGCTGACGTCCAGCCCCTTGAGCAAGGCCAGGCGCTCCTTGAAGCTTTCGCGGAAGTCCAGTTCACCGGCCATCGCCCGTTCAGTAATTTCAGACACCTGATCACCCACACCCGCCGCCTTGGCGAGTTCGTCGATCACTTCAGCTTCGATCAGGGTCGAGTCCATATCGAACACCGCCAGGCGACGGTTGCGACGGAACAGCGAATCTTCCTGGAAGGCGATGTCTACGTTCAGTTCCTGGGCCACGCTGAGGAATTCGGCGCGCAGGGCCTGCGGATCAGCCGCTTCACCGCGCACGGAAAACTCGATGCAGCCCTTGCCCTTGTCGGCCGGGGTGTCGAGCGGCATACGCCCGGACAAACGATCGATATGGTCGATGTTCAGCCCGTATTTGGCGGTGATCGAACTCACGGCCTGCAATTGCCCGGCGGTCACTTTGCGGGTCAGCAGGGTGACGATGTGGCGTTTTTTGCCCTGGTTACCGACCCATTGCTGGTAATCCTCTTCGGACACCGGCGTGAAACGCACCTGCTGATCGAGCTCATAGCCCTTGAACAGAATGTCCTTGAGCACCGACTTGCCCTGCTCGGTGTCAGGAATTTCAACCAGGATGCCGAACGACAGGGTGTCGTGGATCACCGCCTGACCAATGTCGAGAATGTTCACACCACCCTGGGCCAGAACGCCGGTAATGGCCGCAGTCAGACCTGGTCGGTCGACTCCCGTGATGTTTATCAGGACGATTTCGCGCAAGGCGCACCCCCGCAGGTGGAAAAAAACCGCATTCTACCCACTTTCAGTGACCATCGGGCACCGTCAGCGCTTTGCCGGTCTAGGGCCTGTCGCTATACTGCGCGTCAACTTCACGGACAAAAGAGCCGAGCTCAAGTGAACCGGCCCACGCCAGTAAAAACCGATAACTTCTTTCTGCTGATCTTCCGGGCACTGCGCCACCGCCGTGTACCGATTGCATTGCGCATTGCCAGCCATAACGTGATCCTGGTCGCTCTGGCCCTGGTGATCTATGCCTGTGTGATGGGTTTGCAGTTCAAGCAGGCCATGCACGAGCAAGCCGATGCGCTGGGCGAAAGCCTGACCACGCAGACGGCCACGTCCGCCACGGAGCTGTTGGTGTCCAACGACATCCTCAGCCTCAACGTGCTGCTCAACAACCTGACCAAAAACAAGTTGGTGGCCCACGCCGCCATCTATAGCGTGGATAACCGCATCCTCGCCGAATCCGGCCAGCGCCCCAAGCACAGCCTGTTGGGCGAAGCCGAGGGCATGTACGAGAGCAAGATCACTTTCCAGGACGTGACCGCCGGGCAACTGCGCATCAGCCTGGACATGGATCAGTTCCAGCAGCCGATGACCATCAGCCTGCAAAGCATGGGCATCTTGAGTGCAATTCTGCTCGCGTTGTCCCTGGCCTTGAGCCTGCGCCTGGGCCGGCACATCTCCACGCCGCTGATGCAATTGCGGGTCTGGCTGCGCAACATCGACGAATACACCCCGGCCACCGAGCGTCAGGATGAGATCGGCGACCTGGCGCGCCAACTGCACGCCAACTTCGCCCCGGAACCCGCTGAACCTGAGCCCGTCCCGGAGCCTGAGTTCGACGACGCCGATTACGATGAAGAGGCTGATCCGGCCTTCGAAGTGCGTAATCTGCGGGACCCGAGCTTTGACGAGACTAAACCGGTCGCTGGCCTCAAGCCTGCGCCGAAGCGCATTGTCAGCACCGTCGAAGACGATGACGATGATGACGCGTTCGCTGATTTGCGCGATGAGTCGGCAGACAATGCGCCGATAACGTTGGCCAAACCGGTGATTTCGAACGTGCCGCAGCACAGCGCGGTACTCGCCGTGCAACTGGGCGCTCAGGATCAACTGCGTCGCTTGCCACGCACGCGCCTTGAGGAACTGCTCAAGCGCTACCGCGACTGCCTCGATCAGGCGGCTTCGCTCTATCAGAGCGAACTGCACACACTGAATGATGGCAGCACGTTGATGCTGTTCCACACCGAAGACAGCGGCGACGATTACCTGACCAACGCCATCTGCTGCGGTGAACTGCTGCGAGCCCTGGGCCATCAGTTGCAGATCGAAGTCGCTGACAGCGGCATCACCCTGCAATTGCAGCTGGGTCTGACGTTGGGCGACGAGTTGTTCGGTCTGAGCCAGATTGACCTGTTGCTAACCGAGTCGGCCCAGGACGCCCTGGCCCTGTCGCAACACAGCCGCAACCTGCTGCTGGTGGAGCGCAAGATCAGCGACGACGCCCTGATCCGCCAGCGTGCACGAATCCGGCCGATCGCCAGCCCTGAAGGCGCCTGCTGTGTAGAGCGGTTGATGGAGCCTTATCCGTCGATGCTGGAACGGCAACTGGCGCGGATGCATGAGCGTCGGGCGTAATCGCCCTGTAATGAAAAAACCCGCAGACGAGTGATTGTCTGCGGGTTTTTTATTGCCTGTTCCGGCCTCTTCGCGGGCAAGCCCGCTCCCACACTGATCGTTCCCACGCTCTGCGTGGGAATGCCTCAAGGGACGCTCCGCGTTCCAGCCTCACCCACTTACAACGCCTGGCACCGATGTGACGCAGAGCGTCACGGGCTGCATTCCCACGCAAAGCGTGGGAACGATCATCTCAACCCGCAGAAACAACAAAGCCCGCATCGCTGCAGGCTTTGGGTTGAATCCATCCAGGCGTTTAGAACCTGAACACTTCCATATCGGTACGAATCGGCGAAGCCATCGGGATCTTCGGCTGCTTGTCCTGCTCGGCGGCAGGCGCTACAGGCTTGGGAGCCGGTTTACGCGGTGCTTCGGCAATTGGCGGCTGGTTGGCCAGTGGCTTCAGCGCCACGGACAATTGCTCGGCCAAACGCTGCAACAACACGCCTTGGGCCTGGACCTGAGCCGCAGTCCCGCCAGCATGTTGTTCTTGCAGGTGAATGATGCGGTTATCGCGAACCTGGCCACGACGGTCGATCAAACGCCATTGTGCATCTAGGATCGCCGGTTGCGACTCACCCGAGTCCAGGCGAGTAATCGTCAGCAATACCTGAACATCCGGGGTAAAGCCCAATGTCGCCGGCGCCAGTACGACGCGTTGACTGTCCAGATGACCGGCAACCTGACGCAACAGCAACTGGTCGATGTCCGAAGACAAGCTACCCGCCCAACGACCGTCGGCCGAGGCCTGGAGACTGCCATCCGGTTGACGCTGCAGCAGGGTTTCACGCTGCAGATAGTCGGCAATCGTTACCGGGCCCAACAATACAGCCATGCCAGCGCTTTGCGCAGGCTGAGCCGGACTTCCGCTGTCCAGCTGATACAACGACACCGGTTGGTGAACGCTGCAACCCGCCAGGCCAAGAACGCCAGCGAGCATTAAAATTAACGGAAGGCGCAGAGCAGTCATCGTCCCATCCAGGTGGTTGCCACAAGGCTAACCACAGTGAAAATACTCAATAAATATGAAGAACGCTCGGCCACGCCGGCGCTTGAAAGGCCATATCATCCGTGAATATGCGTTCCGACTCCAGCGGCAAAGCGCCGATCTACGGGTTAAATCGTAGATCAGCGCCTCTAGCACGCCTAATTGAGGTTTTCGACGAGCAGCGCATCTACCCTCTGGAAGCCACGTGGCAGTTTGTTACCACGACGCCCACGCTCACCTTTGTAGTGTTCGAGGTCGTCCGCCTTCAGTGACAAGGTACGTTTTCCGGCCTGTAGCACCAATGTGGCGCCATCCGGCAGTACGGCGATGTCCGTAACATATTCTTCGCGACTGGCCACACGCTCACCGGAGATCCCGATGATCTTGTTGCCTTTGCCCTTACCTAATTGTGGCAGGTCGCTGATTTTGAAGATCAGCAGGCGACCTTCGGTCGTGACCGAGGCCAGCCAATTGTTCTCACGATCGGTAACCGGGCGCGGCAGGATAACTTTCGAATTGTTCGGCAAGCTCAGCAGCGCTTTACCGGCCTTGTTCTTGGCCTGGAAGTCTTCACCTTTCACCACAAAACCATAACCGGCGTCGGAGGCGATCACGTACAGCGAATCGTCTTCCGGCATCAGCACGCATTCAAACGTTGCCCCTGGCGGCGGTGTCAGACGGCCGGTCAACGGCTCGCCCTGGCCCCGTGCCGATGGCAGCGTGTGCGACGGCACCGAATAGCTGCGACCGGTGGAGTCGATAAACACCGCAAACTGGTTGGAACGGCCCGGCGCCAAGGCCTTGAACCCGTCGCCAGCCTTGTAGGAAAGACCGGTAGCGTCGATTTCATGACCCTTGGCCGAGCGCACCCAGCCTTTTTCCGACAACACGACCGTCACTTTCTCGTTCGGCAGCAGGTCGTGTTCGGTGAGGGCTTTGGCTTCGGTGCGCTCGACGATTGGCGAGCGGCGGTCGTCGCCATAGGTTTCGGCGTCCTTGATCAGCTCGGTGCGCACCAGTTTTTTCAACTTGGCTTCGCTGCCCAGCAAGGCTTGCAGCTTGGCTTGTTCCTTGAGCAGTTCATCCTGCTCGGCACGCAGCTTCATTTCTTCCAGTCGCGCCAATTGACGCAAACGGGTGTCGAGAATGTAGTCAGCCTGGATTTCGCTCAGGGCGAAACGCGCGATCAGGGCTGCTTTCGGGTGTTCCTCGGTACGGATGATGTGGATCACTTCATCCAGGTTGAGGTAAGCGATCAGCAAACCGTCCAACAGGTGCAGGCGACGCTCGACCTTATCGAGGCGGAATTGCAGGCGACGACGCACGGTCTGCACCCGGAACTCCAGCCATTCGACCAGCAACGCCCGCAGGTTTTTCAGCTGCGGCTTGCCGTCGAGGCCGATGATGTTGATGTTGACCCGGTAGCTCGACTCCAGCTCGGTGCTGGCGAACAGGTGCTGCATCAACGCATCGTGGTCAAAGTTTTTGCGCGCGCCGGGAATGATCACGATCCGGCACGGGTTCTCGTGGTCGGACTCGTCGCGCAGGTCAGCGATCTGCGGTGCCTTGGACGGCTTGGCCTGCATCATCGCGGCGATTTGTTCCAGCACCTTGGCACCGGAGACCTGATGCGGCAGCGCGGTGACGATGATGTCGCCGTCTTCGATGTGGTACACGGCGCGCATGCGCACCGAGCCCTTGCCGGTTTCGTACATTTTCAGCAAGTCGGCGCGGGGCGTGATGATTTCCGCTTCGGTCGGGTAATCCGGGCCCTGGATATGTTCACAGAGCTGTTCGACCGTGGCTTTCGGCTCATCGAGCAAACGCACGCAGGCCGTCGCGACTTCGCGCAGGTTGTGCGGCGGGACGTCGGTGGCCATGCCCACGGCGATGCCGGTGGTGCCGTTGAGCAGGATGTTCGGCAAACGTGCCGGCAACACCAGCGGCTCGTCGAGGGTGCCGTCGAAGTTCGGGCCCCAGTCCGCGGTGCCCTGGCCCAGCTCGCTGAGCAGCACTTCGGAATAACGCGACAGCCGCGCTTCGGTGTAACGCATGGCGGCGAAGGACTTGGGATCATCCGGCGCACCCCAGTTACCCTGGCCGTCCACCAGCGTGTAGCGGTAGCTGAACGGCTGGGCCATCAGGACCATGGCTTCGTAGCAGGCCGAATCGCCGTGCGGGTGGAATTTGCCGAGCACGTCACCGACGGTACGCGCCGACTTCTTGTGCTTGGAATCGGCGTCCAGCCCCAACTCGCTCATCGCATAGATGATGCGCCGCTGTACCGGTTTCAGGCCGTCGCCGATATGCGGCAAGGCACGGTCCATGATCACGTACATGGAGTAGTTGAGGTAGGCATTTTCGGTGAAGTCAGCCAGTGACCGGCGCTCTACACCGTCCAGGCTGAGATCAAGGGAGTCGCTCATGCGGGCCTCATCATTTCGTTGTCTGGCGCAGCAGCATGGTGCCACCGCGCTGGGTAAATTCAAGTTTGTTCAGTGCGCTCATGCCGAGCAGCACTTGATTGCCATCCAGGCCTGGCACGACGATGGCGCGCACATCACGCAACACAATGTCGCCCAGTTGCAGCCGGTCGATTCGGGTTCGATAGCCTTCGGTGCGACCATTTGCGGTGCTCAGGGTTACCCCGAAGCCTTGTTCAAGTTTCAGTCGTTCGGCCATATCTGCCGGGATCGCCACATCGGTCGCCCCGGTATCGAGCATGAAATTCACCGGCTGACCGTTGATCTGGCCGCTGGCGACGAAATGCCCCTGAGTGTTGCCAGCCAGTTTCACTTCGATAAAACCTTCGCCCTGCTCCGACGTGACAACCACGTTGGGGTTTTGCTGACGTTCTTCCCACTGCCCGAAAAACCGCGTCGCCAGAAACAACGCCGCGCACCAGGCCAATACCATCAACACCCGACCGGCGCGCTTGCCCGGCGGCTGCTGACTCATGGCTTGGCACTCCAGCCACCTTCAGGCGCGGCGAAGCGCCAGACAATCGGGCGGACTTCGCCATCGGCGCGGGCACCGAAGTTGTTGTCGATGCCGATCCAGGCACCGTCGGCGTCCACCACCAGCGCTTCCGCCAGGCCATAGGCCTGTGAATAACGACGGTTTGGCTGCAAGGCTTCGTCGGCGAATGACCAGCAGCGCTCGACCTTGGCGGTCACTGCATCGCGGCGACAAATCTGGAAGGCGTTGCGTTCAAGGGTAAATAGCTTGCCGTTGAACAAGGACAAATCGGCAAAATCCCGGGACACCGCTTTGGCGTTGGGGAATTGCGCCGGTTGCATTTCTTTCCCGGCCTCGCTCAGCAACACACAGCGACCGTCACAATCCCAGACGGTTTGTTTGCGCTTGATCAGCAGCAGCCCTCGGCTTTCGCGCTCGGCGGCCAGCCACAAGGTATCGCCCGCCGGGTTAATCGCCAGCCCCTCGAACAATGCGTTGAAGTGCAGCAGCATGCCACTGGCCCGGGCTTCGCGAACCAGCAGTGGCGAAATCTTCAGCCACGACGCAGCGCCTTGCGGTGACACTTGCAGCACGGCGGCATGGGCTTCGCTGACGATGTAGCGATTGCCGGCGCTGTCGCAGGTGATGCCTTCGAAATCCAGATCGCCGCCGCGCAACAACGAAGCTGCCCACGTCCGCGAGCTCAAGCCCCAAGGCAAGCCGCTATCAGGCACGGTCGGAGCGTCAATGCGCACGGTTTCGGCTTGCCAGGTGTTTGCGCTGGTATCGAGACGGTAGATTTGATCATCGTCGCGATCAGACACGGTCCACAGGTCCTTGCCGCACTGGGCCAGCCCCGACAGATTGCCGCCGCGCATGCCATCGACGGCATGCTCGGACAACAGGCGCAGCTCCGGCGCCGGTTCGGCAGACACCGTAAACGAGGTCAGCAGCAACGCACACGCCAGGGCAAAGCCAAACCGCATCAGCCCAGAACCTCGGCCAGGTTGCCCTTGGACTCCAGCCAGGACTTGCGATCACCGGCGCGTTTCTTCGCCAGCAGCATGTCCATCATTTCCGAGGTCGCTTCGAAATCGTCCAGCGTCAGCTGCACCAGGCGCCGAGTGTTCGGGTCCATGGTGGTTTCGCGCAGTTGCGGCGGGTTCATTTCACCCAGACCTTTAAATCGGGTGACCTGCGGCTTGCCGCGTTTCTTCTCGGCCACCAGACGGTCGAGGATGCCGTCGCGTTCGGCTTCGTCCAAGGCGTAGTAAATCTCTTTACCCAAGTCGATGCGGTACAGCGGTGGCATGGCGACGTAGACGTGACCGGCATCCACCAACGGGCGGAAATGCTGGACGAACAGGGCGCACAGCAACGTTGCGATGTGCAGACCGTCGGAGTCGGCGTCGGCGAGGATGCAGATCTTGCCGTAGCGCAGTTGGGCGATGTCCGCCGAGCCCGGATCGACACCGATGGCCACGGCGATGTTGTGCACTTCCTGGCTGGCCAGCACTTCGCTGCCATCGACTTCCCAGGTGTTGAGGATCTTGCCGCGCAACGGCAGGATCGCTTGAAACTCTTTGTCCCGCGCCTGCTTGGCCGAACCGCCGGCGGAATCACCCTCCACTAGGAACAGCTCGGAGCGCATCGGGTCCTGCCCGGCGCAGTCAGCGAGTTTGCCCGGCAACGCCGGCCCTGCAGTGACGCGCTTGCGCTCGACCTTCTTGCTGGCCTTCAGGCGA
Organism: Pseudomonas sp. 5Vm1k; assembly: GCF_056161485.1. Classification (NCBI taxonomy): domain Bacteria; kingdom Pseudomonadati; phylum Pseudomonadota; class Gammaproteobacteria; order Pseudomonadales; family Pseudomonadaceae; genus Pseudomonas; species Pseudomonas sp. 5Vm1k. Next base: position 229,261 of record NZ_JBSPCZ010000004.1, read on the forward strand.
CGACCGGCGTTATTGATCGCCAGTTCCGCCAGCAGCATGCCGGTTTCCGGGTTGGCGTTGAGCCACAGGCTGAACGCATCCTTGACCACACCGGAAACAAACGCCGCTGCTTCACGGGACGACAGGCGTTCTTTGGTCTGGCCGGAGAATTGCGGCTCCTGCATTTTCATCGACAAGACGAAGGCGATACGTTCCCAGACGTCTTCCGGCGCCAGCTTCACGCCGCGCGGCAGCAGGCTGCGGAATTCGCAGAACTCGCGCATGGCGTCGAGCAAACCCTGACGTAAACCGTTGACGTGGGTGCCGCCCTGGGCCGTCGGGATCAGGTTGACGTAGCTTTCCTGCACGCTGTCGCCACCTTCCGGCAACCACAGCAGCGCCCAATCGACTGCTTCTTTATTACCGGCCAGGCTGCCGCAGAACGGCTCGTCCGGCAGACGCTCGAAGCCGTTGACCGCGTCTACCAGGTAGGAGCGCAGGCCGTCTTCGTAATGCCATTCGACTTTTTCGCCGGTGGCCTTGTCTTCAAAACTGACCAGCAGCCCCGGGCACAACACGGCCTTGGCCTTGAGCACGTGCTTGAGGCGGCTGATGGAGAATTTAGGTGAATCGAAGTATTTCGGGTCCGGCGCGAAAAACACGCTGGTGCCGGTGTTGCGCTTGCCGACGGTGCCAATGACTTCCAGCTCGGTTTTCTTGTAACCGTCAGCGAAAGTCATCTGGTATTCGTTGCCGTCACGTTTTACACGCACCCGGACTTCGTTCGACAAGGCGTTGACCACGGAAATACCCACCCCGTGCAAACCGCCGGAGAACTGGTAGTTCTTGTTGGAAAACTTGCCACCCGCATGGAGCTTGGTGAGGATCAGCTCGACCCCGGAAACACCCTCTTCCGGGTGAATATCCACCGGCATGCCACGGCCGTCATCGCTGACTTCCAGGGAGTGATCGGCGTGCAGGATGACCTGCACCGACGTCGCATGCCCGGCCAAGGCTTCGTCGACGCTGTTGTCGATGACTTCCTGGGCGAGGTGGTTCGGCCGACTGGTGTCGGTGTACATGCCGGGGCGTTTGCGCACCGGGTCGAGGCCCGAGAGGACTTCGATGGCGTCTGCGTTATAAGAGCTAGCGCTGGGAGTGGCCATGGGGTCTCGTCGTCAATGTTCTGTGAAATAGGGGCGATGGTTCACAGTGCTGTGAAATCGATCGCCTGATACAAATCTGCGCCGATGCCGGCAAAACTCAGCATGGCCGGCAATTGCTCGGCAAAACCCTGGAAACTATGGTCGCCGCCGGCCTGGATGCGCAAGGCACAGGCTCGGTAATACTGCTGGGCGAGGCGGTAGTCCAGCGTTTCATCGCCGGTCTGCAACCACACCTGATACCGCTGCGGGTCCTGGGGCGCCGGCACTTCCAGCTCGGCCAGGGCCGTCACATGGTCGTGGGTCAATTCCCAGGCTTCATCGGTATACAGGTTTTTCTGCGTCCCCAGATACCCGTCAAACATCCGGTGCGGACTGACAGCAGGGTTGATCAACAGGGCCTTGAGGCCATGGTGCTCGGCCAGGTGAGTGGCATAGTAGCCGCCGAGTGAGCTGCCGACCAGCAGTGGCCGCCCCAGCGCCTCAATCGCCCGGTTCAGCTGACCGATGGCCTCGCGCGGGTGGTGATGCAACGCCGGAACCTGCAATTGATCGCTCAAGCCCAGACGGTCCATCACCTTGATCAACTGACAGGCCTTTTTCGAGGCTGGTGCACTGTTGAAACCGTGGATATAAAGGATCGAACCGGACATTAGAACTCCCTGGGCGTCGGGTAAAGAGGCGCAGTTTACAGGGAGACGGGGGGATCGGGGATATCCTGGGGATTTGCGGTGCCTTTACTGGCGCCTTCGCGAGCAGGCTCGCTCCCACAGGGGGGAATGACGCAGATCCAATGGGGGAGCGAGCCTGCTCGCGAAGAACGATGACTCGGTCTAACGGTTACGCCGGATCGACATTATCCAGCGCCCGATTCACCGCCAGCTCGGCCAGCATAACCAGTTGCTGGATTGCCATCGCCGCTTGCCGGTCCGGCCATTGCAGGCGCGCGGCAAAATCACTGGCCATGACACTCGCCGACGCCAGGGACTCACAGGCATGGGCCAACAGGCTTTCCGTGTCCTTATCGGGGACGATCATGTACATCGTGCTGGGTTTGCGGTCGGGGGGATTTGGGGTTGGTTTGAACATGGTGGTACTCCAGAGGAAGAATGGAGCCACTTACAAACTACCGCGAAGTAATTTGGGTGGCAGCTGTACGCAGGTTCGCGGACCGATCCTCTGGCAGCTCGGCATACCCGAAGGTATCCCGCGCACAGCCGCCATGACACGAAACGACAGACAGCCAAAAGCGCTGTCGTAAGGCGGGGGCGATTATGCCTGAGAAAACGGGCCGCGATGCCCGATCGCTGAATGTGTCAGCGACAGCCAAAAGGCTAGAGATCCCGCGTCTGACGGGCAACCTGAAAACATCGTGGGAAGATTCTGAAAATTTTGCTGACGATTAAACAACGTCGCAGGAACTGCCGAAGGCTGCGATCTTTTAGCGTCGTCACTCACACAGGAGATCAAGATCAAAAGATCGCAGCCTTCGGCAGCTCCTACGGGGGATAGCGTTTAGCCGAAGGGATTGGCCGCCTTCGCGGGCAGGCCAGCTCCCACAATTTGATCGAGTACATCCGGGAGGGATTGGTCGGCTGTCAGGCCGCCTTCGCGGGCAAGCCTTGCTCCTACAAATTGAACGAGTACATCCGGGAGGGATGGGTTAGCTGTCAGGCCGCCTTCGCGGGCAAGCCTTGCTCCTACAAATTGAACGAGTACATCCGGGAGGGATTGGTCGGCTGTCAGGCCGCCTTCGCGGGCAAGCCTTGCTCCTACAAATTGAACGAGTACATCCGGGAGGGATTGGTCGGCTGTCAGGCCGCCTTCGCGGGCAAGCCTTGCTCCTACAGAAGCAGCCCACCGCACCGCTCTTCACCACTCAAGGCCGAGCGTTAGCTCGCCTGCCCTTGATCTTGCTCTACCCGCCCCTTCGGGAGGCTGAGTGGAGGTGTTCATCTGGGGGGTGGGCGCGTAGCGCCGTGCGGCGAAGCCGCACACATCGAGAGGAGGTCGTCGCGAAGCAGACCGTAGGCGATGCCCCCAGATGAATACCGGAACGAAGGAACGCCGAGCCTAAGCGAGGGGCCGGACGCTCGGGGCGAGACCTTTTGGTTACTTTTGGGGCGTTTGCCAAAAGTGACCCGCTGTAAGAGCGGAACCATAAGAAGCCGTTACCGCAGCAACGGATAAACACCCAAAAAACTCAGTACCCCTCAGACCCATAATCAACCTGAAAGTCAAAGCCGACAACGCGCTCCACACCCGTCTCAAGAACCCCATCAGGCAAAAGCCGCAACCACCGATACCCCGGCGCCTGCTCCCCAACCTTAAAGTCCTCACTCCCCGGCTCAAACTGAATACACGTCGAAGGCGAAGCAATCAGCCGCACACCATTGCGATCCTGATCAATCTCCTGATGCACATGCCCCCACAGCACCGCGCGCACCTGCGGAAAGCGGTCCAGCACCGCAAACAACCCCTCAGGATTACGCAACCCGATCGGCTCCATCCACGCACAACCAATCGACACCGGATGATGGTGAAAACACACCAGATGATGCCGCTCCGGCGCCTCACTCAAAGAACGGGCCAGCAACTGCAACTGCTCATCCTGCAAATACCCCGGCACCGAACCCGGCACCGCCGAATCCAGCAGGGTGACTCGCCAATTTCCAATGTCCACGACCGGCTCCAGCAATGCGCTGTGCACCGCCGCTTCAGCCATGATCCGGGGTTCATCATGATTACCGGGAATCCACCGCGCCGGGGCATCCAGCTGCCGGGTCAAGTCGCGAAACTGCTGGTAGGACTCCAGCGTCCCATCCTGGGAAATATCGCCACTGGCAATGATCAAATCGATCTGCGGTTGTTGCAGCCGGACCAGCTCAATGACCTTTTGCAGGCTGTCGCGCGTATTCATGCCCAGCAACGTGCCGTGCGCCTCGGCGAACAGGTGGCTGTCGGAGATTTGCACCAGCAACGCCGAATCGGCGGTGGTCAATGTGGATACGCTCGGCAAGGCGTTCTCCCGGGGCTGAATCACGGAGTTGGATAGAGGCCGCAATTATGCTGGGGGACGCTCAAAAGAGGAAACGTATGAACCGGACGCAGTTCACATCTATCGAACAACTGCGTACTCGTGCCCACACGCCAGACAGTGACTCAGCCATTCCCCCAGGAACAGATTGAGCTGGGCCTTTTCATCCGGCTGATGCATCGCGGCATTTGGGTAAGGATAGATGCCACGGAAGCGTCTTGCATGTTCAGCGCTGACAACCTCGGCCATGCAGGCGTCGTGATAGACCTGAACTTCCAGTTGCGGCACCGGCAGCCACGGCAGGCTGTGTTCCTGGCGCACTTGCAGAGTGGTGGTGTACGGACAGACTTGCAGCACTTCCAGGGCCAATACGCCGAGCATCTGGTCACCCTGGGTCACGGCGATGCGCCGTGCCTCGGGCTCGTTGCGCATGTCCGGCAGCAGTCGCATCAAACGCGCGTAGTTCGCCTCGCAGGAGGCTTGCAGCCCCACGAGATCCACCCGATAGCGATCGCGCAGCTTGTTTACGACCATAACCCCCTCACTTCAGCGCGGTTCAAAGCAAGCCATTGCAAAGCAATGATGCTGGCCGCGTTGGCAATTCGTCCATCGCGTACGGCCTGCAGGGCATCTTCGAAGGCCCAGACCGTGACGCGGATATCTTCCGCTTCTTCTGCCAGTCCATGCAGCCCCCCTACTCCAGTGCTGTCGCAACGCCCCAGATACAAATGCACGAATTCGTTGCTGCCGCCCGGGGATGGGAAATACTTGGTCATCGGCCAAAGTGCCCCGAATACAAGCCCAGCTTCCTCCTGCGCTTCGCGGTGAGCAACTTCTTCCGGTTCTTCGTCTTTATCGATCAGACCGGCGACCAACTCGATCAGCCACGGGTTAGGCGTCTTGCCCATGGCGCCGACGCGAAACTGCTCGATCAACACTACTTCGTCGCGTTGCGGATCGTAAGGCAGCACGCACACCGCATCGTGGCGCACGAACACTTCACGATTGATCTCGCGACTCATGCCGCCGGCGAATAATTCGTGGCGCAAATGCAGGCGATCGAGCTTGTAGAAGCCCGCGTAGCACTGTTCACGTCGAACGATATCAACGTTGGTCGGAATGGCGTTGGCAAAATCAGTCATGACAATCCTCTTTACTGCAATCCGTTACGAGGCTCCTTTTTGTTACTTGCAACCTCGACTTCGCGCCATCCTAACGCGCCCGCGACATTTGATGCAGCCCCTTTACCTTCAGCGGGATAGACGGTGAGGGCGAAACCAACTCTAATTAGCTTAGTGGCGAACTGACTGCTTCGTTGATAGTCGAAGCGGTAACTTTTCGCCTTTCCCTGTTTTATGAAGGACGCCCATGTCGCTTTTTAAAATCGCCTCCGTGGCCGCCATCGCCCTGACCTTGGGCGCTTGCCAGAGTCTGTTCCAACCCAACTACCGGACGCCGCTGGAAACTACCCGCGATGCCTCGGAAACACTGAAGCCGGGTTGCACCACGCCTGACTGCCCGTTGGTGAACATCGACACCCTGCGTTTCCCGGCCGAGCCACAACTGGACGGCATCGTTGAGAAAAACCTGCTGCAATTGACCCGCACCCCGGACGCCCCGGCAGCGCCAACCCTGGCCGCCTACCGCGATCAGTTTTTGCGCACCGCCGAACCGCGCTCCAGCAGCTACTTGCAAGCCAAGGTACGGGAGCAGCATGACGGCTTGGTGATCGTCGAGTTTTCCAGCTACCTGGACACCGGCGGCGCCCATGGCACGCCGGGCCGCAGCTTCATCAACTATTCGCGCCAGCAGCACAAAGTGCTGACGCTGTCGGATATGTTGCTGCCGGGTCAGGAAGAAGCGTTCTGGAAAGCCGCGCAAGTGGCGCACAACAGCTGGCTGATCAGCACCAAGCTCGATCAGGAACCAGACTTCCTGAAGACCTGGCATTTCCAGAAAACCCAGAACGTGGCGCTGACCTACGGTGGGGTGATCCTCAAGTACGAAGTGAGTACCATCGCGCCTTACGCGCTGGGCCACATCGAACTGAAGATCCCCTACCCGCGCCTCAATGGCATTCTCAGGCCCGAGCTGTTTCCCGGCCGTAACTGAAGGCTCGACCGAGCACCAGCTGCAGCAGCCCTGCCAGTACCAGCGACGGCAGGGTTGCGCCGACATCCGGATACAGATTAGCCAGCAAATGATAGGTGCTCACCCCGCCCAACCAGGCGAGCAACGCCGGCCAGCGCAATGCGGCTGATGCGACCTGGGCACTGCGTTTGCGCAAGATGAAGTGATCCACCAGCACCACGCCGAACAACGGCGCAAACACCGAACCGATCAACAGCAGGAAGTTCTGGTACTGGGCCAATGGCGCCAGGCACGCGATCAGTGTGCAAATCACGCCAATCGCCAACGCCAGATGCTCGACCTTCAGGCGCAACAGAATCCCGCTCGACACCGCCGCCGAATGAATATCGGCAAAGGCGTTTTCCGACTCGTCCAGCAGAATCAGCAGCAGCGGAATCCCCAGGCCGGCACCGGCCAGCGCCAACAGCAAGGCATTCACTTCACCACTCGGCGCGAACGCCAGGGTGTAGGCCACGCCCAGGCTCATCAGCCAGAAGTTACCGATAAAGAAGCCCAGCGCAGTGCCGCCGAACACGTTTTTCGCACGCTTGCCGAAACGCGAGTAGTCGGCAATCAACGGCAGCCAGGACAGCGGCATCGCGATCGCAATGTCGAAGCCCACGGCAAACGGCATCGAACCATCACCGGCCTGGTGCCACAACGCGGCCAGATCGGCTTTGGCGAACAGGTTCCAGGTCAGCCAGATGCACGCCGCCAGCAACAGCCAGATGCCCCACTTGCGCAGGATCTGCCGCACAAAAGTCAGCGGGCCGCTGACCGCGAGCAAGGTCGCGAGTGCGCCGAATACCAACGTCCACAGCAACGGGTTCGACAGCAGGCTGCCTTCGCTGAACGCCCGGGCGCCAAGCAAACTGGCGGCGTCGCGCATGACGATGATTTCAAACGAGCCCCAACCGATCAGTTGCAGCAGGTTCAACACCGCCGGCAGGCTGGCGCCGCGTTTGCCGAGGCTGAGTTTGAGCGCGGCCATCGACGACAGACCGGTGTCGCTGCCGATCACGCCCACGGCGGCCAGCAGTAAAACGCCGACCAGCGTGCCGAGGAAAATCGCCAGCAGCGAGCCGGACAGACCCAGGCCCGGCGCGAGCAAAGCGCCGGTCTGCAAGACCATCAGGCCGATGCCGAGGGAGAACCACAGGGAAAACAGATCGCGGCCGCCGAACACACGTTTGTCGGTGGGCACTGCGATGTCTGGGGAATAAGTGCTGGGTTGAATGCTCAAGGGTGTTATCTCAGAGGGATAAGTGTGTCATTGAGATCTTCGGTGCTGGGTCCGGCGCCTTCGCGAGCAAGCCCGCTCCCACATTTGGAATGCATTCCAATGTGGGAGCGGGCTTGCTCGCGAAGACGGCAGCACAGGCACCGTCAATCACAGGTCAGATCAAACCTTCTTGTACAGCTGACTGCCTTCCTGCTTGAACCGCTCTGCCTGGTCCGCCAATCCCTGGGCGACTTCGGCGTCTACTGTTTCGATCCGCTGGTTGGCCGCGTATTCACGGACTTCCTGGGTGATTTTCATCGAGCAGAATTTCGGCCCGCACATGGAGCAGAAGTGCGCGACCTTGGCCGAATCCTTCGGCAGGGTTTCATCGTGATACGAACGTGCGGTGTCCGGGTCGAGGCCCAGGTTGAACTGGTCTTCCCAACGGAATTCGAAACGCGCCTTGCTCAAGGCGTTATCACGAATCTGCGCGCCCGGATGGCCCTTCGCAAGGTCGGCGGCGTGCGCAGCGATCTTGTAGGTGATGATCCCGGTCTTCACGTCATCCTTGTTCGGCAGGCCCAAGTGTTCCTTCGGCGTGACGTAGCAAAGCATGGCGCAACCGAACCAGCCGATCATCGCCGCACCGATACCGGAGGTGATGTGGTCGTAGCCCGGCGCGATGTCGGTGGTCAGCGGGCCGAGGGTGTAGAACGGCGCCTCGTCGCAGCACTCGAGCTGCTTGTCCATGTTCTCTTTGATCAACTGCATCGGCACGTGGCCGGGGCCTTCGATCATGCATTGCACGTCGTGCTTCCAGGCAATCTTGGTCAGCTCGCCGAGGGTTTCCAGCTCACCGAATTGTGCGGCGTCGTTGGCGTCGGCAATCGAGCCCGGACGCAGGCCATCGCCCAGCGAGAAGCTGACGTCGTAGGCCTTCATGATTTCGCAGATGTCTTCGAAATGGGTGTAGAGGAAGTTCTCTTTGTGATGCGCCAGGCACCACTTGGCCATAATCGAACCGCCACGGGACACGATGCCGGTCACGCGCTTGGCGGTCAGCGGCACGTAGCGCAGCAACACGCCGGCGTGGATGGTGAAATAGTCGACGCCCTGCTCGGCCTGTTCGATGAGCGTGTCGCGGAACAGCTCCCAGGTCAGGTCTTCGGCAGCGCCGCCGACTTTTTCCAGCGCTTGATAAATCGGCACGGTGCCGATCGGCACTGGCGAGTTACGGATGATCCACTCGCGGGTTTCGTGAATGTGCTTGCCGGTGGACAGATCCATGACCGTGTCCGAACCCCAGCGAATGCCCCAGGTCAGTTTCGCCACTTCTTCTTCAATGGACGAACCCAGTGCGCTGTTGCCGATGTTGCCGTTGATCTTCACCAGGAAGTTACGGCCGATGATCATCGGTTCCAGTTCGGTGTGGTTGATGTTGGCCGGAATGATCGCGCGGCCACGGGCGATTTCGTCACGGACAAATTCCGGGGTGATGATTTTCGGCACGCTGGCACCGAAGCTGTGACCGGCGTGTTGCTGGTCCAGCAGCCCGGCGGCACGGGCCACCTCGAGCTTCATGTTTTCGCGGATGGCGACGTATTCCATCTCGGCGGTAATGATGCCTTTACGGGCGTAGTGCATCTGGCTGACGTTGGCCCCGGCCTTGGCGCGGCGCGGGTTGTTCACATGGGCGAAACGCAGCTTGGTCAGTTCAGCATCGGCGAGGCGTTCCTGGCCGAAGTTGGAGCTCAGGCCAGGCAGGCGCTCGGTGTCGCCACGGGACTCGATCCACGGCGAACGCACATCGGCCAGGCCTTTGCGTACGTCGATGATGACGTTGGGGTCGGTGTAAGGGCCCGAGGTGTCGTACACAACCACAGGCGCGTTGATCTCACCGCCGAAGTCGGTCGGGGTCACGTCCAGGCTGATTTCACGCATCGGTACGAGGATGTCCGGGCGGGAACCCTGGACATAGATTTTTTGCGAGCGGGTAAACGGTTGAACCGACTGTTGATCGACTTGGGCCGAATCACTCAGGTTCGTCGTATTTTTTAGTTTTATCGTCATCACGGGCTCTCCAGACAGCATCCAGGCAGTGGAATTTTGTCGGAGTGAACCTGTAACGAATGGACGCGACCAATCAGCCATGACAATGCTGTTGGTGCTGTGCTCAGTGCTCGAGGGCTGTCGACTGTCGATTGTCGAACAACATCCCGGACGAAGCACAAGAGGACTCGCCGGGTGACGAGAAATCTTGTTCCCTACGCAGGCGCTAACCTGATCAGGTTCAACGGGATCCGAAATTATTCGATCTCAGCCTCATAGCAAGGCACCCCGACAAGAACCCGGCCAGTCTAGACACAACTGGCAAAGAACGCCAACACCGCGGTAAACACCATGATGAATGGCGCAATTAGCAGATTGTTGCGGTACGCGCGTGCAACTACACTCGCTACGCCGCGCTGCGCCTTGACGCTACGCGGGCCGCGCCTTACCTTTGGCGCTCAAATTATCAGCGTAATTTTTAGGGATGGCCTCATGCTGCGCAAACTCTCACTGGCCCTTGCCGTGTCTTGTGCGTCCAATGGAATGGCCTGGGCAGCAGAAGCGCCCTTATCCACCAAAACCGACCTGGTCAGCGTCTACCAGGAAGCCGTGGACAATAACGCCGACCTGGCCGCCGCGCGCGCCCAATACGGTGCTCAAAAAGAAGTCGTGCCCCAGGCCCGTGCCGGCTTGCTGCCGAACCTGTCGGGTGGCGCCAACCTGAGCTCCGTGCGCACCCAGCTCGATCAACCGTCGGGGACCGCCAACCGCGATGCCCATTCGTATCAGGCGACGCTGGCCCAACCGCTGTTCCGCGCAGATCGCTGGTTCCAGTTCCAGGCCGCCAAAGACGTCAACGAGCAAGCCTCGCTGCAACTGTCGGCTACCGAACAGAACCTGATCCTGCAATCGGCGGAAAGCTATTTCAACGTGCTGCGTAGCCAGGACAACCTGGCCTCGACCAAGGCTGAAGAAGCGGCGTTCAAGCGCCAGCTCGACCAGTCCAACGAGCGCTTCGACGTGGGCCTGTCGGACAAGACCGATGTGCTGCAATCCCAGGCCAGTTATGACACTGCGCGGGCCAACCGGATCCTCGCCCAGCGCCAGGTGGACGATGCGTTCGAAGCGCTGATCACCCTGACCAACCGTCAGTACAACTCGATCCAGGGCATCGTTCATACACTGCCGATCCTGCCGCCGACACCGAACGATGCTAAGGCCTGGGTCGACACCGCCGCCAAGCAGAACCTCAATCTGCTGGCCAGCAACTACGCGGTCAACGCCGCCGAAGAAACCCTCAAGCAACGCAAGGCCGGCCATGCGCCGACCCTCGATGCGGTGGCGAAATACGAAAAGGGTGACAACGACGCACTGGGCTTCAGCAACCCGAGCGCCTTCGGCCAGCCTTACGGCGGCAACGTCGAGCAGACCACCGTCGGCTTGCAAGTGAACATCCCGATCTACAGCGGCGGCCTGATCAACTCCCAGGTGCGCGAGTCCTACGCGCGCCTTGACCAGTCCGAGCAGCAACGCGAATCCCTGCGTCGGCAAGTGGTGGAAAACACCCGCAACCTGCACCGCGCAGTGAACACTGATGTCGAGCAAGTACAGGCGCGCAAGCAGTCGATCATCTCCAACCAGAGCGCGGTGGAAGCGACCGAAATCGGTTATCAGGTGGGGACACGCAATATCGTTGACGTGCTGGATGCCCAGCGCCAGCTGTACACCTCGGTGCGCAACTACAACAACACGCGCTACGACTACATCCTCGACAACCTGCGCCTGAAGCAAGCGGCCGGCACGTTGAATCCGGGGGATTTGCAGGATCTGTCGCGTTATCTCAAGGCTGACTACAACCCGGATAAAGACTTCCTGCCACCGGACCTGGCCAAGGCTGCGGCTGAGCAACTCAAGGCCCGGCCCGGCCAGTAATAGCAACCCCCTGTGGCGAGGGAGCTTGCTCCCGCTCGGCTGCGCAGCAGTCGTAAATCAGCCAATGCGGTCTACCCAACAGACCGCATACTCAGGGTTTGGGGCTGCTTCGCAGCCCAGCGGGAGCAAGCTCCCTCGCCACAATGGATCTATGGTGGATCAGGATTTGTCGATCAACCGCCCTAGCCCATCCAGCAACCGCTGCAACGCGCCCTGATTGGTGCGCATCACCTTCAACCCCGCCTCTGCCATGCGCTGCGCATCGCGCGGCAGTTCGAACAAGCGCTGCACCGCCACCGCCAACCCCTCGGCATCATCGACCTCGGCCAACGCCCCGGCACTGCGCAATTGCGCGGCGATTTCAAGGAAGTTGAACAAGTGCGGACCGCTCAAAACAGGCTTGGCCAGCGCCGCTGGTTCCAGCAGGTTATGCCCACCATTCGGCACCAGACTGCCGCCAACAAACGCGCTGTCGGCCAAGGCATACAGAAACAGCAACTCGCCCATGGTGTCGCCCAGCAGCACCGAGGTATCGGCAGTCACCGGCTCGCCCGTGGAACGCCGAACCGTAGCGAAGCCCTGCTGCTTGCACAATTCGAACACCGAATTGAAACGCTCCGGGTGACGCGGCACCAGAATTAACAACGTATCGGGATGGCTCGCCAGCAACTGACGATGGGCCGCCAGCACCACTTCGTCTTCGCCTTCGTGGGTGCTGGCGGCGATCCATACCGGACGCTCCAGCGCCTGCCACTGCCCGCGCAACTCGGTGGCGCTCTGAAGCAGTTGCGGGTCGATGGTCAGGTCGAACTTGATCGAACCGGTGACCTCGACGGTTTCCGCACGCGCGCCGAGTGAACGGAAGCGCTCGGCCTCGGCTTCGGTCTGCACTGCGAACAGGCTCATCTCGGCCAGCATTGGCCCGGTCAGTTTATGGAAACGGCCATAGCCCTTGGCCGAGCGCTCGGACAACCGCGCATTGGCCAACGCCACGGGGATACCGCGTTTGGCGCACTGGTGGATGTGGTTGGGCCACAGCTCGGTTTCCATGATCACCGCCAGCTTCGGCTGGACCCGATCCAGGAACCGCGCCGCAGCGCACGGCAAGTCGTACGGCAAATAGCAGTGCTGGATGCGCGGCTCATTGGCGAACAGCGCGTGGATGCGTTCCGAGCCGGTCGGGGTCATGCAGGTCACGGTGATCGGCAGCGTCGGATAACGCTGCAGCAAGGCGCGGATCATCGGCGCCGCGGCGATACTTTCGCCCACCGACACCGCATGCACCCAAATGCCGCCCGGCTTCATCACCGGCAACCCGTAGGAGAACCGCTCGCCAATGCGCTTGGCATACGCCGGCGCCTTGCGCGAACGCAGCCACAGTCGAATCGCTACCAGTGGCAGCCCCAGATAAAACAGCGCGGTGTAGAGAGTTCTATTCATGGCGGCGGAGTTTATCGGGTTTTCAGCCGATCGCCTGCAAGTGCACGGCAAAACGTTCGGCCAACCAACGCGCCGCCGGCCCGAGCGGTTCGTCGCGCCGCCAGACCAGCTCCACCACCAGCGCCGGCGGGGTCCATTCGCTGACCAGTTCGACCATCTGCCGTTGATACCCGGAGTACTGCACAACGTTGCGCGGCAACCAGGCCCAGCCGAGGCCGCGCATCAGCAATTCGGCGATCACATAGAAGCTGTCGGCGCGCCAGACCTGCGGGCTGGCCGGCTCGCTACCGGGGTAGACGCTGGATTGCGCAGCCATCAACAATTGGCGATGTTGGGCCAGTTGCTGGCAATTGACCTCATCCAGCGCCGCCAACGGATGGCCGACGCCACACACGGTGACCATTTCGATACTGCCCAATACCCGCCGCTCCAGCGCCTCGGGAATCTGGTCGTGGTAGAACAACAAACCGAGATCGGCGCGGCGCTCCAAGAGTTTTCTCGCCACATCGCCCTGGGTGCCGTTGGACAATTGCACTTCCAGGCTGGGGAACTGATCTGCCAACGCGTCGAGACTGTCGATGATCGGCTGAAAAGGCATCGCCTCATCCTGGGCCAGGCGAATGCGTGCTTCCTGGCCGCGCATCATCGCCAGCGCCCGACCGTTCAGGCGCTCGCACTGACGCAGCACCTCCCGCGCTTCTTCGAGCAAGGCGCTGCCGGCTTCGGTCAGCTTCGGTTGCCGGCCGCTGCTACGGTCGAACAGGCTCACGCCCAAGTCTTCTTCCAGCAAGGCAATCGAACTGCTGACCGCCGACTGGGCCTTGCGCTGATCCCGCGCCACCGCCGAAAACGAACGTTGTTCCGCTACGCTGACAAACAAACGCAGCTGCTCCAGATTCCATTGCATGCTCATCACCCAACCCATCTCCACAGCAGATAGGTAATGACTTTACCGCATCTGGGGAATCTCTAGAATGCCGACCTCAGAGAGCAACACTTCATACGAGGATTACCCCATGACCGCTTACTACTACCTGGCCATCGCCATCTGCGCCGAAGTGATCGCCACTGTTTCGATGAAAGCGGTCAAAGGTTTCAGCACGCCCCTGCCACTGATCCTGGTCATTGTTGGCTACGGCATCGCCTTCTGGATGCTGACCCTTGTCGTTCGCAGCGTGCCGGTGGGTGTGGCTTACGCGGTGTGGGCCGGGATGGGAATTGTGATGGTCAGCGTCGCGGCACTGTTTATCTATGGGCAGAAGCTGGATGTGCCAGCGATGCTGGGGATGGCGCTGATCGTGTTGGGCGTCGTAGTGATCCAGCTCTTCTCCAAAACTGCCGGGCACTAAGATCCGAAGTCCGATCCATTGTGGGAGCGGGCTTGCTCGCGAAGAGGGTGTGTCAGTCGACATAAATATTGCCTGACACACCGCCTTCGCGAGCAAGCCCGCTCCCACAGGTTTTGCATCCACCCGATTGATCACCGACAAATCCCCTCCGCAGCGAGTCTGTATACTGCGCCCTCGTCTTGAACACTGAGGTCGCTGCATGCCATCCGTTATTTCCACCGACGTTCTGATTGTCGGCGCCGGTGTCGCCGGCCTCTGGCTCAATGCGCGCCTGCGTCGCCAGGGTTTTTCGACCGTGCTGGTGGAAAGTGCCAGCCTCGGCGGCGGGCAAAGCTTGAGGTCCCAGGGCATCATCCACGGCGGCGCCAAGTACGCGCTGCATGGCGCCCTGACCGGCGCCTCGGAAGCCATCGCCGACATGCCGCGCCGCTGGCGTGAAGCGTTGGCCGGTGACGGCGAGCTGGACCTGAGCGGCGTGCGCATGCTGTCCGAAGCTCATTACCTCTGGTCCCCCGGCACCCTCGCCGGCAACCTCACCAGTTTCTTTGCCAGCAAAGCGGTACGCGGCCGGGTCGATCAGGTCAAGGGTGATCAGCTACCGCCCGCCCTGCAGGACAAGCGCTTCAAGGGCAAGGTGTATCGCCTGGCCGAACTGGTCATCGACGTACCGAGCCTGATACAGCGCCTGGCCGATCTGGCCGGTGACGGCTTGCTCGCCGGGCAAACCATCGAGCCGTTGCTGGACGGTGGAATACTGGTTGGCCTGAGAGTCGACGGACGCGAAATCCGCGCCCAGCGCATCGTCCTCAGCGCCGGTGCCGGCACCGCCGCACTGCTCGAAGCATTGGGGCTGAGCCAGCCCGCCATGCAGCGCCGGCCATTGCACATGATCATCGCCAAAGGCCCAAGCCTCAAACCGCTGTACGCCCACTGCCTGGGTGGCGGCACCAAACCGCGCATCACCGTCACCACCCATCCGGCCGCCGATGGCCAGTGGGTCTGGTACCTGGGCGGTGATATCGCCGAAGCCGAAGGCGTGGCCCGCGAACCTGCGGAGCAAATCGCCACGGCGCAGAAAGAGCTCAGCCAGTTGCTGCCATGGATCGACTTGAGCACCGTGCAATGGGCGACCCTGCGCGTGGATCGCGCCGAGCCGCTGCAAACCGGCCTGACCCGTCCGGACAACGCATTCCTTGCCGAGGAGGGTCGGTTGCTGGTGGGTTGGCCGACCAAACTGGCACTGGCGCCGGACTTCGCTGACCGCGTCATCGCCAGCCTGACCCGCGACGGTATTCAACCCGGCCCTGCGGCACCACTGCCCGACCTGCCAAAACCTCCGATGGGCGTTCCTGCCTGGGAGCAACTGCTGCCATGAGCGTAAAGACCCTGCACGACCTGCATCGCCCGCTGGGCAGCACCGGCCTGCTGGTTTCGCCCTTGGGCCTGGGCACCGTAAAACTCGGTCGCGACCAGGGCGTGAAATACCCCAACGGCTTCCAGATTCCCGGCGATGACGAAGCGCGCATGCTGCTCAAACTCGCCCGCGACATGGGCATCAACCTGATCGACACTGCCCCGGCCTACGGTCGCAGCGAAGAGCGCCTCGGCCCGCTGCTGCGCGGTCAGCGTCAGGAGTGGGTGATTGTCAGCAAGGTCGGCGAAGAATTTACCGACGGCCAGTCCCGCCACGACTTCAGCGCCGCCCACACCCGATTGTCCGTGGAACGCAGCCTACAACGTCTGGAAACGGATTTTATCGACCTGGTGCTGGTGCACTCCGACGGTAACGACCTTGCGATCCTCAACGACTGCGAAGTCTACGAGACCCTCGCCGAACTCAAGGCCGAAGGTAAAATTCGCGGTTACGGTTTTTCCGGCAAAACCGTCGAGGGCGGCTTGAAGGCTCTGGAACAAGGTGATTGCGCCATGGTCACCTACAATCTGAACGAACAGAACGAGAAAGCCGTCATTGACTATGCTGCTTCCCACGGCAAAGCGATCCTGGTGAAAAAAGCCCTCGCCAGCGGTCACGTCTGCCTGAGCCCGGGTGTGGACCCGGTGCGCGCCAGCTTCGAGTTGTTGTTTGAACATCCGGGTGTTGCCAGTGCTATTGTCGGGACCATCAATCCGCTGCACCTCGCCCACAACGTCGCGACCGTTGCCCAGGTCCTTCGTAGTAACTGACGCCGCCCACGCGGCCTTAAGCAGGAGCCGACATGCCGCGTACGCTCATTAGAAAGAACCCGAGCAACTTCAAGACCCTGCCGTTGTACGTCGAAGCGACTCCCGAAGGCCTGAGTTATCAGAGTGTCGGGATGCCGCTCAACTTCTCCCAGACCCTGCAACGCCGCCGCCCGGTGGCCGTGCCTGACAGCGAACGGTTCGCCGTGGAACTGGCCAACCTCGGGGTTTCGGTGCGCCTGACCCTGCATTGGCAGAATCGCGATTACTGGGTGCTGGTACGTCAGCGTCGTCAGGACCGTGGCGACGTGGTGCTCAAGCTGATTTCCGGTTACGTACCGGCTCACGAACTGAACCTGCCGCTACACACAGCGATCCAGGAGATTGCCGAAGAGTGCCTGCTGGAAACCCCGGAAGGCTGGCTCGGCGGGCGCTTCAACGATACCTGGCTACCGGCGCCCTACTCGTCCGCCCTGCATTATCGCGAAGCCCTGCCGTTTCGCCTGACGCCGTTGTCCGGCTCGGCGCGCCCCGTGCGTTGCGCCAAAATGCAGTTGATCGAACGACCACGGGCCTACGTGCATCTGCCGACCGCGTCCTTGCAATTGATCTATGACTTGCGCCTGGACGTGCCCAAGGAAGCCAAGTCCCTGAGCCTGTTTCACGTGGACGAACGTCTGGAAGGCGATCAACTGGTGGCGCGGCTGGATCGCAAGCGTCCGGATTTGTACCTGATGCCGTTGCAGGATGGCCAGCCGATGGCTGAGCTCTACACGCTGAAAAAGGATCAACTGTACCCGGCGAGCACTCGCGGTTTGTACCTGGCCGAGAGCTTTGCCCAGCAAGAAGGCTGGCTGGTGCGCGATGAGCGGATTCGCTGGAAGGACTGGGTGCGGCAACAAGGGCTGGCGCCGCCGGGGAAGGATTCAGGGTTGGCGCGGTTGCGGGGGAAGGCGAAGCAATTGCTGAAGAAAATCGTGCCGCGTAAAAAAGTTGGCTCTTAAAAGCAAAAGATCGCAGCCTTCGGCAGCTCCTACCAGGGTGCTGCCGAAGGCTGCGATCTTTTGACTTTGTGGCGAGGGAGCTTGCTCCCGCTCGGCTGCGAAGCAGTCGTAAACCGGCCAGATGCGATTAACCTGAATAATCGCGGTGTATGGTTTTAGGGCCGCTTCGCGCCCCAGCGGGAGCAAGCTCCCTCGCCACAGTGACCGCGTCGTTCTCAGTTATTGCGGATCTTCTCGACAATCGCGGTCGTCGAGCTGTTCTCTACCAGCCCCAACACTTTCACCGTCCCGCCGTAAGCCGCGACGATGTCCGCGCCGACCACCTGGTCGATCCCGTAATCACCACCCTTGACCAACACGTCCGGCTTGACCTCGCGCAGCAGGTTTTCCGGGGTGCCTTCAGGGAAGCTGATGACCCAATCCACCGCGCCCAGACCAGCCAGAACCGCCATGCGCCGGTCAACGCTGTTGATCGGACGACCCGGCCCTTTCAGGCGGCTCACCGAAGCATCGTCATTGACTGCGACGATCAGACGATCGCCCTGGGCCCGCGCCTGCTCAAGGTAGGTCACGTGGCCTGCATGCAGAATGTCGAAGCAACCGTTGGTGAAAACGATTCGCTCGTTATGTGCACGGGCATCGTCAACCGCCAGCAGCAGCTGCTCAAGACCGAGCACACCGCGTTCAGAACCTTCTTCACGCTGGATGGCGCGACGCAGTTCCGGTGCGCTAATGCACGCCGTACCGAGTTTGCCGACCACAATGCCCGCCGCCAGGTTGGCCAGGGCCACGGCGTGGGGCAGTTCTTCGCCAGCGGCAATCGCCGCTGCCAGGGTAGAAATCACCGTATCACCGGCGCCGGTCACGTCGAACACTTCTCGGGCGCGGGCCGGCAGGTGCAGCGCCGGATGATCAGGGCGCAGCAAGGTCATGCCGTGCTCGCCACGGGTCACCAGCAAGGCGCCGAGGTCGAGGTCGTGCATCAGGGTCGCGCCCTTGCTGACCAGTTCGTGCTCATCGGCGCAACGACCGACGATGGCTTCGAACTCGCTGAGGTTCGGCGTGATCACGGTCGCACCACGGTAGATCGAGAAATCCTTGCCCTTGGGGTCGGCCAGCACCGGAATGCCACGGGCACGGGCGGCCTGGATCAGTACCTGATGGTTTTTCAGTGCGCCTTTGCCGTAATCGGACAGCACCAGCACCTTGATGCCTTCGAGCAGTTCGTCGACCTGCTCGCCCAGCGCCAGGGCGTCGGTGGCGAACGGTTCTTCGAAGTCGATACGCAGCAATTGCTGGTGACGGCTCATGACCCGCAGCTTGACGATGGTCGGCTGGTGCGCAATGCGCTGGAACAACGCCCGCACGCCGGCACCCTTGAGGCTGTTGGCCAGGCTGTCGGCGGCTTCATCGTCGCCGGTCACGCCGACCAGCGAAGCCGGGGCGCCGAGGGCGGCGATGTTGAGAGCAACGTTGGCGGCACCGCCCGGGCGGTCCTCGATTTGCTCGACCTTGACCACCGGCACTGGCGCCTCAGGGGAAATCCGTGAGGTACCACCATGCCAGTAACGGTCGAGCATGACATCGCCGACCACCAAGACAGGGGCTTGATCGAATCGCGGCATGGACAACTTCATGGAGCAACCCACATACAAAATGAACAGGGCCGCGATATTAACACAGGGTTGGCGCAGGCTTGTGCGACGGCTGCAACAGGATGAATTGTCAGAGTTTTCTGGTCATTTATTGAGCAGAAATTTCGATAACCGGGCGCAGGCCTCATCCAGCTCCAGATTCTGGGTGTCGATTTCGCACTCGGCCTTCAGCGGCGCCTCATAGGGGCTGTCGATACCGGTGAAGTCCTTGATTCGACCTTGCAGGGCCGCCTGATACAAACCCTTGGGATCGCGTTGCGCGCAAACTGCAAACGGCGTGCTCACATACACCTCGATGAAATCGCCCTCGGCGAACAACTGCCGCGCAGCCTCACGCTCGGCGCGAAACGGCGAAATCGCCGCAACGATCACAATCAGTCCGGCATCGACCATCAGCCGCGCCACTTCGGCCATGCGCCGAATATTTTCCCGCCGACAATCAGCCCCCATGCCCAGATCGCTGCACAGGCCGCCGCGCAGGTTGTCGCCATCGAGAATAAACGTGTGGAAACCACTTTGATTGAGTTGCAGCTCCAGGACATTGGCCAGTGTCGACTTGCCCGCCCCGGACAACCCGGTCAACCACAGGCAACGCGGACGCTGCGCCTTGAGCGCGGCCCGGGCTTCGCTCGACAGTGCCAACCCGTAAGGACGGATCGCAGGCAACGGCGTGGACATCGATTGGGCTTTATTCATAACCGAGCATCTCGTAATCGCGTTGATACACCCGACGCACCAGCCGCCGGGTCCGCACCGAACAAAAATCACGGGCAAGTCTGGGCAGACGCTGCTGCGAACTGTTGACATGGGGCAGCGTCACCGGATGCTTCAACTGCTCGCAGACCAGTTCGAAATCCCGCGTCAGGTGTTCTTGATAGCCGATGAAGTCCAGGGCCAGATGCCCCAGGGAATCAGTGAGAAAATCCGTTTGCGCGGCAAAATGCAGTTGGCGGCTGATCGTTTCCGGATGCAGCCAGCGCGCCACGAAGTCGTCGAAGTCGCGGTACTGATTGACCAGTTTCTGCGCCGCTTGATCGCGCCGGCCCAGCTCGTTCCCACGTAGAAACGCGTAAGCCGAGTAGGCCCTTTCCAGCGGGTCGCGGACGAAGGCGAATTTGAAACTGGCGGCAAACTGTTCGGGAAACTGTTGTTCGTACCAGTACAACGGTAAATGCCCCGGGCTCCAATCGTCGAACAATGCCGCACACACACTGCTCCCGGCACATTTCGGGACATGGATGAACAGGCAGGCATGTTGTGCGAAGGATTGGGGAAATTGAAGGTTGGCCGACATCGACTTGTTTACCACCTGACGGTCCACAACCGACAGGCGCCCCAGCAGGAAGGCCCGCTGTTGCTTGGGCAACAGTTTCCAGAGATATCGTTGCAACATTGCAATACCCGCGCGACGGGGATGGCCCCTTCGATTGAAGTCAAAGTTCGTTCAGGAACCTTAACAAGCGCGGTGCAGAGTTTTATTCAGGTTTGGTCAAGAAGGGTAAAGAACCGGATACAAATCACCTGTGGCGAGGGAGCTTGCTCCCGCTGGGGCGCGAAGCGGCCCTGATCCTTAAGATCTGGTAAGCCGACTTTAGGGCTGCTACGCAGCCCAGCGGGACGGTGCGGCGATCCGACAAGCTCCCTCGCCACAGGGACCGGGAGCTAAACCTTGCTTCGTCAGGCGATGTCTTCTGCCGGGGCATCAAGGCCCATGGCGTTCAAACGGGCGTAGTAACCGTTCTGCGCCAGCAGTTCGGCATGGGTGCCGCGCTCGACGATCCGGCCCTGATCCATGACCAGAATCAGGTCAGCCTTCTCGATGGTCGACAGGCGGTGGGCAATGACCAGCGTGGTCCGGCCTTTCATGACCTGATCTAGCGCGGCCTGAATGTGCCGCTCCGATTCGGTATCAAGGGCCGAAGTGGCCTCGTCGAGGATCAGCAGCGGTGCGTTCTTCAGCAGTGCCCGGGCAATCGCCAGGCGCTGGCGCTGACCACCGGACAGCAACACGCCGTTTTCACCGACCTGAGTGTCCAGGCCTTCAGGCAACTGTGCGATGAAGTCCATGGCGTAAGCGTCTTTCGCCGCTTTCTCGATGTCTTCACGGGGCGCGCCGGCCAGATCACCATAGGCGATGTTGTTGGCCACGGTGTCGCTGAACAGCGTCACATGCTGGGTCACCTGAGCAATGTGTTTGCGCAGGTTCAGCAGTTTGTATTGCTCCACTTCGACGCCATCGATCAGGATCTCGCCCTTGTCGTGGTGATAGAAGCGTGGAATCAGGTTGGCCAAGGTCGATTTGCCACTGCCCGAGCGTCCCACCAGCGCCACCATTTGCCCCGGTTCGACCGAGAAACTGATGTCATTGAGTACCTGGCGATCGGTGTCCGGGTAGGTGAAGCTCAGGTTGCGCACATCCAGGCGACCGCTGACCGAGTCGCGCTCGACGGTGCCGGTATCAACTTCCGGTTCGACGTCCAGTTGTTCGAAAATGCTTTCGGCACCGGCCACACCTTTCTGGATGGTCGAGCTGACTTCAGACAACTGACGGATCGGCTTGGGCAGCAGGCCAGCCAACGTAATGTAGGCAATCATGTCACCGGCAGAAGCATCGCCGCGCAGGTACAGCACCAGGAACATCAACACGGCCATGGCGCTGTAGATCACCAATTGCAGCAGCGGCGTGTAGATTGCGCCGGTGCGGGTCATGCGCAGTTGCTTGTCGGTGTTGCCCTGGCTCGCCGCCAGGAAACGATTTTGCTCGTAGACTTCGCCGCCGAAACTGCGCACCACGCGATAGCCCTGGATCGTTTCCGAGGACACGTGGGTCACATCACCCATGGCCGACTGGATTTTCTTGCTCTGCTTGCGGAATTTCTTGCTGGCGGTGCGTACCATCACGGCGATCAGCGGCAGGATGGCGACCATGACCAGCGTCAAGCGCCAGTTCATCAGCAGCAGCGAGGCAAACAGGAAGATCACCGTCATGCCTTCGCGAATTACGACCTTGATCGCATCTGTGGCCGCCCCGGTCACCATGGTCACGTTGAAGGTGATGCGCGAAATCAGATGACCCGAGTTATGCTTGTCGAAGTAACGGTTCGGCAAGACCAGCAGGTTGTTGAACAACTGCACCCGCAGATCGTGGACCAGCCCGAGGGAAACCTTGGCCAGGAAATAGTTGCCCAGGTAAGAACCAAACCCCTGCCACGCCGCGATCAAGATGATCAGTAACGGCACTGCCTGCAGCAGTTGCAGGTCGCGCAGGTAAGGCACCGTCGGAAACAGTACGGCTTCCGGATTGGACAGACCGTCGACGAAATACTTGAGAATGTAGCCGAGCATTGGCTGCGTCGAGGCGAAAATCAGAAAGCCGACAATGCTGATCAGGAACAGACTGATATACGGCCGTACATAGCCGAGCAGACGGAAGTAGATTTTCAAGCTCGATGGGCTTGCGGAGAGACTGGAGTCGGTCATATCACGCGAATGTCGATAAAAAGGACGCTGACTTTAGCACAGCTTCTTCAGGGTTCTGGCAAACGCATAAAGGCTGTTATTGTTATGCGTCTTAAACAGCATCAAATAGCCATCAACCCGAAATGGCCGATCAACTTCAGGATTGAATCTCTCAGCATGCAACTCAGCGGCTTCAACAGCACGTCCAATCGAGTCTTCGATTTCATTTGCCTGTGGATTCTTCCACTGGGCTATCTCTTGCTCCTGTGCGCCCTGTTCTTTCTCCCCGGACGCAGCCTCCATCACAAACTGTTTTATGGCCTGTTCAGCATTCCATCGCTGATTGCCCTTTGCCTGCGCCCACGGGAACTCAAGGAATTGCTGCGCGAACCGGTGTTTATCGCGATGCTGCTGTTCGCTGCCTGGGCCTTGCTGAGCCTGTGCTGGGGGCCACCGGATGACGACAGCGTCGCCGGCCAGTTCAAACCGGCGCTTCATACCTTGCTGTTGTTCGCCGGCTCCTACCTGCTGGTGCGCCATCGCAGCGAAATCATCCAGCCGTTGCTGTTCAGTGCCGCGATCGTCGGGTTGGTCGCTTCGATCTACAACTTGTACATGTTTGCCCATATCTATCAGCCGGGCATGCGGTTGATTGGCGGCGGCGCGTTCGACAACCCATTGCTCAGCTCCCATATCTTCGGCTTTTTCTGCGCCTACTGGCTGAGCCTGAGCATGACCTGCAAGCGGCGCCAGATGCTCTGGCTCAGCCTTCCGGCGATGACCATCATGTTCGCTGCAGTGATCGCAACAGGTTCCAGAACCCCGCTGGTGGCCCTGACACTGGCGGCGCTATGGTTGAGTTTCATCTGCTGGAATCGTCGCTCGATCGTATTGCTCGCAGCGCTGGCCGTCAGCGGGCTCGCGGTCAGTGCGTTGTTTTCGCGGATGATCATTGAGCGAGGCGATTCCTTTCGCCTGGAAATCTGGCAAATGGCCCTGCACCGGATTGCCGAACATCCGTGGATCGGCCATGGCTACAACGCCAGCCTGACCCTCGACCCCGGCATCGGCTATACCCTGCAAGAGACGCATAATTTTGCCCTTGGCGTGCTCTATTACGTCGGCATTTTCGGCCTGTTGCCCTGGTTGTTTTTTCAGGCCTGGGCCCTGCTGAGTAGCTGGCGCTATCGTGTCCAACCGCTGTTTATCGTCGCTTCGACCTGGTTGATATTCGGCATCGGTGCCGGTTTGACCGAAGGCGGCGGGATCATTTCGCGACCGAAAGAGCACTGGTTCCTGCTGTGGATACCTCTGGCGTTGATCGCCGCGCTGAGCATCAACCAACGCGCCAGACGCCTGCTGACCCTGCCGGTAAAAACACTGCAGCCGACGGCGTTCGAGCAGATGACTGCCAGCGCCCAGGTGATCGAGGAAGACGGCCTGGGGCCTAAAGTCCTGCGACTGGCCGATGGCAGCTTCCTCAAGCTGTTCCGTCGCCGCCGCTGGTATACCTCAGGCAGTTTCAACCCCTATTCAGAACGCTTTGCCGTTAACAGCGAGCAACTGCGCAACATGGGTATTCCAACGCCGCTGACCCTGGGTCTGTACCGCCTCGAAGACGGCAGCAGCGCAGTGCATTACTCGCCGCTGCCGGGCAACACCCTGCGTCAGGTTCTGCAAGGGATCACCGCGCCGGCAGTGCGTCAGGCGCTGGTAGAGCGTTTCGGCAAGTTCATGGCGCAGTTACATGAGCAAGGCGTGTACTTCCGCTCATTGCATCTGGGTAACGTACTGGTGCTCGGTGACGGCGAGTTCGGCCTGATCGACCTGGCCGACATGCGCATCTATCCGTCGTCACTGAGCCTGTCTCTGCGTCAGCGAAATTTGCGTCACATGCAACGCTACACCGAGGATCGGCGCTGGTTGTTCGAAGATCACTTCCAGGCGCTGCTCCAGGGATACGCCGCCACCGCATCCACATCCGCCGTCAATAACCTGCACAGGCAAGTGCTGGCCGCCAGCAACACGGCCAAGGCTCACTGATGACCGAAACCAATCCCCTTATTGCGCTGGTAGCCTATCTACTGGCCATCGTGACCGCCGCATTGTTATTGCGCGCCGTCCCGAAAATCGCTCGGCACCTTCAGCATTCCGGTGAAAGTCGCTACGCCAGCATCGATGGCCTGCGCGGCTATCTGGCGTTCGGTGTGTTCGTGCACCACTCGATCATTACCTGGATCTTTTTACGCACGGGTGTGATTGATTTTCCACCGAGCAATTTCTACTCACAGCTTGGCCAGGGCAGCGTTGCGCTGTTTTTCATGATCACCGGTTTTCTGTTCTGGAGCCGGTTACTCGCCCAGGGACGTAATCACGACTGGCAGGCGTTTGCGATATCCCGGCTGTTTCGCCTCTATCCGCTGTACCTGCCGCTGATGTTGCTGGTGTTTGTCTCGGTCTTCCACTTGCAGAATTGGGAGCTGAAGGAGTCGGGCCTGCGGCTTGCCGGGCAGATTCTGGCCTGGTTGACCTTCGACCGACCGGACGTCAACCAGTACCACCAAACCGGCATGCTCATCTCCAATGTCACCTGGACCCTGGGCTACGAAGTGTTTTTCTACCTGGCACTGCCCCTCGCCGCCATGGTGTTTGTCTATCGCGGTAGTTGGCTACAAGTGGTGTTGTGTCTGATCGGCATTTACGCCCTGTACCAGGTGGTCGGCTGGGAGCATTCGCTGAAGAAGCACTTCCTGGCCAGCTTCCTCGGGGGGATCGGTGCCGCCTACTGGGTTCGTCGACCGCAGCTGGTGGCCTGGAGTCAGACGCGCCTGGCCGGCATCATCGCGTTGATCGCGCTGGCGATTGCCTTTACCGCCTACAGCCGTGCGTTCAGCCTGATGCCGCTGCTGCTGATGTCGGTATTTTTTGTGATCGTGGCATCCGGACATACGCTATTCGGCGCCCTGAAACCACGCAGCATCCGTTGGCTCGGAGAAATCAGCTACAGCACCTACTTGCTGCATGGTTTCCTGCTCTGGGTGATGGTGCAGCGCCTGCCGCATATATTGCCCATCGATACCCGTGAAACCTGGACCTTCCTGCCAATGATGGCTCTATGCACGTGCCTGCTGATCATCATCAGTAGCCTGACCTTTCTGTACATCGAAAAGCCAGGCATCACCGCAGGCAAGAAAGTCTCGCAGTGGCTACGCCAACGCCAGGACGCCGATAAGCGCCTGGCGGAAAAGATCGCCCGCTAATCGCGAGCGACCGATCTGACAGGTTTCAGTCTTTTTCCAGGGGCGAAAAGTACAGCCTCCCCAGGCCACGCCAGGTTTTCTTGTTCCAGGCCTTGAACGGGATCTGCGCCAGCAGTTCCCGCGCCAGCGTGCGATCGCGGTTGGCGGTTTTCAGGAACATCGAGCTCAGGAATTTATAGCGCACCTCGTCGTACAGCGGATGATCGCTGAACAGCGCATAGGAACGCAGGATGTTGTCGATCATGAAACGGTGATTCTTGTAGGAGTTGGTGGCGTGCTTGCGGTAGCGCGCCATCAGCACGTTCAGGCCATCGATGAAGTAACCGGCATGGGTCACCTTCAGCTCGATCAGCAGGTCCTCCAGACGGATGTTCGGATCGAATCCACCCACCTTGTCCAGCGCCTCACGGCGAATCATCAGGGTCGGTGCCGGCGGGTAAGGTTTGCGCTCCAGGAACATGTCATCGAAGTCCAGGCGACGGAACGGCACATCCCGGCGTTGGCGTTTCTCCGGGTACAGGTTGCCGTCGGCGTCGATCAGCTCGATGTTGCCGGCGCAGATACCGACCTCGGGCTTGCCATCCATGTAGGCAACCTGAGTGGCGATGCGCTCGGGCAACATGATGTCATCGGAGCCGAACGGTACGATCAGGCTGCCTTTTGAACGAGCGATCGCGCCATTAAGCGTGTTGGTCAGCCCTTGATTCTCCTGCACCCGGAAATCGAAGCCGTGTTGCGCCTGTAACGCCTTGATGCGCTCGACACTGTCGTCCTTGGAGCCGTCATCGATCACCAGCAATTCGATGTTCGAATAGGTCTGGTTGAGGACGCTGAGGATGCTTTCCTCAATGTAGGGAGCGTGGTTGTACGACGCAATGATGACGGTGACGATGGGTTGCGCGTCGTTCATTTCTGTTCCTTGCGGGCCTGATCCAGGCCAGAGTCGATCAGGTTCAGGTACTCCTGGCGGAACACCTCGATGTCGTGTTCTTTCTGCAAATAGCGGAACGCCTGTTCGCCCTTGGCCTTGAGTTCGTCGTCCGAAAGAGCCAGGTAGTTATCCAGCGCCGCGACCAGGCTCGGCACATCCTTTGGCGTAATCGCCAGCCCACCGGCGCCCTCGATCAGCGGCAACATGGCCGGCACGTTGGAGGCGATCACCGGCAGGTGCCCGCTCATGCCTTCGAGCAGCGCCAGGCCCAGGCCTTCGGCCAGCGACGGCATGGTCCAGACGTCAAACGCGCGGATGTACTGCAAGGCGATTTCCTTGAAGCCCAACAGGTGCGCACGGCCGGTCAGGCCCAAGTGTTCGATCTCGGCTGCCAGTTTCGACTCTTCGCGGCCGGCACCGATGATCGCCAGTTGGGTGTTCGGGTACTTGTCCTTGAGTGCAGCAAACGCCTGCAACAGGTAGGTGTGGCCCTTGACCGGCACCAAGCGGCCCAGTGCCCCGATCAAGCGTACCGACGGATCAATGCCCAGCATTTCACGGGCACGCTCGCGGCTGTGCTGCAAGCCTTCGGCCTGCTCGATATCAATGGCGTTGGTAATTGCATAGGTGTTCTGGTCGGTGAAACCGCAGTCGCAGTCCAGCAGGTACTGTTTAACCGCCGGTGAAACACCGACAAAGCGCCAGTGGCGATCGATCAGGCGCTGGGTCTGGCGGCGCCGGTAAAACCGGTCGTACTCGCCGAAGCCATGGGAAATACCGATGCACAGTGGCACTTTCAGCCAGCGGTTGAGCGTCAGCATCATGTTCACGGGTTTGAAGCGGTTGCAGATCACTACGTCGAATTTTTCAGCGCGGCAGAATTTGAACAACTGCCACATCGCACGCAGGCGCATGCCCTTGAGGGACTTGTCGGAAAACTCGAAATACACCGAACGGTCGGCACGGCTCACCGCCTCGCCTGGCCCTGGCTTGCCCCGCAGGAACGCGGCGGTTACCTCATAGCGATCGTTCGGCAGCGCCTTGACGATCTGCTCTGCCAGGTCGGCAAAATCATGGGCTTTGACGTTGTAGTCAGGCTGCAGCTGCAGAACCTTTGACCGTTGACTCATAACTCTCCCCGTGGAAACCAGTCGCATCGATGACCCAGACCGGTTCGGCGACCATGCGCCTGACCTCGGCCGGATCGGGTGGGGGCAACCGTGACCACTCGTTGCGCTTCCAGCAAACGAAGTGGAAATACGGAAACCGGCGATCGCCATCGCGATCATTGCTTAAACAACCATTGTGCCAATACCAGTGACGCGGAAAATCATCCGTGCCGTCATGCCACTTGATGCAGCCACCCGGCGTGCTGAATGCCTCGGTGAACTCGCTGCGGCGACGCCACGGATTAAGCTTGCCCACCAACGTGAACAATGGCTCTGGAAAATTCTTGCGCCAGAGGAAGATACGGCTGAAGGCCCCTTCGTCCAGTGCGTGATGTTCATGATCGGTAAAGCGCTTTTGCCAACCCTTGATCTGCATGAACAACTCACGCTTGCGCGCGGTGTTGCGCATCAGGCAAAGGTGCCCGGCGACCCGCCGTTCATGGGTGGAAAACAGGTCATAAGCGGCCAGCCGATCAGGGGTGAAGTAACTTCGCAGGTCACCATACACCAGATCAATATCGCCGAACGCCCAGAAATCATAGCCTTGCAGGCGGTCGGCGTGAATGTGTCCCAACGCCGGTTTGATGTCGCACAGTTTGTAAGCCGCAGCGGGCGCAAAGTCGATGTCCAAGCGCCGGGACACCAGCGCACAGTAATCGCTGAAGCTCATGGTCTCGACGGTGACGTTGGGCGGCAGGTTCTCGGGAATGCCGCAGTCACTGAACAACAACCAGTCGATGTCAGGGTTACGCCTGCAACTCTCCAGAAAGAACGGCATCCAGAACGGCCATTGACCGAAATAAGGAATCAGAAAAAGAATACGCGGGCATGGATTCATCACAGAAACTTCACTGCGGCTGATTAATTTGTCGTCATGCTAAACCGCGTCATGCTTCATTTTTACTGTGCAGTTGTATCGTTATGCTTCAAAACCCAAAACAATTCATGGCGCCTGACGGCTTTGCGAAAAAACTCGTTCTCGCCATAAGTTGGCGGAACACGCCCAGCCAGCTGGCGTTGTATCCAGCGGCGCAAACGTCGCTTGAACGGCAGGGGTGGCTGCAGGTCATGCATCATCCCCAACGCCATCGCCTTGTCCCGCTGTTGCTCGATAGACATCGGCAAGCAGCACGGCTGCATCGCCACGGTCGAATCGAACGCCGGCGGCAGTGCGATGCCATGGCCTGCGTCGCCCATCGGCCAGCGATCGTTGTCGTGCAGATGGTTGGCGTAACCGAGCAGGGTCGGCTGCCAGTCCAGTCCTCTGAGCGCTTCGAGGACGGCGTCCTGCGCACAGAGATGGTCAGGGTGCGGATCAAGGGTCGGGTGCGGCAGGACGATCACGTCCGGGCGTGCTCGCAGCAATACTTCGCGCAGATCAGCCAGCAAATTGTTCCAGGTCGGCGCACCGTCGGCGTCACCGGGCAAGGTGAACGGGTTCAACTGGCGGAACAGGCGAGTGTCGCCCAACTCGGCTTCCCGCGAGCCCATCGGTTGTGACGGCGCCGCTTTCATCGCCGCCAATTGCAGACAGAAATAGCCCAACTGCACGCAATGCGCTTCAGGCACGCCAGCCCAGCGCGGCACGGCGATGCTGTCCCAGGCGCGCAGCCGGCCCTTGAGGCGCGCCGCCTCGACCTTGTTCAGGCCCATCTGCTGATAGTGTTCGGCTTCGATCTCACCAGCGGTCAGGGTGACGATCCAGGCTTCATTGGCCTGGCTGTATAAACCGTAGGCCGCCAGTTCCGCATCATCGGCGTGGGGCGCAATGACCATCACGCGCTGGCGGTGGTAATCCGGTTGTTCGAAAGCCCAAAGCACTGGCTCACCGAAGACTTTGCAGAAGCGCCCGCGCAACCGCAACTGCCCTTGGGATAGAACGTGCACCTGACCGCTGAGATTCAGATAACGCAGGCCATTGACGCCACGCTCGAAGGTTTGCCGATCCGGGTGGTTGCCACCCGCCAGCTCGACCACCGGGTCGAAAAAGCGACCCAGCCAAGTGCTTTTCACCCGCAGCGCCAGTACCAGCGTGGCGTCGTCGACCAACATCACGCCTTCGTCCAACCGCAAATGCTCGCCCACCAGGTGAACCTTGGGCCGTTGGGTGTAGGGCGGAAAGCTGTACTGGTAATCGTCTTTGGGTGAATAAAACAAATGGTCGGCGAACCACGCCTCATGCGCGATCCAGCCCAGGACCGCGAGCACCAGCGGCAGCCACCAGGCCACCAGCATGCCGACGACTATCAACAGCGCCAACGCGATCAGCAGGCCGATGCGTTTGTTGCGACGGTGACGCTTGAGCAGTTGCTGTTTGCGGTTCATGGGTTGGCTCATACGGTGAAGACCGGCACAGGATTGCACCAGCGGTCCTTGTATTCACGGTCGGCCCGACCGAAGGAAAACCGCAGCGGTTTACCCAAGGCCCGAGCGTGTTCCCAAGCGCTTTGGGTGTTGAGAAAACTCAGCACGCTGCCAGGGCTGAACTCGCGGGTTTCAGGATCGACGCCGCCATTGATGTACTCGACGCTGATCCATTGCGGTGCTTCGACGCGGTACACCAATTGAATCGCAATCGGCGCATCGTTGAGGAAAATCACCGAGCCGATCAGCAGCTCGCGCAGCAACTCGATCACCTCGCCCATGCGCGCCGCGCCGGTCGCCGGGAAACCCCAGCGGCGCTGGAACAGGTCGCAGTAGATCGCCGCCAGCTCGCTGCTGGAAAACTCGCTGACCGGCCGCACTACCCCGCCCGCCTCTTCCAGCAAACGCAGTTCACGGCGCTGGTTGTAGCGAAATTTCTTCGACAGCTCTTCGGGTGTGCGGGCCATGGCCAGTTGCTCGGCTTGCAACTTGATGCCCGTGAAGCGACCTTCGTTCAGCGCGGACAGATAACGCCCGCGATGACGCAAAGGTGACTGGGCATCAGCGGCAGCCGGCAGGATCAGCTCGGCATTACCGAGGTCGAACAGACCTTTCTTACCGCTGCGTTTGAGGACGTCTTTGGACAGTGCAAGGTCGCGGCCCCAGGTCGGGATCGCGGCTTTGACTTCACCGTTGTGTTCCCAGGCCAGGTAGCGCACCGGGATGTCCGCCAGCGCTGCCAGCCGCTCGACGACCATTGGATGAGTCGCGACGCTGCCGCCAAAACGCTGCCAGGCATCGGCATACGTCGAGGCGTCGACAGACGCCCAGCCTCGCTCGCGCCAGCCTTGAAATCGGTTGAGCATCAGCCCCTCTGTGCCAGTTCGGTAACGTGTGGCAAATGCCAGAAAGCGTCGCGCACCGCACGGTCGCTGAAGCGCTCGCGCAAGCGGTCGAGCATCAGCTCGGCACACTGGCGACGTTGCTGCTCGTCCATCGCGGCCAAATGCTGCAGCCCTTGCGCCAGGTGTTCGGCGTCGCCCAGCGGGAACAGAATGCCCACGCCTTCGACCACTTCCTTCGCCCCGCCGCAGGCAGTCGCCAGCAACGGCACACCGGCGGCCATGGCTTCGAGCAGCACCATGCCGAACGGCTCGTGATCGGAGCTCAAGGCAAACACATCAAAGGCACGGAAGTAGCGCCGGGCCTCGGGAACCTGGCCAAGGAACAGCACGCGATCGCCGATGCCGAGTTCACGGGCCAGATCCTTGAGGCTCTGCTCCAGGCGACCGGAGCCGAGAATCACCAGCTGGCTGTTGCCCGGCAACCCCGGCAACGCTGTGGCAAAACCATGCAGCAGCGTAGTTTGATCCTTGTCCGGATGCAGCCGCCCGACGTTGCCGACCACCCAGGCATCTGCCGACAGACCGAGGGTTTCCCGGGCTTCGCGAGCCGACACTTGAGTGACCTGCAAGCCCTGCACATCGATACGGTTGTAGAGCGTCTGAATCCGTCCGGCGGGCCATTTCGGCAGGCACCGGCGCATGTCGTCGCGCACCGCATCGGACACCCCGAGCAGGCTCAAACGCTTACGGAAAATATGCGCAAACAGTTTGCGCGTGCCGCGTTTGTAATCATCAAACGCGTGGTGCACGCCAATCACCGGCAACGACGTGCCGAGCAAGGCGATGTAGATCGGTTTGAAACGGTGAGCGATGCAGAAGCTGAAATTGCGCGAAGCGGCGATCTTGCGCAGATCGGCGATGGCGCCCAGCTTCAGGCCACGAATGGCCTTGGAGCTGTATTCCATGAACAGCACTTCGTCGGAAGCGCAGCCCGCGGCGACGTCGGCATCGGCGGCCCCGGTCAGAAAGACCGTGGTCACCCGATAGCCTGTCCCCGCGAACAGGCTGGCGTACTGCCGGGCGCAGTCCAGGAACGGCCCGTCATAGCCGTGACAGAACTGCAGCACATGGCGTTCAGCCGAGCGTGTCATAAGCGTCCGCGCCTTCTTTGACCACCAGAATGTCTTCCATGATCAGGTATTGCAGGTCGGAGCCGAAGAACATGTTCAGGGCGTCGGTCGGCGAGCAAATCATCGGCTCGCCACGACGGTTGAGCGAGGTGTTCAGCGACACGCCGTTGCCGGTCAGTACTTCCAGCGCTTTCATCATGTCGTAGTAGCGCGGGTTGTATTCGCGCTTGAGCACCTGGGCTCGGGAGGTACCGTCTTCATGAACGACTTCCGGCACGCGTGCCTTCCACTCTTCAGCCACTTCAAAGGTGAAGGTCATGAACGGCGCCGGGTGATCGATCTTGATCATCTGCGGTGCCACGGTGTCGAGCATCGACGGGCAGAAAGGCCTCCAGCGCTCGCGGAACTTGATCTGGTGGTTGATGCGGTCAGCCACACCGGTCGCACTCGGGCAACCAATAATCGAACGACCGCCCAAGGCACGTGGACCGAACTCCATGCGGCCCTGGAACCAGGCCACCGGGTTGCCGTCGACCATGATCTTGGCGATGTTTTCCGGCATGTTCTCGAGCTTGCGCCAGGTCGGCTTGCTCGGATGACGGGCGCACGCGGCGATCACGTCTTCATTGCTGTAGGACGGGCCGAGGTAGACGTGTTCCATCTTCTCGACCGGCACGCCACGGGCATGCGACACATAGGCCGCTGCGCCGACCGCAGTGCCGGCATCGCCGGACGCCGGTTGCACGAACAGTTCGGTGACGTCGTCGCGGGCGATGATTTTCTGGTTCAGCTTGACGTTCAGCGCACAGCCACCGGCGAAAGCCAGCTTGCCGGTTTCCTTGAGCACGTCGCCCAGGTAGTGGTCGATCATCTGCAGCGAGATCTTTTCGAACAGCGCTTGCATGCTGGCGGCGTAGTGGATGTACGGCTCGTCGGCGATGTCGCCTTCGCGCTTCGGACCCAGCCACTCGATCAGCTTCGGCGAGAAGTAGAAGCCCTTGCCCTTCTCTTTGTAGCGACGCAGGCCGATGACGTTGGCGTAGTCGGTATTGATCACCAGCTCGCCGTTTTCAAACGAGGCCAGGCGCGAGAAATCGTATTTTGTCGCATCGCCGTAGGGCGCCATGCCCATGACCTTGAACTCGCCGTCGAGCATCTCGAAACCGAGGAACTCGGTGATCGCGCCGTACAGGCCGCCGAGGGAGTCCGGATCGAAGAATTCCTTGATCTTGTGGATCTTGCCGTTCTCGCCATAACCGAAGAAGGTCGTGGCGTACTCACCTTTGCCGTCGATCCCGAGGATCGCGGTTTTCTCTTTGAAACCGGAACAGTGGTAGGCGCTGGAGGCGTGAGCCAGGTGATGTTCGACCGGTTCGATCTTGATTTTCTTCGGGTCGAAGCCCAGTTGCTCAAGGCAGAACACGATCTTGTTGCGATAGCGCTTGTAGCGACGGTTGCCCATCAGGATCGCGTCGAGGGCGCGGTCCGGGGCGTACCAGTAACGCTTGGCGTAGTGCCAGCGCGCCTTGCCGAACAGGCTGATCGGGGCGAACGGGATCGCCACTACGTCAACGTCGGAGGGCTTGATGCCTGCCTGTTCGAGGCAGAACTTCGCCGATTCGTAGGGCATGCGGTTCTTTGCATGTTTATCGCGTACGAAGCGCTCTTCCTCTGCCGCCGCGACCAGCTTGCCGTCGATGTACAAGGCTGCGGAAGGATCATGGCTAAGGGCGCCGGACAGGCCAAGAATCGTCAATGCCACAGGGGTCTAGCCTCTTTAGTCTGCATTCAGGCGACAAGCGCCTCAAAAATTAATGTGCCCTCGCAAGGGGCGAGAGACAGCTAAAGGGCGGGATTATAGCTTAAAAGCGACGGCAAGCCTCTAGCGGGAAGTCGCGGGGTCGCTCGTTGACAGACAGACGACCTCGACTTAGACTCCTGCGCAAATGGACTGGGAGATCCCGGTCGGCGTTCTAGCCTCGGTGAGTTTCATCGGGGCTTTTCGCTTTCTGAGAGAGGGAAAATCTTTAAACCCCAATTTTCGAAACCCTCTCCCACATTGTTACGACCGCCACTGCAATAGAACTTACGCTTGAGCACGTCAAAGGCGCGATTTTCCTGCCCGGGCCGCAAAACACTTATGCCAATGGGTCTTGCAACAAGATCCGCTAGCTGTAACCCGGTAGAATTCACTTGTTTAGTCGCAAAAACGATTTCGAACGGCAGCTGAAAGCCCAATCGGTTCGCGCCATCGCACATGCGGCGAAACTCCAACTCAAGCTCGTTATCCTCTTTCTTCCCCCGCCGCTCGAAAATCACATGAGTCAAAGCTCTCTGCTGGTTCTTTTCCTGTAAAAACTCATAAAGCGTTTCCAGGCAAAAGCCGAGCGCGACGTGATAAGGATTGTGAACAGGGCCCTCTTTTTCGCGGAGGGCGGCCTTGTCGATCACGCAACTGATCAGGACAAAATTGCTTGCTTCAATGATGCCCGTGAGCTCATCGAGAAATGCATGTTTGTGCTGCCTGGACTGGAAGAGACCAGAGAATGCGCCCTTTTCCTTTCGAATCTCCAGCTCATGTAGACCGATCAGGTCGTGCCCCATGTGATTGAATTTAAACTTCTGAAGGGAAGGAATGACCTTTTCGCAATAATGCCTCTTATGAAAAACACAAAATGCGAGCACAAACATTGGATAGTTTGGATCTAGCGTTTGCATTCCATGGTCACCGCTCTCGTCGACATAAATAATGAAGTCGCTATATTTCCCGGTCGAAAGCAATAGCTTTTGCGCCTCAACATTAGCCTCGGCTTCGCTTTCGTTTTCAAAAAGAAAAAACTGTTGAGACAAAAGAGTTACCCACGCCCTGCCCGCCAATAAATGCCGATATTGCCGTCCACGCCTTGCCGATAGATCGTGTATGGCAGGAAAACAGTATCCAGCACGCCCGACAGCCCCAAATCCAGCAATACCAGCGGCACCAGGACTCCGGTGGGGTCAGGGGGGGCGTTCAATACGCAGAAGTCGTAGGCCAGGCCGCTGTAGATGCGGGGGATAGACTGGCAGTAGGTCTTTTGTTTGCGCAAGCCGCGGGCAGCGTCGGCGTCGTCTTGCAGGACGGTGACGGCGGTGCCGCAGCCGGATAGGGACAGTGAACAAGCACCCAGCAGCGTGGCGATTTTTTTCATCTGAATTTGCCTTTCGGGATCGTCAGGCAAACTAGCATCGGGGTTATTCAGGGCACAGTTCATGGGGTCTGTGGATTGTGTAGGACGGTTCTTAAGAACTTGTCCTCCGAAGACAGGCCGGGGGATTTTGTGTCGGATGTGCGGGCCTCTTCGCGAGCAAGCCCGCTCCCACAGGGGAATGCATTCCAAATGTGAGAGCGGGCTTGCTCGCGAAGGCGATTCAGGCCGCGCCGGAGATGTCTTTCGGCAAACGCTGATCGATCACCTGATACAACGCACTGCTCTCAGGCCAGTTGCGCATGAACCGCGCCCGATCCCGCGCATAGGCCGGGGCAAAGCTCCCCACCGAGCCGTGCTGACACATCGAGTCCAGATCAATCAGCGCCCAGCGATCCTGCTGCCAGAACAGGTTATGGCCCTTGAAATCCCCATGGCTGATCCGCTCGCGAATCAGTTCGGCGAACAAGTGATCCAGCGCCAGCAACTCAGCTTCCGGCGCCTCGCCGCTCTCAACGTAGGGCGCAAACCGCTCGATGATGTCCGGCCCCGCGAGGTATTCGGTCACCAGATAAGCCCGGCTGCGCAACCACAGGAAACGCTTTTCCAGCACGGCCAGCGGCTTCGGTGTCGCGATCCCCAGGAACGCCAGGCGATTGCCTTCGCGCCAGGAATGCCAGGCACGGCTCGGGCGCCAGAAGCGCTTGAGCCAATGGGCAAAGCCCTTGATGTTATAACGCTTGATCACCAGCGGACGCCCGGCCACTTCGACCTTGCCGACACTCGCCGCGCCGCCGGTCTTGTACAAGTGACCCCGGTCGAGCAAGGCATCGGCCTGCTCCAGCACCGGCAACATCGCCGCTTCTTCCTCACGCCGAATCGCCCGCAATCCGAACGCCCCGCGCCGGACGCTGAACAACGTGCATTCGCGGCCGCACTTGATCAGGAAGTCCTTCAAGCGCCAGCGGCGCACCTTGTCGATCTGCTTCTGCAAGGCTTCCATCGGCAACGCATGTTCGCCGTTGCTCAACAGGTAATACACCAGCAACTCTTCGGTAAACGGTTCCAGCGACTTGGGCAACTGGGCAAAAAACACCCCGAGGTTTTCCAGGACTTTCTGCCGCGACAGTGGCTGGCCAGGGGTTTCGGCGCAAACGCCGCCGCCATCGATCAAGTACAACCGACCGCGCTGACGCAACAGGTTGTCCAGATGCAAGTCTTCCTGCCACAGGCCCTTGCGATGCATTTGGCCGATGGCGCCCAACGCCTCGGCCAGCACCGCGCCTTGCATATCCGCCAACACCGGCAAGTGTTCGACCTGTTTCCAGGTGTCGCCCAGGCTCTCGGCGCCTTCGATGAAATCGAACAGCAGCCAACCGCCCTCGCCGTCCTTCAAGCCGTCCGCCAGCAGTTGCGGCGTGGTCAGGCCCTGATCGGCGAGCAGGTGCACACCATCACGCTCACGCTGAAAGTGGCGCGCCGCTTTGCTGCCGACCAACAACTTGGCCAACACCGGCCGGCCGCGCCAGACACCGGCACCGACATAACGCTGCCCCGGCAATACGCGCAACAGGGTTAACAGTTGCAAGTCGGCAGGCCCGGCGGCATCTGCCAGTGGAA
Source organism: Pseudomonas sp. 5Vm1k (assembly GCF_056161485.1). Classification (NCBI taxonomy): domain Bacteria; kingdom Pseudomonadati; phylum Pseudomonadota; class Gammaproteobacteria; order Pseudomonadales; family Pseudomonadaceae; genus Pseudomonas; species Pseudomonas sp. 5Vm1k. The sequence continues at coordinate 266,365 of NZ_JBSPCZ010000004.1, forward strand.
TGCTCAACGGCAGGCTCGGGCTGCGGCCGGCGTTTTTCAGTTCGGACAAACGCATCAACGCGTCTCCTTGTGACTGCGCCGCGCGGTCAATCGCGAAACCCAGTTGTCCACCAGCGAACTGTCTTGGGGCTGGTCCACATAACTCGCCAACAGCTCGCGCAACTGGCCTTCGTCCCACTCAGGCGCCCGGCGCAGCAGCGGTTCCAGATCTTTGATCCGGTCACGCTGGCCGAACAGCAAGGGCCGGGTCTTTTCCAGGTCGATCAACTGCGCCTGGTAACCGTCGCCGGTGGCCCGCAGGAAAATATGTTTGGGGTAGAAGCAACCGTGGACCTGACGCACGCCGTGCAGGCGCCGCGCCAGTTGTCCACAGGCGTGCAGGATCGCGGAGTGTTGCGCTTCGCTCAGCTCCGACCAGCGCTGCAACAGCGAATCCAGGTCATCCCAGCCATCCAGCGCACGGGTCAGCAGGATCGCGCGGACTTCGCCGTCGACTTTGCGCTCCCCGAAGAACGCCGCTTGCAGCGCCGGGATGCCCATCTTTTGATAGCGCGTGATGTTGCGAAACTCGCGGGCAAAACTCGGCTCGCCGAACGGCGCATGAAAGGTGCGCGTCAGGTAGTTGCTCTGGCGCTTGAGGTAAAAGCCCTGACCTTCCAGGTCCAGCCGAAACACACTGCTCCAGCCGCCGCGCGCGGTGTTGGGTTCATCCACAGCGTCGAGCTGCTTGGCCCACAGGGCGTCGAAGGTGCCGAGGCCGTGACGCTCAAGCAGCGCACGGTCTTCAGCAGCCAGAAAATCAGTCATTCGCGTCCCTCGAAAAATCTCACCACGTGCCGAATACGCTTCTTGTCGGCGGCATTCAGGCGTTCACGCCCACGGTATTGCAGGTAGAAGCGCAGGCGCTGGGTGGCCGACAGGTGATACTTGGCCACCTTGTCGAGGCAGGCCAGGTCCTTGGTGATGCGGTACTTGAGCCAGAAGCCGCGCCAGAAATCGCCGTTGGGGCAATCGATCAGGAACAGCTTGGCGTTATCGTCGATCAGCAGGTTGCGCCACTTCAAATCGTTATGGGTGAAGCGATTGTCGTGCATGGTCCGGGTGTAACCCGCCAGTTGCCGACTGATGTTATCGACCCAGGCGCGGTCCGCCAGTTTCGGGTCATGCCGGTCGGCCAGGGCCGACAGGTCTTCGGTATTCGGCAACTCGCGGGTGATCATCGCCCCACGGTCGTACGCCGCGCCGCGACGCTCCAGCCCCCAGGCCACCACTTCGGCAGTCGGGATGCCCCACTTGGCGAAACGCTTGAGGTTTTGCCATTCGGCTTTTACCCGTGGCTTGCCCAAATAGCGTCGCAGGCCTTTGCCGGCACCGACGTAACGTTTGACGTAATAGTTGACGCCGTTGCGATTGACACGGATGACCTCGGACAACGGGTCACGGGTCAGGCGCTCGCCCTGAAGGGCAAACACCGCTTCCAGACTGCCGAAGTCTTCGGCGAGATCGCTGTAGGCAGGTTCCAGTTTCCAACCCGGCATCAGAGCGCATCCCCGTATCGCTGTTTACGGTCGTAGAGCTTGTTGGCCTTGCCTTCGAGCCAACTCAACAGCGCCGCTTCCTCGGCCAGAATCTGGCGCAGCGGCTGCTGGAAGTAGCCCTTGAGGAACCGCAACTTGTCGCGCTGGGTCAGGCCGATGTCCAGGGCCGAAAAGTACAGCGCCGCCAGATCTTTATTGCGCCAGCGCTGGGTAATCGCCGGGCGGGTCTGGGCGCGGTGCAGGTCGATCACCGAGAGCTTGAAGTCGTCCGCCGTCACCGGTTTATCGGTGTGCAGCAGGAAGTGGCAGATGTAGCAGTCGCGGTGGTTGACCCCGGCGCGGTGCATCATGCCGGTCATGCGCGCGACTTCGGCGATCAATGCGCGCTTGAGTTTCGGCTCAGGCGGGTTCTTGACCCAGTCGATGCTGAAATCCTCAAGGCTGACGGTCGGTGCCAGTTCTTCGGTGACGATGAACGAATGTTGGTCCGCCGGGTTGCTGCCCTTCTCGCCGTAAGCCACGGCAGTCATGGTCGGCACACCGACGTCTTGCAGGCGTTGAATGGCCTTCCACTCCTGCCCCGCGCCGAGTACCGGCAACTTGGCGGTGAGCAGGTTCTTGAAGATCTCGCCCCAGCCGATGCCACGGTGAATCTTCACGAAAAACCCGTTGCCGTCCACTTCGGTACGCAAGGTCCGGCGTGCTTCGAGCTCGCGGTACACCTCGCCCTGCAAGCCCTCGACTTCAGCGAACGGGTCGCGTCCGGCCCAGAGGCTCTTGAACGGTTCAGCCAGCATCAACTTCATTAAGCGTGCTCCGCCAGAATCACATCGGCCGCGTGCTGCGGCATGCTGTAGAGGTCGGCCGTGTCGGCAAAGGCCAGACCGTTGCGGCTCCAGGCCGCCCGTGCTTGAGCGTCATTCAACATGCCGGTCAGGTATTGCGTGAGCTGCGCCTGATCGAAGGGTTCGTCCAGCACCAGGCCGGCGTCGGCCTCGGCAATGTAATGGGCGTAACCACACACCGCGCTCACCAGCACCGGCAACCCGGCGACCAGCGCTTCAAGCAGCACCGTGCCGGTGTTTTCGTTGTACGCCGGGTGGATCAACAGGTCGGCGCCCAACAGGAAACGCGGGATATCGCTGCGGCCCTTGAGGAACGTCACGTTGTCGCCGAGCCCCAGCGTGGCGCTCTGCATCTGGAATAATTTGGGGTCGTCCTGGCCAATTACAAACAGCCGAGTGCGTTTTTTCAGTTCCGACGGCAATGCCGCCACTGCCTTGAGGCTGCGATCCACACCCTTGGTCTTGAACCCGGAGCCGATCTGCACCAGCAGCAAATCGTCATCCTTGAGGTTGAACTCGCGACGGAACTCGGCGCGAATCTCGGCAGCATTCGCGGGTGCGCGACGGTCCTGCGAGATGCCCGGCGGCAGCAAATGGAAGCGTTCCAGCGGCGTGTCGTAATGCTTGATGAACAGCGGTTGCTGGACTTCGGAAATCATCAGTACTTCGGTCTTGGCGTCCTTGGCGAACACCGCGCGCTCGTACTCGGCGAAGTGCCGGTAGCGGCCCCAACGACGGTACAACGAATTGCGCAGGTTCTGCGCCTTGTCTTCAAAGCAGCCGTCGGCGGCGTAGTAGACGTCCAGGCCCGGCATCTTGTTGAAACCGATCAGGCGATCCACCGGACGCTTGGCCAGGTCGGCCTCCATCCACTCGGTGAGCTTTTCGTTGCGCCGATGATTGAAGAACGCCTTGACCGGCGCCACCAGCACTTCGAAACCCGGCGGCACGTCGCCTTCCCAGATCAGCGTGTAAACGCGGATCTTGTGACCGCGCTGCTGACACTCCAGGGCGATGCGCATGAAATCGCGCTGCAAACCGCCAAACGGGAAATATTTATAAAGGACAAAAGCCAATTGCATCAGCGCAGCTCCTCAGCCAGTAACAACGTGCTCAGTCGGCTGGCGACACGCTGGGGATTCAGACGCGTGAAGCACAGGGGCCACTCGCGTTTCAGGTCAAACTGACGGGCGTCTTCGGCCGTCGGTTGATAGGTGCATTTCTTTTGCAGGCACGGCGCGCAGGGGAAGTCGCTGGCGATGTGAATCTGCGCCTTGCCGTAGGCACCCGTCAGGCCCGGATTGGTCGGACCGAACAGCGACAGCGTCGGCACGTCCAGCGCGGCGGCCAGATGACCGAGGCCGGTGTCTACAGCCACGCAAGCCTGGGCGCCGGCCAACACTTTGCCGACACCCGCCAGGTTCAGTTTCGGCAGCACTTCGACATGCCGGAACCCGGCGGCGATGCGCTCGGCCCGGGCCTTCTCGATCGGGTTGCCCCACGGCAGTTTCACCGCCACACCAAGGTGCCCGACACGTTCGGCCAGTTCACGCCAATAAGCTTCAGGCCAATGCTTGGTGTCCCACGTGGTGCCGTGCAGGAACAGTACGTAAGGATTCTTGCGCGGCAGCTCGACCAGACGTTCGACGTTCAAGCCGTAATCGCCCAAGCCTTTGGGCAAGTCGTAGCCCAACGCCAACGCGAACAACTGGCGCACGCGCTCGACCGCATGCTGCCCACGACCTACCGCGAGACGCCGGGAGTAGAAACGTGCGGCCATTGGCTCGCGCGCCGAATCCTTGTCCAGCCCGGCCACCGGTGCCTTGATGTAACGAGTCAGCCAGGCGCTTTTCAGCAGGCCTTGGGCGTCGATCACTAAATCGTATTTTGTGGCGCGGACGCTTTGCTTGAAGCGCTTCCACTCGCCACTCTTGATGGTCTGCCAGATGTTCTTGCGCCAGCGACGGATCGCCACCGGAATCACCTTGCCCACGGCCGGGTGCCAGGTCGGAATCTCGGCGAAGCCTTCTTCCACCACCCAGTCGAACGTGATGCCGGGGATCGCCCGCGCCGCGTCGGTCAACGCCGGCAACGCATGAATCACGTCGCCCAGCGAAGAAGTCTTGATCAACAGTACCCGCAAACTAATTGACCTCGACCACAGTGCCCTGCAACCGCTGCAAGGCTTCGTTCACCGATTGCGGCATCAACTGGCGCAGGCAGTTGTAATGACCGAAGCGACAGGTGCGATCAAAGCATGGGCTGCATTCGATACCCAGGCGCACGATTTCGACGTGCTCGGCCAGCGGCGGAGTAAAGCCCGGCGAGGTCGAGCCGTAGACGGCGACCAGCGGACGATTCAGCGCCGCAGCAACGTGCATCAGGCCGGAATCGTTGGAGACCACCGCGTCGGCGCAGGACATCAGGTCGATCGCTTCGGCCAGGGAGGTGCCGCCGCTGAGGTTCACCGATTCTTCACGCAAACCAGGAATCAGCCGCGCGCGAATGTCTTCGCCGACGGCGTGATCGTTTTTCGAGCCGAACAACCAGACCTGCCAGCCTTCGCGGATCTTCGCTTCGGCGACCTTGGCGTAATGCTCGGACGGCCAGCGCTTGGACTCGCCGAACTCGGCGCCGGGGCACAGGGCCAACACCGGGCGATCCAGGGCCAGGCCGAACTTGGCCAGCGCCGCATCGCGGGTGACCGGATCGATTTGCAGACTCGGGCGTGGATAAGGTTTTGGCAGATCAGCGCCCGATTCATAGGCCAGGGCCATGAAGCGTTCGATCATCAGCGGGTAACGTTCTTTATCCAGCGTGCGCACGTCATTGAGCAGGCCGTAGCGGAATTCGCCACGCCAGCCGGTGCGTTTCGGGATACCGGCGAAGAACGGCACCAGCGCCGACTTCAGGGAATTGGGCAGCAGGATCGCCTGGTCGTACTGGCCGGCCAGGGATTTGCCGATGCGCCGACGGGTCGCCAACTCAAGGGCGCCGTGGCCGAGCGGAAAGCTCAAGGCTTGACGCACTTCGGGCATACGCTCAAGGATCGGCCGGCTCCACTCGGGGGCCAGGACGTCGATTTCGCATTGCGGGTGGCGTTGCTTGAGACACTGAAACAGTGTCTGCGCCATCACCATGTCACCGACCCAACTGGGCCCAACGATCAGAATTTTCATGTGGTTTCCAAAAACGAACCGGGGAGGCATACGCCTCCCCGCCTCGAGAATCACTGCGCGAGCAAGACGGCTTGCGATGGGTCATCACCTTCAACATTGCTGTCGACTGTCACTCCGCTATCGCGATCACGTCGAAACGTCGAACCGTCGCTCCGTCGCTCCGTCGCTCCCACATTGGGTATTGGTGCACATCCAGTGCGGTGTAGCTTAGCTAATCCAATCTACGAAACATTGCAGATTAACTGTGGGAGCGGGCTTGCTCGCGAAAGGGCCATAACATTCAACATTGATGTTGACTGACACTCCGCTTTCGCGAGCAAGCCCGCTCCCACAGGGGGTATTTGGTGCTGCAGCTGTACAGTTTCAGCTTAACCCTATCTCTTTCCAGATCCGCAACACCTGCCGCCGTTCGTCCGCGAACTGGTCGCCCGGTATCACCCTGGGATCCTTCTGTAAGGCCTGCCGGTGCGCGGCGGAGCGGTAGGCTTTATAGGCCTCACGCAACAGGCTGGCGTCCTCGACGGGCATCAGCCCGGCCTTTTCCAACTCTTCCAGAATGCGGATGTTGTCGGTCCAGCGCAGCAATGACGGGTGCTGTTCGGACCACGCCAAGGCCGCGTATTGCACCATAAATTCAATATCGACGATACCTCCGGCGTCCTGCTTGAGATCGAACGGCGCCGTGGCCTCAAAGGCATTTGCCCCGGTGCCGGCGGCGGTGCTCTTGCTGCCGAGGTTATCGCGCATCTTGGCACGCATCTCGCTGACCTCCTGACGCAAGGTCGGCAAATCCCGGGCCTTGCCCAAAATCGCCGCGCGCACCTTCTCGAACGCCTGGCCGACATCCTGACTGCCCACCAGCACCCGCGCCCGCACCAGCGCTTGATGCTCCCAGGTCCAGGCTTCGTTTTCCTGATAACGGGCAAACGCCCCCAGGGAACTCACCAGCAACCCGGACGCCCCGGACGGGCGCAGACGCATGTCCACTTCATACAACTGACCGGAGTTGGTCTGGGCCGTAAGCAAGTGAATGATCCGCTGCCCCAACCGGGTAAAGAACTGCGCGCCGTCAATGGGTTTCGCCCCGTCGGTTTCCGCCTGCGGATCACCGTCGTGGATAAACACCAGGTCCAGGTCCGAACCATGCCCCAATTCCAGACCGCCGACCTTTCCATAACCGACAATCACGAAGCCGGGATCGCACAACGTCCCGTCGGTACGCAGCGGCGTGCCGTATTTGGCCACCGTCTGGCGCCAGGCCAGGGCCATCACTTGTTCAAGGATCGCCTCGGCGAGCCAGGTCAGGTAATCGCTGACTTTCATCAACGGCAGGCTGCCGGAGATTTCCGACGCCGCCACCCGCAAGCGGTGGGCCAGTTTGAAATGGCGCAGGGCCTCCATTTGCTGTTCGAGGTCGTCCTCAGGAATTCGCGTCAGGCGCTCGCGCAACTCGGCGGCCAGTTCCGGCGCCAGCGGCGGCTTGAACAGTCGGCCTTCGTTGAGCAATTCATCGAGCAACAGCGGGAAGCGAGTGATCTGCTCGGCAATCCACGGGCTCGCCGCGCATAAGGTCAGCAAGCGACGCAAGGCGCCGGGGTTTTCTGTCAGCAACACTAAATAAGCTGAACGACGGGCCACGGCTTCAACCAGTGGCAGCACCCGTTCCAACACCAGATCCGGATTGGCGTGCTCCACAGCCTGGGCCAGCAACCGCGGAATAAAAGCATCGAGGCGTTCGCGCCCCAAGCGTTGCATGGCTCGCAACTGCGGACTGCCACGCAGGCTGGCCAGGGTTTTCAGCGCCTTGGAAGCATCGGCAAAGCCACCCTGCTCCAACTGCCGACAAGCGGCCTCTTCGTCCTGAGACTCTTCCCACAACGGCAGCCATTCACCACCAACCACCACTTCGGCCTCAGTGCCTTCCTCTTCGTCGGGATCGGCAATCACCTGAGCGAAGTGCCAGGCCACCCGACCGCGCCAATACATCAGCCGCTCATGGAACGCGGCCCAATCAGCAAAGCCGAGCATGAAGGCAATTCGCGCCTGATCCTGCGCGCCATCCGGCAGCATCTGGGTCTGGCGGTCGGCAATCGCCTGGATCGCGTGCTCGGTGTAACGCAGGAATTCGTAGCCGTTGCGCAACTCGCTGATCACCGGCTCTGGCAGGTAACCCTGGCCTTCCAGCGTGCTCAGTACTTTTAATAGTGGACGTTGTTGCAGACTCAGATCGCGACCGCCGTGGATCAACTGGAACGCCTGGGCGATGAACTCGACTTCACGAATGCCGCCAGAGCCGAGCTTGATGTTGTCGGCCATGCCCTTGCGCCGGACTTCCTGCTGGATCAGCTGCTTCATGGTGCGCAGTGCTTCGATAGCGGAAAAGTCCAGGTAACGGCGATAAACGAAGGGACGCAGCATTTCTTGCAGTTGCGCACCAGCCACTTGATCGCCGGCCACCACCCGCGACTTGATCATCGCGTAACGTTCCCAGTCGCGCCCCTGATCCTGGTAATACTGTTCCAGCGCGTTGAAGCTCAAGACCAGCGCACCGGCCGAACCATAAGGACGCAGGCGCATGTCGACGCGGAATACAAAACCGTCGACAGTCATCGGGTCCAGGGCCTTGATCAGGCGCTGGCCCAGGCGGATGAAAAATTCCTGGTTATCCAGCGAGCGCTTCACGCCGACGGTTTCGCCGCCCTCGGGGTAGGCGAAAATCAGGTCGATGTCCGACGACAGGTTCAGTTCCACCGCGCCGAGCTTGCCCATGCCGAGGATGACCATTTGCTGCGGCTCGCCGCTGCGCCGGCCGGTGGGCACGCCGAATTGCTGGCAATGGCGCGAGTACAACCACTGGTAGGCCTGATCAATGCTGGCATCGGCCATGTCCGAGAGGTCGCGGCAGGTCTGGACCAGATCGGCCTGGCGCGTCAGGTCGCGCCAGATGATCCGCACTTGCTGACGGGTGCGCTGGCGACGCAGGGCGCGGCCGAGTTCGTCTTCGGTTTCAGCTGCGTTCACCGCAGCGGCGATCTGGCCACACAACTCGCCGGGTGCAAAGCCGCGATCAAGCTCACCGGACTGCACCAGCCCCAGCAACATCAAAGGGTCACGAACGCTCTGTTCAATCACGAAGTCGCTGGCGGCGCTGACCCGGGCGAATTGCGCCCAGCGTTCCGGCGTCCAGGCAGACAGGCCATGCTCGTCTTCTAATAAGGCCACCGCCGCACGGAACGACTGCTCGGCACGGGTGACCAACGGCTGGAGAATGGCGGGCAGTTCGGCAAGCGAAGGCAGGGTCATGGTCTATCCTTGATCGGCGTGTGAAGGGCTGCATGTAGTGAATTTTGAAAACACGCTACGTGACCGACTGTCGAACAAAGGTTAGAAATAGCTGAAATTTCTTTTATTTTGGCAGCCAACATCAAGCTTTCACCTTTTCTGGTTGGCAAAAGACCAACCTTAACGATTATTCTCACAACGCAGCCGGAGGCCACAAGCCATTCATCTGTAGTTTTACTACTCGTCTATACATTCGAAAGGCTGAAATGCCCGTTGATTTGTAGTAAAACTACACGCCGCCGGAACAACCTCTCGGCAATCCAAGAATTTATATCGTCTGCCCACAAGGCCAGTCGCAAACTCAGGCAACCGATTCTGGAAGCCTTTCCGCCCTGGAGCAAGCCATGCAAGACCTCGATCCCGTCGAAACCCAGGAATGGCTGGACGCCCTGGAATCGGTTCTCGACAAAGAAGGCGAAGACCGCGCTCACTATCTGATGACCCGTATGGGCGAATTGGCGACCCGCAGCGGTTCGCAATTGCCTTACGCCATCACCACGCCATACCGCAACACCATTCCTGTTACCCACGAAGCACGCATGCCTGGCGACCTGTTCATGGAACGCCGCATTCGCTCGTTGGTACGCTGGAACGCGATGGCCATGGTGATGCGTACGAACCTGAAAGATTCGGACCTGGGCGGTCACATCTCCAGCTTCGCCTCCAGCGCCACCCTGTATGACATCGGCTTCAACTACTTCTTCCAGGCCCCGACCGACGAACACGGCGGCGACCTGATCTACTTCCAGGGTCACACCTCGCCAGGCGTTTACGCCCGTGCGTTCATGGAAGGTCGCATCACCGAAGACCAAATGAACAACTTCCGTCAGGAAGTCGATGGTCACGGTCTGTCGTCCTATCCGCACCCGTGGCTGATGCCTGATTTCTGGCAGTTCCCGACCGTATCCATGGGTCTGGGCCCAATCCAGGCGATCTACCAGGCGCGCTTCATGAAGTACCTGGAAGCCCGTGGCTTCATCCCTGAAGGCAAGCAAAAAGTCTGGTGCTTCCTGGGCGACGGCGAGTGCGACGAACCAGAATCCCTGGGCGCCATTTCGCTGGCTGGCCGCGAGAAGCTCGACAACCTGATCTTCGTCATCAACTGCAACCTGCAGCGCCTCGACGGCCCGGTTCGCGGCAACGGCAAGATCATCCAGGAACTCGAAGGCGTGTTCCGTGGTGCTCAGTGGAACGTGACCAAAGTCATCTGGGGCCGTTTCTGGGACCCACTGCTGGCCAAAGACGTCGACGGTATCCTGCAACGTCGCATGGACGAAGTCATCGACGGCGAGTACCAGAACTACAAAGCCAAAGACGGCGCGTTCGTGCGTGAACACTTCTTCAACTCGCCAGAACTCAAGGCGATGGTTGCTGATCTGTCCGACGACGAGATCTGGAAACTCAACCGTGGCGGCCACGACCCGTACAAGGTCTACGCGGCGTACCACGAAGCGGTCAACCACAAAGAACAACCAACCGTTATCCTGGCCAAGACCATCAAGGGTTATGGCACCGGTGCCGGCGAAGCGAAGAACACCGCGCACAACACCAAGAAAGTTGATGTTGAAAGCCTGAAGCTGTTCCGCGATCGTTTCGACATCCCGGTACGCGACGAAGAACTGGAAAACCTGCCGTTCTTCAAGCCAGAGCCAAACAGCGCCGAAGCCCGTTACCTGAGCGAGCGCCGCACTGCACTGGGCGGTTTCGTGCCTCAGCGTCGTGCGCAGAGCATCAGCGTTCCGACCCCGTCCCTCGACACCCTCAAGGCGATCCTTGACGGCTCGGGCGACCGTGAAATTTCCACCACCATGGCCTTCGTGCGGATCCTCGCGCAACTGGTCAAGGACAAGGAAATCGGCCCGCGCATCGTTCCGATCATCCCGGACGAAGCCCGTACCTTCGGTATGGAAGGCATGTTCCGTCAGTTGGGCATCTACTCGTCCGTCGGCCAGCTCTACGAGCCAGTCGATAAAGACCAGGTGATGTTCTACCGCGAAGACAAGAAGGGCCAGATCCTCGAAGAAGGCATCAACGAAGCGGGCGCCATGAGCTCCTTCATCGCTGCCGGTACTTCGTACTCCAGCCACAACCAGCCAATGCTGCCGTTCTACATCTTCTACTCGATGTTCGGCTTCCAGCGTATCGGCGACCTCGCCTGGGCCGCTGGCGACAGCCGTACCCGTGGTTTCCTGATCGGCGGCACCGCCGGCCGGACCACGCTGAACGGCGAAGGCCTGCAACACGAAGATGGTCACAGCCACATCCTGGCCGGCACCATCCCGAACTGCCGCACCTTTGATCCAACCTACGGCTATGAGCTGGCGGTGATCATCCAGGACGGCATGAAGAAGATGACCGAAGAGCAGCAGGACGTTTTCTACTACATCACCGTGATGAACGAGTCCTACCAGCAGCCAGCCATGCCGGCCGGTGTCGAGGAAGGCATCATCAAGGGCATGTACCTGCTCGAGGAAGACACCCGCGAAGCGGCGCACCACGTTCAGCTGATGGGCTCCGGCACCATCCTGCGTGAAGTCCGTGAAGCGGCGAAGATCCTGCGCGAAGAGTTCAACATCGGCGCTGACGTGTGGAGCGTTACCAGCTTCAACGAACTGCGTCGCGATGGCCTGGCCGTAGAACGCACCAACCGTCTGCACCCTGGCCAGAAGCCTAAGCTGAGCTACGTCGAAGAATGCCTGAACGGCCGTAAAGGTCCGGTCATCGCCTCTACCGACTACATGAAGCTGTTCGCCGAACAAATTCGTCAGTGGGTCCCGTCCAAGGAATTCAAAGTCCTGGGCACCGACGGTTTCGGTCGCAGTGACAGCCGTAAAAAGCTGCGTCACTTCTTCGAAGTCGACCGTCAATTCGTGGTGTTGGCAGCCCTGGAAGCCTTGGCTGACCGTGGTGATATCGAACCTAAGGTGGTGGCCGAGGCTATCGTCAAGTTCGGGATCAACCCGGAAAAACTCAACCCACTGGACTGCTGAGGAGACAATCTGTGAGCGAACTCATTCGAGTACCTGACATCGGCAGCGGTGAAGGTGAAGTAATCGAACTATTTGTGAAGGTCGGCGACCGTATCGAAGCCGACCAGAGCATCCTGACGCTTGAGTCGGACAAGGCGAGCATGGAGATTCCTGCTCCCAAGGCCGGCGTCGTCAAAAGCCTGAAAGTGAAAATCGGCGATCGCCTGAAAGAAGGCGACGAACTGCTGGAGCTGGAAGTCGAAGGTGCCGCTGCTGCGGCCCCTGCGCCTGCCGCTGCTGCACCGCCCGCTAAAGCTGAAGCGGCACCGGCGGCTGCACCTGCCGCCGCTGCACCTGCTCCAGCCGCCGCGCCTGCTGCTGCAACCACTCAGCAGATCCACGTGCCGGATATCGGTTCGTCGGGCAAGGCCCAGATCATCGAGATCCAGGTCAAGGTCGGCGACACTGTTGCCGCTGATCAGTCGCTGATCACCCTGGAATCCGACAAGGCAAGCATGGAAATTCCATCGCCTGCTGCTGGCGTGGTCGAAAGCATCAGCGTCAAGTTGAACGACGAAGTCGGCACCGGCGACCTGATCCTGGCGTTGAAAGTGGCGGGTGCTGCGGCCCCTGCTGCTGCCGCGCCGGCCCAGGCTGCTGCACCTGCCGCCGCCGCTGCTCCAGCTCCAGCGCCAGCCGCTGCGGCTGCACCGGTTGCCGACACTGTTCAGGACATTCACGTCCCGGACATCGGCTCGTCGGGCAAGGCCAAGATCATCGAAGTACTGGTCAAGGCTGGCGACACCGTCACCGCCGACCAGTCGCTGATCACCCTGGAATCCGACAAGGCAAGCATGGAAATTCCATCGCCTGCCGCTGGCGTGGTGGAAAGCGTTTCCATCAAGCTGGATGACGAAGTCGGTACTGGCGACCTGATCCTGAAGCTGAAAGTCAAAGGCGTTGCGCCGGCCGCTGCTCCAGCACCTGCCGCCGCAGCCCCGAGCGCTCCTGCTCCAGCCGCTGCCGCACCGGCTCCAGCTGCACCCGCCGCTGCTCCAGCCAAGCCAGGCGCCAAGGTTCACGCCGGCCCGGCCGTTCGCCAACTGGCCCGTGAATTCGGCGTCGAGCTGAGCGCGGTCAGCCCAAGCGGCCCGCACGGTCGTGTGCTCAAAGAAGACGTGCAGGTTTACGTCAAAGCCATGATGCAGAAGGCCAAGGAAGCACCGGCCGCTGGTGGCGCAACCGGCGGCGCGGGCATCCCGCCGATCCCGGTCGTGGACTTCAGCCGCTTCGGCGAAACCGAAGAAGTGCCGATGACTCGCCTGATGCAAATCGGCGCGTCGAGCCTGCACCGCAGCTGGTTGAACATTCCGCACGTGACTCAGTTCGATTCGGCTGATATCACCGACCTGGAAGCGTTCCGCATCGCTCAGAAAGCCGTTGCTGAGAAGGCCGGCGTCAAGCTGACCATCCTGCCACTGCTGCTCAAGTCGTGCGCGCACCTGCTCAAGGAACTGCCGGACTTCAACAGTTCGCTGGCACCAAGCGGCAAAGCGATCATCCGCAAGAAGTACGTGAACATCGGCTTCGCGGTCGACACCCCGGATGGCCTGCTGGTACCGGTCATCAAGAACGTCGACCAGAAGAGCCTTCTGCAGCTTGCGGCTGAGGCGGCTGTGCTGGCTGCCAAAGCCCGCGACAAAAAGCTTACCGCTGACGACATGCAAGGCGCCTGCTTCACCATTTCCAGCCTCGGCCACATTGGCGGCACCGGCTTCACGCCGATCGTCAACGCGCCGGAAGTGGCGATCCTTGGTGTTTCCAAGGCAACCATTCAGCCAGTCTGGGACGGCAAAGCCTTCCAGCCGAAACTGATGCTGCCGCTGTCGCTGTCCTACGATCACCGTGTGATCAACGGCGCCGCTGCTGCACGCTTCACCAAGCGTCTGAGCGACCTGCTGGCGGACATCCGCACCATCCTGCTGTAACACCGACGGCCCTCCTTCACTGGAGGGCCTGTCGCGTTCCACGTTTTCCGAGCGCCACGCTCGTACCTCAACCCCGCCAATTTGGCGGGGCTTTTTTTGCCTGGCAGAAAATGCCTGCCACCTTCCTACAACTGCGGCTTACTTCGCCTACAACTTGAGTCCACTTCGGCTCGATATTTTTTTCGCACCAATAACTAGGCTTAGTTCCATAAAGTTCAGCCTGAACTTTGACACTTTCAAAAACTTAGTTAGCGCTACTTCGAATGGATTCGAATATGTTCAAACCGACTGTCGGCCCGATTATTGGCCACACTACAACTAATCACGTGCGAATTCTCCTGCGTGGCGATACGCAAAATGACGCGTTGGTATTTGCCGGTATCCGTTATCGACGCGTGGGCGATGAACGCTGGGCAAAAGGCGTGTTTACCAAACTGTCGCTTTTGCGAGACATGTCCGATGTCATTGCGTTAAATCATCTGAACGAAGATACCGAGTACGAATACCAAGCGGGTTGGTTCAGCCCTATGAGCCCGGTGCATACCGTAGAAACTGTGCAGGAACTGCCATTGCAATGGCCACGGGAGATTTATCGTTTTCGCACCCGTTCCAGCAAAGCCACGCGGCCCCGCGCCTACATCGTCGGGTCGTGTCGTTATTTGCGCATGACCGCGGGCATCGCGTCGGCCCCGCATCTGGGCGACCGGATCTTCGCGTCGATCACACAACTGGCGAAACAGGCCGTCCCGCCGATCAGCGCCATGCTGATGACCGGCGACCAGATCTACGTCGATGACTTGAACCGCATTGCTCCCGACCGGGAATATAAGGAGATACTCAGTAAGTATCGCGCGGCTTTTTCGCAGCCCAACATCAGCAAGTTGATGTCTGGCACGCCAACTTACATGATCCTCGACGACCATGAGATCGAAGACAACTGGCCGGCCAATAAAGGTAAAGGCGACGATTACTTGTATAAAAATGCCATCGCAGCCTATGAACTCTATCAAGCCAGCCACAGCCCGGCGCATGAACTACTGACCGACGGGCAAATAAGTCGCCAAGCGGAACAGTATTGGTATCAGTTTACCGAAGGCGATATTGAATGGTTTGTCACCGATAGCCGGACCCGACGCAATCTGTCCCCTGATGATCGACGCATCCTCGACGACGAACAGGAGCAGGCGCTACTCAAATGGCTGATCCATAGCCCGGCGCGGGTCAAATTCGTGGTGACCAGCGTGATGTTCTACCCCGACCGCAAAAACCTCGGCGACGACGCCTGGAAAGCCTTCCCGGAACAACGCCTGCGGCTGCTGGAGACAATTCGTACACAGCGCATCCACAACGTCTTCTTTGTTTCCGGCGATGTCCACGGCTCCCTTACCAGTCGTTTGACCCACAGTGAAGATCCGGACTTTGAGGTTCACACCATCGTCTCTTCGCCGCTGTGCAACAGCAAGTTGCTGCCGTATGCCAGCGCATCGACGTTCATTCTTGATCAACCACTGGCACGGACGGCGGCCGGGGAGTATCGGCACGAACTGACCAGCAGGGTCGTGAGCCAGGATAATTTTGCGCATTTGGTGGTGGAGGCTGAGCAGGTTCGCGTCAATTACCACGATCGGGATGGCAAGCTGTTGCAGTCGGTTGGCATTCCATTGCGGTAAACCGCAGCCACTGTGGCGAGCGAGCTTGCTCGCGCCGGGCTGCGTAGCGGCCCCAATATTTTGTGAGCGCTGCGCACTCAAGCGCGAGCAAGCTCGCTCGCCACAGGACCGCGTTCCATTCGCAAAACCATCAATTTCAGCCGTGCGCTGGAGAAATCCTCCCTCCTGCCGACATATTCTTATAGCACTTGGCCTTCATGTCTCTTGTCAGTCGGTGCCGCAATGATGCAACCTTGCCGCAGGCAACAGTAAAGAGGGCGAGAGCCCGGCGCGATCAGCATATTCGAAGCGAGTTTCCCTCCATGAAAAGCCAACCCGATGCCGCCAGCCGTATGGTGGCCGAGGTAGTGACGCAGTTGCCTGTGCCCTCGCGGCTCGGCATGCTGCGTTTCGAACGGCTGAATGAAGCAAGCTGGGCGCTATTGTTTCTTGATCCCAATTGCGAGCGACAGTTCGGCCTGCCGGCGGTGGAGCTTTGTGCGCTGGTCGGTTCGCCTTACGCCAGCCTGATGGAGCCCGAAGCGCGCTATCAACTGCATGACACGATCCAGCTGCAACTCACCGACAGCCCGCATTACCTGATCCGCTACACACTGCACACCGCCGCCGGCACCTTGAGCCTGCTGGAATTGGGCGAAGCCTACAAACAACACAATAGACACCTGCTGCGCGGCTACTTGCTGGTAGTGGATGGCCTGTTCGAGGGCGAGCCGCTGTTGCCGGCCCTGGACCTGGAAACCCAGAACTCACGCCTGCAAATCGCCCTGGAACTCAACCAGCGTGCCCAGCAGGAACAACTGCAGCATCTGGACCGGGTGCGTGCCCAGCAAGACCTGATCCTGCTGCTGACCCGCCAGCGCTACAGCACCGGCAACTCCCTGCAAGAAGCCGCCGAACTGATCACCCGCTGCGCCTGCGACATCTACGAAATCGACTGCGCCAGCCTGTGGAACCTTGAAGGCTCGACTCTGGTGCCGATCTCGGCTTATCACCGGGCCACTCAGGAATACCTGATGCCGGAGCCGATCGACGCCAGCAGTTTCCCCGATTACCTCGACGCCTTACACACCAGCCGCGCCATCGATGCCCACAACGCCATCCGCGACCCGCGCACCCGGGACATGGCCGAAAGCCTGCGCCCGCGGGACGTCAACGCCATGCTCGACGCCAGTATCCGCGTCGATGGCCAAGTGGTCGGCGTGTTGTGCCTGGAACAGACCGGTGCGACCCGCGCCTGGCAGTCCGATGAAATCGCCTTCGCCGGCGAGCTGGCGGATCAGTTCGCCCAAGTCATCAACAACCACAACCGCCGCACCGCGACCAGCGCCCTGCACCTGTTCCAGCGTGCAGTGGAACAAAGTGCCAACGCCTTTTTGCTGGTCAATTGCGACGGCGTGGTCGAGTACGTCAACCCGAGCTTCACCGCGATCACCCAGTACAGCACCGAAGAAGTCCACGGCCAGCGGCTGTCGGAACTGCCGGCGCTGGAAAACCTCAGTGAACTGCTGTTCGACGCGCCCTCGGCACTGGCCAAGAGCAATAGCTGGCAAGGCGAGTTCAAGAGTCGCCGCAAAAACCTCGAACCCTACTGGGGCCAGTTGTCGATCTCCAAGGTCTACGGCGACAACCGCGAGCTGACGCATTACATCGGCATCTACGAAGACATCACCCAGACCAAGCTCGCGCAGCAGCGTATCGAGCGCCTGGCCTACACCGACAACCTGACCAACCTCGGCAACCGCCCAGCGTTTATCCGCAACCTGGACGAACGCTTCGCCCGAGACAGCGATACCCCGATCAGCCTGTTGCTGGTGGACATCGACAACTTCAAGCGAATCAACGACAGTCTCGGCCACCAGACCGGCGACAAACTGCTGATCAGCCTGGCCCGACGCCTGCGTAATAGCCTGAGCCCGAGCGGCAGCCTGGCACGTTTCGCCAGTAATGAATTCGCCGTGCTGCTGGACAACACCGACCTCTCGGCCGGCCAGCAGGTCGCCAACCAATTGCTGGCGACCCTCGACAAACCGATGTTCGTCGACAACCAGTTAATCAGCGTCACCGGCTCCGTGGGCCTGGCCTGCGCGCCGCTGCACGGCCGCGACCCGCAGACACTGATGCGCAACGCCGGTCTGGCGCTGCACAAGGCCAAGGCCAACGGCAAGCATCAGGTCCAGGTCTTCACCGAAGCGCTCAACGCCGAAGCCAGCTACAAACTGTTCGTCGAGAACAACCTGCGCCGAGCCCTCACCCAGAATGAACTGGATGTGTTTTACCAGCCCAAGCTGTGCCTGCGCAGCGGTCGCCTGCTGGGAATGGAAGCGTTGCTGCGCTGGAATCATCCGGAAAAAGGCATGATCCGCCCGGACCAGTTCATCAGCGTCGCCGAAGAGACCGGCCTGATTATTCCGATCGGCAAGTGGATCGCCCGTCAGGCCTGCCGCATGAGCAAGGAACTGACCGCCGCTGGCCTGGGCAATCTGCAAGTGGCGATCAACCTGTCGCCCAAGCAGTTTTCCGACCCGGACCTGGTGGCGTCCATTGCCAGCATCCTCAAGGAAGAAGCGCTGCCGGCGAACCTGCTGGAGCTGGAATTGACCGAAGGCCTGCTGCTGGAGGCCACCGAAGATACCCACTTGCAACTCGACCAGCTCAAACGCCTGGGTCTGACCCTGGCCATGGACGACTTCGGCACCGGTTACTCGTCGCTCAGCTACCTGAAAAAATTCCCGATCGACATCATCAAGATTGATCGAAGCTTCATCCACGAAATCCCGGACAACCAGGACGACATGGAAATCACCTCCGCGGTGATCGCCATGGCCCACAACCTGAAACTCAAGGTCGTGGCTGAAGGCATCGAGACCGCCGAGCAGTTGGCGTTCCTGCGCCGCCACCGTTGCGACGTCGGCCAGGGCTACCTGTTCGACCGCCCTATCCCGGGTTCCGAGCTGATTGAAAAGCTCAAACGCTACCCGCGCGGCCCGATTGCCTGACAGCCCTTTTCAGTTAATACACAAAACCCTGTGGGAGCGGGCTTGCTCGCGAATAGGCCGTCACATTCAACATCAATGTCGACTGAAACGCCGCCTTCGCGAGCAAGCCCGCTCCCACATGGGTAGTGCGTAACTGGCCGGCATTGGGCAAACTGCGTGTCTGACAATTTACATTCAACCTGACTGAGGGGACTGAAGATGGTCTTGCGCTCGGAAATTCTGGTGAACAAAAACGTGCTCCCGACTAAAGAACAAGCTCTGCCCGGCCGCGAAACCCCGATGAACCTGCCGGAAAAACACTTCGTCCACGACGCCCCGCTGCTAGGCCCGTTCGCCATGGACGTGGATTTCGCGATCTTCGGCCTGGGCTGTTTCTGGGGCGCGGAACGCAAGTTCTGGCAGCGCGAAGGCGTGGTCAGCACGGTGGTGGGTTACGCCGGCGGCTTTACGCCGAACCCGACCTATGAAGAAGTCTGCTCCGGCCTGACTGGCCACAGCGAAGTGGTGCTGGTGGTCTACGAGCCGGCAAAAGTCAGCTACGAAGAGCTGCTGAAGATGTTCTGGGAACTGCACAACCCAACCCAGGGCATGCGCCAGGGTAATGACATCGGCACCCAATACCGCTCGGTGATCTACGCCACCAACCCGACTCAACTGGCAGCCGCCAAGCACAGCGAGCAAGTGTTCCAGGCCGAGTTGACCAAGGCTGGCAAAGGCACCATCACCACCGAAATCGAAGAAGCCCCGACGGTCTACTTTGCCGAGGCCTATCACCAGCAGTACCTGGCGAAAAACCCTGAAGGGTATTGCGGGATTGGCGGTACAGGCGTGGTTTGCCCGATTTAACGTCGTAAAGCAAAAGATCGCAGCCTTCGGCAGCTCCTACAGGGTTTTGTGTACACCCGTAGGAGCTGCCGAAGGCTGCGATCTTTTGATCTTGCCTATCGATTGACCTTATTCGGCAATCAACCAATCCATCTGCCACCCACCCTGGGTCTGCCCAAGCTTCTTGGACAACCATGGCAGCAACTCACGCAATTCTTCTTCCAGGCCCCACGGCGGATTCGCAATCGCCAACCCCGAACCGTTCAGGCTGTTTGGCGTATCCAGCGGATGCACCAACAACTCCACGCGCAACAACTTCGGCGCGCCCGTGCCGGCCAGGTCCTGATAGAAACGTCGCAGCATGCGCTGGTCCTTCACCGGGTACCAGATCGCCGCCACTGTCTGACGCATCCGCCCAATCGCCTCTTTCAACGACGCCGCACAACGCTGCATCTCATCGAGTTGCTCGAACGGTGGATCAATCAACATCACCGCGCGCTTCTCCTGCACCGGCAACATCGCCCGAGGCACATGCCAGCCTTCGCCCAGGTGAACCTTCACCCGACGATCACCGGCCATGTTGTCCTTGAGCAACACGCCGTCTTCAGGGTGCTTCTCGTTGAGCATCACCCGATCCTGCGGCCGCGTCAGGCGTCGCGCCAGTTCCGGCGACCCCGGGTAATAGCGCAACTGGCCATCCGGGTTCATGTCGTGCAGCACCTTCATGTAATCGGCGGTCAACTCCGGCAGATCCGGCTGATCCCACAACCGCGCGATCCCTTCCAGATACTCACCGGTACGGCTCGCCTGATCACCCTGCAGGTCATACAGACCAATACCGGCGTGAGTGTCGAGATAGGCAAACGGCTGCTCCTTGCGCGACATCAGGGCGATGAGGCGGGTCAAAGTCAGGTGTTTGAACACATCGGCGTGATTGCCGGCATGGAAGGCGTGACGATAATTCATGATTGCTCCTGCGAAGGCCGGGAAGTTTACCTTGTACCGAGCCTAACGTCAGGGGTTGGTGGCTGAGCGGCAACTCCAGACAACCACACGCCCCCGCAGGAGCTGCCGAAGGCTGCGATCTTTTGATCTTGCCCTTGTGGCGAGGGAGCTTGCTCCCGCTGGGCTGCGAAGCAGCCCCAAAATACCCGCGGCCACCACAACCCCTGTGGCGAGGGGGCTTGCCCCCGTTGGGCTGCGAAGCAGCCCCAAAACCAGCACCCCGGACTTGTCAGGTACACCACACCACTTGCTTTGACGACTGCTACGCAGCCGCCCGGGGGCAAGCCCCCTCGCCACAAAAGCTACCCGATGCTACTCCGGCGACCGAGCCCGCAACCGCTTCCCAAGCACATCCAGCACATCACACCCATCGCGCAACGGAATGGCACAGAGCAAGGCAAAGTCACTGAGAATCATCGAATCACACTCAATCGAGCCGCGCATGGACAGGTTCTCAAGCACCTGGGTAACGGCACGGATTCGATAGCCGGCAGCGTCACACAAAACATCGAGCGGGGCGTGGGTGTCGACGAATAAGGTGGGCATTTCACTGCAATTGCTGGTGAGTGCCATGTAGCGGTTATCGGGATGGGGGACTGGTTTTTCGTAGGGTGGATCGGGGTGAAGGGTTTTCATTTTTCAAGTTCCAAAGGCTATAAATTGGAACTGCCATTAGCCTTCCTACAGGCTTAGGGTGGCAGCTATGCGCGGGGTAGGAATATCGAGGCCTTTGGAAAACTCGACCACGCCGAAGCGTGCCCGCGCACAGCCGCCGCAACTGATCTTACGGACGCACGTTAACGGCCGCAAACCAAGCTTTGACGCCAATACATTTCCAACGACTTTGAAGGGTTCCTACACCCCGCCACTGAATTTTCAGTGACCACCAAAGACTATCGATGGAAAACATTTCACACCAGTTCATGGAAACCGACGCGAGTTGAAGGAAACTTCCGATGGGCTTGTCCGTAAATTTCGCATTCACCACAGCAGTTTTAAACACCATTCTATTTAGTCTGTTGTGCTGGCAATCAGCGCACTGAGATTTCATGTTTTGGATTCCAGATCGTCAAACACCCCACTATTCCAAGCCATTCCCGCTTAAATCCTTTAACCCAGTTTATTACAGCCACGTCGTCCAAAATAGTTGCAACATATTTATCCAACTCCCAACTGATATCTGGATCACCAGAATCCACATACTCCGGATTTTTTATTAATTCGTTATGCCAATCCCCGACTCCTTCATAAGTTTCTCGTGAAGCCTAACCAAGGCCTGCCGATGAGTTGATTCGTCGACCTTTACATCATTTGCAACGCGGAGCACCACAAAATTAAAAACGCAGCCTGCATCATCCACTCTCTCAAGCAATGACTAAATTTTCTCTTTTCCAATAACTTTCAACACAAAAAAGATCCTACTCAGGTAAACAGTCTAGCCATGACAAAGCTCAAAAAATTGGAGTATTTATTTATACTCACCAAGCTGATTGATCTTCAAGACTCGCCTTGCGAAGGTCGTCTTTCCAATCTTCGCCAGCCAACCTATAAATATCCTCAAAAAAGCCACGAGCATCTTTTATTTGCGTTTCGTCCCAAGCAACGCAAGTATTTTCATCATAGTCATTTTCAAACTGAGCTAAAAAATCAAACCCCGGAAGATTTAGCGCCTCCTCAAGCACCTTAAATAATAAGAATCTGTGTCTATACGTAAGATCATCAAACCTCGTCAAGATGAAGTTCCTTATGACGACTTCTCTCTGACTTTTGTCGTTCGGATCATAAGCCGATAATTCGGCGCCCAGCGTTTCTTCGAGATCATATGTAGAAATACCTCCAAGCCAGTATGAAAGCATCGGCTCAAACGGAAGGTCAAACATGGGCCACTTTAACATTGCACTTCCTTAATCTGGAAACCCTGTATAAGGCTTATTGATATCCTGCCTGCGAAACCTGACTTCAGAGTAATTTAGCTCATCTACGTACTTCGGATTATCTTTATCTTTTCTGTTTGGCTTATAGCCTCTGCCAGCACCTGGCATTTCTTTCCTCACAACGGGGTCCCCTCTGCTTGTGAACCCGGTAGGAGCCGGCGGCTTTCGATTCATCCTAGATACCGCATCATTTACCGCGTGAAACTGGAGTAACCAGCTACTGAATTGAGAACTTGAGTTCACCCCCTCCTTTACTCCCGGCTTTGTTGGATGACTCCCATCAATAGATCTTTGCTTCAACGCTGCATCGGGTATCTCGGGGTTGTGCTTAGCAACAGTATGCATGTCATAGATATGCTCAAACTCTTCGACCCGTCGTTTAGCATTCGCCTCAGCCAACTCATCAATCCGCGCCCGCCGCTGCTCCGCCGTCAGCTTCGGCAGCGCCGGCTCACCCTCATCAACTCTAGCGCCAGTCGTATCCCCCGGTACCTTACAATCCGACTTATCCGGCGGCGGGCAGCTCAACCCCAACGGATCAACCCACCCCGTCGGATTCGGCGTGTACTGGTACTGGTTCAGCCCACCCGCCAATTTGATCGGATCAGGCGTCAGGTACCGGCCAATCTCCGGATCATAGTACCGATGCCGGTTGTAGTGCAGGCCGCTCTCGGCATCGAAGTACTGCCCTTGAAACCGCAACGGCTGTTCAAGTTGTTCACCCGCGCCATGGGTCAGGCCGGTGACCTTTCCGTAAGCGTTGTACTTCGCCGCCCAGACAATCTCGCCACCAAAATCCGTCAGTTCCTGCGGTGTGCCGAGATGATCAAGTTGGTAGTAGAACGGGCAGGCCTGGCGTGGGCCTTTGCCGTCGAGCATGGCCAGCGGGCGGAAGGTTCCGGGCTCATAAACATAGCTGCGGTAATGTTCGCGGCTGCTTTCGGCGACAACCTGATCGCCTTGCCAGAAGAATTCGGTGGTCTTGCCATCGACGGTTTTGGCGATGCGGCGACCGAAGGCGTCGTAGCGATAATTCGCACAACTTCCATTCGGTGAAGTGACGGCAATCAACCGATGCTGGCAGTCGTAGCGATACTCGGTGACGAGTTTCTGCGCCGTGCCGCGCCGTTCGCGGGTGAGGTTGCCGAAGGCGTCGTAGTCGTAATGGCGGTCGCCCTGCATCAGCAGGCGATTGCCTTTTACGCTGGCCAGACCGGGACGGTCTTGCATCAGCAGGTTGCCCGCCGGGTCGTGGGCGAAGCTTTCCGGTGGGTCGTCGCGGGTGTGGCGAACTCGGGTCAGACGATTGAGGACGTCGTAAACATAGCTGCGCTGGCCGTGGCGGGTGTCGGCGATGCTGTCGAGATTGCCGTTGGTTGTGTAGGCATAATCGCGGCGGTACAGCGGTCGTTGCTGTTGGCTGACAGCGTGAGCCTTCAGGCGCCCTTGGTCGTCGTAGGCATATTCGCTGAGCAGCAGGCCTTGTTGGCGTTGTTGCTCACGGCCGAATCGGAACTGATGGGTGGTGAGTTGCGCGCCATTGAGGTCGATGGCCGTCAGCGCGCCGCCCTTGGCGTGGTGGTAATCGAGTTTGCTGTTGTCCGGCAGGCGCAGGCGTTTGAGTTGGCCGCAGGCGTCGTAGCTGTAGCGCAAGGTGCCCCAGCCTTGGTGTTCGGTGATGAGGCGGTCTTGCTTGTCGTAGGAAAATTCCAGTGGATGGTCGTGACCATCATCAACGCTGACCAGGCGCCCGAGGCTGTCATAGCGGTATTCGACCTTGATGCCGTCGTGCAGCGTCTTGACCAGCAAGCGTCCGGCGGAGTCCCGCTGATAACCGGTGATGAGCGTCGAACCGTCATCGCCGAATTCGGTTTTCTCCAACAGTTGCCCATTGAGGTCGTAGGCATACGCCGTGCGCTGCCCGTCGAATCCGGTTTCCTGTCGGATCAATCCATTGGGCGTGTAGTCCAGCTGATATTTTTCGCCGGATTCGTTTTCGATCTCGGTCAGAAGCAGCTGCGCATTGTCGTAGCGATACGTCAGTTGAGTGCCGTCGGGGTTGATGCGGCGACTGACCAGGTGCAAATCGTCGGCATATTCGTAGCGAGTAACGCGACCGAGCTCGTCCTGTTCGGCGGTAATCTGGCTGTAGGCGTTGTAGGTGAAAGCGCGAGTGGCGCCTGTAGGAAGCGTCGTCTGAATCAGTCGGCCAATGTCATCCCATTGATACCGGGTAACAGCGCCATGTTCGTCCTGACTGGTAGTCCGTCGGCCCAGCACGTCGTAGGAATAACGCCGCACGCCGCCATCCGGCAGCGTCTCTTCGACCAGTTGCCCCAAACCGTTCCAGACGAACATATGCCGACTAGTGTCCGGGTAGCGGATGGTCAGCAACTGCCCTTGAGCGCCGTAGTAGTAATGAGTGACTTGCCCATCCGGGTCGACAGCCTCGGTGACGTCGCCCTGGGCATTACGCCGATACGTCCACACCGCTTCGCCGCGATGCCGCGCATACAGGAAACCGTTGCGATACTCGTAGGCCGTTGGCTCATCTTCCGGTGGAATCAGCGCCACTAGGCGTCCGACTTCGTCGTAACGGTATTCAGTGACCGCACCGAGCGGATCTTGCTCGGCGATCAACCGGCCGCTGTCGTCGTAAGCCTTGAGGTGCTCGCCACCATCCAGTTCGACCTTGCGCACCAACCGCGCCCGGTCGTCGTGAACGTAAACCTCTTCACTGCCGTCGATGTTCTGGACGGTGACGCTACCTTCGTCATCCCAGACGTAACGCGTGTCCATCTGCGAAAACGACGCCCAATGTCGGACGCATCGCGCAGCCTTGCCAGACCTTTCCCACTCCCAAAAGAAACTCGCCCCACCGGTCAATTGCCGCTGCAGGATCACGTGTTGATCGTCGTAGTCGTAACGCTCGCTTTCGCCGGCAGCGTTGATAGCGGCAACCAGTTGATCGCGCTCGTCGTAGTCGTAGCTGACCAGCGTCTGCTCGGTGTGCCAGGCGTCATCGAGGGTCTGGGCTGGACGAAAAACCTGGTAATCGACGGCGATCAAATGACTGCGGTCATAGCGCAACAGCAAGGCGCGACCAGCACCGTTGTCGAGGCGTTTGATCCGGGCCTGGCGGTCGCGGGTAATGCACAGACGGTTGTCGTACGCGTCGCTGATCGCTGTCAGAAAACCGTTATGGAAGTGGTAGAAACGTGTCTCGTCGCCGGACTGTGCGAGGATCAGTTCTTCGGGTTCTTCGCCGAGGTAAATCGCCGCTCGCGACAGGCTGTTGTG
This sequence comes from Pseudomonas sp. 5Vm1k, assembly GCF_056161485.1. Lineage (NCBI taxonomy): Bacteria > Pseudomonadati > Pseudomonadota > Gammaproteobacteria > Pseudomonadales > Pseudomonadaceae > Pseudomonas > Pseudomonas sp. 5Vm1k. The sequence goes on from NZ_JBSPCZ010000004.1 coordinate 291,956, forward strand.
GATCGCCGGGCGTTCGGTATTCGGCAGCGGAAACGTGGTGCGACGGTTTTCGTGGTCAATCCAGATGACGTTTTCGCCATCGATTTCCAGGTGATGCACAAGGGTGTGGCTCCAGCCGAAACCGAGGCCGCTGTCGATTTCGGCGGCGCTGGTGCGATAGAGCCGGGTGAAATCGAAGGGCAGGATTCCGTCTAGGGTGCCGTCGGTAAGGGTCAGCAGTTCTTCGCCAGTGACCATCGATACCGGGCAGTTGTTGGTCGCTGTTCTGTCCGCAGAATCTGCGCTGTCGCCGTTGGGGTTTTTCGCTTGGTCGGGGACGTTGTCATGGTGTTCGTCTTTCTTCAGTGAAGCGTTGCGACGTGCGCTCCAGTTCAGTTGCATCCGACCTTTTTTCATGCCCGCGGCGATGCCTCGGGCGGCGATTTTTTTGTAGCGGTCGACGTAGCTGATGAAGTTATTGATGATCGTGAAAATCGCTTTCACGAGACGTAGAACAGCGCTGAGCAACTGCGCGGCGCGTTTAGCCAGACGCATCGTCAGATAAGCGATACCGGCCCCCGCTGCGGCGAACGTCAGGACGATGCCGATCAGGATGTCGATCAACAGCTCCACCACCACGGTCGAAACGGATTCGGCGGTTTTACCGGCAATTTCGCTGGGCGGCAGCATGTCCAACCAGAGGCTGACGCTGCGTACCAGCAGGCACAGCGCCGCTTCGTCGCTGGCCAGCAGCTGGGCTTGCTCCATCACTTTTGGTGATTTTTCCGCCAGATCACGCAGTTGATCGGCGCTCTCGCCCAACATCTCACCAAACTTTCCGGGATCCTTGAGAATCTCCGAAAGCAGACCGATGCCGTCCCAGACACCTTCAATGGCCGCCCAACTTCCCGCGAGCAATCCATTGCCTACAGCAGCCGAAGACGATTCCGACCACTTGGGTTTAAACGTCTTCCACTCATCACGCAGCCAGCCTTCAAGCTGCGTCGTCAAACCGTCATAGGAAGCGAAAAGATCATCGACTTGCTGCGGCGTGACCTCACTGTGAACATGAATGCGGTAAAACTTGCCCTCAACCCCTCTAAACGTCCCTTTGCCATGTTCATCAAGCGTGACCGGCGTCACCTCCCCGCTCTCAGACGCAATCACATCGACCTGAATATTCCCGACGGGGATGTCATAAACCGATTCAAACTTGCTCTCGATCTCCAGCGCCCCACCCTTCGGGCACCGCACGACGGTAGAAGAAAAATCGTCATCGCCACTGCTCACGATGGTGCTGGAATGACCGAACCGAACGATCCGTTCCATCCCCATCAACGAAGGCAAATCAGCTGCATGACTTCCCTTGTCCGCCGCCCGGCTCAACCAGTGCTTCAGCTGTTCACGGTAGAGGGAAAGGGTATTCGGAAAACTGTCGAGCTCCTGCTCGATGCGCACAATCTGGTCCATCAGTTCAGCTCCGCCATCAGGTAATCCACCAAGGCTTGTTTCGATGCCTGGGGCAGGTCCTGCGCTTCAAGAAAACTCGCGACCTTGCGTCGCAATACGCTGTCGGAAAAAGCCTCGAACAGGTCCGGAAGGTCCTCGCTCAGCCACTTCAAGAGGTTGTTGACTCGGGTGACGTCAGACTGTGCGGCGAGCTCCTCGAGCAATGTCTCGGGGACGTTCCACCACGGAAAAACCTGGGAGCTTTTCAGCGCACGACCGCCGATTTCGAGTGCCTGGCCATTGATCAGGCAACGTCCGATGACCGGCAGCAGTTGCGCGGCATCGACGTCGGCGGATTGCAGCATCGGCAGCAGATAGCGCCCGTCCCAGAAACGAAAAAACACCTTGTCGTCATTAGGCAGCAGGGCTTGCGTGAGACTTCGCAAGTGATCGACCACGACCTCCAGGCTCGCCGACGAAATCGCCAACCATCCCCAGTCGCGAGACTCAGTTGCAGCGACCCATTCCAGAAACCCACCATCAACGGCGACGATTCCCACGAAGGGCATCACCGCTTCCCACTCGGCGTAGGCGGTGTCAGCCCAGATAGGGCTCGGAGCTTGAGCGGTGAGCAAGCGTTGCCAGGCAACGAACGGTTCAGCCGCGCTGGCATTGCTGAAGATCGCGTACAACTTTTCATCATTCTCTAACGGCCGAAGTTGCAGCCAATGACTGGACGTTACTGTATTCATGACGAGCGCTCTCGCAGCGCTCGAAAGAATCGAATACGCTGTTATTTAAAACAACAATCAAATGAAAGTTTATGGAGCTAGAGCTCCACCCCTAAAAAGTTTGTTAAAGCTTTTCAAACATAGCGACCTAGGTTAATTACTACGCTCGCCAGCCTTTAAACTTACCTATAATCACTCCAATTATGGAAATTGCGCCTAGAACAAACATCATTCCATTGACGGCCTAAATTTTGCGCCACAGCCCGACTGGAAAGCGCTTAAAGTCTTTCGTGTCGAGATCTCCATTTTTCAAAGAGTTTCTCGAGAAAATAAACAATGAGCCTACGCAACTGAAGAATAGAAAGCGGCCAAACGGGTCCCATCCCAACAAATTTTTCTGGCAATAACAGCAGGTGAGTTGCTCAGATTTTTCAATATATATCCGCCGCACAAAAGTAAGCGACATACAACATAGCCAATGTAACCAGCAAAATTAGAACGATTAAAACCGGGCCACTTAAAAGGAATACTGTTTCCGCATAAGTTTTCATTTTTCAACCCCCTACAGAGTTTCCCCGTCCCGCTCGCTCCAGTGCCCTACAAAGGGGACAGATTTATTTGTCTCCGTACCTAGGTCACTCAATCCATCCCATATATTTGCAACCGACCAAGAACACAATCATCGCCCCCCCACTTCCCAGTGCTGCGATGTAAAAAAAGCGAATCATCCCCAGTAAGCCTCTAGGAAAACTCAGATAATCCTCCTCATCCAACGCGCCACACTTAATCGCCCAAGACGGAAATACCAAAAAAGATCCTACACCGGTCAAAATAAAGTGGATTCCAAACAGCCCACCGTTTAAAAAAGACTTCCGCGCTAAAACCCCATGGGAATTGCTAAGAAACCCTATGATTTTCTGCATCTGAAAAAAATAAAGATAGACATGACCGAAGATAGATATAAACCCCAAGCCAAAAAACAAGCCTCCAAAAGTCAGAACGAACCAAACTTCATCATCGTTCGTCATTGATAGATTTCCTCATAAATTATTTCTCCAATCTTCTCTCCTGCCGTCTCCCCGCCCACCGCTCCGCCCAAAGTTCCAACGCCCACCAAAATCAAAGAACACCCAACAAACCCGGCGCCTGCAGTAACAGCTCCGATTCCCACACAAGCAAGCGATCCCAAAGCGCCCCCGACCATACTCCCCGCAAATGCACCAGAAAACTTTCCAGCTTCCGAAAACTTAACTTTCCTACAAGCCTCTTCAGCCCCAACCCGGCAGGTTTCTTTGACCTTTAACCCCGAAGCAGAAGCCCCTAACGCAACACCCACCCAACCACCGGCCTTAATTACCTTCCCAGCCTTACTCACCCCATCAATATGCGTCGCATACCCAGGAATCCCTCCCGCCGTACCAGCCTTACTCCAGTGATGTACAAGACTGCGGCTGGAAATTCCCAACGCATTTTTCAGTTTTGGATGATCTGGAATACCCACGCCTTTGCGTACCAATGGCCCAAGGCTGTTATCCAGCCGACCCATCAGTTTTTTACGCTCGGTAAAGAAGTCCGCGCCCTGGAGTTTTCCGTGTTTGTCGAAAGTGCGTTTGTGGAGGTTTTCCAACTCTACGAGCGTGTCCTTCAAGTTGCCCAAGTGCTTACCAAACATCGCCGCCCCAATACCCACCCCAGTCGAACCCTGCGAAAGAAAAGATTCAATCTCCCCATGATGCCGCGCCATAAACTCCGCCTCCGCATCGCTCAACGGCTCAAGTGCCGCATCGACTTTCTGCGCGGCTTCCATCAGCAAAGCCTCTTCCCGGCTGCATTGCGTATTGCGCGGATCACTGAGGACGATCAATTGGCCGGGTTTGGCGAAGTTGGAGAGCTGTGGATTAAGGCTTCTGAATTTCTCCAGCACCGCCGGCTGCGATTGCGCAAACAAAATCGACTCAAGCGCAGACCGAGACATCCCCTGCTCGACGATGTGAAAACCCGGCTCAACGGTTGAAGCAGGTGCAGCGGATGAAGCCTTTGGCGCACCGGTCAATGTGCTCGGCGCAGGACACATCCCATCCTTGCAACGCTCACACTCTTCACAGAACGGCGCATCACCTTTCAGGCTCTGTATCTGCGCCGCACTGAGCAACGCCGCCGGCGCTGCGGCGAGTTTCAAAGGCACGTCCGGCGAAATCGCCACGGCGGACATGGCCGCCATTGGCGCACCACCGACCATAATCGGCACGCTGCTGAAAATCCCGCCGGGGCCGATGTTGATCCACTGCCCGCCCGCCTGAATGGTCGCGCTGGCACCGCCGTCGATCACCACTTGCTGGCCGGCGCTGACATGGAATTGCTGACTGGCGCTAAGCGCCTGATTGGTCACGCGGATGTGCCGGTCGCCGGTCACCAGCAGATGATCGTCTTGCCTGATTTCGGTCTGGCGCTGGCCATGGGTGATGCGTTGTTCGTCAGCCTTCAGCTCATGCCGGGCGATGCCTGTGACTACGATGCTGCGGGCGTTATCGACTTGTACCTGTTGATCATTCAACACGTGCTGGGTCCAGTTTCGCTGGGCCCGCAGGTAAATTTCCTCGGCGCCTTTGCGATCCTCGATGCGCAATTCGTTGTAGCCACCGCCACCGGGACTGCTCTGGCTACGGAAAATGCTGCGGGTCTTGTCGGCGGGCAGGTCCAGCGGAACGGGCGTCGCGGCGTTCGGCAGGCAGCCCATCACCAGCGGTTTGTCGGCATCGGCATCGATGAAACCTACCAGCACTTCCATGCCGACTCGCGGAATCAACACGCTGCCGTAACGGTCGTGGGCCCAACCGGTGGCGACACGCAGCCAGCAACTGGAATGCTCGTTGAGTTGGCCTTCGCGGTCCCAGGCGAGCTGGACTTTGACCCGGCCAAATTCATCGCAGTGGATTTCGCTGTCAGTCGGCCCGGTGACCACGGCGGGCTGGTAGCCTAGCATTCGCGGCTTGTCCGGCCCCAGCGGAGGACGAAACGAAACGTCCCACGGCGTTGCGAGAAAGGTATTGCGATAGCCCTGGAATTCACCTTCCTCGGTGGCGGACTCTTCCAGCACCTGCGGCTGACGACCATGGTGTTCGATTTCAGTGATTAACCACAGGTCATTCCAGGCCTGACGCGGATGCTCGGTCAGTTGCAAGAAATGTCCGCTGATTAACGCGGATTGATCGCTGCGACCTTCGGCCTGACGGTAATCCGCGCCATGGCGCTCCAGCGTTCGCTGGGTCAGTTGCTTGCCGGATTCGCGGTCGGTGAATTGACCGGGAAAGTGGTAGTCCTCCAGCACCGGGCGCTGCTCGCTATCGATGCGGCTTTCGAGTGGCAAACGGGGTTTGTGGAAGTCGTAGTCCCGGCGAGTAACCGTTGTAGTCCGGGTCTCCAGACGCACATTGAAACGCTTGATCGACGGAGCACTGGCGGCCATGCCGCTGCCGGGCAGGTACAGCGTGGGTTCGGGCAGACGGGGAAAAACAGTCTGGTCATCGCCGAACACCAATAGGTGCCCATCGGGACTGTGCTGGAAGTGGAAGTGAATGCCAATCTCGGCGCACAGGCGTTGAATAAATGCCAGATCGCTTTCCGCGTATTGCACGCAGTATTCGCGTTCGGGGTAATCGCTGCCGAGTTGAAACTCAAAGGCATCGCGCTGGATGCCATGATCCTTGAGGATTTTCGTGATGATCGCCGGGACGCTTTGGTGCTGGAAGACTCTTTGATTGATGCGCTGGCCAAGGTAGGTCAGACGCGGGACGAGGCTGACTTGATAGCGTGTCAGACGTTTACCGGAATCCCCTTGCCCGCCCCGAAAAATCTGACCGTGAATACCGGAACCCTCTCCGTCAAAACTCAGAAATGCCTGACGATGCAAGAGGCTCTCAAGGTCAAGGTCCGGCTGTTCGCTGACCAGCTCCAGGTCGAAACGGAAAGGTTGGCTGATGGCTTCCTTGCCCGTGAACTCAAGTACCTTGAGCTCATTCTGGACACCGTCGAGGGTCAACGTGAAACGCGGTTGATTGGCAGGCGCGAACATCCGGTGTGTCTCTGCAGAATGAAGGCGGGCGATTCTGCATGAGCAACAAGGGGGGTTGAGCGGAGGACAGAAAAATCAGATTTTCCCTACTTTTTTAGGGATTTGTCCTTCAAGGATCAGTGTATTTGGCTACAGACATTTCCTTCAAAACCACCGCCGATCTACTGTGGGAGCGGGCTTGCTCGCGAAAGCGGCGGGTCAGCTTGCATCGATGTTGAATGTTAATCCGCATTCGCGAGCAAGCCCGCTCCCACAGGGGATCTTCAACATCTCAGCATTTGTGCAACACAAAAAAACGGCCCGCCTCCAACAGGAGACAGGCCGTTTTTATGTCCGCGAAGGATCAGAGCCTCAGCCCCTCCCCATCACTTGTTCAAGCGGAAATCCGCTTCGGCTGCAGCAAAGCGCATCAGCATGCCTTTGGTCGGCGCGCCCAGCTTGCTGACGATGTAGATCGCCAGGCTGGCAAAGATGAAGCCCGGGATAATTTCGTACAGACCCAGCAGTTCGAAATGTTTCCAGACGATCACGGTGATTGCACCGACCAGGATGCCGGCCAGTGCGCCGTTGCGGGTCATGTCTTTCCAGATTACCGAGATCAGCACGACTGGACCGAACGCAGCACCGAAACCGGCCCAGGCGTAGCTGACCAGACCCAACACGCGGTTGTTCGGGTTAGCGGCCAATGCGATCGCGATCAGGGCCACCAGCAACACCATGGCGCGGCCGACCCAGACCAGTTCAACCTGGGAAGCGGATTTGCGCAGGAAGGTTTTGTAGAAGTCTTCGGTCAGGGCGCTGGAGCACACCAACAATTGGCAGCTCAGGGTGCTCATCACCGCCGCCAGAATGGCCGACAGCAACACACCGGCAATCCACGGGTTGAAGAGGATTTTTGCCAGTTCGATAAACACACGTTCGTGGTTTTCGGTCACCGGCGCGGCCAGCTCAGGGTTGGCCGAGAAGTAAGCGATACCGAAAAAGCCTACAGCGACGGTGCCGCCCAGGCAAAGGATCATCCAGGTCATGGAGATGCGACGGGCATTAGCGATCGACTTGACCGAATCCGCCGCCATGAAACGCGCCAGGATGTGCGGTTGGCCGAAGTAACCCAGGCCCCAGCCCATCAGCGAAATCACGCCGATGAAGGTGGTGTTTTTCAGCATGTCGAAGTTGCTTGGGTCTTGCGCTTCGATGGCCAGGAACGTGGTGTCGACGCCGCCGGTGGCCAGCAACACGATGATCGGCGTCAGCAGCAGGGCGAAGATCATCAGGGTGGCTTGTACGGTATCGGTCCAGCTCACTGCCAGGAAACCGCCGACGAAGGTGTAGGCAATCGTCGCCGCAGCACCGGCCCACAGCGCAGTCTCGTAGGACATACCGAAGGTGCTTTCGAACAGACGGGCGCCGGCCACGATGCCGGAGGCACAGTAAATAGTGAAGAACACCAGGATCACGATGGCGGAGATGATCCGCAGCAGGCCGCTTTTGTCTTCGAAACGGCTGGAGAAGTAGTCCGGCAGGGTCAACGCATCGCCGTTGTGTTCGGTCTGCACCCGCAGACGGCCGGCGACGAACAGCCAGTTCAGGTAAGCACCTACGATCAGGCCGATGGCGATCCAGCTCTCAGACAGACCGGACATGTAGATGGCGCCCGGCAGGCCCATCAACAACCAGCCGCTCATGTCGGAGGCGCCGGCGGACAATGCTGTCACCACGCTGCCGAGGCTGCGACCGCCCAGAATGTAGTCAGAAAGGTTGTTGGTGGAGCGATAGGCCATGAAGCCGATCAGCACCATTGCTGCGATGTAGATCACGAAGGTGATCAGGGTTGGATTGCTTACGCTCATTCGAGTGGTGCCCTGGCTTTGTTTTTATGTAGCGGCGAAGTGTGAAACGCCGACAAACGACAACGTTTGTTGAAACGATTTCCAGCCCCGCGCATTTATGACTGATGTTTCCCCAGGAAAGCCATCAGCCGGTGCACCTGTCTTTTTTGACCGGTTGCACCTTGGGCGCGAATCCTATTCAACAACGCAAATAAGGTGCAACCCATTTTTTGAGAATCAGTTGCACCTACGCGTATTTACCGGAAAAAGACCTGTTTTTGCTCCCTTTTAGCGCAGTCAGGATCATTTACTAGAAGTAAAAGCACCAAGCAGGAGCGGTACGTTCGTACCGGAATTTAATTCCTGATGAGCTGCCTATTATTCCGACAAAAAAAGGGTTGCACCCGGTTGCACCTCTGTCGGCGCACAGCTAATCTTGCGGCCAGCTGATGCCACGCGGTCGTGGCAAACATGAGGATAAAAATATGGCTACCACCACCCTTGGGGTCAAACTTGACGACCCAACCCGCGAACGCCTCAAGGCCGCCGCGACCTCGATTGATCGCACGCCGCACTGGCTGATCAAACAGGCAATTTTCAATTACCTGGAAAAACTCGAGGGTGGTGCAACCCTGACCGAGCTGAGCGGTTTGACCGGTAAAGATGCTGACGACGCTGGCGAAGTCCATGCCGATCACGCACACCAGTGCTTCCTGGAGTTCGCCGAAAGCATCCTGCCGCAATCGGTTCTGCGCGCCTCGATCACCTCTGCTTACCGTCGTCCGGAACCGGAAGTGGTGCCGATGCTGATGGAACAGGCACGCCTGCCTGCGGCGATGGCCGAAGCCACTAACAAGCTCGCGTCCTCGATTGCCGACAAACTGCGCAATCAGAAAAGCGCTGGCGGCCGTGCCGGGATTGTTCAGGGCCTGTTGCAGGAATTTTCCCTGTCGTCCCAGGAAGGCGTGGCACTGATGTGCCTGGCCGAAGCGCTGCTGCGCATCCCGGACAAAGGCACCCGTGACGCACTGATCCGCGACAAGATCAGCACCGGCAACTGGCAGCCACACTTGGGCAACAGCCCGTCGCTGTTCGTCAACGCCGCCACCTGGGGCTTGTTGCTGACCGGCAAACTGGTCGCCACTCACAACGAAACAGGCCTGACTTCGTCCCTGAGCCGCATCATCGGCAAGAGCGGCGAGCCGATGATACGCAAGGGCGTCGACATGGCCATGCGCCTGATGGGCGAGCAGTTCGTCACCGGCGAAACCATCGCCGAAGCCCTGGCCAATGCGAGCAAGTTCGAATCCAAGGGCTTCCGCTATTCCTACGACATGTTGGGTGAAGCCGCACTTACCGAGCTCGACGCCCAGAAGTACCTGGCCTCGTACGAACAAGCCATCCACTCGATCGGCAAAGCCTCCCACGGTCGTGGGATTTATGAAGGCCCGGGCATTTCCATCAAACTGTCGGCACTGCACCCGCGTTACAGCCGTGCGCAGTACGAGCGTGTGATGGACGAGTTGTACCCGCGCCTGTTGTCGCTGACCTTGCTGGCCAAGCAATACGACATCGGCCTGAACATCGACGCCGAAGAAGCCGACCGCCTCGAACTGTCGCTGGATCTGCTGGAACGCCTGTGCTTCGAGCCGCAACTGACTGGCTGGAACGGCATCGGTTTCGTGATCCAGGCTTATCAAAAGCGTTGCCCGTATGTGATCGACTACGTGATCGACCTGGCTCGCCGCAGCCGTCATCGCCTGATGATCCGCCTGGTAAAAGGCGCGTACTGGGACAGCGAAATCAAGCGCGCCCAGGTCGAAGGCCTGGAAGGCTATCCGGTCTATACCCGCAAGGTGTACACCGACGTTTCCTACATCGCTTGCGCACGCAAACTGCTGTCGGTGCCGGAAGTCATCTACCCGCAATTCGCGACGCACAACGCCCACACCCTGTCGGCCATTTACCACATCGCCGGTCAGAACTATTACCCGGGCCAGTACGAGTTCCAGTGCCTGCACGGCATGGGTGAACCACTGTACGAACAGGTTGTAGGTAAAGTTTCCGATGGCAAGTTGAATCGTCCGTGCCGCGTGTACGCACCGGTCGGGACTCACGAAACACTGTTGGCGTACCTGGTACGTCGTCTGCTGGAAAACGGTGCGAACACCTCGTTCGTCAACCAGATTGCCGACCAGTCCATCTCGATCCAGGCGTTGGTGGCCGATCCAGTGGCCAGCATCGAGCGCATGGCGACGGCGGAAGGCGGTTTCGGCCTGCCGCACCCGCGTATCCCGCTGCCCCGCGACCTTTATGGTGCCGAGCGCGCCAACTCCAGCGGCATCGACATGGCCAACGAGCATCGTCTGGCGTCGCTCTCTTGCGCCTTGCTGGCCACTGCGCACAACAGCTGGAAAGCCGCGCCGATGCTCGGTTGCGCCTCCAGCACTGAAACCCCTGCGCCAGTGCTGAACCCGTCCGATCTGCGTGATGTGGTCGGCCATGTCCAGGAAGCGACTGTCGAAGACGTCGACAACGCGATCCAGTGCGCCCTGAACGCCGGCCCGATCTGGCAGGCCACCCCGCCTGCCGAACGCGCCGCGATCCTGGAACGTGCCGCCGATTTGATGGAAGGCGAGATCCAGCCGTTGATGGGCCTGTTGGCTCGCGAAGCCGGCAAGACCTTCGCCAACGCCATCGCCGAAGTCCGTGAAGCCGTGGATTTCCTGCGTTATTACGCAGTGCAGGCGCGCAACGATTTCACCAACGACGCCCACCGCCCATTGGGTCCGGTGGTTTGCATCAGCCCGTGGAACTTCCCGCTGGCGATCTTCAGTGGCCAAGTTGCTGCTGCACTGGCCGCCGGTAACCCGGTCCTGGCCAAGCCTGCGGAACAAACTCCGCTGGTGGCAGCACAAGCTGTGCGTTTGCTGCTCGAAGCCGGGATTCCGGAAGGCGTGCTGCAACTGCTGCCGGGCCGTGGCGAAACCGTTGGCGCTCGCTTGGTCGGTGACGATCGGGTTAAAGGCGTGATGTTTACCGGTTCCACCGAAGTTGCTCGCTTGCTGCAACGTAACGTCGCTGGTCGCCTTGATGCACAAGGTCGTCCGATTCCGCTGATCGCTGAAACCGGCGGTCAGAACGCAATGATCGTCGACTCTTCGGCTCTGACTGAACAAGTAGTGATCGACGTGGTTTCGTCGGCCTTCGACAGCGCCGGCCAACGCTGCTCTGCACTGCGCGTACTGTGTTTGCAGGAAGATTCCGCCGACCGTGTCATCGAAATGCTCAAGGGCGCCATGGCTGAATGCCGTCTCGGCAACCCGGAGCGTCTGTCCGTGGACATCGGCCCGGTGATCGACGCCGAAGCCAAGGCTGGCATCGAGAAACACATCCAGGCCATGCGCGACAAAGGTCGCAACGTGTATCAGGTGGCTATCGCCGACGCGGAAGAAGTCAAACGCGGCACCTTCGTGATGCCGACGCTGATCGAACTGGAAAGCTTCGATGAACTGCAACGGGAAATCTTCGGCCCGGTGCTGCACGTGGTTCGCTACAAGCGCAAAGACATCGATCAACTGATCGGCCAGATCAACGCTTCGGGCTACGGCCTGACCCTGGGCGTGCACACCCGCATCGACGAGACCATCGCCAAGGTGATCGACAACGTCAATGCCGGTAACGTCTATGTGAACCGCAACATCGTCGGCGCCGTGGTTGGCGTGCAGCCGTTTGGTGGCGAAGGCCTGTCGGGCACTGGTCCGAAGGCCGGTGGTCCGCTGTATCTGTACCGTCTGCTGTCGACCCGTCCTACGGATGCGATCGAACAATCCTTCGCTCGCGGTGATGCTATCGCCGCGCCGGACGTGCGTTTGCGCGATGCGATGAGCAAGCCGCTGACCGCCCTGCAAGCCTGGGCCGACAGTAACAAGTTTGCTGACTTGAGCACCCTGTGCGTGCAGTTCGCCGCGCAATCGCAAAGCGGGATCACCCGTGTGCTGGCCGGCCCGACCGGCGAGCGCAACAGCTACGCGATCCTGCCGCGTGAACACGTGTTGTGCCTGGCAGAAGTCGAAGGCGACCTGCTGACGCAACTGGCAGCGGTGTTGGCCGTCGGTGGCTCGGCGGTGTGGCCGGAAGCTGACTTGACCAAGGCATTGTTCGCACGTCTGCCGAAGGAGATTCAGGCGAAGATCAAGCTGGTTTCCGACTGGAGCAAGGACGAAGTGGTGTTTGATGCGGTTCTGCATCATGGCCATTCCGATCAGCTGCGGGCTGTGTGCCAGCAAGTGGCCAAACGTGTCGGGGCGATTGTCGGGGTCCATGGCTTGTCCCAGGGCGAGACCAACATTGCGCTGGAGCGATTGGTGATTGAGCGGGCATTGAGTGTTAACACTGCTGCGGCGGGTGGTAATGCGAGCTTGATGACTATCGGTTAAACCGCAACAAGACCGGGCAACCGCAATGGCTGCCCGGCATGCAAAATCCCCTGTGGGAGCGGGCTTGCTCGCGAATGCGGTGCAACAGTCAATATTGATGTCGACTGACACACCGCATTCGCGAGCAAGCCCGCTCCCACATTTGATTAGCGGTGCCCGCACCACACCATCACGCTCATCAATCATCCTGTTCAGCCTTTATTCCCACGCCTAGACTCGGTCCATCCCCAAAAAAGGTAGGCCGACATGTCCGAGACGTTGCTCAGTTCCCGCAATCTGGCTTTCGAGCTGTACGAAGTCCTCGATGCCGAGGGCCTGACCCAGCGTGAGCGGTTCGCCGAGCACAATCGCGAGACGTTCGACGCCGCCATCGGCACCGCCCGCAGCATCGCCGAGAAGTTCTTCGCACCGCACAACCGCAAGGGCGACGAGAACGAGCCGCGCTACGAGAACGGTCAGGCGATTCTGATTCCAGAGGTGAAACCGGCGGTGGATGCGTTCCTCGAGGCCGGTTTCCTCAACGCCGCGCGAAGTTTCGACGCCGGCGGCATGCAACTTCCCACATTGTTGTCCCAAGCCTGCTTTGCGCACTTCCAGTCTGCCAACGCGGCATCGACCTCGTATCCGTTCCTGACCATGGGCGCGGCCAACCTGATCGAAAGCTTTGGCACCGAGAAACAAAAACAGCGCTTCCTGCAACCGATGATCGACGGTCGTTTCTTCGGCACCATGGCGTTGACCGAACCCCACGCCGGTTCGTCGTTGTCGGATATTCGTACACGCGCAGAGCCGGCGTCTGACGGCACCTATCGACTCAAGGGCAACAAGATCTTCATTTCCGGTGGCGACCACCCGTTGTCGGAAAACATCGTGCACATGGTGCTGGCCAAGTTGCCGGACGCGCCGGCCGGAGTGAAGGGCATTTCGCTGTTTATCGTGCCCAAGTTTCTGGTCAACGATGACGGCAGCCTCGGCCAGCGCAACGATGTGCTGCTGGCGGGTTTGTTTCACAAGATGGGCTGGCGCGGCACCACGTCCACCGCGCTGAATTTCGGCGATAACGGCGAGTGTGTCGGCTATTTGGTGGGCAAACCGCACCACGGTTTGAGCTACATGTTCCAGATGATGAACGAGGCGCGGATCGGCGTCGGTATGGGCGCGGTGATGCTCGGTTACGCCGGGTATCTGTACTCGCTGGAATATGCCCGCGAACGTCCCCAAGGCCGGGTGCCGGACAGCAAGGACCCGAACACCGCACCGGTGGCGATCATTCAACACGCGGACGTCAAACGCATGCTGCTGACGCAAAAGGCCTACGTCGAAGGCTCGTTCGATCTGGGGCTGTACGCGGCGCGGCTGTTCGACGACACCACGACCCTGGAAACTGAAGACGCGCGCAAGCAGGCCCATGAATTGCTGGATTTGCTCACGCCAATCGTCAAGTCCTGGCCCTCGGAGTTTTGCCTGAAGGCCAACGAACTGGCGATCCAGATTCTCGGCGGCCACGGTTACACCCGCGAGTATCCGGTGGAGCAGTATTACCGCGATAACCGTTTGAACCCGATCCACGAAGGCACCCACGGCATTCAGTCACTGGACTTGCTCGGCCGTAAATTGGCGCAGAACGGTGGCGCCGGGCTCAAGCAATTGATTCGGTTGATCGCCAACACTGCCGAACGCGCCCAGGCGTACGAATCACTGACCGCGCTGCGTGAGCCGTTGGAAAAACTGGTGGCGCGCCTGCAAACGGTGACCATCGGATTGCTGACGGATCTGGGCCAAGGCAAGGTCAACAGCAGCTTGGCGAACTCGGCGCTGTACCTGAAAGTGTTCGGGCACACGGTGATTGGCTGGCGTTGGCTGGAACAAGCGATTCGCGCCGAGGAAGGGTTGGCCAAAGGGAATGTGGCGGATGTGAGCTTCTATAAAGGCAAGCTGCAGGCGGCGCGGTATTTCCTGACGTGGGAAGTGCCGGGTTGCCACCATGAGTTGGCGATTCTGGAGGCGCGGGATGATGTGTGCCTGACGATGCAGGATGAGTGGTTCTGACTGAAGACCTGTTGTGCTGCTGAAATCCATTCGCGAGCAAGCCCGCTCCCACAGGAGATTGCATTCCAATGTGGGAGCGGGCTTGCTCGCGAAGAGGCCCGCACCGACAACACATCAACTCAACTTGAACCCACCCATCTGCCGCGCCAAATCATCCGCCAATCGCTGCAACGTCTGACAATCCTCGCGACAAGCCCTGACTTCCCCCGCCGTCGCCCGGGCCAAATCAGAAATCCCCTGCACATTGCGGTTGATCTCTTCGGTCACCGCCGACTGCTCTTCCGTCGCCGTCGCCACTTGATGGTTCATGTCACTGATGCGCTCGATCTGCCCGGTAATCGCCGTCAACGAGGTCCCGGTACGCTGGCTCGACTCAACCCCAGTGCCAGTCGCCGCCTGCCCCGAATGCATGGACGACACGGCATTTTCCGCCCCCTGTTTTAGGCTGCCGATCATTTGCTGAATCTCATCCGTCGATGACTGAGTTCGCCGCGCCAAGGTCCGTACTTCGTCGGCAACCACCGCAAAGCCACGCCCCATGTCCCCGGCCCGCGCCGCTTCAATCGCGGCGTTGAGCGCCAACAGGTTGGTCTGCTCGGAAATCCCGCGAATCACCGCCAACACTTGATCGATGGACGCCACTTGATGCGCCAACTCGCCCACCGCCGTGGCAGCGACACCAATTTCGTCGGACATGCTTTCTATATGGCGGATCGAACCACCGACCACTTCTCGGGCCTGCATTGCTTCATCGCGAGCAGTTTGCGAGGCGACCGCTGCGTTGCCGGCGTTCTGGGCGATTTCCTGCACCGTCAGGCCCATCTCGTGGACGGCGGTGGCGACCATGTCGGTCATTTCCTGCTGACGCCCGGAACGCTCGGCAGTGTTGTCCACCACCTTCGCCACCTGGCCGACGGCGGTACGCAAACGCTCGCTGGTGGTCAGCACTTCGCCGATCATGTCGCGCTGACTTTCGAGGAACCGATTAAAGCCCCTTGCCAGGTCACCGAGCTCATCGGCGCGGCTGGAATCTAACCGATGGGTCAAATCTCCACCACCGCTACCGATGGCTACCAGTGCCGCTGTTACCTGACGGATCGGTCGAACCAGCCCACGGGCCAGCAACACCACCAACAGCAGGCACACCAGCGCCACCGCCAGGCCGATGGCGCTGCTCATCCACATGGCGCGGCGCGCTTCGGCATAGATTTGCGACTGTGGCACTTCGGCCACCAAGGTCCAGCCCAAATCCCGTAGCGGCAGGCTTAGCGCCAGATAATCTTCGCCATCGCGGGTAAAAACGCTGTTGGTGGCGAATGCTTTTGAGGTAGAGAGGTGACCCATGACCGCTTGCGCCGCAGGAGCGCCGATTTGCTCGGCCAACGTACGTTTACCGCTGAACTGCGCCTCGGGATGAACCTGGATCAAACCGTCGGAACGAACGAGATAGACCTTGCCGCGCTCACCGAAGTTGAAGTTATGGATCAGCTCCGACAGCTCTTTCATGCTCAGCCCGAGCCCGGCAACACCCACGACTTTGCCGGCCTGCTCGACCTTAAGGTCGATGAACAGCGCCAATTCTCCGGTCGCGGTGTCATTGTCGATATTCAGGGTGCGAGGCTGGTTGCTGTCGAGAAACGAGTAGAACCAGGCGTCTTTGGGGTTGGAGCGGCTGAGGGTCCGGTCCAGGCCTTTTTCGGTGAGGTAGTGATTAGAAGCCGTGCCGACGATCAACGCGGTGAAGGCTTTGTGCTCGGCGCGGATGCCTTCCAGATACTTCACGAAGGTGTCGGTCTGGGCACTGTTTTCACCCCCGGCCAGCCAGTCGCGCACCATGCTGTTGCTGGCGATGTCCTTGGCGGCGGTAAGGGGCTGAACGAGGATGCGCTCGATGTCGTTGCGCATCGCTTCGATGCTCGACGGCAGCGCCTGTTCGACCAGATAGCTCTGGGCGAGGCGGTTGACCACCAGGGTATAAACGCCAACCACGATCAGAATACTGACCAGCAGGGCGGTGCCCATACTCAGGATCAACTGCCATTGAATACTGCGTCGCCAGAACTGCATGGAGCACCCCCAAAGAATAAGTGGCTGAAACACTGCAACAGCCGTGCCGATTGTATACAACGCAAGCGACAATTTTATTCTTTGGTTGTGCGCAAAGCCGATCAGGCCTGATTGATCGTCTTGGCGATCACTTCAACCGTGGCGCTGACTTGCTCTTGGTAACGGTCGAGTTCCTGCTGGTGCTGCTTTTTCATTTCGATCTGCTGGGAGCACAGATTCATCGCCGCCAGTACCAACAAGCGGTCACCGATCAGCGTCGGGTATTTGCGTTTGGTGTCGGCCAGGGCGGCCTTCAACATTAAAGCGGCGTCCAGCAGGGTCTGCTCTTCCCCGGCCGGCGCCTTGATCGAATAGTCCTCCCCAAGGATCGAGACGACTTTTACCCCTGCGGCGCCCTGATTCATGCGCTGACAGGGCCGGCGCTGACGCGCTCAACCAAGGCCTGGATACGGGCGGCGGTGGCGCCTTGTTTCTCTTCCTGTTCCATCAGGCTCAGTTGCAGGCTTTCGTTTTCATCCTTGGCTTGGGCCAGTTCTGCGCTCAGGGTCTGGTTGGTGCCGAGCAGGGTCTGGTTCTGTTGCACCAGGTCGCTGACCAGTTGTTCCAATTGACTTAGGGATGCTTCCAACATTTTGATTTTCCAAGCTTTTTCAAAGGGCGCGTACGATAAAGAAAAGTCACCACGGATGCCAGGGTTATTGGGGCGCAAGGCCTTGATTTTCCTGGCGGGCGACCTTCCTCGCGAACTTTAAAGACTGTGATTGGCGGATCTGGTTCCTGCACTTCGTCGCCGGGGACTGTCTGCGACAAATACGCACAGGGACTCAAGACTTTAGTCGTATGACCGATAAGTCATCCATACAGCAGTCTCAGCCCCGCACGGATGCGCTTTTCTCGGTAAATACCATGTCCCTTCGTAATATGAATATCGCGCCGCGGGCGTTCCTCGGATTTGCCTTGATTGGCGCTCTGATGCTGATCCTGGGCGTGTTTTCCCTGAATCAGATGAGCAAGATTCGTGCAGCCGGCGAAGACATCGCCAACGCCAGCGTACCCAGCATCAAAAGCCTCGACGAGTTCACTCAACTGACCCTGCGTCTGCGCGTGCTGTCCTATCGTTTGCTGATCAACCGCGAACCGGACGTGCAGCAGAAGACCATGGAGCTGTTCGAGCAGCGCAATCAGCAGATCCGCGACGCCCAACGAGCCTACGAACCGTTGATCGACGGCCCGCAGGAACGTGCGGCCTATGATCAATATGTGCAGTTGCTGGCCCAGTACCGTCAACTTGAAGACCGGATGAAGAGTCTGTCGCGCAACAATCAGGTGGATGAGCTGCGCACGATGCTCAACACCGAACTGCTGGCCAACTCTGAAGCGGTCAACAATGCACTCGGCAAGCTGCTGGAAATCAATACCCAGCAGTCCCAGGACTCCAATCAAAAAGCGACTGACCAGTACACCTCGGCTTTCGATCTGGTCGTAACCCTGCTGCTGATCGCCACCGGCCTGACCCTACTGTTCGCCTGGCTGCTGACCAATAGCATCACCAAGCCGATTGCCAACGCGTTGAGCGCCGCTGAAGAAATCGCCGAAGGCAACCTGACCCGCCCGATTACTGTCGATGGCGAAGATGAGGCGGGCCGCTTGCTGCTGGCCATGTCGAAGATGCAGGAAAAGCTGCGCGACACCCTGCAACGTATTTCCGGCTCGGCCACGCAATTGGCGTCCGCTGCTGAAGAGCTGAACAGCGTCACCGACGAAAGTGCTCGGGGCCTGACTCAGCAGAACAACGAAATCGAGCAGGCCGCCACCGCAGTCAACGAAATGACCAGCGCCGTGGAAGAAGTTGCCCGCAATGCGGTCAGCACGTCCGAAGCCTCGAAAAACGCCACCACCTCCGCCGGTGACGGCCGTGATCTGGTGCAGGAAACCGTCAGCGCCATCGAACGCATGAGCGCCGATGTGCAGAGCACCGCGACGCTGATCGGCGACCTGGCCAACGAATCCCGGGACATCGGCAAGGTGTTGGATGTGATTCGCGGCTTGGCAGACCAGACCAACCTGCTGGCCCTGAACGCAGCGATCGAAGCGGCCCGTGCCGGTGAAGCCGGGCGTGGTTTTGCGGTGGTGGCGGATGAGGTTCGTGCCTTGGCCCATCGTACCCAGCAATCCACCAGCGAAATCGAACGCATGATCGGCAGCATCCAGAGCGGCACCGAGCACGCCGTGGATTCGATGCGCAACAGCACCGAGCGCGCGGAATCGACCCTGAACATCGCCCGTGGCGCCGGCATGTCGCTGGACACGATCAACAGCGCGATTGTCGAGATCAACGAACGCAACCTGGTGATCGCCAGTGCGGCGGAAGAACAGGCGCAAGTGGCTCGCGAAGTGGACCGCAATCTGGTGAACATTCGTGATCTGTCGGTGCAATCGGCGACCGGGGCGAATCAGACCAGCGCGGCTAGCAGCGAGCTGTCGCGCCTGGCGCTGGACCTGAACAATATGGTTGGGCGATTTAGCCTGTAACCGCACGAGCGGCGCCAGCAGGTCTGACGTCTTCGCGAGCAAGCCCGCTCCCACATTGGGTCTGTGTCGTACACAAATCTTGTGAACAACACGATCAACTGTGGGAGCGGGCTTGCTCGCGAAGGTCCGAAGGACCAAAAGCTTTTTGACAGCATCACATTTCAACAGGTTAGAATCGCTGGCACGCAGACTGCATGGTCAGTTTGTGCCCGCCTTTCAGCTTTCTGGAGTATTGCCTTTGAATGCGACGACCATCAACAGCCTGTTCTTGATCGGCGCGTTGCTGGTAGGTGCGAGCATTCTGGTGAGTTCCCTTTCGTCCCGCCTCGGTATCCCGATTCTGGTGATTATCCTGGCCGTGGGCATGGCCGCTGGCGTCGACGGCGGCGGCATTATTTTCGATAACTACCCAACAGCCTATCTGGTCGGCAACCTTGCGTTGGCGGTGATCCTGCTCGACGGCGGTTTACGCACGAGGGTGGCGAGTTTCCGCGTGGCGTTATGGCCGGCGCTGTCGTTGGCCACGGTCGGGGTACTGATCACCACCGGGCTGACCGGCATGGCCGCAGCCTGGCTGTTCAACCTGAACATCATCCAGGGCCTGCTGATCGGCGCCATCGTCGGTTCCACTGACGCCGCGGCGGTGTTCTCGCTGTTGGGCGGCAAGGGCCTGAACGAGCGGGTGACCGCCAGTCTCGAAATCGAATCCGGCAGCAACGACCCGATGGCGGTGTTCCTCACCGTGACCCTGATCGACATGCTCGCCAGCGGCCAAACCGGTCTGCACTGGAGCTTGCTC
The DNA here is from genome assembly GCF_056161485.1 of Pseudomonas sp. 5Vm1k. Taxonomy (NCBI): domain Bacteria; kingdom Pseudomonadati; phylum Pseudomonadota; class Gammaproteobacteria; order Pseudomonadales; family Pseudomonadaceae; genus Pseudomonas; species Pseudomonas sp. 5Vm1k. Next base: position 311,902 of record NZ_JBSPCZ010000004.1, read on the forward strand.
GGGCACTTGGTGCGTGAGTTCGGTATCGGCGCCATCATCGGCCTGGGCGGCGGCTGGGTCATGTTGCAACTGGTCAACCGCATCAACCTGGCCAACGGCCTCTACCCGATCCTGGTGATTGCCGGCGGCCTGCTGGTGTTCGCCCTGACCAACGCCTTGCACGGCAGCGGTTTCCTCGCCGTTTACCTGTGCGGTTTGGTGATCGGCAACCGCCCGGTGCGCAGCCGTCACGGCATCCTGCACATGCTCGACGGCATGGCCTGGCTGGCGCAGATCGGCATGTTCCTTGTGCTGGGATTGCTGGTGACGCCGCATGACTTGCTGCCCATCGCCCTGCCCGCCCTGGGTTTGGCGCTGTGGATGATTCTGTTTGCCCGGCCACTGTCGGTGATGGTCGGTCTGTTGCCGTTCAAAGCGTTCCACGGTCGCGAAAAAGCCTTTATTTCCTGGGTCGGCCTGCGCGGTGCGGTACCGATCATTCTGGCGGTGTTCCCGCTGATGGCCGGTTTGCCGCACGCTCAACTCTATTTCAACCTCGCGTTCTTTATCGTGCTGGTGTCGCTGCTGGTGCAGGGCACGAGCCTGCCGTGGGTCGCCAAACTGTTGAAAGTCACCGTTCCGCCGGAGCCGGCGCCAATCTCCCGCTCGGCCCTGGAAGTGCACGTCACCAGCGAGTGGGAGCTGTTCGTTTATCGCCTCGGTGCCGAGAAATGGTGCATCGGCTCGCCCCTTCGCGAACTGAAAATGCCCGAAGGCACCCGGATCGCGGCATTGTTTCGTGGCCAGCAACTGCTCCATCCGTCGGGTAGTACGGTGCTTGAAGTCGACGATTTGCTCTGCGTGATCGGCCACGAACACAACCTGACGGCCCTCGGCAAACTGTTCAGCCAGGCACCGCAACGAGGCCTCGATCTGCGCTTCTTCGGCGACTTCGTACTCGAAGGAGACGCCCAGTTGGCTGCGGTTGCGGCGCTGTACGGGCTGAAAGTCGAAGGCATCGATCCAGACATGTCCCTGGCCCGCTTCATCGCCCAGAAAGTCGGCGGTGCGCCAGTCGTGGGCGACCAGGTGGAGTGGAACAACACCATTTGGACGGTTGCGGTCATGGAGGGGAACAAGATCGGCAAAGTGGGCGTCAGATTCCCCGAAGGAAGTCGCCCGGGTCCCGGCTTGTTCCTCTAAACTGCCATTCTTTTCACCTAGTTCCAGACCGGTATCTATGCCAACCCTGCGCTCTTTGTTCGCCATTGCCCTGCTGGGCCTGAGTCTCTCCATTGGTACGTTGCAAGCCGGCGAACCGCCGTCCAGTGAAGCTGTGCAGGGAAGCCTGGACAGGATCGCCGAGCGCAAACTGCCGGAAGCGGATCAGAAAGCCCTGCAGTCGATCCTGCAGAACACGCTGACTCAGCTCAACAACAAGCGTGATTACGATCAGAAACTGATCGATCTGAACCAGCAACTGGCCACCGCGCCCAAGCAGAACATCGAAAACCAGCGTGAACTGGCCCGGCTCAAGGCTACCAAGGTGGCGCCGATCGAGCAGCGGTACGCCAATCTGTCGGTCCCACAACTCGAACAGATGCTGACCGAGCGCTCCACTCAGCAAGGCGAGCTGCAAAAAGCGCTGGCCGACGCCAACAGCCTGATCATCACCGCCCAGACCCGCCCCGAACGCGCCCAGGCCGAGATCGCCAGCAGCCAGACGCGCATCCAGCAGATCAACAACATCCTCAAGGCCGGCAAAGATAACGGCAAGACCTTGAGCGTCGAGCAGCGTGACCAGCTCAATGCCGAACTCGCGGCGCTGAACGCCCTGATCCCGCTGCGCCGCCAGGAACTGGCCGGCAACAGTCAGTTGCAGGACCTGGGTAACAGCCAGCATGACGTGCTTTCGGAAAAAGTCGCGCGCCAGGATCAGGAAATCCAGGAGCTGCAAACCCTGATCAACCAGAAGCGCCTGGCCCATTCCCAAGAGACGGTGACGCAGCAATCCATCGAAGCGCAAAAGTCTGGCAGCAGCAGTTTGCTCGCCACCGAAAGCGCAGCGAACCTGAAGCTCTCTGATTACCTGCTGAAAAACACAGACCGCCTCAATTCCATCACCCAGCAGAACTTGCAGACCAAGCAGCAACTGGACAGCGTGACCCAGAGCGATTCGGCCCTGGACGAGCAGATCAACGTGCTCAAGGGCAGCCTGCTGCTTTCCAAGATTCTCTACAAACAGAAGCAGGCCCTGCCCCGCCTCAAGGTCGACCGTGACCTCGCGGACCAGATTGCCGATATTCGCCTGTATCAATTCGAAGTCAGCCAGCAACGGGAATTGCTCAGCAACCCGGCGAGCTATGTCGACAGCCTGTTGGCGACCCAGCCACCCGAGCAAGTCACCCCGCAACTGCGCAAGAGCCTGCTGGAGCTGGCCAACACCCGCGCCGAACTGCTGGAACGACTTAACCGTGAACTGAGCGCGGTGCTCAACCAGTCCATCACTCTGCAACTGAACCAGAAACAACTGCTCAGCACCGCGCAAAGCCTGAGGTCCACGCTGGACGAACAGATGTTCTGGATCCCCAGCAACAAGCCGCTGGACCTGGAATGGATGCACGGCGTGCCGGAGCGTCTGCAACGCCAGGTCACCACGCTGCCCTGGACGTCGAGCCTGAGCGAGTTGAGCGATGGCTTGATCCAGCGGCCGCTGCTGTTCCTGCCCCTGGTGTTGCTGATCGGTGCGCTGCTATGGCGGCGCAAGAGTCTGTATGCGCGCCTGAACAAGGTTCACCAGGACATCGGTCACTTCAAACGTGACAGCCAGTGGCACACGCCTCAGGCGATTCTGATCAATATCCTGCTGGCGATGCCGGTCGCGCTGGGCCTGGCCTTGTGCGGCCTGGCCTTGCAGATCGACGCCCGTGGGCAGAACGCCAATATGGGCGCGGCCCTGATACAAATGGGCCAGGCCTGGCTGGTGTTCTACACCGCCTACCGGATCCTCGCGCCGGGTGGCGTGGCCGAACTGCATTTCCGTTGGGAAAAACCCCAGGTCGAGTTCCTGCAAGGCTGGGTTCGTCGTCTCGGATTGGTAGTGATGGCCTTGGTTGCCGTAGTGGCGGTTGCGGAACTGCAACCGGCGGCACTGGCCGATGACGTGCTCGGCATGCCGGTGGTACTGACCTGCTATGCCTTGATGGCCTGGTTGCTCAGTCGCCTGCTGATCAGCAGCCCGACCCATGAAAGCGCTTCGCTGTTCCGCAAGGCCGTGGGGATCATGTTCACAGTGCTGCCCGTCGCGTTATTCGTGGCCGTGTGCTTTGGCTACTACTACACCGCGCTGAAACTCAGCGACCGGTTGATCAACACGTTGTACCTGCTGATGTTCTGGCTAGTGATCGAAGCCACGTTCGTGCGCGGCTTGAGCGTTGCGGCACGACGCCTGGCCTACCAGCGTGCCCTGGCCAAACGCCAGGCGGCCAAAGAGGCCGGCGATGGCGAAGCGGTGATCGAAGAACCAACCCTGGACATCGAGAAGGTCAACGAACAATCCTTGCGTCTGATCCGTCTGGCACTGCTCGGCGGTTTCATCGCGGCGCTGTACTGGGTGTGGTCGGACCTGATTTCGGTGTTCTCGTACCTGGACAACGTCACCCTCTACGAATACACCAGCGGCACCGGCGCCAACATGAGCATGGTGCCGATCAGCATCGGCGACATGCTCGGCGCGCTGATCATCATCGGCATCACCTTCGCCCTCGCGCGCAACTTGCCCGGTTTGCTGGAAGTGTTGGTGCTGTCCAAGCTGAATCTGGCCCAGGGCAGCGCCTACGCGACGACCACGCTGTTGTCCTACGTGATCGCCGGCGTCGGTTTCGTCTCGACCCTGTCCACCCTCGGCGTGAGCTGGGACAAGTTGCAATGGCTGGTGGCGGCGCTCTCGGTGGGGTTGGGCTTCGGGATGCAGGAAATCTTTGCCAACTTCATCTCCGGCATCATGATCCTGTTCGAACGCCCGGTACGGATCGGTGACACCATCACCATCGGCAACCTGTCGGGCACGGTAAGCAAGATCCGCATCCGCGCCACGACCATTACCGACTTCGACCGCAAGGACATCATCGTCCCGAACAAGACGTTCATCACCGGGCAACTGATCAACTGGTCCCTGACCGACACCATCACCCGCGTGACCCTCAAGCTCGGCGTCGATTACGGCTCGGACCTGGACCTGGTCAAATCCCTGTTGCTGCAAGCCGCACGGGATAACCCGCGAGTGCTCAAGGAACCCGAGCCCCACGTCTACTTCCTGAACTTCGGCGAAAGCACCCTCGACCACGAGTTGCGCATGCACGTGCGCGATCTCGGCGACCGCAACCCGGTGCTCGATGAGGTCAACCGCTTCATCAACCACGAGTTCAAGAAGCAGCACATCAACATCTCGTTCCGGCAGATGGAGGTTTACCTGAAGAACCTGCACGGCCAGGAATACAAGTTGGTGCCGGTCGAGGAAGAGAACAAAACCATCATCACCCGCGAAGCCCCCAACGAAGTCCTCCGCGACGACCCGATGCAAGAGCCGCCCGAGACCAAACTCGACTAACCGCCTTATCCCTAGCAGAATGCTCGGACATTCTGCTGGAGATGGCCGTTGAAAGCCCTCGACGAACTGACCTTCGACAATCGCTTCGCCCGCCTGGGCGACGCGTTCTCAACCCATGTGCTGCCCGAGCCCATTGCCGCGCCGCGACTGGTGGTCGCCAGCCCCGCCGCCATGGCGCTGCTGGACCTGGACCCGGCCGTGGCCGAGACGCCGGTGTTCGCCGAGCTGTTCGGCGGCCACAAGCTCTGGGCCGAAGCCGAACCGCGCGCGATGGTCTATTCCGGGCATCAATTCGGCTCCTACAACCCGCAGTTGGGCGACGGTCGCGGCTTGTTGCTGGGTGAGGTCTACAACGAGGCCGGCGAGCATTGGGATTTACACCTCAAGGGCGCCGGCCAGACACCTTACTCACGCATGGGCGATGGACGGGCGGTCCTGCGCTCCTCGATCCGCGAGTTTCTCGCCTCCGAAGCACTGAATGCCTTGAACATCCCGACTACGCGCGCCCTGTGCGTGATTGGCTCCGACACGCCGGTGTGGCGCGAGAAACAGGAACGCGCGGCCATGGTCCTGCGCCTGTCGCCCAGCCATGTGCGTTTCGGGCATTTCGAATATTTCTATTACACCAAGCGCCCCGAGCAGCAAAAAGCACTCGGCGAGCACGTGTTGGCCATGCACTTCCCGGAATGCCTGGAACAGCCGGAACCGTACCTCGCGATGTTCCGCGAAATCGTCGAGCGCAACGCCGAGCTGATCGCCAAATGGCAGGCTTATGGTTTCTGCCACGGGGTGATGAACACCGACAACATGTCGATCCTTGGTATCACCTTCGACTTCGGGCCATTCGCCTTCCTCGATGACTTCGACGCCAATTTCATCTGCAACCACTCCGACGATCAGGGCCGTTACTCCTTCAGCAACCAGGTGCCTATCGGCCAGTGGAACCTCAGCGCCCTGGCCCAGGCCCTGACGCCGTTCATTAGCGTCGAAGCCCTACGCGAAACCCTCGGCCTGTATCTGCCGCTGTACCAGGCTCACTATCTGGACCTGATGCGCCGCCGCCTCGGCCTGACCACCGCCGAAGACGATGACCAGAAACTGCTGGAGCGCTTGCTGCAATTGATGCAGAACAGTGGCGTTGATTACACGCTGTTCTTCCGCCGCCTCGGGGACGAATCACCCGAACTGGCCGTCGCCCGGCTGCGCGATGACTTCGTCGACATCAAGGGCTTCGATGCCTGGGGCGAGTTGTATATCGCCCGGGTTGCCCGTGAAGGCGCGGTTGATCAGGATCAGCGTCGTGTGCGGATGCATGCCGTTAATCCGCTGTACATCCTGCGTAACTATCTGGCGCAGAAGGCTATCGATGCAGCGGAGAGTGGCGACTATGCGGAGGTTCGTCGCCTGCACGCCGTGCTAAGCAATCCGTTCGAAGAACAATCCGGGATGGAGAGCTACGCCGAGCGGCCGCCGGAATGGGGCAAGCATCTGGAGATCAGTTGCTCGTCATGAGGTCCGTCAGGTAACCGCTTACTAATGAACAGGGACGTTCCATGCATTACCAACAGCATCTCAGCGTCGGCGAACTGATCGAAATACTCAGAAAGCAGGAAAAAAACCTGCCTTTCTGTGTCTATGGCGCGCAGGACTCCAGCAGCATCACCTTGCAGACCTTGTGCGTGATCGACGCCTTTCCCCAGATCACCGACAACGACGAAGAAATTTACCCGGACTTTGTCGTCCGCCAGGGTCTTGAGTTCTGGTTCAGCGACGAGCTACTGGAAGATGTGGTGATGAGTGCGCTGCACCACAAACCTTCGGTGACGGCCCCCGAGTTGCTGGAAGCGATCGGGTATTACGCCGAGCACGATTGCTTCATGAATTTCGACTGATCCCCTTTCAGAAAACCCGTGAAATTTCACGACAAGGACGTTCCCATGCCTTTCTGTAACACCCCGCAGCAGGATGAGGTATTGGTGTGATCAGCAAAAGTGACATTGAAGGGCTGCTGGTCCTCGGATTTGGAATGCTCGTGCTCTACAAGGTGACTCCCATTGCCTGGGCGTATTTTTCCTTGGCCCTAACGACCCGACGCGTGATCAGGAACGCTGTGCCGGTTCGTCAGCTCAGCGACGACGAAAGGGCCGCGCTCGCATTTCTTGGAGGTCCCGCCAGGTTTTTTGTTGATTGGGTCGGGGTCACGCAACTGCCGCTGCACAAGCTGGCCACCGCGCAAGGCATGAAAGCCGCGGTTTATCAACTGCGCGGACCGTTAGGCGGATGGGGCTATCAGATGCACCCAGGGAGCGAGGTGCATTACGCGATACAAGGTGCAGAAGTATTTATGCCGCTGGATGACATTACCGCCTGCACGACCAACGACAACATTGTCGAGGTCGTGTTCTGCAAGAAAATCGGGGTCATCCTCACCTGCAATGACCAGTACTCCATTGTCGACACCAGCGCTAAATGGCAGACATTGTTGCAATCACGAAAGGACGGCACGTCGTCGTGATGAGCCCCTCTGGCAAAAAGGACTTCGTCGCCCACGAACCGGACTCGATCATGCCCTCACTCATGACCTGGTCGGTCAAGGTGCAAACCCGGCCGGCCGGAGCATGGGATATCGCCATGGCGTTGCTGGTGCTGCCTGGAATCGCCGCCCTGGCCAACGGCCTGTATGAAGATCACTTCGGCCCACCCGCCCATGGGGCAAAATCCGTGCTGTTCAGCAGCAGCTTTGGCGTGGTCTGGCTGCTGATCATGGGCTACATGTGGCTCATGGTGGTTCGCCGCAAGACTGTCCATCACTACGGCATCCACCCCCGTAATGGCTGGCACCTGCATTTATTGGCCGTCCCACAACATGGCGGCCTGATCCTCGATCTGCTGCGGACCGGCGTCCCGCTACTGAGCCTCGTTCTGGTACTCGGCAACCCGCCGCTGGCCTGGTTACTTGCTCCGCCCGTTGCAGCGATCCTGTTGGGCCCACGTTCCTGGCTAGGGCTGGACATCGACACGCACACGCAGATCTCGGCGCCCTGGAATTCGTATCAACAAGTGCTGATCGACCGCCAAAACAACCGGGTTGTCGCCAGCCAATCGGACCTCGATGATGGGTTCGAGGTGTATCTGCCGGAGCACCTGCTGGACAGCTACCTCAACACCCTGGGGTCGTTGCTGGCAGACGATGTGCTGTTCGTGCACAACCGCTGACATCGCAACCAGCCCGGAACTCATTGCCGGGCAGAGTGCGCCAGCCATCCTGCTGAATATCCAGGGCAACTTGAAATGCGCCCATGCGCCACCACTTACCCTACTCCTTATCGATTTTTGCGGAGCTGCGCGCATGTCCGAGCCACTGCTGATTCCCTGCCCCCACTGCAACGGCCTCAATCGCATCCCCGCCGAGCGCCTCAACGACCATCCGAAATGCGGGCGCTGCAAGGCTGAGGTGCTGCTGAGCAAACCCTTCGAATTGAAACAAGGCGATTACGCCAGCCAGATCAAGGGCGATCTGCCGTTGTTGGTGGACGTTTGGGCGGACTGGTGCGGGCCGTGCAAGTCGTTTGCGCCAGTGTTCGAGCAGGCAGCGACGCAGTTGGCGGGCAAGTGTCGGTTGGCGAAACTGGACAGCGAGGCGAATCAGCAATTGTCGGCGCAACTGGGGATTCGCTCGATTCCGAGTTTGATCCTGTTCAAAAACGGTCGGGAAGTGGCCCGCCAGAGCGGGGCGTTTCCGTTACCGCAGTTGATGAGTTGGTTGCGTAGCCAGGGGATCTGAAGCCACCCCGAATCAAAACTGTGGGAGCGAGCCTGCTCGCGAAGAGAGAGTGTCAGTCAATGTTGATGTTGACTGACACACCGCATTCGCGAGCAGGCTCGCTCCCACAGTGGTTTTGCACTGGCTGCAGAATCAGGCGTTCTCTAGCAGGCTGTGCAACTCAACAAACTGCTGGGTCAGTTTGTGTCGCGGATCAAGATGGATCAGCGGCGTGTTGGCCTGGTGGGACTCACGCATCCGCACCGAACTGCCCAAGTACACCGGCAACACCGGCAAACCTTCGGCAATCAGCTCGTCGAGGATTTGCTGCGGCAAACTCGCTCTAGCCTGGAACTGATTGACCACGATGCCTTCGACTTCCAGCCCTTCGTTGTGGTCTTCCTTCAACTCTTCTATTTCCGCCAGCAGGCCATACAACGCCTGACGGGAGAAACTGTCGCAGTCGAAAGGGATAAGCACACGATCAGCGGCAATCAACGCCGACACCGCATAGAAGTTCAACGCCGGCGGGGTATCGAGGTAGATCCGGTCGTAGTCTTCGCTCAACTCATCGAGCAGTTTGCGCAGCTTGTTGATCTTGTGTTTAGCCTCAAGCTTGGGCTGCAAATCGGCCAGTTCAGCGGTGGCGGTGATGACGTGGAGGTTGTCGAACGGGGTTTCGTAGATATCGACCTGGTTTTTCTTCGAAAACGGCCCGGAAGACAGGGTCTGCTTGAAAAAATCGGCAATTCCCATGGGGATGTCATTGCCGGTCAGGCCGGTGAGGTACTGAGTGGAGTTGGCCTGGGCATCGAGATCCACCAACAGAGTGCGATAACCCTCGCTGGCACTGACCGCTGCCAGATTGCAGGCGATGCTGGACTTACCCACACCACCTTTCTGATTGAACACCACGCGCCGCATGTCAAAACCTCCGTGTATCAAAGAATGACCGAGTGTAGTAGTCCACAGCGTCGCTTAGCTACCTCGCGGGCACACGGACTACGCAGTCAGGCGCAATCTCCTGATGAAAAAGCCGCGAACTCATCCGTTAAACGCAGACTGAGCCGACAGACTTGCCCGCTGCAAAGTAGATAATGGCCATACGACAGCTTTTCGCGGACCAAACGGTTCATTTTATTGCGCAAAATGTAACCAGCATTTGCTACACACCCGCCGCACCGGGATAATGCGCGCCTCTCGGCGTTAAGCGCCACGTAAGGTTGGGCGCAGATTTTGTGACTCACCGCGTCAAGGAAAGCCCGCAGGGGCGGGATGAATCTTTGTGATCAACTTCAACATCGCCCAATGGCGCGCATGGGCCCCTGGGCTCGAAAGCGTGGACGATTGGCAGGCCTGGAGCCGACAACCGGTCGCGCTCCCATGCAGCGATGCCGCCCCCGACGTGTCTTTTTTGCCGGCCATGCAGCGCCGGCGACTCAGCCGCCTGGCGCGGATGGCCTTCAGTGTCGGCTGGCCGTTGGCCGATGGTCGGCTGGACCTACCGTTGGTCTTTATTTCCCGCCACGGCGAAACCCCGCGCACCTTCGATATTCTCAGCGATCTGGCGGCCGACCAGCCGCTGTCGCCGACCCAATTCAGCCTTTCGGTACACAATGCAGTCATCGGCCTGTGGTCCATCATGCGCGGCGAAACCAGCGAGATGACGGCCCTCGCCGCCGCTGGCGATGGCCTTGAACACGGCATGCTTGAAGCTGCGGCGCTGCTTTCGGAAGGTGCGCCCGCCGTGCTGCTGGTGGTCACCGAAGAACAACCGCCAGAGGCCTACTCGACCTGGATCGACGATGTGCCGTTCCCTTATGCGGTCGGTCTGTTGCTGACCCCCGGCAACGACTGGCAGTTGTCCCTGAACAGCAACCCGGATGAGCTGTCCAAAGCTCACTGGCCCCATGCCTTGAATCTATTGCGTAACCTGCTCGGCCAGCAGTCAACCTGCCAACATGCCTGGAAAAATCGTGTATGGACCTGGCAACGCAACCAGTAGCCGATAAAAACCGCGACGCCTATTACTGGCGCCTGCTGGCCACCGCCGCGAGTTTCACCCTGTTCGGGTTGGGCGGGCTGTGCCTGCGATTGCTGGTTTTCCCGCTGCTCGGCTGCCTGCCCGGCGATGCTCAGGCCCATCGGCTGCGGGCGCGGAAAATCGTCAGTCGCTGCTTCTGGTTTTTTGTCCGGTTCATGGCCCGCACCGGCGTGCTGACCTACGACATTCAAGGCGCGGAAAAACTCGGGCGCCCGGGGCAGATGATCATCGCCAATCACCCATCGTTGATCGACGTGGTGTTTTTGATTGGCCTGATGCCGCACACCAACTGCGTAGTCAAAAAGAGTCTGTGGGAGAACCCGTTCACCCGAGGCCCATTGCGCCGCACCGAATACATCAGCAACGACGGCAGCATGGACATGCTCGACGCCGCGGCTGACGCGCTAAAAAGCGGCCAGACCTTGATCATTTTCCCTGAAGGCACGCGCACCCAACCCGGCCAGCCACCGGCCTTTCATCGGGGTGGCGCGGCCATTGCCCTGCGGGGTGCGAAAATCCTCACCCCGGTGATTATCAAGGTCAGCCCGAGCACATTGACCAAGGCAGAACCCTGGTATCGGATCCCAAAATGCCGCGTGCACTTCAGTTTCCGTGTGGGGGCCGATATAGACCCACAGGCCTTCGCTGCACTGGGTCCTGCGCCGCAGGCTTCGCGCAAGCTCAACGATTACTTGCATCACTACTTTATTAAGGAGCTCGCCGAAGATGAGCGATCTGCACCGTGAGATAAAACTGCTGATCATCGACGCCCTGGGCCTCGAAGACATTAGCGTTGACGACATTGGCGACGACCAGACCCTGTTCGGCGAAGGCCTGGGCCTGGATTCGGTCGACGCCCTGGAGCTTGGCCTGGCAATCCAGAAAAAGTACGGCATCAAGATCGATGCCGACGCCAAGGACACCCGTAATCACTTCACCAACGTGGCGAGCCTTGCGGCGTTCGTCACTGCAAAACAGGCAGCTTGAGACCGGACCATGCAAACTCGTGACGATATTTTCAACACCCTGCGCGATGCTCTGGTCGAACTCTTCGAGCTGGACCCTGAGCGTGTGAGTCTGGAATCCAACCTGTATCAGGATCTGGAAATCGACAGCATCGACGCCGTCGACCTGATCGATCACATCAAGCGCCAGACCGGCAAGAAAATCGCCGCCGAAGAATTCAAATCGGTGCGTACCGTCAGCGACGTGGTCGAGGCGGTCTATCGTCTGGTTCAACCGGCCGCATGAGCCGAGTGATCGGCCTTGGCCTGCTGCTGGCAGGCCTGCTGTACCCCTTTGCGGTGTATTTCGGCATGGAGCATTTCGCGCCGTGGCAGTTCGGCTTGCTGCTGGGCAGCCTGTGGCTGGCGCGCGCCCTCACCGGCGTACGGCGACCAGGCAGCCTGTGGATGGCCATCGTGGCCATCGTGTTTTGCCTGCTGCTGGCGTGGTTCGACAGTCCGGCGCTGCTGCGTTGGTACCCGGTGCTGATCAGCGGCTTCATGCTGGTGCTGTTCGGGTTGAGCCTGAAATACGGCCCGCCGATGGCCGAACGCCTGGCTCGTCTGCGTGAACCGCAACTGCCAGCCAAGGCGATTGTTTATACCCGCCAGGTCACGGTGGCCTGGAGTGTGTTTTTTTTCTGCAACGGATTGTGCGCCGCCGCGCTGACCCTTTGGGCGCCGCTAAGTTGGTGGATGTTGTACACCGGCCTGATCTCCTATGGATTGATCGGCCTGATGTTTGCCATTGAATGGCTAATACGACAACGGGTACGAGGCCACCCATGAATTGGATAACACTTGAGCAACTGCTGCTCAAGGCTCAGTCGGAACGTGCCGTGACGGCCGAACCGATGTTGAATCATGCACAACTGTGCGAACAGGCCCTAAGCCTCGCCGCCGGCCTGCAAGCCCAAGGCGTGCGGCGCATTGCCGTGCACCTCGAAGACGGCGCCGACCTGGCGATTGCACTGCTGGGCGCCTGGCGTGCCGGGGTCAGCGTTTTGCTGCCCGCTGATTTGCAGCCTCAAACGCGCCAGCGCTGGTCGAGCGAAGTCGATCTGTGGCTGACCGATCAGGCCGACGACGCGCACCTGGCCGATTATCAACATTCGCCGATGTCCGCCGCCGCGCTGGATCTGGATCGCTGTCAGTTGAGCCTGTGCACTTCAGGCTCCAGCGGCGAACCCAAGCGTATCGACAAAACCCTGCGGCAACTGGCCAATGAAGTCGAAGCACTGGAACAGCTCTGGGGCGAGGATCTGGGCCAGGCCTGCATCATCGGCAGTGTTGGCACCCAACACATTTACGGTTTGCTGTTCCGCGTGCTCTGGCCGTTGTGCGCCGGGCGACCGTTCGTGCGCAAGCAACTGGCCTTCCCGGAAGACTTGCAGCGCGCCAGCCGCGAACACCCGGCATTTGCCTGGGTCGCCAGCCCGGCGCTGCTCAAACGCATGGGCGACAACCTCGACTGGCCGGCCTTGAGCGTGGTGCGCCGGGTGTTTTCCTCCGGCGGCGCCCTGCCCGCCGAGGCGGCGCAAAGTCTGTTCGAACGCCTGGAGCAATGGCCAACGGAAATTCTCGGCAGCTCGGAAACCGGCGGTATTGCCTGGCGCCAGGGGCACGACCTCTGGCAACCGTTCGCCGACGTCATGCTGGATCAGGACAGCGACGGCGCACTGCTCATCACCTCGCCGTACTTGCCGGCCGGCCACATCGAACACACCGCCGACGCCGCACGGATCGCCGCCGACGGCCGTTTCGAATTGCTGGGACGGCTGGACCGAATCGTCAAACTGGAAGAAAAACGTATCTCGCTACCGATGCTGGAACAGGCGCTGATGGCCCACGACTGGGTCGCCGAAGCGCGCCTCGGGGTGGTTCAGGAAAACCGCGCTTCGCTGGGCGCATTGCTGGTACTCAGCCAACAAGGGCTGCATGCCTTGCGCAATCAGGGTCGGCGCACCCTCACCCAAGAACTGCGTCAGCACCTGAGCCAGCATTGCGAAGCCCTCGCCTTGCCTCGGCGCTGGCGTTTGCTGCGACAACTGCCGCTGAACGCCCAGGGCAAGTTGCCCCAGGCCGACGTCGAAGCCTTGCTGCTGGCCCCGCGCCCTAAAGCGGCGGAAGTGCTGGAACAAGTCGAAACCGATGGCGAGTGGAGCCTGCAACTGGCAGTGCCGCCGGACCTGGCTTACTTCAGCGGCCACTTCCCACAAGCGCCGGTATTGCCCGGCGTGGTGCAGGTAGATTGGGCGCTGAGCCTTGGCCAGCAACTGATGGACCTGCCGGCCACGTTTGCTGGCATGGAAGTGCTGAAGTTCCAGCAACTGGTGCGTCCTGGCGATGAAATCCAGTTGCACCTGCGCTTCGACCCGGTGCGCAGCAAGTTGTATTTCGCCTACCGCAATGACACCGCCACCTGCTCCAGCGGGCGGATCGTGCTGGAGGCGGCGCATGCATAACTTGTGGCAGTGGAGGTCTCTGTGGCGAGGGAGCTTGCTCCCGCTCGAGTGCGAAGCGCTCGCCCTCAAATCCGGGTCGGATGGTTTTGGGTCTGCTTCGCAGCCCAGCGGGAGCAAGCTCCCTCGCCACAATGGATTGGCGGAGCGTTCAAGTGATGCATAACCCCTGCGCCGTCATCCCGGTCTACAACCACGAAACCGCCATCACCACCGTGGTCGAAGCCCTCCTCGCCCAAGGTTTGCCGTGCATTCTGGTAGACGACGCCAGCACCCAGGCCTGTGCCAAGGTGCTCGATCAACTGGCGCTGCGCGACAACACCTACCTGATCCGCCTCACCGTTAATCAGGGCAAGGGCGGCGCAGTGATGACCGGTTTTCGCGAAGCCGCGCGTTTGGGTTTCAGCCACGCCTTGCAGGTGGACGCCGACGGTCAGCATGACCTGGCCGATGTAGCGACCTTCATCGAACAGTCCCGCGTCCATCCCGAGGCGGTCATCTGCGGCTATCCGCTTTATGACGCCAGCGTGCCCAAGGGCCGTTTGTATGCGCGCTACCTGACCCACGTGATGGTGTGGATCAACACCTTGTCGTTGCAGATCCGCGATTCGATGTGCGGCTTCCGCGTCTATCCATTGCCACCGACCCTGGCGCTGATCAGTTCGGCGAAGATCGGCAAACGCATGGATTTCGATTCGGACATTCTGGTGCGGCTGGCCTGGCGCAATCTGCCGATGCAATGGCTGCAAACCAAGGTTCATTACCCGCTGGACGGCGTCTCGCATTTTCGCCTGTTCCGCGACAACGTGCTGATTTCGAGCATGCACACCCGGCTGTTCTTCGGCATGTTGCTGCGCGCTCCGGTGATCCTCTGGCGGCGGTGGCGAACATGAGCACTGAGACAGACAAAAAACACTGGGCCGATCGCGAAGAGCGCGGCAGTTTCTGGCTGATGAAATTCACCGCACTCTGCGCCAAGGTGTTGGGCCGGCGGCTGTTGAGCCCGTTGCTGTATGGCATCGTTTTGTACTTTTTCCTGTTCGGCCGCAGCGCGCGTAAAAGCGCCTGGCAGTACCAGCAACGCCTGGCCGACTGGAGTGGCAACAACGGATTGCGTCCGACCCACTGGCGCGTCTTCGGCCAGTTCATGGCGTTCGCCGACTCGATGCTCGACAAGCTCGATGTATGGAACGGCAAGCTGCGCATCGAGCAGATCGAAATCATCGACCCGGCGCTGTTGCGCACCCAACTGCGCGGCGCCCGTGGGCAGATGCTGGTGGGCGCGCACCTGGGCAATCTCGAAGTCTGCCGCGCCCTGGCGGAGATCGGTGAACAAGTCACCATGAACGTGCTGGTGCACACCAAGCACGCCGAGCAGTTCAACCGCTTGCTCGGCGAAGCCGGCGCAACCAATTTGCGCCTGATTCAGGTCAGCGAACTGGACCCGGTGATCATGCTGCAACTTCACGAACGCCTTGAGCGCGGCGAATGGCTGGCGATTGCCGGCGACCGCGTGCCCTTGCATGGTGGGCGCAGCGTGACCGTGGATTTCCTCGGCCATCCGGCGGCGTTTCCCCAAGGCCCCTGGCTGCTGGCCGGTTTGCTCAAATGCCGGGTCAATCTATTGCTGTGCCTCAAACAACCGACGGGCACCTACCGACTGACCCTCGAACCCTTCGCCGAAGCCGTAGTGTGGAAACGCAGCGACCGCGAACAGGTCATTCATCAGTGGGCCTCCCGCTACGCCGAACGCTTGGGTCACTATTGCCTTGAAGCGCCTCAACAATGGTTCAACTTTTACCCTTTCTGGAAGACCGATGACGACGCCAACGCTTGAGCCGGTAACCTTCGGCGAACTCCCTTTGCGCATCGAAGACGTGTTGGCCCTGGCCAACCGTCAGGCGCCGACGCAGTTGCAGGGCGACCCTGAATACCGCGAGCGCATCGCCAAGGGCGCACGATTCCTCGATTCCCTGCTGGACAAGGAAGGCGTGATCTACGGCGTGACCACCGGTTACGGCGATTCCTGCGTGGTCGCGGTGCCGCTGCATCACGTCGAAGCGCTGCCGCGTCATCTGTACACATTCCACGGTTGCGGCCTGGGCAAACTGCTGGATGCCCAAGCGACCCGCGCGGTACTCGCGGCACGTTTGCAGTCGCTGTGCCACGGCGTGTCCGGGGTGCGCATGGAGTTGCTGGAACGCCTGCAAGCCTTCCTCGAACACGACATCTTGCCGCTGATCCCGGAGGAAGGTTCGGTGGGCGCCAGCGGTGATTTAACGCCGCTGTCTTATGTCGCCGCGACGTTGTCCGGCGAGCGCGAAGTGATGTTCCGTGGCGAACGCCGCGAGGCCGCCGATGTGCATCGCGAACTCGGCTGGACGCCGCTGGTGCTGCGCCCCAAAGAAGCCCTGGCGCTCATGAACGGCACCGCCGTGATGACCGGCATCGCCTGCCTGGCCTTTGCGCGCGCCGATTATCTGCTGCAACTGGCCACCCGCATCACCGCGCTGAACGTGGTCGCGCTGCAAGGCAACCCGGAACACTTCGACGAACGCCTGTTTGCCACCAAACCGCACCCGGGGCAGATGCAAGTCGCCGCGTGGCTGCGCAAGGATCTGGCAATCGACGCGCCCACCGCGCCGCTGCATCGCTTGCAAGATCGCTACTCCCTGCGTTGCGCGCCGCATGTGCTCGGTGTGTTGGCCGACAGCCTTAACTGGTTGCGTTCGTTCATCGAGATTGAGCTCAACAGCGCCAACGACAACCCGATCATCGACGCCGAAGCCGAACGCGTGCTGCACGGCGGACACTTCTACGGCGGCCACATCGCATTCGCCATGGACAGCCTGAAAACCCTCGTGGCCAACGTGGCTGACTTGTTGGATCGCCAGCTCGCGCTGTTGGTGGACGAGCGTTACAACCACGGCTTGCCGAGCAACCTGTCCGGCGCCAGCGCCGACCGGGCGATGCTCAATCATGGCTTCAAAGCCGTGCAGATCGGCACCAGTGCCTGGACCGCCGAAGCGCTGAAAAATACGATGCCGGCCAGCGTGTTCTCGCGCTCCACCGAGTGTCATAACCAAGACAAAGTCAGCATGGGCACCATCGCTGCCCGCGATGCCGTTCGCGTGCTGGAACTGACCGAACAAGTCGCCGCCGCGACCCTGCTGGCCGCCAATCAAGGCGTCTGGCTACGCAGCCAGGCCGAGGATGCACGCCCGTTGCCGCCATCACTCGCCGCCATGCACGAAGAGCTGGCCAAAGACTTCCCGCCGGTGATCGAAGACCGTGCCCTGGAAGGCGAACTGCGCCTGTGCCTGAAACGGATCGCCGAGCAACACTGGAGGCTGCATGCGTAGCAAAGGAGTGCTTCACGCCGATACGGAAATCCTCGTGCCGTTCTTTGACGTCGACACCATGCACGTGGTGTGGCACGGCCATTACGTCAAATACCTGGAAGTCGCCCGTTGTGCGCTGCTGGACAAGCTCGGCCACAACTACACGGCCATGGTCGAGTCGGGTTTTGCCTGGCCGGTGATCGACCTGCAACTGCGCTACGTGCGTGGCGCGGTGTTCGGCCAGACGCTCAACGTGCGCGCCAGTCTGGTGGAGTGGGAGAACCGGTTGAAGATCAACTACCTGATCAGCGATCTGCACACCGGGGAACGCCTGACCCGGGCTGTTTCCGTGCAGGTTGCCGTCGACATGAGCAGCCGCGAGATGCAATTGGCCTCGCCGAAAGTGTTCACCGACGCTGTTGAAAGGATGCTGCCATGAACACCGATATCGACACCTCTTCCGAGGCCAACCCCATTCCCGTTGGCGAGCGCGCTTGCTCGCGCTTGAGTGCACAGCACTCACAATCCGGGCAATGGCTGGCAGGTTTTTGGGGCCGCTTCGCAGCCCAGCGCGAGCAAGCTCGCTCGCCACATTTTTCAGCGATCAAGTGTCTGGCTGCGTTGGCGCTGCTTGGGCTGTCATCGCTCGCGCAGGCGTTCGACCTGCAACAACTCAGCGATCAACTGGCCAAACCTGATGTGATCCACGGCAACTTCGTCCAGGAAAAACACCTGCGTGCCCTGCCCCAGCCGCTGGTCAGCAAAGGTACCTTCGTCCTCGCCAAAAACCACGGCCTGCTGTGGTTGCTGAAAACCCCGCTGCAACAGGATTACCGCATCAATGCCAAAGGCATCGCCCGGCGTGATGCCAACGGCTGGCAACTGCTGCCGGGCAAGAGTGCCGGTGCCGAGCAGAACCGTTTGTTCCTTGCCGTACTGCAAGGTGACAGCAGCGGCCTGCAACGGGATTTCGAGCTGGCGCTGAGCGGCGACGCACAGAAATGGAAGCTGACCCTGACCCCCCGCTCGATGCTGCTCAAGCAAGTGTTCAACCAGATCAACATCGACGGCGGCGAGCTGGTGAACAGCATCGAACTGCTGGAAACCCAAGGCGACAGCACCCTCATGCGCATGCAGGACAGCACCAGCGCTCAACCGTTGAGCGACGCGGAGCAACATGACTTTGCCGAGTGAACGGATGCTCCCGCGGCTATTCATGATCCTGCTGCTGGCGGTGCTCGCGCTCGCCGGTTGGCAATGGCGTGACGGCGCACCGCTGTCGGCCAACCTGATGGAACTGGTGCCCGGCACGGCGCCAGACGCGCTGGAACTGCGCGCCGAACAACGCATGCAAGAACCGCTGAACCGCGAAATGCTGGTGCTGGTCGGCCACATCGATCGCCAGCAAGCCGTGGCCATGGCGCAGAAACTCGGCGAGCAGTGGCAGGCCAGCGGCCTGTTCGAAAAGGTCCAGTGGACCCTGCAAGCTGACTTGCCAGCGCTGCGCACGCAATTGCTGCAAGGTCGGTTGGCGATGCTCTCGGACGCGGATCGGCAACAACTCATCGAGCATCCCGACGCGTTCATTCAGCAGCGCGTACAAGCGCTGTTCGACCCCTTCACCGGTTTCAGCCTGGTGCCGAGCCAGGATGACTGGCTCGGCCTGACCGGGCGCATCCAGAACAGCCAGCCGCAACACGGCGCGGTGCAACTGGACATCGGCACCGGCGCGTTGATCGCCGATGCCGACGGCAAGAGCTGGGTGCTGCTGCGCGCACGCACCACCGGCAACGCCTTCGACATGAACCTGCCGCTGCAAGTGGCCGATTTGCTCAAACACAGTCGCGAAGAAGCGGCGCAGGGAGACGTGCAATTGCTCGCCGCCAGCGGCTTGCTCTACGCGGCCAACGGTCAGCAGCAAGCCACCCGGGAAATGACTTGGGTCGGTGGCGGCGCGACGCTGGGCATCCTGTTGTTGCTGTTGCTGGCATTCTGGCGGTTGCGTGTGTTGCTCGCGTTCGTCCCGGTGCTGGTGGGCATGCTCTTCGGTGGCGTGGCGTGCGTGGCGCTGTTCGGTCATATGCATGTGATGACGTTGGTGCTCGGCTCCAGCCTGATCGGCGTCGCCGTGGATTACCCGCTGCACTATTTGTCCAAGAGCTGGAGCCTGAAACCCTGGAACAGTTGGCCAGCCCTGCGCCTGACCCTGCCGGGGCTGACGCTGAGCCTGATCACCAGTTGCATCGGCTACCTCGCCCTGGCCTGGACACCGTTCCCGGCGCTGACGCAAATCGCCGTGTTCTCCGCCGCCGGACTGCTCGGCGCCTATCTGTCGGCGGTGTGCCTGTTGCCGGCGCTGCTCAAGGGTGCTGACCTGCGCCCAGCGCAATGGCCGCTGCGAGTCGCCGAGTTTTTGGTGAACCTGCGTGAAGCGCTGCTCAAACGCGCCCGCACACCGGTGTTGCTGGCGCTGCTGATTGCCTTCTGTGTCGGGGGCCTGTTGCAGCTCAGCACGAAGAACGACATTCGCCAGTGGGTCGGCATGCCGCAGCACCTGACCGATGAAGCACAGGCCATCGCACGCATTACCGGCTTCCAGCCCACCAGTCAGTTTTTCCTGATCAGGGCCGCCAACCAGCAAGAATTGCTTGAGCGTCAGAGCGCCCTGAATGATCGCCTGGAGCAACTGGTCAACCTCGACAAGCTCCAGGGTTTTCTCTCTCTCAATCAACTGGTCAGCCAGCCGAGTGAACAGAAACAAGTGCGCGAGGCGTTGAACAAACTGCCGCAATTCTGGCAGCCGTTGCTGGAGGTCGGCGTGCCGGCCGAAGCGCTGAACGCTGAGCTGACGAAGTTGCAGGCACTGCCCATTGAAGACATCGACGCAGCGTTGGTCGGGCCATTGGGAGAACCCTATCGCACGCTGTGGCTGGGGCCGACCGATGACGGCGGCGTGGCGGCCATGGTCAGTCTGCAAGGCTTGAACAACCCGTCGCTGCTGCGGGTCCAGGCCCTGGACTTGCCGGGCGTTGAACTGGTGGATCGTCTCGGCGAACTGAACAACGTCTTCGCCCAGACCCAAATCAGCGCCGCTGAACTGAAACTGGCTTCCTGCGCACTGATCGTGCTGGTGCTGATTCTGCCGTTCGGCCTCGGCGGTGCGCTGCGGATCGTCGCCCTGCCGTTGCTGGCGGCACTGTGCAGCCTCGCTTGCCTTGGTTGGCTCGGCCAGCCGCTGACGCTGTTCAGCCTGTTCGGCCTGTTGCTGGTGACGGCCATCAGCGTCGATTACGCGATCCTCATGCGCGAACAGGTCGGCGGCGCCGCTGTGAGCCTGCTGGGCACCTTGCTGGCGGCGTTGACCACCTGGTTGTCGTTCGGGTTGCTGGCGGTGTCCAGCACGCCGGCGGTGAGCAACTTCGGACTGTCGGTAAGCCTCGGGCTAGCGTTCAGCTTCATTCTGGCGCCGTGGGCCGGACGTCATATCCACGCCCTCCCGGTCGCGGAGCAGACAGCATGATGATCGCGCTGTTCTGGGCGATGGCCCTGGGCATGTTCGCCGTCGCGACTCGCCTCGGTCGGCATTTCGGCCTGATCCCGATTGTCAGCCAGTTGCTACTGGCGACCTTCGGCCTGCCGCTGCTGATGTACTTCTGGATTGAACCGGGTTGGCAGCTCAGCGGCGCGGATCTCATCTCGCCGGAGTGGCTGAAAAACCTCTACAGCCTGAGTTTCGCCTTGCTGCTGGGGCACATCCTCAGCGACGTGATCGACCTGCAACTGGATCGCCAGAGCCTGAAAATCGCCCTGCCGAGTTTCTGCCTGCCGTTCGCCTGCGGGCTGGCGACGGCGGTCTGGTTGTTGCCGCCGCAATCGTGGCTCAGTTCACTGGCGGTCGGTCTGGTATTCGCCATCACGGCGATTCCGGTGTTGTACCTGTACCTGCGGCACATCAACTATCCACCCGACGCCACCCGGCGCCTGGTGCAGACCGCAATCCTGATCGACCTCACGTGCTGGACGCTGTTCGGCTTCGCCCAGGGCAGCCTGCACCTGAGCAGTCTGTTGCTGCCATTGGCCGGTGCCTGTTTGCCGGTGCTGTTGCGGTTGCTCGGTCTGCGCCAACAGTTGTTGTACAGCGGCGGCTTCTTCGCGCTGCTGGTGGTGGCCGAGCACTTCAAGCTCAATGCGCTGATCTTCGGCATCGGTTATCTGCTGTGCATGGCCGCGCTGAAAATCCCGCTGGTGCTGCCGTTGCCGGCGATCTGGATGCATCGCTTGCAGACCTGGGTCGCCATCCCGCTGATCCTCACGTTCGGCATCGTGCAGATCAATGTGCACGCCGCCATGGCCAGCCTCAGCTGGATGCAACTGGCGGCGCTGCTGTTGTTCCCGATCCTCAGCAAACTACTGGGCAACTGGCTCGGTCTGGGCTGGGCCGGTGTCTCGTCTGACGGTGCCAGTCGCTGGCGGGAAAGCGTGCTACTGAACATTCGCGGGTTGAGCGAGATCGTCTTTCTCAACCTGCTGCTGCAACAACAACTCATCAGCCCGGCGCTGTACTTCGCGCTGATGCTGATGGGTCTGATCGCCACACTGCTGCCGGCACTGGCCGGCATGCACCGAATCCCGCTGAATATCGCCGCCCCGGCAAGGAGCCCCCGTGCCAACCGTTGAAATGGAACATCGTCAGGTCGTCATCATCGGTGCCGGTCCTTCGGGCGCCATCGCCGCCGCACTGCTCAAGCGCAAGGGTCACGATGTATTGGTGATCGAACGCCAGCACTTCCCACGGTTCTCCATCGGCGAAAGCCTGTTGTCCCATTGCCTGGATTTCGTCGAAGAGGCCGGCATGCTCGAAGCGGTGAACGCCGCCGGGTTCCAGGTGAAAACCGGTGCCGCGTTCGCCTGGGGCGATGAATACACGGCGTTCAATTTCGGTGACACCTTCAGCAACGGCAAGCCGACTACCTTTCAGGTGCAGCGCGCCGATTTCGACAAACTGCTGGCCGATCAGGCGGCGCTACAAGGCGTGGAATTGCGCTACGGCGAAGCCATCGTCAGCGCCGATTTCAGCCTGGCGAAACCGCAGTTGAACGTGTTGCGCGAGGACGGCATTGAGTACCGCGTCGAAGCGGATTTCGTGCTCGATGCCAGCGGCTATGGCCGGGTGTTGCCGCGCTTGCTGGATCTGGAAGCGCCGTCGAATTTCCCGGTGCGCCAAGCGGTGTTTACCCACGTCGAAGACCACATCGACAACCCGACGTTTGACCGCACCAAGATCCTCGTCACCACCCACCCGGTCCATCGTGACATCTGGTTCTGGACCATCCCGTTCAGCAACGGCCGTTGCTCGGTGGGTGTGGTGGCCGCCGCCGAACATTTCGCTGGTCGTACCGATGATCTGGATGAGTGCCTGCGCGGTTTCATCGCCGAAACCCCAAGCCTCGCCGGCGTGCTGAACAACGCCGTGTGGGACACCCCGGCGCGCACCATCGGCGGCTACTCGGCCAACGTCAAAACGTTGCACGGCCCGGGCTTTGCGCTGTTGGGCAACGCGGCGGAATTCCTCGACCCGGTGTTTTCCTCCGGCGTGACCATCGCCATGCGCTCGGCAAGCATGGCCGCCGGCGTGCTGCATCGCCAATTGCAGGGTGAAAGCGTCGACTGGCAAACCGAGTTCGCCGACCCGCTCAAGCGCGGCGTCGATACGTTCCGTTGCTACGTTGAAGGCTGGTACACCGGGACCTTTCAGGACGTGATTTTCCATGAGGGCAGCTCTCCGGAAATCCGCCGCATGATCGCCTCGATCCTCGCCGGTTACGCCTGGGATGAACGCAACCCGTTCGTCAGCGAAGCGAAGCGCCGGTTGAAGGTGATTTCGGAATTTTGTGCAAGGGATGCCACATGAGTTACCTGAGCGACAACTACGTCGAAGAAACCCGATTCGGTTTCTGGTTCCTGCGCAGCCACACCTGGCAGCACCATGTGTTGCGGGTGGCGATCAATGATCTGCGGGGTTTGTTCAGTGAGTCGCTGCCGAGTCACCCGGTGTTGCTGGATGCGGGTTGCGGCCAGGGTAAGTCGTTCCAGTACTTGCGCCAGACCTTTGCACCCCAGCGTTTGATCGGCGTTGATGCTGATCCGCACAGTTTGAACCTCAGCGCGGAAGAGGCGGCGCGTCAGGGTATGCAGGTTGAGTTGATCGGTAGCGACTGCGCGACGCTCAACGTGCCGGATGCCAGTGTGGATCTGCTGTTCTGTCACCAGACTTTTCATCATCTGGTGGAGCAGGATCAGGCCCTCGCCGAGTTTTATCGGGTGCTCAAGCCCGGCGGCTATCTGCTGTTCGCTGAGTCCACCGAGGCTTA
This sequence comes from Pseudomonas sp. 5Vm1k, assembly GCF_056161485.1. Classification (NCBI taxonomy): domain Bacteria; kingdom Pseudomonadati; phylum Pseudomonadota; class Gammaproteobacteria; order Pseudomonadales; family Pseudomonadaceae; genus Pseudomonas; species Pseudomonas sp. 5Vm1k. The sequence goes on from NZ_JBSPCZ010000004.1 coordinate 335,475, forward strand.
CATTGATACGTGGGTGATTCGCTGGTTGTTCCGGCATCCGATGCATGTGCAAAAGAGTGCTGCCGGGTATCTGGAAATGATTCGCCAACAGGGTTTCGAATTCGGCCCGCAGAACGTGTCTTACCCGTACTTGTGGTGGAGCCGCGCCACGGATTTCGGTCTGCTTGAACGCTTTGGTTTGCGTAAGCCCAAGCCCTTTGGCCAGCGGGAAGAAACGCTGGTCAATGTGGTGGCGCGCAAGCCGCTTGAAGGTGCTGTTTGATGTCTAGCGCAATTCAAACCTGTGGGAGCGGGCGACTGTGGCGAGGGGGCTTGCCCCCGTTGGGCTGCGAAGCGGCCCCAAAACCTGCAATGGCGGAGTATCAGGTTGACCGTATGCAATGGTTTTACGACTGCTGCGCAGCCGAACGGGGGCAAGCCCCCTCGCCACAAAGGCTCACACTGATCCGCTTTTTGCTGCTCGCCTGCATCCTGTTGCTCAGCGCTTGCGCCAGCCGCGCGCCGTTGCCCGAGCACAACCCGACTCTGGCGCTGCCGTTGCAATTGCACATCCAGCGCCTGATGGCCAACGAACGTCAGGACTGGGTTCTGGTGATCCAGCAAGAAGGGCCGGCGCTGCGCTGGTCGATGATGGATTTGCTCGGTATTCCCCAGGCCCGGCAGAAGTTGATCGGTGGTGACTGGCAGACCGATGGTCTGCTGCCGCCGAACCCGGAAGCCCGGGAATTGTTCGCCGCGCTGTTGTTTGCCCTGACGCCCGAAGCCGAGTTGCAAAGCAACTATCCCGCCGCGTGGCAGCATGGCGGGCAACGGTCTTTGCCAGAGCATTGGGACGTTCGTTATTCGCGACCGCTGAGCTTTGAATTGAACCTGCCCAAAGGTCCGAAATACCAAGTCACGCCACTGAGCGGGGACACGCCATGACCGCCTATTTGAACGCCTTGGGGTTGATCTGCGCCCTGGGTCGCGACAAACGGGAAGTCGCCCGCAATCTGTTTGCCGGCGATTGCTCCGGCATGCGTAGCGAAGCGGGTTGGGTGTTGGAGCGTTCGCTGCCGGTGGCCGCCGTGCGCGGTGAGCTGGCGCCGATTCCACCGGAGATGACCGAGCAACGCAGCCGCAACAATCAACTGTTGCTGGAAGCGGCACTGCAAATTCGCCCGGAGATTGATCGCGCGATCCAGACCTACGGCCCTGGCCGCGTCGGCGTTGTGCTCGGCACTAGCACTTCGGGTATCGACGAAGCCAGTCGCGGGCTGGCTCATTACGTCCGTGAACATGAGTTCCCCGACGACTACGACTATCAACAGCAGGAACTCGGTGCGCCGGCGAATTTCCTCGCCGACTGGTTGCAACTGAGCGGCCCGGCCTATGTGATTTCCACGGCGTGCACCTCCAGCGCACGGGCCTTGATGAGCGCCCAGCGGTTGTTGGATTTGGGGATGTGCGACGCGGTGTTGTGCGGCGGAGTCGACAGTTTGTGCAAGCTGACCCTCAACGGTTTCTCGGCCCTGGAAGCAGTGTCCGAGCAGCGCTGCAATCCGTTCTCGGCCAACCGCAACGGCATCAATATCGGCGAAGCGGCGGTGCTGTTTTTGATGAGTAAAAGTGCGAGCGACGGCCCATCGATTGCCCTGCTCGGCAGTGGCGCCAGCTCCGACGCGCACCACATTTCCGCGCCGGAACCGACCGGCCGTGGCGCCCAGCAAGCGATGCGCAAAGCCTTGAGCCGCGCCCACCTGCAACCGTCGCAAATCGGCTACCTGAACCTGCACGGCACCGCCACCCAACACAATGACGCCATGGAAAGCCTGGCGGTCTCGGCAGTCTTCCCGGACGGCGTGCCCTGCTCGTCGACCAAACCGATGACCGGCCACACCCTCGGCGCCGCCGGTGCCCTGGAAGCGGCGTTCTGCTGGCTGAGCCTGAGCGCGGACAATCCCGCGCACGCCCTGCCGCCCCACCTCTGGGACGGCCAGCCCGACCCCGATCTGCCGGCACTGAATTGGGTGACCCCGACTCATCGCCTGGCGTCCATTGCACCCCGCTACCTGATGAGCAATTCGTTTGCCTTCGGTGGCAATAACGTCAGCCTGATTATCGGAGACGCCCCATGATTGACTGGCCGCTCGCCGAACTGCTGCCTCACGCTGGCGACATGATCCTCATCGAGCAGATCCTGTCGTTCGATGACGAGCAGATTCACACACGCCTCACCGTCAAGCCCGGTGGCCTGTTCAACCGTCCCGACGGCAGCCTGCCGGCCTGGGTCGGCATCGAGCTGATGGCCCAAAGCGTCGCCGCCTACGCCGGCTGCCATGCCCGAGCCCGTGGCGATGCGGTAGAGCTGGGCTTCCTGCTCGGCACCCGTAAATTCGAATGCAACGTCGAACACTTCCCCGCCGGCACCGAGCTGACCATCCATGGGCTGCGCTCCCTGGAAGACGACAGCGGCATGGGCGTGTTCGAATGCCACATCAACGCACCCGGCATCCACGCCACTGCGCGCCTGAACGTGTACCGTCCGCCCCAGGCTGCGCAATACCTTCAAGAAATCCAAGGAGTCGAGTGATGACTGAATCCGTACTGGTCACCGGCTCCAGCCGTGGTATCGGCCGCGCCATCGCGTTGCGCCTGGCCCAGGCCGGGCACGACATCGTGCTGCATTGCCGCAGCGGTGTGGCCGAGGCTGAAGCGGTTAAAACCGAAGTCGAAGCCTTGGGCCGTAATGCCCGCGTGCTGCAATTCGACGTGTCCGACCGCGCCAGTTGCAAAGCCATTCTCGAAGCCGACGTTGAAGCCAACGGCGCCTATTACGGCGTGGTGCTCAACGCCGGGCTGACCCGCGACGGTGCTTTTCCGGCGCTGAGCGAGGATGATTGGGATGTGGTGATGCGCACCAACCTCGACGGTTTCTACAACGTGCTGCACCCGGTGATGATGCCGATGATTCGTCGTCGCGCCGCCGGGCGGATTGTGTGCATCACCTCGGTGTCCGGATTGATCGGCAACCGTGGCCAGGTCAACTACAGCGCCTCCAAGGCCGGGTTGATCGGCGCGGCGAAAGCGTTGGCGATCGAACTGGGCAAGCGCAAGATTACCGTCAACTGTGTCGCACCCGGCCTGATCGACACCGCAATGCTCGACGAAAACGTGCCGGTGGAAGAACTGATGAAAATGATCCCCGCACAACGCATGGGCACCCCTGAAGAGGTGGCCGGCGCCGTGAATTTCCTGATGTCGGCGGAAGCCTCGTACATCACCCGGCAGGTTCTGGCCGTCAATGGAGGCCTGTGCTGATGAAGCGCGTCGTCGTCACCGGCATGGCCGGCATCACCTCACTGGGCAGCGACTGGGACACTATCGCCGCCAACTTCAAGGCTAACCGTAGCGGCATCCGCCGCATGGACGAGTGGGATCGCTTCACCGAACTCAACACCCGTCTCGCCGGCCCCATCGATGACTTCAAGGTCCCGAGCCACTGGACCCGCAAGCAACTGCGCAGCATGGGACGTGTCTCGCGCCTCGCTGTCGGCGCTGCTGAGCAAGCGTTGGCCGACGCCGGGCTGCTGGGCGACGACTCGATCAAGGACGGACGCATGGGCGTCGCTTGCGGTTCGTCCACCGGCAGCACCGACGAGATCAAGGCATTCGGCAACATGCTGCTCAACTCGGTAGCCGAAGGCCTGAACGCCAACTCCTACGTGCGAATGATGCCGCACACCACCGCCGCGAACATCAGCATCTTCTTCGGCCTCACCGGCCGTTTGATCCCGACGTCCAGCGCCTGCACCAGCGGCAGCCAGGGTATCGGCTACGCCTACGAGTCGATCAAGTTCGGCCGCCTGCCGCTGATGCTCGCCGGCGGCGCCGAAGAGCTGTGCCCGACCGAAGCCATGGTCTTCGACGCGCTCTACGCCACCAGCCTGAAAAACGACGCCCCGCAAACCAGCCCACGCCCCTACGACAAGGGCCGCGACGGCCTGGTGATCGGTGAAGGCGGCGGCATGCTGGTGCTCGAAGAGCTCGAACACGCCTTGGCGCGCGGTGCGCACATTCACGCCGAACTCGTCGGCTTCGGCAGCAATGCCGACGGCCAACACACCACGCGCCCAGAACAGGTCACCATGCGCCGAGCCATGGAACTGGCCCTGGAAGACGCCGGACTGCAACCTTCGGACATCGGTTATGTGAACGGTCACGGCACCGCGACCGAACAGGGCGACATCGCCGAAACACTGGCGACCAGTGCGTTGTTCGGCGAGCACATGCCGATCAGTTCGCAGAAAAGTTTCCTCGGCCACACCCTCGGGGCCTGCGGTGCGCTGGAGTCCTGGTTCAGCATCGAAATGATGAACCGCGACCTGTACGTGCACACCTTCAACCTCGACGAAATCGACCCGCACTGCGGCAAGCTCGACTACCTGCGCGGCGAATTCCGGCAGATGAGCAACCAATACGTGATGAACAACAACTTTGCCTTCGGCGGCGTCAACACTTCGCTGATCTTCCGCCGCTGGTCGTAACCGCATTAATCAGGGTCAAGGAGACCTCCATGCACTTCAAGAAAATCGCTGCCGCCGCCACCCTGCTGATCTGCGCCCTCCCGGCCGTCAGCCAGGCCCGCGACACCCCGGTGTACCTGCCCTTCGACAAAGCCGTCGCCGAAGCCACCCGCACCGGCAAAATCGACGGCAGCGTGAAGTTCTACCTGGCCGGCAACACGCCAGCCGGCAACATCACCGTGGTCAGTGCCGGCTCCGTGACCAACAAGAAAACCAACGCCTTCAACAAGTCCGACGAAGTGGCGTGCGAATGGGTCGCGCAATCGGCAATCATCAGCTTGTTCCAGGCAGCCAAAAGCGCCGGGGCCAATGCGGTGACCAACATTGTCAGCTTCTACAAGAGCAACGAGCGTAAAGACGCCAAGAACTATGAATGCCACGCTGGGGCGCTCATGGCGGGTGTTGCGTTGAAAGGGGATTTGGCGAAGGTTCAGTAAGGACCTTGCTGCCCATTGAGGCAATCCTGTGGCGAGCGAGCTTGCTCGCGCTGGGCTGCGCAGCGGCCCCAAACTCTGACATTCACTGAAGATTTTGTGAGCGCTACGCACTCAAGCGGGAGCAAGCTCCCTCGCCACAATGACAAAGGGCGCCTTTCGAGGCGCCCTTTTTGCAAACTGAAATCCACGAAAACGGCGATCAAGCTTTTAACGGTTCAACTTTACGCGTCAGCAACTCCACAAACGCCTTCGCCATCGGCGACTTCTGATCCTTGCGCTGTACCAGCCACACCGCCGACACCGCTTCCGGATCAAGCAGTGGCCGATAGACCACACCATCAATGCGCATCCGCTGATACGACGCCGGCAACACCGACACCCCCAACCCCGCCGCCACCAAACCGATGATGGTCATCGCCTCCCCTGCCTCTTGGGCAAAGTGCGGGCTAAACCCGGCATCCCGCGCCAGGCTGAGCAATTGGGCATACAGCCCACTGCCATAACTGCGTGGGAAAAAGACGAAAGGTTCGAGGGCCAGGGCTGACAGAAAGAGGCCTTCTTCGCTGCCGTTTACCAGCGGATGCTTGGAACTGAGCACGGCCACTAGAGGCTCGCGCATCAATTCGACGACGCTGAGTGAATCCGGCAAGCCGAGTGGTCGCATGATCCCGACTTCGATCGACTCATCCACCAATGCGTCGGCCACTTGGGTGCTGCTCATCTCGCGCAGGTTCAGGTGCACCGCCGGGAAGCGTTGGCGAAACGAGAAGATCGCCTGGGGAATGGTCGAGTTGAACGGCGCCGATGAGGTGAAGCCGATCTTCAGTTCACCCAACTCGCCAAGCTGCGCACGACGGGCAACGTCCGCCGCTTTGTCGACTTGGGCCAGCACCAACCGCGCCTCTTCCAGAAACAATCGACCGGCCTCACTTAGTTCGACCCGACGATTGGTTCGCTCGAACAACCGTGCGCCGACCTCGGCTTCCAGTGCCTGAATCTGCTGGCTCAGTGGCGGCTGGGAAATGCCCAGCACCTGGGCGGCGCGGCCGAAGTGCAGTTCTTCGGCGACAGCGATGAAGTAGCGCAGGTGGCGTAATTCCATGAAAACCCCATTAGGTCGCAAAACGTCTTAAACAGGTCGAATAATATATTGGATTGAATCGTTAGGCAGCTATATGCTTTTTTCATTGCCTGACCGGCTGCACCCTCCGAGGTCCGAAGTGAAAACTGCTGTCGCCCCACTCGCCCATGAAGTTCCGCCCACTGCGCTGGACGATGTCGTCGCCGAGCTGAACGAGATCTACATCGAAAAAGGCACGCCGATGTTCATGCGCACGGTGCTGGCGCTGTTCTCCGGTGGCTTCGCAACCTTCGCCCTGCTGTATTGCGTGCAGCCGATGATGCCGTTGCTGTCCCACGAATATTCGATCAACGCGGCGCAAAGCAGCCTGATTCTGTCGGTGGCTACCGGCATGCTCGCGATTGGTCTGCTGATCACTGGTCCGATTTCTGACCGGGTCGGGCGTAAGCCGGTGATGGTGACTGCGTTGTTCGCGGCAGCCTTGTGCACCATGGCCAGCGCGATGATGCCGAGCTGGGAAGGTGTGTTGATCATGCGTGCGTTGATCGGGTTGTCGTTGAGTGGCCTGGCGGCGGTGGCCATGACTTACCTGAGTGAAGAGATCCACCCGCAGCACATCGGTTTGGCGATGGGTTTGTACATCGGCGGCAACGCGATTGGCGGGATGAGTGGACGCTTGATCACGGGCGTACTCATCGACTTCGTTAGCTGGCACACGGCGATGCTGGTGATCGGTGGCCTGGCGCTGATCGCGGCGACGGTGTTCTGGAAAATCCTCCCGGAATCGCGCAACTTCCGCTCCCGCTCGATGCACCCGCGCAGCCTGCTCGACGGCTTCACCATGCACTTTCGCGACGCTGGTCTGCCGTTGCTGTTCCTTGAAGCTTTTGTGCTGATGGGCGCGTTCGTCACGCTGTTCAACTACATCGGCTATCGCCTGCTGGCTGCGCCGTACAACATGGATCAGGCGTTTGTCGGGTTGCTGTCGGTGGTGTACCTGTCGGGGATCTATAGCTCGGCGAAGATTGGTTCGCTGGCCGACAAACTGGGTCGACGCAAGGTGCTTTGGGCGACGATTGTGCTGATGCTCGCGGGTCTGGCGCTGACCATGTTCACCCCGCTGCCGTTGGTGATCATCGGTATGTTGATCTTTACTTTTGGCTTCTTCGGCGCACATTCGGTGGCGAGTAGCTGGATCGGGCGTCGGGCGATTAAGGCCAAGGGGCAAGCGTCGTCGCTTTATCTGTTCAGCTATTACGCCGGGTCGAGCATTGCCGGTACGGCGGGCGGGGTCTTCTGGCACTTGGGCGGGTGGAACGGGATTGGGTTGTTTATTGGTGGGTTGTTGGTGATTGCGTTGCTGGTGGCGTTGAAACTGGCGAAGTTGCCGCCGTTGGGCGATATAAAGACCTGACTCAATCCCCTGTGGGAGCGGCGGTGCGACGATTCGACTTGCTCGCGAATGCGGTGTGTCAGGCAACATTGATATCAACTGACACGACGCCTTCGCGAGCAAGCCCGCTCCCACATTTGATCGAGTACACCATACAAAAACGCCCGGCATAAGCCGGGCGTTTTTTATTGGGCGACGATCACTCGTGATACTGCGCCGACAGCTCATGCACCGCGCGCATGAACGCGCCTGCATGTTCCGGATCAACTTCCGGGGTGATGCCATGGCCGAGGTTGAACACGTGGCCACTGCCCTTGCCGTAGCTGGCGAGGATGCGGCCAACTTCGGTGCGAATGGCTTCCGGCTTGGCGTACAACACCGTCGGGTCCATGTTGCCTTGCAGCGCGACTTTGCTGCCAACACGTTGGCGGGCTTCGCCAATGTCACAAGTCCAGTCCAGGCCCAAGGCATCAGCGCCGGCATCAGCAATGCTTTCCAGCCACAAACCGCCGTTCTTGGTGAACAGGATGACCGGTACTTTGCGGCCTTCGTGTTCGCGGATCAGGCCGCTGACGATTTTGCGCATATAGGCCAGGGAGAATTCCTGGTACGCCGCCGCCGAGAGGTTGCCGCCCCAGGTGTCGAAGATTTGCACCGCTTGGGCGCCGGCCATGATCTGGCCATTGAGGTAGCTGGTGACCGACTGTGCGAGTTTATCCAGCAGCAGGTGCATGGCTTGCGGGTTGTCGTAGAGCATGGCTTTGGTCTTGCGGAAGTCTTTCGACGAGCCGCCTTCGACCATGTAGGTGGCCAGGGTCCATGGGCTGCCGGAGAAGCCGATCAGCGGTACGCGGCCGTTCAGTTCGCGGCGGATGGTGCTGACCGCGTCCATGACGTAGCCGAGGTCTTTTTGCGGATCAGGGATCGGCAAGGCTTCGATGTCGGCCAGGGTGCTGACGACTTTCTTGAAGCGCGGACCTTCACCGGTTTCGAAGTACAGGCCTTGGCCCATGGCGTCCGGGATGGTCAGGATGTCGGAGAAGAGGATCGCCGCGTCCAGTTGCGGATAGCGGTCGAGCGGTTGCATCGTGACTTCGCAAGCGAACTCCGGGTTCATGCACAGGCTCATGAAGTCACCGGCCTTGGCACGGCTGGCGCGGTATTCAGGCAGGTAGCGACCGGCCTGACGCATCATCCATACCGGCGTGACGTCTACAGGTTGCTTGAGCAGGGCGCGAAGGAAACGGTCGTTCTTCAGGGCAGTCATGTCGGCATCCGGAAAAAAAGTGCGGGCATTTTCTCAGAGCGCGACGCAAAAGGCACGGCAAGCGCCGCACCTTTTGTCTATCGGGTCAATTTGTCGCGGTGAAAACCCGGTATTGGCAACACCGAGAAACAACTGTGGGAGCGAGCTTGCTCGCGAAAGCGGTGTGTCAGGCAACATCACTGCTGACTGACACTCCGTCTTCGCAAGCAAGCCCGCTCCCACATTTTGATCCCATTTCAGGTCAGGATCGGGTTAGACGCCCAGGTAATCCAGGATCCCTTCAGCGGCATTACGCCCTTCGAAGATCGCTGTCACCACCAGGTCAGAACCGCGAACCATGTCGCCACCGGCGAAGATTTTCGGGTTGCTGGTCTGGTGCTTGTATTTACCTTGCTCCGGGGCCACGACGCGGCCTTGGCTGTCGGTCTGGATCTCGAACTGTTCGAACCACGAGGCCGGGCTTGGACGGAAACCGAAGGCGATGACTACGGCGTCGGCCGGGATGATTTCCTCGGAACCCGGAATCGGCTCGGGGCTGCGACGGCCACGGGCGTCCGGCTCGCCGAGACGGGTCTCGACCACTTTCACGCCTTCGACGCGATCTTCACCGACGATGGCGATCGGCTGGCGGTTGTAGAGGAATTTCACGCCTTCTTCCTTGGCGTTCTTCACCTCTTTGCGCGAGCCCGGCATGTTCGCTTCGTCGCGACGATAGGCACAGGTCACCGACTTGGCGCCCTGGCGGATCGACGTGCGGTTGCAGTCCATCGCCGTGTCGCCGCCGCCCAACACCACAACTTTTTTGCCTTTCATGTCGACGAAATCTTCCGGCGACTTTTCAAAGCCCAGGTTGCGGTTGACGTTGGCGATCAGGTAATCCAAAGCGTCATGCACGCCCGGCAGGTCCTCACCGGCAAAACCGCCCTTCATGTAGGTGTAGGTGCCCATGCCCATGAACACGGCATCGTATTCTTCGAGCAGTTGCTCGACGGTCACGTCCTTGCCCACTTCGGTGTTCAGGCGGAACTCGATGCCCATGCCGGTGAAGACTTCGCGACGATTGCTCAGCACGGTCTTTTCCAGCTTGAACTCCGGGATGCCGAAGGTCAGCAGACCGCCGATTTCCGGGTTCTTGTCGAACACCACCGGAGTCACGCCGCCGCGCACCAGCACGTCGGCACAGCCCAGGCCCGCCGGGCCCGCGCCGATCACCGCGACACGCTTGCCGGTCGGCTTGACCTTGGACATGTCCGGGCGCCAGCCCATGGCGAATGCAGTGTCGGTGATGTACTTCTCGACCGAACCGATGGTCACCGCGCCGAAGCCGTCGTTAAGGGTGCAAGCACCCTCGCACAGACGATCCTGCGGGCACACCCGGCCGCACACTTCCGGCAGGGTGTTGGTCTGGTGCGACAGCTCGGCGGCCTGGAGGATGTTGCCCTCAGCCACCAGTTTCAGCCAGTTGGGAATGAAGTTGTGCACCGGGCACTTCCATTCGCAATACGGGTTACCGCAACCCAGGCAGCGGTGGGCCTGGTCGGCCGAATGCTGGGGTTTGAAGGGCTCGTAGATTTCCACGAACTCTTTCTTGCGTTGACGCAACAGTTTCTTCTTCGGATCTTTGCGCCCGACATCGATGAACTGGAAGTCGTTATTCAGACGTTCAGCCATTGTTAAAACCTCATCAAACTCTTCAGGCGCATATCACTGCGGGTTGGCACGGGTGCTGGAAAGCAACGATTTCAGATTGGCAGCCTTAGGCTTGACCAACCAGAAACGGCGCAGATAGTCGTCGAGGTTTTCAGCGAGGTTACGGCCCCATTCGCTGTCGGTTTCCGCGACGTATTCGTCCAGCACGCGTTGCAGGTGGCTGCGATAGGCTTCCATCGCTTCGCCGCTGATCCGCTGGATTTCCACCAGTTCGTGGTTGACCCGGTCAACGAAGGTGTTGTCCTGGTCGAGCACGTAGGCGAAACCGCCGGTCATGCCTGAGCCAAAGTTGTAACCGGTCTTGCCCAGAACGCAGACGAAACCACCGGTCATGTACTCGCAGCAGTGATCGCCAGTGCCTTCCACCACGGTGTGAGCACCGGAGTTACGCACCGCGAAACGCTCGCCCGCGGTGCCAGCGGCAAACAACTTGCCACCGGTGGCGCCGTACAGGCAGGTGTTGCCGATAATGGCGCTGTCCTGAGTCTTGTAGACGCTGCCCTTCGGCGGAACGATGACCAGTTTGCCGCCGGTCATGCCTTTGCCGACGTAGTCGTTGGCGTCGCCTTCCAGGTACATGTTCAAGCCACCGGCGTTCCACACACCGAAGCTCTGACCGGCCGTCCCATTGAAGCGGAAGGTGATCGGCGCGTTCGCCATGCCTTGGTTGCCGTGCTTGCGCGCGATTTCGCCGGAGATCCGCGCGCCGATCGAACGGTCGCAGTTGCAGATATCCAGGGCGAACTCGGCGCCGCTCTTGTCGTTGATCGCCGAGGTGGCCATGTCGACCATTTTCTCGGCCAGCAGGCCTTTGTCGAACGGCGGGTTGCGGTCCACCTGGCAGAATTGTGGCTTGTCTGCCGGGATGTGATCGCTGCCGAGCAACGGGGTCAGGTCCAGATGTTGCTGCTTGGCGGTCTGGCCTTCGAGGATTTCCAGCAGATCGGTACGACCGATCAGCTCTTCGAGGGAGCGCACGCCGAGCTTGGCCAGCCACTCACGGGTTTCTTCGGCGACGTAGGTGAAGAAATTCACCACCATGTCGACGGTGCCGATGTAGTGATCCTTGCGCAGCTTCTCGTTCTGAGTCGCGACGCCGGTGGCGCAGTTGTTCAGGTGACAGATGCGCAGGTATTTGCAGCCCAGGGCGATCATTGGCGCGGTGCCGAAGCCGAAGCTTTCAGCGCCGAGAATCGCAGCCTTAATCACGTCGAGGCCGGTTTTCAGGCCGCCGTCGGTTTGCACCCGGACTTTGCCGCGCAGGTCGTTGCCACGCAGGGTCTGGTGGGTTTCGGCCAGGCCGAGTTCCCACGGAGCGCCCGCGTATTTGATCGAGGTCAGCGGCGATGCGCCGGTGCCGCCGTCGTAGCCGGAGATGGTGATCAAGTCCGCGTAGGCCTTGGCCACACCGGCAGCGATGGTGCCGACGCCGGCTTCTGCAACGAGCTTCACCGAGACCAGGGCCTTCGGGTTGACTTGCTTCAAGTCGAAAATCAGCTGCGACAAGTCTTCAATCGAATAGATGTCGTGGTGCGGCGGCGGCGAAATCAGGGTCACGCCCGGCACTGCGTAACGCAGCTTGGCGATCAGACCGTTGACCTTGCCACCTGGCAGCTGACCACCTTCGCCGGGCTTGGCGCCCTGGGCGACTTTGATCTGCAGCACTTCAGCGTTGACCAGGTATTCCGGGGTTACACCGAAACGGCCAGTCGCGACTTGCTTGATTTTCGAGCTCTTGATCGTGCCGTAGCGCGCCGGGTCTTCGCCGCCTTCGCCGGAGTTGGAGCGCGCACCGAGGCGGTTCATGGCTTCGGCCAGGGCTTCGTGAGCTTCCGGCGACAAGGCGCCGAGGGAGATGCCGGCGGAGTCGAAGCGCTTGAGCACCGATTCCAGCGGTTCGATCTCGCTGATGTCCAGCGCCGTGTCCAAGGTCTTCACCTTGAACAAGTCGCGGATCATCGACACCGGACGGTTGTCCACCAGCGCCGTGTATTCCTTGAACTTGCTGTAGTCGCCCTGCTGCACAGCGGCTTGCAGGGTGCTGACCACGTCCGGGTTGTAGGCGTGATACTCGCCACCGTGGACGAACTTCAGCAAACCGCCCTGCTGGATCGGCTTGCGCGGGCTCCAGGCTTCGGCGGCCAAGGCTTTCTGTTCGGCTTCGATATCGACGAAGCGCGCACCCTTGATGCGGCTTGGCACACCACGGAAGCTCAGTTCGCAGACTTCTTCGGACAGGCCGATGGCTTCGAACAACTGCGCACCGCGGTACGAAGTAATGGTCGAGATACCCATCTTCGACAGGATCTTCAGCAGGCCTTTGGTGATGCCTTTGCGGTAGTTCTTGAACACCTCGTAGAGGTCGCCCAGCACTTCACCGGTACGGATCAGGTCGCCCAGCACTTCGTAGGCCAGGAACGGATAGACCGCCGAGGCGCCGAAACCGATCAACACCGCGAAGTGGTGCGGGTCGCGAGCAGTCGCTGTTTCAACCAGGATGTTGGAATCGCAACGCAGACCTTTCTCGGTCAGACGGTGGTGCACTGCGCCGGTAGCCAACGAAGCGTGGATCGGCAACTTGCCCGGAGCAATGTGACGGTCACTCAGTACGACCTGGGTACGGCCGGAGCGCACGGCTTCTTCAGCCTGATCGGCGACGTTGCGGATGGCCGCTTCGAGGCCGACGCTTTCGTCGTAGTTGAGGTCGATGATCGCGCGCTCGAAGCCCGGACGATCGAGGTTCATCAGCGAGCGCCACTTGGCCGGGGAGATGACCGGCGAGCTGAGGATCACGCGGGAGGCGTGTTCCGGCGACTCCTGGAAAATGTTGCGCTCGGCACCGAGGCAGATCTCCAGCGACATGACGATGGCTTCACGCAGCGGGTCGATCGGCGGGTTAGTGACCTGCGCGAACTGCTGGCGGAAATAGTCGTACGGCGTGCGCACGCGCTGGGACAGCACGGCCATCGGCGTATCGTCGCCCATCGAGCCAACGGCTTCGTAGCCTTGCTCGCCGAGCGGACGCAGCACCTGGTCACGCTCTTCGAACGTGACCTGGTACATCTTCATGTACTGCTTGAGCTGGTCGACGTCATAGAAAGCCGAACCGTGGTCGTTGTCTTCCATGGTCGCCTGGATGCGCAGGGCATTCTTGCGCAGCCATTGCTTGTACGGATGACGGGACTTCAAGCGGTTGTCGATCGCGTCGGTGTCGAGGATCTGACCGGTTTCGGTGTCCACGGCAAAGATCTGGCCCGGGCCGACACGGCCCTTGGCGATCACGTCTTCCGGCTGGTAGTTCCAGACGCCGATTTCCGACGCCAGGGTGATAAAGCCGTTTTTGGTGGTGACCCAACGCGCCGGACGCAGACCGTTACGGTCGAGCAGGCACACCGCGTAGCGACCGTCGGTCATTACCACGCCGGCCGGGCCGTCCCACGGTTCCATGTGCATCGAGTTGTATTCGTAGAACGCCCGAAGATCCGGGTCCATGGTTTCGACGTTCTGCCACGCAGGCGGGATGATCATCCGCACGCCACGGAACAGGTCGATGCCGCCGGTGACCATCAGCTCCAACATGTTGTCCATGCTGGAGGAGTCGGAACCGACACGGTTGACCAATGGGCCGAGTTCTTCCAGGTCCATCAAATCGTTGGTGAACTTGGTGCGACGGGCCACGGCCCAGTTACGGTTGCCGGTGATTGTGTTGATCTCGCCGTTGTGGGCGAGGAAGCGGAACGGCTGCGCCAACGGCCATTTCGGCAGGGTGTTGGTCGAGAAGCGCTGGTGGAACACGCAGATCGAGGTTTGCAGGCGTTGGTCGCTGAGGTCTGGATAGAAGGCGGTCAAATCCGCCGGCATCATCAGGCCTTTATAAATGATGGTCTTGTGCGAAAAGCTACAGATGTAGTGATCGACGTCGGCGGCGTTGGCCACGGACGAACGACGACGGGAAGTGAACAGCTTGATCGCCATGTCCTGATCGCTCAGGCCTTCACCACCGATGTACACCTGTTCGATCTGCGGCAGGCGCTCAAGGGCCAGGCGGCCGAGGACGCTGGTGTCGATTGGCACTTTGCGCCAGCCAACGAGGGTCAGGCCGGCAGCGAGGATCTCGCGGTTCATGTTCTCGCGAGCGGCCTCGGCTTTCACCGGGTCCTGGTTGAAGAAGACCATGCCCACAGCGTATTGCTTGGGCAGTTCGACGCCGAAGGTTTCCTGGGCAATGGCTCGCAGGAACACATCCGGCTTTTGAATCAGCAAGCCGCAACCGTCACCGGTCTTGCCGTCGGCGTTGATCCCACCGCGGTGGGTCATGCAGGTCAGGGCCTCAATGGCCGTTTGCAAAAGGGTATGACTGGGCTCGCCCTGCATATGGGCTATCAGGCCAAAACCGCAGTTATCCTTGAATTCATCTGGTTGGTACAGACCTGCTTTCATAGACACTTTCTCACCAGGCTGCCTCTTTTCGAGGCAAATTTCTTTTCAATTCAACCACTTGCCATCCACGCCGAACGTACGTCGGCTTTGCGGGGGCAAAAGGGAGGTCATTGTACACACCGACACTTAGGCTCACAAATTTGACGACGAAATGTCGCAAATCTATGTCGCATTTGTGAAAGGTTTAAAGCGATATGCTGTGCTAGTCAAAACTTTTTTAATTTTGACCGCAACGACTCAAAGACCACTATGACGCAGACACCACAAGGCACGCGGCCTCTGGGGCAGCATGCTACTTGCGGAAAATTTTGAGGTGCCGGGAGAGGCGGCCTGGGTAAGGCCGCCGAATCATCAGCGAGCTGTAGCCAGTTCCTGTTGGACGCTGGCGACGGAGCGAGGCCAAGGTTTACCAGCCTGAACCTTCGCTGGCAAGGCCTTGATAGCGGAAACGGCTGCGTCACGGTTGGCGAAGCTGCCGTAGGTGATGACGTAAAGCGGTTTGCCGTTGAGGACTTTCTTGAAGTAACGGTACTCGCCGCCCTGTTCCTTGACGAAGGTTTGTGCAGCGGCTTCGGAGCTGGTACCGAGGATCTGCACCACGTAGTTACCCGGTGCCTGCCCGGCGTACCAGCTGCCACCGGCGGCTTTGGCGACGGTAACCGGCTTCTCGGCAGGTTTGGCAGCGACAACAGGCTTGGCTGGCGCTGGGGCCGGCTTGGCCACTGGCGCAGGCGCTGGCTTGGCGGTAGCGACCTGGGTCGGTGCCGGCGCCGGTTTGGCGGCGGGTGTTGGCGCAGGGCCAGGCTGGATGCCAGTAGGTGGCGCGATAGTAGTGACGGTCGGCGGTGTAGCACTGGAGCCTTCGACCGGCACGCCGTCGTCGCCTTCGGTGATACCGCCGGCCGCTTCGGCCAGTGGGCTGCGCATGACCGGTTGCGATTGGCCGACCAGCGGCAATGGCATCGGTTGCGTGTTACCGGCGAACTCCACGGAGGGAGCGCCGCCGGCGGCGTTCGGTTTTGGCGTGCCCAATGGCAATTGGGCCTGCTCGTTGGCCGGTGCGCCGGTGGTCGGTGTCTTGCTGCGGCCCGGCATCAACCAGGCGGCGGCTACCGCGACCACGACTACGGCGGAAATCGCCAATACGTGTTTCTTCGGCATGTTGAACCCCATACTTGGACGCTTCACCGCTGTGCGGCTGGCAATCATGGCTTCGATCATCGCATCGCGGGCGACCTGGTTGATGTTGCCAGGCCAACCGTCGGAGCTTTCGTGAATATCAGAGATCTGATCCGCGGTAAAAAGTTCGATACCCCGACCGGCGCCTTCAAGACGCTGGTCCAGATATTCGCGGGTTTCTTCTTCGGTGTATGGCTGCAATTCGATGACGTGGAAGCGCTCTTCCTCGAGGCTCAGGGCCTCCAGTTGCGCGATCAGCGACGACTCGCCGAACAGGAACACGTGCGGGCGACCTTCCGGTGCGCCGGCCGCCAGGGCCATCAAGGCTTCGAGCGCGGATTCATCAAGTTGCTCGGCGTCATCCACCAGCAAATAGACTTCCTGGCCGGTCAGGGCCAATTGCACCACTTGGGCCAGAATCGCGTTGATCTCGGCCTGGGCCACATTCAGCGCCTGGGCGACTTGACGCAGCACACCGGCGGCATCGCCGGCGCCACGGGCGGAAACCACCACGCTTTGCACGGACTGCTTGTTGGTGCTGGCCACCAGGGCTTGACGCAGCAGGGTCTTGCCGCTGCCTTGCGGGCCGGTGACCACCAGCAGCAACTGGCTGTAACGGGCCAGGTGATGCAGTTGTCCCAGCACCGGTTTGCGCTGGGCCGGGAAAAATTTGAAGCCAGGCACCCGTGGAGCAAAAGGGTCATGACTTAACTGGAAATGGCCGAGGAAAGCCTCGTCGGCATGCAAACTAGTCATCGGGATCTTATTAACCTTTAAGCTGAGCCAGGGCGCGGTAATCCGCTCCCAGCGTGGCCTGTAGAACCTCTTTCGGATAATCGTCGGTCACCACCGCTTCGCCCATGTGGCGCAGCAGCACCAGGCGCAAACGACCGTCGATCACTTTCTTGTCAATTGCCATGTGTTCGAGAAAATCGGCTTCAGTCATCTCTTCCGGCGGAACGACCGGCAGGCCGGCACGCTGGAACAGGCGAATACCGCGATCTCGCTCTTGCTCGCTGATCCAGCCCAGACGCGTGGACATTTCCAGCGCCATTACGGTGCCGGCAGCGACCGCCTCACCATGTAGCCACACACCATAGCCCATGTGGGTTTCGATGGCGTGGCCGAAGGTGTGCCCCAGGTTCAGCGTGGCACGCACGCCGGTCTCTTTCTCGTCAGCACCGACCACCGCAGCCTTGGCCGCGCAGGAGCGCTCGATAGCGTAAGTCAGGGCGACCTGATCCAGGGCGCGCAGGCGATCGACGTTTTCTTCGAGCCAGGTCAGGAACGGCTCGTCGCAGATCAACCCGTACTTGATGACTTCCGCCAGGCCCGCAGACAGTTCGCGAGCCGGCAGCGTATTGAGGGTGGCGGTATCGATCAGCACCACATTCGGCTGATAGAACGCGCCGACCATGTTCTTGCCCAACGGATGATTGATCCCGGTCTTGCCGCCCACCGAAGAGTCGACTTGCGACAGCAACGTGGTTGGCACCTGGATGAAATCAACGCCGCGCTGGTAGCAGGCGGCGGCAAAACCGGCCATGTCACCAATGACGCCGCCACCGAGGGCGATCACCGTCGTGCGGCGGTCGTGCCGCGCGGTCAGCAGACCATCGAAAATCAGTTGCAGGGTTTCCCAGGTCTTGAAGGCTTCGCCGTCAGGCAGCACCACCGAGACGACTGAAAACTGCGCGAGGCTTTTGCTCAGACGTTCGAGATAGAGCGGCGCAACGGTCTCGTTGGAGATGATTGCCACTTGCCGCCCGCGAACATGTGGGGCCAGCAACTCGGGCTGATCCAACAAACCTTCGCCAATATGAATCGGGTAGCTGCGCTCGCCTAGATCGACCTTGAGTGTCTGCATGTGTCCCCACAGTGAAGATGGAATCAGGCGTCCTGCCTTGAGTTAACGAATGTGCGCGGCGCCTGCTGGTGTGACGCCGTTTGATAGCCATCCGCCACAACCTTGAGCGGCCATGACAGGACGCCGAGGATAGCGCATTTCGCGCTGCGCTTTAACGGGGAGGAAGCTGCTGCAAGCGTTCGAGGATGTCTAGCACGACCATTCGCGGCGGCCGCTCATCGGTTTCCACCACCAGATCGGCGATTTCCCGATAAAGCGGATCGCGCAGCGTCAGCAAATCCCGAAGGGTCTTGGCCGGGTCGGCGGTACGCAACAACGGACGATTGCGATCACGGGCCGTGCGACCGACTTGCTGCTCGACGGAGGCGTGCAGATACACCACGCGTCCCCCGGCATGCAGGGCCCGACGATTGGCTTCGCGCATCACGGCACCGCCGCCGGTGGCCAGCACTACGCCGTCGCAGGCGCACAGCTCTTCGATCATCGCTTGCTCGCGATCACGAAAGCCGGGCTCGCCTTCCTTATCGAAGATCCACGGGATATTGGCGCCCGTGCGCAATTCAATTTCCTTGTCGGAATCTTTGAATGGCAGGCGCAGCTCTTTGGCCAGCAAACGGCCGATGGTGCTTTTTCCAGCCCCCATCGGTCCTACAAGAATCAAATTTCGCACAGAATCAACGACTCACAGCAATCGCCTGGTTATTCATGATACGCGGAGTGAGAAATACCAGCAGCTCGGATTTTTTCTCCGAAACCACGTCACGCCGGAAAAGGCGGCCAAGATACGGCACATCGCCGAGAAATGGCACCTTATCTAC
Organism: Pseudomonas sp. 5Vm1k; assembly: GCF_056161485.1. Lineage (NCBI taxonomy): Bacteria > Pseudomonadati > Pseudomonadota > Gammaproteobacteria > Pseudomonadales > Pseudomonadaceae > Pseudomonas > Pseudomonas sp. 5Vm1k. The sequence goes on from NZ_JBSPCZ010000004.1 coordinate 354,232, forward strand.
AACCTTGCTCTGAGTATTTGAGAAAACCCCACCAATAACGATGGTTTCGCCGTCGTTGACCAGCACCTTGGCGTTGACCTCGTTTTTCTTGATGGGCGGCACGTCCTGCACTTTGTTGAGGTAATCCGGTTCGTCCTTGGTGACCTTGACCTCCATGATGATGCGGTTATCCGGGGTGATTTGCGGCGTCACCTCCAAGGACAGTGAAGCCTCCTTGAACGCCACCGACGTCGCACCGCTGGAACTGGCTTCCTGATAGGGAATCTCGGTGCCCTTGAGGATTTTTGCGGTTTCCTTGTCGGACGTCACCACCTTGGGTTGCGAGACGATTTCGCCGTTGCCGGTTTTCTCCATCGCAGTCAGCTCAAGGTCAAGCAGCACATTGTCGGTAATGAAGGCGATGCCGATCCCTGAGGTATTGCCTGCAGTACCCATGTCGACGAAAGGCGAGTTGGTGCTGGTACTGCCCGGCGTTCCGATGGTGGTTGAAGAACCGTTACTGACACCCGAGGTGTTCCAGTTGCCCTTGTTCTGCACCGAGCCGCCCCAGCGCACGCCGAGACTCTTGTCGTAATCGACGTTGGCTTCGACGATCCGCGCTTCGATCATCACCTGGCGCACCGGGATATCCAGTTGCGCGACGATGCGGCGAAGCTCGTCGAGGCGATCCTGGGTCTGGTAGGCAATGATGTTGTTGGTGCGCTCGTCGACGGTGATCGAGCCCCGCTCGTCGACTTTCGACTCGGCGCTGGTCACCGACGTGAATAGCTTGGCGATGTCCGCAGCCTTGGCGTAATTGACCTGCAACAGCTCACGGCGCAGCGGCGCGAGTTCGGCGATCTGTTTTTGCGACTCCAGTTCCTGGCGTTCACGGGCGGCGATTTCATCCGCTGGCGCGACCAGCAAGACGTTGCCGATCTTGCGTTTGTCCAGGCCTTTGGTTTTCAGCACCAGGTCCAGCGCCTGGTCCCACGGCACGTTTTGCAGACGCAAGGTGATGCCGCCCTGCACCGTGTCGCTCGCTACCAGATTGAGGTTGGTGAAGTCAGCGATCAATTGCAGCACCGAGCGCACATCGATGTCCTGGAAATTCAGCGAGAGCTTTTCGCCGGTGTAGGCAAAGCGTTCGGCGTTCCGTTTCTGCAAGTCGTCCGGGGTCACCGCACGAATACTGACGGTCAGTTTATTGTCCGTCTGGTACGTCGAATATTCGTAGGCGCCGACAGGTTCGATGCTGATGGTCGCGCGATCACCAGTGGCAGCAGCGTTGACGAATTGCACCGGGGTGGCGAAGTCCTTGACGTCCAGGCGAACACGCAGCGGCTCGGGCAATTGAGTCCTGGCGAAACCGAGGATGATCTTGCCCTCACGCTCCTGGATGTCTGGCGCAATGGAGGGGTCCGACAAGTCGATCACCACATTGCCCTCACCCTGGGTGCCACGCTGAAAGTCCACGCCCCGAATGGCCTTGCCCGCTGGTGCATAAGCTTTTACAGGAGCCGGTTTTGCGGTAGCGACCCGCGGCGCGCTGGCAACCGGTTTGGCTGCCGCGCTCTTCGCACCCTGGCCAACGACCACGAACAGATTGTTGCCTTCAACCCTGGAGCTGTAAGGCGTCAGCTGAGTCAGGTTGATGATCAGGCGCGTACGGTCCTTGGCCTCCACCACTGTGGCACTGCGGGCATTGCCGCCACCGAGGTCGCGATTTTTACTGGCCAGCTTACTGACCACCCCCGGTAGATCCAGCGCAATGCGCGCCGGTGATTCGGTGGTGTAACCGTGGGGCGGCGGCGGTGGTCCGTCGAAGGTCAACTTCAACTCGATGCGGTCACCCGGCAGCGCGGCGACATCCAGCGCGTTGAGGTTGGCCGCTTGTACCATCGGCGACAGCAGCGCTATCCATAGCGAAATACCGAGGGTTGAAAAAATCCTGTTCATTATTCGAGTTCCACTATGAGTGCTCTTTCAAAGGGATGGTCCGCGGCCGTTCCAGCCAGGCACCTTCGCCATCGGGAACGATTTCGACCACATCGACTTGCGAGCCGCTGATGGCGACGATCCGCCCATCGTTACGCCCCAGGTAATCGCCGACTTTCAACCGATGCACACCACCCGCCCCACGCAGCAACGCAAAGGAGCCAGTGGCATTGGAGATTGTGCCGACCATTTCAAACTGCTCGATGTTGAAACCTTCGAGGTACTGCTTGACCCGACCGGGATCGGGTTTGACGTTGCGCGAACCGTGTTTCTGGCCGGCCAGATCGACTCTGACCTGTCGGGAAAACGGGCTGCGCAGGTTCGCGGCGCTGTAAGTGAATGTGGGGTAAGACCGGAATGTCGGGGTTGGTTCAATCTTGCCGGCCGGACGCAGACGCACTTCGTTCATGTACGCATCGAGGTCGCTGAAGCCACTGTCGCCACCACACCCGGCCAGGCCCGCCAACAACACACTCATGAATAAACAACGCAACGGGGTCATTTTTGCAGCCCCTTGTCGTTGTAGCGGTAGGTCTTGGCGAGGATGCTCATGCGCAGCTTCGTACCGCCGTCGGGATTGGCCGGTGCAAGGTCGAAGTCATGCAGGGTAACGATTCGCGGCAGGCCGGCCACGCCACTGACGAAGGTCGCCAGGTCGTGGTAGGCGCCAGTGACAGTGATCTGGATCGGCAACTCGATGTAGAACTGCTGAGTGACTTCCGGCAGTAACTTGATCTCTTCGAATTCCAGGCCGCTGCCCAGGCCGGTGCGGGTGATGTCCTCCAGCAGGCCAGGCACTTCGGTGTCGCTGGGCAGTTGCCGCAACAGCACGCCGAAAGAGTTCTCCATTTCCTTCATTTGCTGGGTGTAGAGCTCAAGGTTCGCCGCCATGCCGGCCTTGCTGGCGAACTGTTCCTTGAGTGTCGACTCTTCAGCGCGTTTGAGATCGAGCTGGTTTTCCAGGTCACTGATGTAAAAGTTGTAGCCCAGACCCAGCACCAGAACCATCAGCAGAATGCCCGCCGCCGCCTTGATTGCCGCTGGCCAGGAACCGATGTTGTTGGTGTCCAGATCGTTGATGTCGATCTTGCGCAGCCCTTCGAACCAATCGGACGGTCTCATTTAGCGACCTCCATCGTGGCTGGCAGAGTCTGACGAACGGTCAGCTGAAAAACGTTGGCCTGATCCAGCTGACCGGCGGTCGTCGCCTTGACCTCGGTCAGGCTCGGCGCATCGAACCAGTCCGAAGCATCGAGATTGCGCATCAGCTCCGAGACCTTGTTGTTCGACTCTGCCGCACCGGTAATGGACAGGGTCTTGCCAGTCATTTTCACTTCAGTGAAATACACGCCGTCTGGCAGAGTCCGCGCCAACTGGTCGAAAATTCGACCGCTGATCTGCCGGTTGCCTTGCAAGTCCTGGATGATCCGCATGCGCTCTACCAGTTGCTGGCGCCGGGCCTTGAGGTCGCTGATTTGCTTGATCCGCTCATCAACGACCGCTATCTGCTTGCCAAGGTATTCATTGCGGGTCACTTGCTGATCGATGGCGCCGCTGATGATCTGATCGGTAATCAGGACCAAACCGACCGAACCGATCAGCACACCCACCAACGCCAGGAGAAAGCGCTTGCGGCGTTCTTCGCGCAGTTCTTCACGCCAGGGTAAAAGGTTGATCCGCGCCATCAGTCGAAACTCCTGAGGGCCAGACCACAGGCAATCATCAAGGCCGGTGCGTCGCTGGCGAGGGCGCCGGCGTTGACCTTGCTGCTCAGGGCCATGTCAGCGAACGGGTTGGCAACCTGAGTCGGCGTGCCCAGCCGCTGCTCGATCAACCGATCAAGGCCAGGGACCGAGGCAGTGCCGCCGGCCAGCAGGATATGGTCGACTGCGTTGTACTGGCCGGACGCAAAGAAAAACTGCAAGGAGCGAGAAACCTGCTGCACCAGAGCATCACGAAACGGCTGCAACACCTCGCTGACATAGTCATCCGGCAAGCCACCCTGTTTTTTCGCCAGGCCGGCCTGCTCGGTGGTCAGGCCATATCGGCGCTGGATTTCTTCGGTGAGCTGGCGCCCGCCAAACAGTTGTTCGCGGGTGTAGATGATCCGGCCGTTGTGCAGCACGCTCAGGGTGGTCATGGTCGCGCCGATGTCCACCACGGCGACGGTCGGGCGCTCTTGATTGGAGGCCAGTTGGGTCGCCAGCAAACCAAAGGAACGCTCAAGAGCGTAGGCCTCGACATCCACCACTTTGGCGGTCAGCCCGGCCAGGGCCAGGGCAGCCTCGCGCACCTCGACGTTTTCTTTCCGACAGGCGGCCAGCAGCACATTGACCCGCTCGGGGTTGCGCGGCGATACACCCTGGACTTCGAAATCGATGGCGACTTCGTCCAATGGGTAAGGGATGTATTGATCAGCTTCGATCTTGAGCTGGTTTTCCATCTCGTCGTCGGACAGCCCGGCGTCCATCTCGATGGTCTTGGTAATCACCGCCGAACCGGCCACTGCAACCGCGACGTTCCTGATACCGGTCCGAGCCTTGAGAAGCACGCGTGACAACGCCTGGCCCACACCTTCGAGCTCGGCGATGTTCTTCTCGATCACCGCGCTGGACGGCAGCGGTTCGACCGCGTAGGCCTCGACCCGGTAGCGGTCGCCCTGACGGCTCAGCTCCAGAAGCTTCACCGACGTGGAGCTGATGTCGATCCCCAGAAGCGTTCTGGTCTTTTTATTGAAGAGTCCTAGCACTACCAATTCCCTATGACTATCCGTGAGTTACGGACTCTGTAATGTGCATTGCGTTCAATCACTCCATCTTGACAGAAGCGCAAATGACGCCCACCGCGGAAAAATGCTTATAATGCCCAGCGTTTTTTTCCGCTTTTACTGCCAGCGCGGGTCGTTCTCTGTGTAGTCGAGACCCTGACGCCAAATTCATTCTTTGCCCTGGATGTTCAAACGCCTTGATTCGTCTGCTGAAATTTTTCGGTTGGTCCATCGTCGCCGTTTTCTGCGGACTGCTTTTAGGTCTCAGTGGCGCCTATCTTTACCTTAGTCCGGGTTTGCCGTCCGTGGAGGCGCTGAGAAGCATTCAGTTGCAGATTCCTCTGCGGGTCTACAGCAGCGATAACAAGTTGATCGCAGAATTTGGCGAAATGCGCCGGACTCCGATCCGTTTCGCCGACATTCCCCCCAATTTCATCAATGCGTTACTAAGTGCTGAAGACGACAACTTCGCCAACCACTATGGCGTCGATCCGAGCAGCCTGATGCGTGCCGCGACCCAACTGGTCAAAAGCGGCCACATCCAGTCCGGCGGCAGCACCATCACCATGCAGGTGGCGAAGAACTTCTTCCTGACCAGCGAACGCAGCTTCTCGCGCAAAACCACCGAAATTCTCCTGGCCCTGCAAATCGAACGGCAGCTGACCAAGGACGAGATCCTTGAGCTGTACGTCAACAAGATCTACCTGGGTAACCGCGCCTACGGCATCGAGGCAGCGGCGCAGGTCTACTACGGCAAATCGATTCGGGATGTGAGCCTGGCGCAGATGGCGATGATCGCCGGTCTGCCCAAAGCCCCGTCGCGCTTCAACCCGCTGGCCAATCCGGCCCGCAGCAAGGAACGTCGCGACTGGATTCTGGGGCGCATGTACAAGCTCGGGAAAATCACCGAAGCCGACTACACCACCGCGATCAACGAACCACTGAACGCCAGCTATCACGTGCCGACCCCGGAAGTGAACGCGCCGTACATCGCCGAAATGGCCCGTGCCGAAATGGTCGGCCGTTATGGCAGCGACGCCTACACCGAAGGTTTCCGCGTCACGACCACCGTGCCGAGCAACTTGCAGGAAATGGCCAATACCGCAGTTCACGAAGGCTTGATGACCTACGACCAGCGTCACGGCTATCGCGGTCCTGAGTCGCGCCTGCCGGGCAAGACCCGTGAAGCCTGGGCCACCGAACTGACCAAGCAGCGCACCATCAGCAGCCTTGAACCGGCCATCGTTACCCAGGTCGACAAGAACGGCCTGCAAGTGATGACCCGCACCGGCGACGAGCACGTCGGCTGGGACAGCATGAAGTGGGCGCGGCCATTCCTGAACACCAACAGCATGGGCGCCAATCCGAAGCAGCCGGCGGACGTGGCCCAGGTCGGCGATCTGATCCGCGTGCAACGCCAGCCGGACAACTCGCTGAAGTTCAGCCAGATCCCGCAGGCCCAAGGCGCACTGGTTTCCCTTGATCCGCAGAACGGTGCAATCCGTTCGCTGGTCGGCGGCTTCGCCTTCGAGCAGAGCAATTACAACCGTGCCCTGCAGGCCAAGCGCCAGCCGGGCTCGAGCTTCAAGCCGTTCGTCTACAGCGCCGCCCTGGATAACGGCTACACCGCCGCGACCCTGGTGAACGACGCGCCGATCGTGTTTGTCGACGAGTACCTGGACAAGGTCTGGCGTCCGAAGAACGACACCAACACCTTCCTTGGCCCGATCCGCTTGCGTGAAGGTCTGTACAAGTCGCGTAACCTGGTGTCGATCCGGTTGGTGCAGGCGCTGGGCGTTGATCGCACCATCGACTACATCAGCAAGTTCGGCTTCAACAAGCAGGACCTGCCGCGCAACCTGTCCCTGGCGCTGGGCACCGCGACCCTGACGCCAATGGAAATCGCCACCGGTTGGAGCACCTTCGCCAACGGCGGCTACAAGATCACCCCGTACATCATCGACAAGATTGAAAGCCGCAACGGTGACACGCTGTTCGTCGCCAACCCGCCGAGCGTGCCTCAGGGCGATACGGCGACCGCTGGCCTGGCCGCACCGGTCGCGCAGCCGTTCACGGTCAACGCGACCCCGGGTGAGGCGCCGGCCGCACCTGGCACGCTGCCGCAAACCCCGGCCCTGGCGGAGCGGATTGTCGATGGCCGCACCACGTTCATCCTCAACAGCATGCTGGAGGACGTGATCAAGCTGGGCACCGGCCGCCGCGCACTGGCCCTGGGCCGTCCGGACATCGCGGGTAAAACCGGTACCACCAACGAATCCAAGGACGCCTGGTTCTCCGGCTACAACGCCGATTACGTGACCACGGTCTGGACCGGTTTCGACCAACCTGAAAGCCTGGGTCGCAAGGAATTCGGCGGCACCGTCGCGCTGCCGATCTGGATGAACTACATGGCCGCCGCGCTCAAAGGCAAGCCGCCACATACGCAAGCGGAGCCGGAAGGCATCCTCAGCCTGCGGGTTGACCCGGTCAGCGGTCGTGCGGCCACGCCAAGCACGCCTGGGGCCTACTTTGAGCTATTCAAGGCCGAAGACACGCCACCGTCGGTGAACGAGCTGGGCAACGGCACAGCGCCGGGCAGCCCATTGCCAGCGGATGAAGCGGCACCGATCGATTTGTTCTGATCGGCTGACGCAACAAAAAGCCCCGCCTTCGAGAGAAGCGCGGGGCTTTTTTTTGCACGCAAGATCAAAAGATCGCAGCCTTCGGCAGCTCCTACAGGGGAACGCATTCTCATGTAGGAGCTGCCGAAGGCTGCGATCTTTTGATCTTTATCCCCATAAAAAAACCCGGCCAATGGCCGGGTTTTTTATGAGCTACCGCTTAGCCGTTGAACACGTCATCCACGCTTTTCAGCGGGTAGTTCTTCGGATACGGCAGGGTCGCTACGCCGGTCTCGATGGCGGCCTTGGCCACGGCATCGGAGATCACGGTGATCAGGCGGGCATCCATTGGTTTCGGGATGATGTACTCACGACCGAATTCCAGTTTGATACCGCCGTAGGCGTCGCACACTTCCTGAGGAACCGGCAGCTTGGCCAGTTCACGCAGGGCGTTGGCCGCAGCCACTTTCATTTCTTCGTTGATGCGCTTGGCGCGAACGTCCAGGGCACCACGGAAGATGAACGGGAAGCCCAGTACGTTGTTGACCTGGTTCGGGTAGTCCGAACGGCCGGTGGCCATGATCACGTCGTCACGGGTGGCGTGAGCCAGTTCCGGGGAGATCTCCGGATCCGGGTTGGAGCACGCGAACACGATCGGGTTGGCCGCCATGGACTTCAGGCCTTCAGCGCTCAGCAGGTTCGGGCCGGACAGGCCAACGAACACGTCGGCACCGGTCAGGGCGTCAGCCAGGGTGCGCTTGTCAGTCGCGTGAGCGAAGACAGCCTTGTACTGGTTCAGGTCGTCACGGCCGGAGTGGATCACACCGGTACGGTCAACCATGAAGATGTTTTCGATGTTGGCGCCCATGCTCACCAGCAATTTCATGCAGGAGATGGCGGCCGCACCGGCGCCCAGGCAGACAATTTTGGCGTCAGCCAGGGTTTTGCCAGCGATTTCCAGGGCGTTGATCATGCCGGCTGCGGTGACGATCGCGGTGCCGTGCTGGTCATCGTGGAATACCGGAATGTCGCACTGCTCGATCAGAGCACGTTCGATCTCAAAGCACTCTGGTGCCTTGATGTCTTCCAGGTTGATGCCACCGAAGGTGATGGAGATACGCTTGACGGTGTCGATGAAGGCTTGCGGGCTTTCGGAGTCGACTTCGATGTCGAAAACGTCGATGCCGGCGAAGCGCTTGAACAGCACGCCTTTACCTTCCATCACTGGCTTGGAAGCCAATGGGCCGAGGTTACCCAGGCCGAGAATCGCGGTGCCATCGGAAATGACTGCAACCAGGTTGCCTTTACCGGTGTATTTGTAGGCCAGTTCAGGATCGCGGGCGATTTCGCGTACTGGTTCGGCTACGCCGGGGCTGTAGGCCAGCGACAAGTCGCGGGCGGTAGCGGTGGCCTTGGTGAGCTCGACACTCAGCTTCCCTGGACGAGGATGGGCGTGATATTCGAGAGCGGCAGTTTTCAAATCAGACATGTGGGCATTCCGCTTTTTACTGTTGGACAGACGGACCGCCGAGGATACGCGTGTCGCAAAGTCCCTACAAGACTGACCGGTCACCCCTGTCAAGCGCCCTGCCCTAAGACTTTGGGCCAAGAGCCACGGAACACAAGGGCTGGACTGTTCACAATAAAATTAAAAAATGTCTACAATTTTTTAAGGCCGGCCCGTTTGAAGCATCGAAGGGTCGCTTAGCGGGAGCAGCCAGCGTGCCTGACCGTCATCGAGTCCAGCACGGCGCGAACGGTCCAGCACCCAGCCACGAGCCTCGATTTGCTTGCCCTTCAGCCGTTCAAGCGCGGTGACATCGAACTGCCCGAGCAAATTGGGTGCAACGCGCAATACAACCGAATCCTGCAACTCGATCCAAACCCCGCCGCGATTGCGTTGCACCTTGCTCACACGACCGCTGAGCACAGCAAAACCGGACGTCTTGATCTGATCCGCTTTCAGTACAGGTGACTGACGCCACAGCCCGAGGCCGGCCTGTCGAGCCGCACGTTCCGCTGATTGCTGGCAACTGACCAAATCGATATTCGGCGCAATCGCGACCTGAAAACCGAGGCCTTCGGCGAGCATCTGCGCTTCCAGGTTGGCGCCATTGGCGCTATAGACATGCGCCAAGGTGCGGCCGTAGCGATCCTTGGCCTCTTTACCCGGCAGCAGACTCACCCGACCATTACTGGCAGCGACCAGTGCTTCGAGGCGTTTGCGCGCCGCGACAGCGAACGGCTCGTCGGTACGGCCCTGTCGACCCAGTTCCGGGGTGTTCAAGCCGATCATGCGCACACTGCGGCCATCGCTCAGGCGCAAGGTGTCACCGTCCACCACCCGCTGCACGGTGACCGGCGTCAAACCGTCCGGTGCCGGGCAAAAGGCCTGGGCACCGGACAGCCAAATCGCAGACACAAAAAAGGCGCCCGCAAGGGACGCCTTTTTCGTTAGCAAGGAAAAGCCCATAGGGCTTTTGAACCTTACTCTGCTGCAGCAGCAGGTTTCTTGCCGAAAGCACCGAAACGGTCTGCGAAGCGCTGTACACGGCCGCCAGTATCCAGAGTCTTCTGCTTACCGGTGTAGAACGGGTGGCACTCATTGCATACGTCGATCGCCAGAGGCTTGGCCAGGTTCGAACGAGTTTCGAACTTGTTGCCACAGCTGCAGGTAACTGCGGTGACTTCGTATGTTGGATGGATATCGGCTTTCATGGTGTATTCCTCGGGCTAGCGTGCCGCCACTCAACACTATTGTTGAATACCGCACGTAATTAGGCCGCGGATTCTACCAGACAATGACAATCACGCAAGCTGTCCCTTCTACCGACCGTCTGCTAGGCTCCCGACCAAATCGCCGCCCTTGTGGGAGCGAGCCTGCTCGCGAAAGCGTTGTATCAGACACCATAAATGCTGACTGACACTCCCTCTTCGCGAGCAGGCTCGCTCCCACAGGTCATGGCTCTGCTGTTAATTTTTCCGTTTATTGAGATCCCCCCGCGTGCCCGACGCCATTTTGCGCCTCGCCCTGCCTTCGCCGCTGCGCCGCCTGTTCGATTACCGTGCCCCGGCCGGAGTCCTGCGCGCCCAGTTGCAACCAGGTATGCGCCTGCGGGTGCCGTTCGGTCGGCGGGAGATGATTGGCATCCTGGTGGAGGTCACCGACACCAGCGAAGTGCCAGTCGAAAAGCTCAAACCGGCCCTGGCCCTGCTCGACACCACGCCGCCGCTGCCGCCGGCGCTGTTCAAGCTGTGTCTGTGGACGTCCCAGTATTACCAGCACAGCCTCGGCGACACCCTGAGCTGGGCGCTGCCGGTATTACTGCGCCAGGGTGAATTGGCCGAAGCGCGCCAGGAGCGTTTCTGGTCGGCAGCGCCCGGCGCCAGCCTTGATGATCCGCGCATCGCCCGCGCCCCGCGCCAGCGTGAGGCCCTGGCGACCCTGGCCCAGCATCCCCATGGTGTTGCTCATCAGTTGCTGAGCAAGCTGATGCTGAGCAAGGACAGCCTCGACCTGCTGCTGGCCAAAGACCTGGTGCAAGTCGAAATCCGCAAGCATGCGCCTGACGCCCGCCACGAACATTGGCTGGCCCAACCGGAGTTGCCGCTCAACCCGGAACAACGTGCCGCTTATGAAGCGATCCGCGCCGGGTTCGACAGTTATCACGCGTTCCTGCTCGCGGGCGTCACCGGCAGCGGCAAGACCGAAGTCTATTTGCAACTGATCCGCGAAACCCTCGAGGCCGGCAAGCAGGCACTGGTGCTGATCCCGGAGATCAATCTCGGCCCACAGACCCTGGCGCGTTTCGAGCAGCGCTTCAACGCACGCATCGCGCTGATCCACTCCGCGGTCAACGATCGCGAGCGCCTGGAAGCCTGGCTCGCCGCCCGGGACGGCGACGCCGACATTATTATCGGCACCCGTTCGGCGCTGTTCACGCCGATGAAAAACCCCGGTCTGATCATCATCGACGAAGAGCACGACGGCTCCTATAAACAGCAGGAAGGCTTGCGCTATCACGCCCGCGACCTGGCATTGGTCCGCGCGAGACAGGAAAACATCCCGATTGTCCTCGGTTCCGCCACGCCTTCATTGGAAAGCCTGCACAACGCCTACACCGGCCGTTATGGACTCCTACGCCTGAATGAGCGTGCGGGTGGCGCCAAGCAACCGCGCTTCCTGCGTCTGGATGTGAAAAGTCGTCCGCTGGACAGCGGCATTTCCGGGCCGATGCAGCAAGCCATCGGCCAGACCCTGGCGGCCGGCCAGCAAGTCCTGGTCTTTCTCAACCGCCGTGGCTTTGCGCCGACCCTGCTCTGCCACGATTGCGGCTGGATGTCCGAATGCCAGCGCTGCGACGCGCGGATGACCGTGCACCAGCGCTCCGGCGAACTGCGCTGCCACCATTGCGGCTACGTCGAACGCGTGCCCCGGCACTGCCCGAAATGCGGCAAGGTTGATCTGCGCCCCGTCGGCGCGGGCACCGAGCGCGCCGAGGAACGCTTGGCGATCCTGTTCCCGAATGTGCCAGTGCTGCGGGTCGACCGCGACAGCACCTCGCGCAAGGACGCGATGAATCAGCTGTTCGCGACGATCCAGAAAGGCCAGCCGTGCATTCTGGTCGGCACGCAGATGCTTGCCAAAGGGCACCACTTTCCACGGGTGACACTGGTGTCGATTCTCGATGCCGATGGCGGACTGTTCTCCGGCGACTTCCGCGCCAGCGAGCGCATGGCGCAGTTGATCGTGCAGGTCGCCGGCCGTGCGGGCCGGGCTGAAGAGCCGGGCCGAGTGATCATCCAGACCCACCTGGCCGACCATCCATTGCTGGTGCAACTGACCGAACAAGGCTATTTCGCCTTTGCCGAACAGGCCTTGAGCGAACGCCGTGCTGCCGGCCTACCGCCGTTTGCGCATCTGGCGTTGCTGCGAGCCGAAGCGCATAAACCGGGGCAAGCCGAAGGTTTTCTCGATGAAGCGTGCAGCGAGGCGGAACGATTGCTGGCCGAACAGAATCTGACCGGTATCGAGTTGCTCGGGCCAGTGCCGGCGCCAATGGAGCGTCGGGCCGGGCGTTATCGCGCGCAGTTGTTGTTGCAGGCGACGGCGCGGGCGCCGCTGCATCGGTTGCTGAGCAGTTGGTTGCTGGCGCTGGAGCAAATGCCGAGTGGGCGGGCGGTGCGCTGGTCTTTGGATGTTGATCCGGTCGATTTGTATTGATTGGAAGATTGCCTTCGCGGGCAAGCCTCGCTCCTACAGGGAATCGCGCCCAACCTGTAGGAGCGAGGCTTGCCCGCGAAGAGGCCCTAATTGTCACCACATATCCATAACCTGCCCGCTATAGTTGGCAAGCACGTCTATGCCACGGATAATGCCCAGTTTTTCCACTAGCGCATCCAGGCGCCGCCGCGCTTGCGGTCGAAAGAGAACACCATGAAAGACACCATTCGCCAGCTGATCCAACAAGCCATCACCCAACTCGTCAACGAAGGTGTGTTGCCTGAAGGCCTGTCGCCGGCGATCCAGGTGGAAAACTCCCGCGACAAGAAGAACGGCGACTTCGCCAGCAATATCGCGATGATGCTGGCCAAACCGGCGGGCATGAAGCCCCGCGACCTGGCCGAGAAAATCATCGCCGCCCTGCCGGCTGACGAAAACGTCACCAAGACCGAAATCGCCGGCCCGGGCTTCCTGAATTTCTTCCAGAACACCCAAACCCTGGCTGCGCGCCTGGACGCCGCCCTGGCTGACGATCACGTCGGCGTGCGCAAGGCCGGCCCGGTGCAGCGCACCGTGGTTGACCTGTCCGCGCCGAACCTGGCCAAAGAGATGCACGTCGGCCACTTGCGCTCGACCATCATCGGTGACGGCGTGGCCCGGGTCCTGGAGTTCCTCGGTGACACCGTGATCCGTCAGAACCACGTCGGCGACTGGGGCACCCAGTTCGGCATGCTGATGGCGTACCTGCAAGAAAACCCGATCACCAGCGACGAACTGTCGGACCTGGAAAACTTCTACCGCGCCGCCAAACAGCGCTTCGACGAGTCCGAAGAGTTCGCCGACCGTGCCCGCGGCCTGGTGGTCAAGTTGCAGGCCGGCGACGCCGAGTGCCTGGCGCTGTGGTCGCGCTTCCGCGATATCTCGCTGTCCCACTGCCAGGCGATCTACGAACAACTGAACGTCAAACTGACCATGGCCGACGTGATGGGCGAAAGCGCCTACAACGACGACCTGATCAATGTGGTCAACGACCTCAAGGCTGCCGGGCTGCTGGTCGAGAGCAACGGCGCCCAGTGCGTGTTCCTCGACGAATTCAAGAACGCCGACGGCGACCCGCTGCCGGTGATCATCGTCAAGGCTGACGGCGGCTACCTCTACGCCACCACCGACCTGGCGGCCGTGCGTTATCGCAGCGGCAAGCTGAAGGCTGATCGCGCGCTGTATTTCGTCGACCAGCGTCAGGCCCTGCACTTCCAGCAAGTGTTCCAGGTCGCGCGTCTGGCCGGTTTCGTGACGCACCCGATGGACATGGAGCACATGGGCTTCGGCACCATGAACGGCGCCGATGGCCGTCCGTTCAAGACCCGTGATGGCGGCACCGTGAAGCTGGTCGACCTGCTGAACGAAGCCAAGGACCGCGCCTACACCCTGGTGAAAGAGAAGAACCCGGAGCTGGCCGAAGACGATCTGCGCAACATCGCCAAGGTCGTGGGCATCGGTGCGGTGAAATACGCCGACCTGTCCAAGCACCGCACCAGCGATTACAGCTTCAACTTCGACCTGATGCTGAACTTCGAAGGCAACACCGCGCCGTACCTGCTGTACGCCTACACCCGCGTGGCCGGTGTGTTCCGCAAGCTCGGCAAGGACTTCAGCGAAGTCGAAGGCCAGATCGTCCTTGAAGCAGCGCACGAACATGAACTGGCGGCCAAACTGGCGCAGTTCGGTGAAGTGTTGAACAACGTTTCCGACAAAGGGACGCCGCACATCCTTTGCACCTACCTGTACGATGTCGCCGGCCTGTTCTCCAGCTTCTACGAGAACTGCCCGATCCTCAGTGCCGACACCCCGGTGCAAATGCAAAGCCGCCTGCGCCTCGCCGCGCTGACCGGCCGCACACTCAAGCAAGGCCTGGAACTCTTGGGTCTGGAAACTCTGGAGCGTATGTAAGTTGGCTGCCAAGAAAAAACCTGCACCCAAGCGCGGCGCCAGTCGTTATACCGCTCCTGCCAAGCAACCGATCCCGGGATGGCTGTGGATGGCCATCGGCCTGACGGTCGGCGCGTTTATCGTGTTCCTGATGAAGCTGGAACCGGGCAAGGGCAGCGAGAGCGTCAAGCGCGAGAAGATTGAACAGCAGAAAGCCACCAAAATCGCCGAGGCCAACAAGACCCCGCCGAGCCCGACGCAACCGGTGAAGCCGAAGTACGACTTCTACACCTTACTGCCGGAATCGGAAGTGATCGTGCCGCCGGACGCGGTGCCGGAGAAAACCCTGCCGACGCCGCAAGTGCCGACGGTGCCGACTACGCCGGTGACGCCAGAACAAGCAGCGAAGATCGATACAGCACGGGCTCAGGCAGCGCTGGCCGGGATTACCCCGCCTCCGCCGCCTCCGGTATCGAAAGCGGCGCCAGTGACCAAGTTCTTCCTGCAGGCCGGTTCGTTCCGCAAGGAAGCCGATGCCGACAAGGTTCGCGCGCAGATCATTTTGCTCGGTCAGGCCGTGGCGGTTGAGTCCGGCACGGTGAAGGACGAAACCTGGTATCGGGTATTGGTCGGGCCGTTCAGCAACCGCGAACAACTGACCACCGCGCAGAAACAACTGGCTGGCAGCGGTTTCAGCAACCTGTTGTTACAACAACGCCAGAGCCGCTGATCTAGCAGAAATACTCTGTCTTTGTGGCGAGGGAGCTTGCTCCCGCTGGAGTGCGCAGCACTCCCAAACCCGGCAACCGCGATCCATCAGACAGACCGCGATGGCCGGGTTTACGACTGCTGCGCAGCCGAACGGGAGCAAGCTCCCTCGCCACAGAGATTCACCTGCACCCTCCTTCGCAAATGACACACCGCTCGTCCCCTCTCCCTCCCCGCAGTTGAAAAATTCTCCACCACCCCCATATGAGTTTGCATAAGGCATTTTCGCCCCGCTGCGTGGAGACTCTCCCTTGACCACCATCGTTTCAGTTCGCCGCCACGGCAAAGTCGTCATGGGCGGCGACGGCCAGGTTTCTCTCGGCAATACCGTGATGAAAGGCAACGCGAAGAAAGTTCGTCGCCTGTACCACGGTCAGGTCATCGCCGGTTTTGCCGGGGCCACCGCTGACGCCTTCACCCTGTTCGAGCGTTTCGAAGGCCAGCTCGAGAAACATCAGGGTCACCTGGTTCGCGCCGCCGTCGAACTCGCCAAAGAATGGCGCACCGACCGTTCCCTCAGCCGCCTCGAAGCCATGCTCGCGGTCGCCAACAAAGACGCATCCCTGATCATCACCGGTAACGGTGACGTGGTCGAACCCGAAGAAGGCCTGATCGCCATGGGTTCCGGCGGCGGTTACGCCCAGGCCGCCGCAAGTGCCCTGCTGAAGAAGACCGATCTGTCGGCCCGGGAAATCGTCGAAACCGCGCTCGGCATCGCCGGCGACATCTGTGTATTCACCAACCACACCTTCACCATTGAGGAGCAGGACCTCGCCGAGTAAGCCTGTTTCGGCCTAGCGCCACGGCTCACTTTTGCCAGAGGACCGCCAATACTATGTCCATGACTCCCCGTGAAATCGTCCACGAACTCAATCGCCATATCATCGGCCAGGACGATGCCAAGCGCGCCGTCGCCATCGCGCTGCGTAACCGCTGGCGCCGGATGCAGCTGCCTGAAGAGCTGCGTGTTGAAGTAACACCCAAGAACATTCTGATGATCGGCCCGACCGGTGTCGGTAAAACCGAGATCGCCCGTCGTCTGGCCAAGCTGGCCAACGCGCCGTTCATCAAGGTCGAAGCGACCAAGTTCACCGAAGTCGGCTATGTCGGCCGCGACGTCGAATCGATCATTCGTGACCTCGCCGACGCCGCGATCAAGCTGCTGCGCGAACAGGAAATGACCAAGGTTCGCCACCGCGCCGAAGACGCCGCCGAAGATCGTATCCTCGACGCCCTGCTGCCACCGGCACGCATGGGTTTCAGCAACGAAGAATCGACGTCGTCTGCCGACTCCAACACCCGCCAACTGTTCCGCAAGCGCCTGCGCGAAGGTCAGCTGGATGACAAGGAGATTGAAATCGAAGTCGCCGAAGTGGCGGGCGTCGATATTTCCGCGCCACCGGGCATGGAAGAGATGACCAACCAGTTGCAAAGCCTGTTCGCCAACATGGGCAAGGGCAAAAAGAAGAGCCGCAAGCTCAAGGTCAAGGAAGCGCTGAAACTGGTCCGCGACGAAGAAGCCGGGCGTCTGGTCAACGATGAAGAGTTGAAGGCCAAGGCGCTGGAAGCAGTCGAGCAGCACGGCATCGTGTTCATCGACGAAATCGACAAGGTGGCCAAGCGCGGTAACTCCGGTGGCGTCGACGTGTCCCGTGAAGGCGTACAGCGCGATTTGCTGCCGCTGATCGAAGGCTGCACCGTCAACACCAAACTGGGCATGGTCAAGACCGATCACATTCTGTTCATCGCCTCCGGCGCCTTCCACCTGAGCAAGCCGAGCGATCTGGTGCCTGAGCTGCAAGGCCGTTTGCCGATTCGCGTTGAACTGAAGGCGCTGACCCCGGAAGACTTCGAACGCATTCTCAGCGAGCCGCACGCGTCGCTCACCGAGCAGTATTGCGCGCTGCTGAAAACCGAAGGCCTGGTGATCGAATTCCAGCCGGACGGGATCAAGCGCATTGCCGAGATCGCCTGGCAGGTCAACGAGAAAACCGAGAACATCGGCGCCCGTCGCCTGCACACGTTGCTCGAGCGTCTGCTGGAAGAGGTGTCGTTCAGCGCCGGTGATCTGGCCAGCGCCCACGACGACAAGGTGATCCTGATCGACGCCGACTACGTCAACAGCCACCTCGGCGAATTGGCGCAGAACGAAGACCTGTCCCGTTATATCCTGTAGGTCACCTACTGTGTGAGCGGGCTTCTGTGGCGAGGGAGCTTGTTCCCGCTGGGTCGCGAAGCGGCCCCAAAATCAGCGAATGCGGTTTATCAGCAACACCGCATTGGCCGGATTTACGACTGCTGCGCAGCCGAGCGGGAGCAAGCTCCCTCGCCACAGGATCACCCGCCGACACAGGGCCTTCATCAAGACGGACGACCGGCCCCATGACGACCCAACTCCCCACCGACATCAAGCTGCACAAAGCCTCGAAAACCCTGTCGCTGAAATACGCGTCCGGCGAGGAATATCACCTGCCCGCCGAGTTCCTGCGCGTGCACTCTCCTTCCGCCGAGGTCCAGGGCCACGGCAAACCTATCCTGCAATTTGGCAAGATCGCCGTCGGCCTGAGCAAGGTAGAACCGGCCGGTCAGTACGCACTGAAATTGACCTTCGACGACGGCCACGATAGCGGCCTGTTCACCTGGGAATATCTCTACCAATTGGCCGTGCGCCAAGAGGACCTTTGGAACGATTATCTTGCCGAGCTGAAAGCGGCCGGTAAAACCCGCGATCCGAGCCAGTCCATCGTCAAGCTAATGCTCTAGGTCAGGCATCTTGCTCTTTAGAGGGCATTTTCTAATTTCATCTGTTTGAATGCTCCGCTGCGGCGTCGAGGATCGGCCCGCTTGCGAAAAAAATTAAACTCGGGTAACCAATGGAACTGGCAAGTTCCCTGCAGTGCTCGTTGTGTTGAAAAAGCAGCGATGCAGTATTAACGGTCACCCGAGCAGTAGTACCTGGCATTGGTTGTGTGACTACACGGCTGGGCTCAGGTACTCGTCTCAGGACAATGGAGCGTCGTAGATGAGTAACAAGAACAACGATGACCTGAAGTATCAAGCCTCGGAAAACACCCTGGGGCTTAATCCTGTTGTTGGGCTGCGTGGAAAGGATCTACTGGCTTCTGCTCGAATGGTGCTCAGGCAGGCCATCAAACAACCGATTCACAGCGTCAAGCACGTCGCTCATTTCAGCCTCGAACTCAAGAACGTGCTGTTCGGCAAATCCGAGCTGCAACCGCCGGGCGATGATCGTCGCTTCAACGATCCGGCCTGGAGCCAGAACCCGCTCTACAAACGTTATCTGCAAACTTACCTGGCGTGGCGCAAGGAGCTCCACGAATGGATCGACGACAGTAGCCTGTCGCCCAAGGACGTTGCCCGCGGGCACTTCGTGATCAACCTCATGACCGAAGCCATGGCCCCGACCAACAGTGCGGCCAACCCTGCGGCGGTCAAACGCTTTTTCGAAACCGGCGGCAAGAGCCTGCTCGACGGCCTCTCCCATTTGGCCAAGGACATCGTGCACAACGGCGGCATGCCGAGCCAGGTCAACATGGGCGCGTTCGAGGTCGGCAAGAGCCTGGGCGTGACCGAAGGCGCGGTGGTGTTTCGCAATGACGTACTGGAGCTGATCCAGTACCGGCCGATCACCGAGCAGGTGCACGAGCGCCCATTGCTGGTGGTGCCGCCGCAGATCAACAAGTTCTATGTATTCGACCTGAGCCCGGACAAGAGCCTGGCGCGTTTTTGCCTGCGCAACAACGTACAGACGTTCATCGTCAGCTGGCGCAACCCGACCAAGGAACAACGCGAGTGGGGCCTGTCCACCTACATCGAGGCGCTCAAGGAAGCGGTCGATGTGGTCATGGCAATCACCGGCAGCAAAGACGTGAACATGCTCGGCGCCTGCTCCGGCGGCATCACCTGCACCGCCCTGCTGGGCCACTACGCGGCGATCGGCGAGAAGAAGGTCAACGCCCTGACCTTGCTGGTAAGCGTGCTGGACACAACCCTGGACAGCGACGTAGCCCTGTTCGTCGACGAGCAAACCCTCGAAGCCGCCAAGCGCCACTCCTACCAGGCCGGCGTGCTGGAAGGCCGCGACATGGCGAAAGTCTTCGCCTGGATGCGCCCCAACGACCTGATCTGGAACTACTGGGTCAACAACTACCTGTTGGGCAACGAGCCTCCGGTGTTCGACATCCTGTTCTGGAACAACGACACCACACGGTTGCCGGCCGCGTTCCACGGCGACCTGATCGAGATGTTCAAAAGTAATCCACTGATTCGCCCCAACGCCCTGGAAGTGTGCGGTACGCCGATCGACCTCAAGCAGGTCACGGCCGACATCTTTTCCCTGGCGGGCACCAACGACCACATCACCCCGTGGAAGTCCTGCTACAAGTCGGCGCAATTGTTCGGCGGCAACGTTGAATTCGTCCTCTCCAGCAGCGGCCATATCCAAAGCATTCTGAACCCGCCGGGTAATCCGAAGTCACGTTACATGACCAGCACCGAGATGCCGGTGAAGGCCGAGGACTGGCAAGAGAACTCCACCAAGCACACCGATTCCTGGTGGCTGCACTGGCAGGCGTGGCAGGCCGAGCGTTCGGGCAAGCTGAAGAAATCACCGACCACATTGGGCAGCAAGACTTACACCGCCGGCGAAGCTGCGCCGGGCACTTACGTACACGAGCGGTAACTGACACACCCCGCGCCTCTGTAGGAGCGAAGCTTGCTCGCGAAAGCGGTCGATCATTCAACATTGATGTCGACTGAAGTGACGCCTTCGCGAGTAAGCTTCGCTCCTACAGGGGACGGGGATGAATTAACCCACAGGGCCTGAAGCATGCCGCAACCGTTCATTTTTCGTACCGTCGACCTGGATGGCCAGACCCTCCGCACCGCGGTACGCCCCGGCAAGCCTCACTTGACGCCCTTGCTGATTTTCAATGGCATCGGCGCCAACCTTGAGCTGGTGTTTCCGTTCGTCGCGGCGCTGGACCCGGACCTGGAAGTCATCGCCTTCGACGTTCCCGGTGTCGGCGGTTCATCGACGCCGAACCGGCCATATCGCTTTCCGGGATTGGCGAAACTGACGGCACGGATGCTCGACTATCTCGACTATGGACAAGTGAACGTGATCGGCGTGTCCTGGGGCGGCGCCCTGGCGCAGCAATTCGCCTACGACTACCCCGAACGCTGCAAAAAACTGGTGCTGGCCGCCACCGCCGCCGGTGCGGTGATGGTGCCCGGCAAGCCGAAAGTGCTGTGGATGATGGCCAGCCCTCGGCGCTACATCCAGCCGTCCCACGTGATTCGCATTGCACCGATGATCTACGGCGGCTCGTTCCGCCGCGACCCGACGCTGGCCGCCAGCCATGCGGCGAAGGTGCGTTCGGCGGGCAAGCTCGGTTACTACTGGCAGCTGTTCGCCGGCCTCGGCTGGACCAGCATTCACTGGCTGCACAAGATCCACCAGCCGACCCTGGTGCTGGCCGGCGACGACGACCCGCTGATCCCGCTGATCAACATGCGCATGCTCGCCTGGCGGATTCCCAACGCCCAGTTGCACATCATCGATGACGGGCATCTGTTCCTGATTACCCGCGCCGAAGCGGTGGCGCCGATCATCATGAAATTCCTCGAGGAAGAGCGTCAACGTGCGGTGATGCATCCGCACCCGACACCATTGGGCAGCTAATCAGCCCAATGTCGGACGGCAGGACGCCGTTTCGCGCAACAACCCGCAACAGCGTCTATGGTGTTCTGGTTCGGTGTGTTTGTTTTTGGCCTGAAGACGAAGGAGTGTTGATTCATGCGCGAAAAGCCAGCGAGGGAGTTTTTGCCAACTCCCGCCGCGTTCATCAACGCACAGAGTGCGATTACCGGCCTGCGCGGTCGGGATCTGTTTTCAACCCTGCGCAGCGTGGCCGCCCACGGTTTGCGCAACCCGGTGCACAGTGCCCGGCATGCCCTGAAGCTGGGCGGCCAGTTGGGCCGTGTGTTGCTGGGCGAAACCCTGCATCCGACCAACCCGCAGGACGGTCGTTTTGCTGACCCGTCATGGAGCCTCAACCCGTTTTACCGGCGCAGCTTGCAGGCTTACCTGAGCTGGCAGAAACAGGTCAAAAGCTGGATCGACGAGAGCAACATGAGCCCGGACGATCGCGCCCGCGCCCACTTCGCTTTTGCCCTGCTCAACGACGCCGTGGCGCCGTCCAATACCCTGCTCAATCCGCTGGCGATCAAGGAGATTTTCAACTCCGGCGGTCACAGCCTGGTGCGCGGTGTCGGGCACCTGATCGATGATTTTCTGCACAACGATGGCTTGCCCCGGCAGGTCACCAAGCAAGCCTTCGAGGTCGGTAAAACCGTCGCCACCACCACCGGCTCCGTGGTGTTTCGCAACGAGCTGCTGGAGCTGATCCAGTACAAGCCGATGAGCGAAAAACAGTATTCAAAACCGCTGCTGGTGGTGCCGCCGCAGATCAACAAGTACTACATTTTCGACCTGAGCCCGCACAACAGCTTCGTCCAGTTCGCCCTGAAAAATGGCCTGCAAACCTTCATGATCAGCTGGCGTAACCCGGATGTGCGCCATCGCGAGTGGGGCCTGTCGACCTACGTTGAGGCGGTGGAAGAAGCGATGAATGTCTGCCGGGCAATCACTGGCGCTCGCGAAGTGAACCTGATGGGCGCCTGCGCCGGCGGGCTGACGATTGCCGCATTGCAGGGGCATCTGCAGGCCAAGCGGCAACTGCGGCGAGTATCCAGCGCGACTTACCTGGTGAGCCTGCTCGACAGCCAGATGGACAGCCCGGCCACCTTGTTCGCTGACGAACAGACCCTGGAAGCGGCCAAGCGCCGCTCCTATCAGAAGGGCGTGCTGGACGGTCGCGACATGGCCAAGGTGTTCGCCTGGATGCGCCCTAATGATTTGATCTGGAGCTACTTCGTCAACAACTACCTGCTGGGCAAAGAGCCGCCGGCATTCGACATTCTCTACTGGAACAACGACAACACGCGGCTGCCCGCGGCGTTTCACGGTGACTTGCTGGACTTCTTCAAGCACAACCCGCTGAGCCATCCGGGTGGCCTGGAAGTGTGTGGCACGCCGATCGATTTGCAAAAAGTCACGGTCGACAGTTTCAGTGTCGCGGGCATCAACGATCACATCACTCCGTGGGATGCGGTGTATCGCTCGACCCTGCTGCTGGGTGGCGAGCGGCGCTTCGTGCTGTCCAACAGCGGTCATGTGCAAAGCATCCTCAACCCGCCATCGAACCCGAAAGCCAATTTTGTCGAGAGCCCTAAACTGAGCAGCGACCCCCGGGCCTGGTATTACGACGCCAAGCAAACCGATGGCAGTTGGTGGACGCAATGGCTGGCCTGGATTCAGGAACGCTCCGGCGCGCAGAAAGAAACCCACATGGCCCTCGGCAACCAGAACTATCCGCCGATGGAAGCCGCACCCGGCACTTACGTGCGCGTGCGCTGACGCTCAACGACCCAAGACCCACGGCCGACACGGGCCGTGGCCTGACTCGACGATTAAGAAGACTGGATGAAAACCCGCGACCGGATCCTCGAATGTGCCCTGCAGTTGTTCAACCAAAAGGGCGAACCGAACGTTTCCACCATGGAAGTTGCCAACGAAATGGGGATCAGCCCGGGCAACCTCTACTATCACTTCCACGGCAAGGAACCGCTGATTCTGGGGTTGTTCGAACGCTTCCAGGATGAACTGGCGCCACTGCTCGATCCGCCGTCCGATGTGGAATTGAGCCCCG
The DNA here is from genome assembly GCF_056161485.1 of Pseudomonas sp. 5Vm1k. Classification (NCBI taxonomy): domain Bacteria; kingdom Pseudomonadati; phylum Pseudomonadota; class Gammaproteobacteria; order Pseudomonadales; family Pseudomonadaceae; genus Pseudomonas; species Pseudomonas sp. 5Vm1k. Next base: position 377,311 of record NZ_JBSPCZ010000004.1, read on the forward strand.
AAGATTACTGGCTGTTTCTGCACCTGATCGTCGAGCGCCTGGCGCATTACCGGTTTCTGTTTCAGGACCTGTCGAACCTGGCCGGACGCCTGCCGAAACTGGCTAAAGGTATCCGCAATTTGCTGAACGCCTTGAAACGCACACTGGCGTCATTGCTGGCGCGACTGAAGGCTCAAGGGCAGTTGGTCAGCGACACTCAGGCGTTGGGGCAACTGGTGGAACAGATCACCATGACGTTGCTGTTTTCCCTGGACTATCAGCGGATTCTGGATCGCGAGGGGGAAGTGAGATTGGTGGTGTACCAGATCATGATGCTGGTGGCGCCGCATCTGCTGCCGCCGATCAAGGCTGCGACTGAGCAGCTCGCACTGCAATACCTGGAAGAACACGATTGAAAATGTGGGAGCGGGCTTGCTCGCGAATGCAGTCTGTCAGTTGACCAAGATGTTGACTGACACGACGCCTTCGCGAGCAAGCCCGCTCCCACAGTGGCTCTGCGGTGTTTTCAAGAATATGTGCACAAACAAAAACGCCCGACCTTTACAGGCCGGGCGTTTTCTTGAGCCCTGAAAATCAGGACTGACTGGTTGGCGTCGATGGAGCTGGCGCGGCAGTCGGGGTCACAGCAGGGGTCGGCGCTGCAGCGGAGTTCGCTGAAGTGGCCGGGGTTGCCGGTTTGGCGGCAGCCACTGCTGGTTTTGGTGCGGCGGCTTTTGGAGCTGCCGGCTTTTTCACTGCAGGCTTTTTCGCGGCGGCAGGTTTTGCCGCTGGCTTGGCTGCAGGTTTGGCCGCTGCGGTTTTCACTGCAGGTTTCGCTGCTGGTTTAGCAGCGGCTTTGGCGGCGACCGGCTTGGCCGCTGGCTTGGCTGCTGCAGGTTTTGCTGCGGCAGTTTTAGCCGCTGGTTTAGCAGCCGCTTTGGCCAGTGGCTTGGCAGCGCTTTTAGCGACTGGTTTAGCAGCCGCAGGCTTGGCCGCCGCGGTTTTCGCCGCAACAGGCGCAACCTTGGCACCGGTGAGTTTTTCGATTTGCTTGGTCAGGGTATCGACCTTGCTGTGCAACGCTTTGACTTCGTTGCGGCTCGGAACACCCAGGCGCGAAATGGCGCTGTTCAGGCGCTTGTCGAAAGCCCCTTCCAGCTCATCCCACTTGCCCAGTGCGCGATCTTTCACGCCGCTGATGCGCGACTTGGCCGACGAAGCCGAGTCCTTGGCGGCGTCGACTTTTTTGCCAACAGCGCTTTTGGTGAGCTTCTCGGCTTTCTCGCCGTCTTTAACCAATGTATCGAAGAGTTTGCTGCCGTCAGTGTCGATCTTCGAATACACGCCTAAACCAGCCAGCCAGATTTTGCGGGAGTAGTCTTCGACTTTCCCGATCCACGAGCTGCCTTCTTTTTCAGTATTCTTTTTACCAGCCATCCCGTTCTCCTTAAGATTTACGCGCGACACGTTCGAGCAATGCCGTCAGCTCATCGAGCTTAGCAGAGAGTGTCTCAACGTCATGTTTAGACGGAATGCCGATACGATTCAAGGCACTTGCGACACGCGAGTCAAAAGCCTTCTCGACCTTGTCGAGTTGAACTTCAACTTTGCCTTTGAAAGTAGTGACTTCACTCTTGGCTTCATCGATCTCGGCATTGGCCGCTTCGAGTTTTTCAGCAACGACTTTTTTGCCTTTCTTTTCAACAGTTTGACCAGCTTTAATCAACTCTTGAAAGTACTCGCTGCCCTCGATGCCAACCTTGGTGTAGGCCCCCAGGCCAGCCAGCCAGATCTTGCGGGCATACGATCTGACGTCTTGCAGAGCGTTAGTCGATGCGTCGATTTTTTTCTTCAAAATAACTTTGGCCATGGTGCACCTCACGCGCAGAAGGTTTGAGGAACTGCCCGCGAAAGTGTCGGGCTCAGGCACAAAGTAGGGAGAAAAATTAGAAACGGCACCCTAACAACTGACATAAAACCTCGGGCACACCGCAAAAAAATTGTGGGAGCGGGCTTGCTCGCGAAGGCGTCGTGTCAGTCAACATCTTGGTCAACTGACAGATTGCATTCGCGAGCAAGCCCGCTCCCACAGGGCAATGCATTCGCAAATTGATTGCCGGTCACACCAACGCTTTATCCAGCGCCTTCTCGATTTCTGCTTTGATCATGCCGCTCATGGCCGACATCATCAGACCCAGTTCGACATCAACCTTGATCGAATCCTCGCCCACCAACACCGCGCCTTTAACGCCCGAACGCTTGAGGTTCAGGGTATCGCCCGACCACGACGGCTCCAGGCCATATTGTTCGGACAGTTTCTGCGCCAACAGATCAGCCTTCTCGCGGGCCGCTTCCTTGCCCAGGCCGTGGGCACGTTCAACACTAATTCGGGCCATCGAATGACTCCTGCTTTATGGATACTTTCCTGAAGCATCTTGACCGTCTCTGCGGCAAAACGTCCCGGCGGTTGCCTATCTTACCTTCAGTGTTGCCAAGACAAAGCAGGCCACCGGGATTAGAATGTCCCGCATTCTCTTCTGGTGACAGCGATATGACTGATCAGCGCAAAGGCAGCGATGCCGAACCCACCACTCACTTCGGTTTCAAAAACGTTCCGGAAAGCCAAAAAGCGGAAAAAGTCGCTGAGGTTTTCCACTCGGTAGCCGCCAAGTACGACTTGATGAACGACCTCCTGTCGGGCGGCATGCACCGTCTGTGGAAGCGTTTTGCGATCGAATTGTCGGGCGTTCGCACCGGTAACCGCGTGCTGGACATTGCCGGCGGCACCGGCGACCTGACCAAGAAGTTCTCGCACCTCGTCGGCCCGACCGGCCAGGTGGTGTTGGCCGACATCAACGAATCCATGCTCAAGGTCGGTCGTGACCGCCTGCTGGACCTCGGTGTCGCCGGCAACGTCGAATTCGTCCAGGCCGACGCGGAAAAGCTGCCGTTCCCGGACAACCATTTCGACTGCGTGACCATCGCTTTTGGTCTGCGCAACGTCACCCATAAAGAAGACGCCCTGCGCTCGATGCTGCGTGTACTGAAACCGGGCGGCCGTTTGCTGGTGCTGGAATTCTCCAAGCCAACCAACGCGCTGATGTCCAAAGCCTACGACGCCTACTCGTTCGCCTTCATGCCGTTGATGGGCAAGCTGATCACCAACGACTCGGAAAGCTATCGCTACCTGGCCGAATCGATCCGCATGCACCCGAATCAGGAAACCCTGAAGTCGATGATGGTCGAGGCCGGTTTCGACCGCGTGACCTACCACAACATGACCGCAGGCATCGTCGCCCTGCACCGCGGCATCAAACCCTGATGTTGCTGGCCGGCCTGCTCGCCAGCGTTGAACTCGGTCTGAACCGGGTGCTGCGTCTCGACAGCACGGCACTGCCGCGTCTGGCGCATTTGACCGGCAAAGTGATTGCCGTCGACTGCCGCAGCCCGGCATTGCAGCTGTTCATCCTGCCCAGCGATGAAGGCCTGATGCTCGCCTCCCAGTGGGAAACCGGCGCCGACTGCACCTTGCGTGCACCGGCCTCGAGCCTGTTGAAACTGGCGCTGAGCAAGGACAAGACTTCGGTGCTGCACGGCCCGGAAGTCGAGCTCGACGGTGACAGCGGCGTGCTGCTGGAGCTGGCGGCGGTCCTGCAAGACCTTGAGCTGGACTGGGAGTACGAACTCTCGCGCTGGCTCGGCCCGGTCGCCACGCAACTGGTCGGCGGTCACCTGCGCAGCCGCGCGCGCTTTTATCAGCAAGGGTTCGCCAGCCTGAACCAGAACCTTGGCGAATACCTGGCCGAAGAATCGCGCACCCTCGTCGGTCAGCGCGAAGCCGAAGCCCGTTTCAGTGAACTGGACCAGATCAAACTCGATCTGGAACGTCTCGAGGCGCGTTTCGAGCGCCTTTCCCGATCCCTCGACCCAAGCGATAACGCATGAAGCTGCTTGCCGTCCGCCGTTTGTTGCGCATCCAGCGCGTCGTGATCCGCTACCGCCTCGATGACCTGCTGTTCGCCCTGCCGCTGCCCTGGTTTCTGCTGGCGCTGCGCTACGCCTTGCCGTGGCGCTGGTTCCCGCGCAAGACCCTGGACCTGAGCCGTGGCGCGCGATTGCGCCTGGCCTTGCAGGACCTGGGGCCGATTTTCATCAAGTTCGGACAGATTCTGTCCACCCGCCGCGACCTGCTGCCAGAAGACATCGCCGATGAACTGATGAAGCTGCAGGACCGGGTGCCGCCGTTTGACTCGCAGGTGTCGATCAAACTGATCGAAGAGCAGCTCGGCAAAAAGATCAGCGAAGTGTTCTCCCGCTTCGACGTCGAACCGCTGGCCTCGGCCTCGGTTGCGCAGGTGCATGCCGCGCAACTGAAAACCGGCGAAGAAGTCGTGGTCAAAGTGATCCGCCCGGGCCTCAAACCGATCATCAAGCAAGACTTGGCGTGGCTGTTCATCCTCGCCCGCGCCGCTGAAAAACTCTCGGCAGATGCGCGTTTGCTGCACCCGGTGGACGTGGTCCAGGACTACGAAAAAACCATCTACGACGAACTCGACCTGTTGCGCGAGGCGGCCAACGCCAGCCAGTTGAAACGCAACTTCGAAGGCTCGGAGCTACTTTACGTGCCGCAAGTCTATTGGGACTGGTGCCGGCCGAAAGTGCTGGTGATGGAGCGGATCTACGGGATTCAGGTCACCGACCTCGCGACCCTGGCCGACCAGCGCACCGACATGAAAATGCTCGCCGAACGCGGCGTGGAGATTTTCTTCACCCAGGTGTTCCGCGACAGTTTCTTCCACGCCGACATGCACCCGGGCAACATCTTCGTCAGCACCGTCAACCCGTGGAGCCCGCAATACATTGCGATCGACTGCGGCATCGTCGGCAGCCTGACCCCGGAAGACCAGGACTACCTGGCGCGCAACCTGTTCGCCTTCTTCAAGCGTGATTACCGGCGCGTGGCGCAACTGCACATCGATTCGGGCTGGGTGCCGGCGGAAACCAAACTCAACGAATTCGAAGCGGCGATCCGTACAGTTTGCGAGCCGATCTTTGAAAAACCGTTAAAAGATATTTCCTTCGGTCAGGTGCTAATGCGCCTGTTCCAGACCGCTCGCCGCTTCAACATGGAAGTTCAGCCGCAGCTCGTGCTGCTGCAAAAAACCCTGTTGAACATCGAAGGCCTGGGCCGTCAGCTGTACCCGGACCTGGATCTGTGGAACACCGCCCAGCCGTTCCTGGAACGCTGGATGCGCGAGCGCGTCAGCCCCAAAGCCTTGATCGGCAACGTGCAGAGCCAGTTCGAGCAACTGCCGCACCTGGCCAACATGGCCCGCGACCTGCTCGAACGCATGTCCCAACCCCATGCCTACGACCCGCCACCACCGTGGCATCGACGCAAGGATGATTGGTTCCTGCGCCTGCTCGGTTGCGCGCACCTGGGCGGTGGCGCAGTACTCGCGGCAGGTGGCCCGCTGAATGAGCTGGGGCATTGGCCGGCCGGGATCATGATGATTGTCGGTTTGTATCTGGTCGTTCGCCGATAGCCAGAGCCATCGCACGCTGGCACACTGTTTCAACGCCTGCCCGACTAATGAAGTGTCGGGCCCGCTGTCGGAGTCGAAGATGAAAAACTGGCTGGACGAGATCAAGTGGGATGCCGATGGCCTGGTGCCGGCGATTGCCCAGGATCACAAGACCGGGCGCGTCCTGATGATGGCCTGGATGAACCGCGAAGCGCTGGAATTGAGTGCTGCCGAGAACCGGGCCATTTACTGGTCACGTTCCCGTGGCAAGCTGTGGCGCAAAGGTGAAGAGTCCGGCCACGTGCAAACCCTGCATGAGATGCGCCTGGACTGCGACGCCGACGTGATCATTCTGATGGTCGAGCAAATCGGCGACATCGCCTGCCATACCGGCCGCCAGAGCTGCTTCTATCGTGTCTTCGAGAACGGCGACTGGAAAACCGTCGACCCGGTCCTGAAAGATCCGCACGCCATCTATTCCGCAGGACACACACATGAGTGACACTCTGACCCGTCTGGCCCAGGTACTGGAAGAGCGCAAAGGCGCCGCTGCCGACAGCTCGTATGTCGCCAGCCTGTACCACAAGGGTTTGAACAAGATTCTGGAAAAAGTCGGCGAAGAGTCGGTCGAAACCATTATTGCCGCCAAGGACGCCGCCATCAGCGGTGACTGCAGCGACGTGATCTACGAAACCGCCGATTTGTGGTTCCACAGCATGGTCATGCTCGCCCAACTGGGGCAGCATCCACAGGCTGTGCTCGATGAACTGGACCGTCGCTTCGGTCTGTCCGGACACGCCGAGAAAGCCTCGCGTCCGTCCGCCTGAATAATTATTTGAGAGGAGCAGCAACATGGGCATTTTTGACTGGAAACACTGGATCGTCATCCTGGTTGTCGTGGTGCTGGTGTTCGGCACCAAGAAACTGAAAAACCTCGGCACTGACGTCGGCGAGTCGATCAAGGGCTTTCGTAAAGCCATGAACGATGAAGATAAGCCGGTTGACCCGACCGTGACCCCGGCCCAACCGGTGCCACCGGCCCAGCCAACGACGACCTCGCCACTGAACCAGCCGCACACCATTGACGTGCAGGCACAGAAAGTCGAAGAGCCGATCCGCAAAGACGTGTGAGCACTGACTAATGTTTGGTATCAGCTTCTCTGAACTGCTGCTCGTCGGCCTCGTTGCCCTGCTGGTGCTGGGCCCCGAGCGTTTGCCGGGCGCTGCGCGCACCGCCGGTCTGTGGATCGGGCGGCTGAAGCGCAGCTTCAACGCGATCAAACAGGAAGTTGAGCGTGAAATCGGTGCGGACGAGATTCGTCGGCAACTGCACAACGAGCACATTCTGTCGCTGGAGCAGGAGGCGCGGAAAATTTTCACGCCGACCCAGCAGGAAGCCACGCCAGTGCAACCGGTTGAACCGGTGGTGGAGCCGACGATTCACGCGCCAGGCACAGAATCGGTGCCCTCCATGGGCGGCGTCGAGCCAGCGCCTGTTGTCCCTGCGCCGGCCTCCGTAGAACCTGTTGCTCCCGCGGCGGCGCCCGTTGCTCCCGCCCCTCATGACCCAACATTGCCGCCGCGAGCCCCATGAGCGATCTTCCTGAAAATGACCAGCACATGCCGCTGGTTTCGCACCTCACCGAGTTGCGTACCCGCCTGCTGCGCTGTGTAGCGGCGATCTTCATCATCTTCGCCGGGCTGTTCGCGTTCACCCAGCAGATCTACACCTTTGTCTCGACGCCCCTGCGGGCGTACCTGCCCGCCGGCGCAACGATGATCGCCACCGACGTGTCGTCACCGTTCCTGACGCCATTGAAACTGACGATGATGGTCTCGCTGTTCCTGGCGATCCCGGTGATTCTGCATCAGATCTGGGGCTTCATCGCTCCGGGCCTGTATAAGCACGAGAAGCGCATCGCCGTGCCATTGCTGGTCTCCAGCATCCTGCTGTTCTATACCGGCATGGCGTTCGCCTACTACCTGGTCTTCCCGCTGATCTTCAAGTTCTTCGCCGCCGCCACCCCGGCCGGCGTGGAAATGATGACTGACATCACCAGCTACCTCGATTTCGTCATGACGCTGTTCTTCGCCTTCGGCGTGGCGTTCGAAATCCCGGTTGCCGTGGTGCTGCTGGTATGGATCGGCGTGGTCGACGTCAAATACCTGAAGAAAATCCGTCCGTACGTGGTCATCGGCTGCTTCGTGGTCGGCATGATCCTGACCCCGCCGGACATCTTCTCGCAGACGCTGTTGGCCGTACCGATGTGGATGCTGTTCGAGATTGGCATCCTGTTCGGCAGTCTGGTCAGCAAGCGTGGCGAGCACCCGGATGACCAACCGGCTGACGATCACAACGACCAGCCGCCAGCGACCCAGCCGTGAACCTGCTGCTGCTCGAAGAGGCCGATTTCATTGCGGCCGACCGGGTGATCCTGCGTGATCGCCGGCTGACGCATATGCAGGAAGTCCATCGCTGCGAAGTCGGTGACAGCATGCGTGTCGGCCGTATCGGTGGTCTGATGGGTTCGGCTGAAGTACTGCGCCTGGACGCCGGTGAAGCCGAACTGCGCGTCGTGCTTGATCAACAGCCACCGACCAAGCTGCCGCTGACCCTGGTGTTGGCCCTGCCACGCCCGAAAATGCTGCGTAGAGTGTTTCAGACCGTGGCCGCCATGGGTGTGCCGCGCATCGTGCTGGTGAACAGCTATCGCGTCGAGAAGAGCTTCTGGCAAACACCGTTCCTGGAGCCCGAAGCGATTCGTGAGCAATTGATCCTGGGGCTGGAACAGGCCCGGGACAGTGTGCTGCCAGAGATCGTCATCGAGAAGCGCTTCAAGCCGTTCGTTGAAGACCGTCTGCCCGCGATCACCGAAGGCACCCTCGGCCTGGTCGGCCACCCCGGTAATTACCCGTCCTGCCCCCGTGGCCTGGACGAACCGGTGACCCTGGCCATCGGCCCCGAGGGCGGCTGGATTCCTTACGAAATCGAATTGCTGGGCAAATCCGGTCTGCAACCGGTGCAACTGGGCGATCGCATCCTGCGGGTCGAAACCGCCGTCACCGCCCTGCTCGCCCGCCTCTTCTAACCCTGCGCGATCCGGCGTAGGAGCTGCCGAAGGCTGCGATCTTTTGATCCTGGCGACGGTGAGATCAACGAAGATCAAGATCAAAAGATCGCAGCCTTCGGCAGCTCCTACATGAAACAGCATTTCGTCAGATAGAACGCATATCGAGCGCGTTCGGCGCCTACAGATTCCCGCCCCCCAGCCGATACAGCCCCCATAAAACCAAATTATGGTCCGAGGGGAGTAGCAGCATGTACCGTTGGCTAGCCGAGAAACTGGGAAACGTAAGCGTTAATCGCAAACTGGGTGTCGGCTTCGGTCTCGTCCTGCTCCTGACCTTGTTGATCACCTTCACCGGCTGGACCGGCCTGACGGGTGTGATGAGCCGTGGCGACAAGCTCGGGTTCATTGCCAGCCTCAATGACCTGACCAAGGACCTGCGCCTGGCGCGCCTGGACTACGAAATGCGCCGTGGCGAACAAGGCCCGGGGGCGGTCAACGACTTGCTGGGCCAACTCGACGCCGGCCTGCAAACCGCACGCAAGTTGATCGAACAACCCGCCGACATCGCGATGATCGACCAGCAACTGGCCGCCGTCAGCCAGTACAAGCAAGCCTTCGTCGCCATGACCCAGGCCGGTGCCAACCGCGAAGACGCCCGCAGCAAGCTCGGTGCCACCGCCGACAACGCCGTGGCCAAGGTCGCTGAAGTCGAGAAGGCCCTGTTGCAAGGCGACAGCGTCGCCCAGTTCAACAGCGTGATCGACCTGAGCAAGCTGATCCAGCAAGCGCGCTTTCAGGTGCGCGGCTACACCTACAGCGCCAAGACCGAGGCCGAGCAGCCTGCGCTGGACGCCATCGATAACGCCCTGAAAAACCTTGAGAGCCTGCCGGGCAAGCTGCCGGAACAGTTCGCCGCCAACCTGCAACAGGCCACCGAATCCCTGAAGGCCTATCGCGCCGCCGTCAGCCAGTTCCGCGACTCCCAGGTGGCGAGTGCCGCCGCGCTCAAACGCATGGGCGAGCAAGGCGACATTCTGTCCGACGAAAGCAAGAAACTGACCGTTTCGCAAACCGTCGTGCGTGATACCGATGCAGCCCACGCCAAGAACCTGCTGCTGATGGCCACCGTCCTCGCCCTAGCGTTTGGCTTGCTCGCCGCTTGGGCGATCACCCGCCAGATCGTCATTCCGTTGAGCCAGACCCTGAAAGTAGCCGAGCGGGTTGCCGCCGGTGATTTGACCCACAACCTGATCTCCGAACGTCGCGACGAACTGGGCCAGCTCCAGCGTGCCATGCAGAGCATGACCCTGGGCCTGCGCGAGTTGATCGGCGGTATCAGCGACGGCGTCACGCAGATCGCCAGCGCCGCCGAAGAACTGTCCGCCGTCACCGAGCAAACCAGCGCCGGGGTCAACAGTCAGAAAGTGGAAACCGATCAGGTGGCCACCGCCATGCACGAAATGACCGCCACCGTGCAGGAAGTCGCGCGTAACGCCGAGGAAGCCTCCGAAGCCGCAGTCGCCGCCGATCAGCAGGCCCGCGAAGGCGACAAGGTTGTCGGCGAAGCCATCGCTCAGATCGAGCGCCTGGCCATCGAAGTCGGCAACTCCACAGCGGCCATGAGCGACCTGAAGCGCGAAAGCGACAAGATTGGCAGCGTGCTCGACGTGATCAAATCCGTGGCGCAACAGACCAACCTGCTGGCGCTCAACGCGGCGATCGAAGCCGCCCGTGCCGGTGAAGCCGGACGTGGTTTCGCGGTGGTCGCCGACGAAGTCCGCAGCCTGGCCCAGCGCACCCAGAAGTCCACCGAAGAAATCGAAGAGCTGATCGTCGGCCTGCAAACCGGCACCCAGCAAGTCGCGACCATCATGGACAACAGCCGCAGCCTGACCGACAGCAGCGTCGAACTGACTCGCCGCGCTGGCGGCTCACTGGAAAGCATCACTCGTACGGTGTCGGCGATCCAGTCGATGAACCAGCAGATCGCCGCTGCCGCCGAGCAACAGAGTGCCGTGGCTGAAGAGATCAACCGCAGCGTGCTGAACGTGCGCGATGTGTCCGAGCAGACCTCGGCGGCGAGTGAAGAGACCGCGGCGTCCAGTGTTGAGCTGGCGCGGTTGGGGACGCATTTGCAGATGTTGGTTGGCAGGTTCAAAGTTTGAGGTGATGCGAATGCCTCGGTTTGCTTGAGACCGAGGTGATGCTTTCGCGAGCAAGCCCGCTCCCACCTTGGTTTTGTGATCGACACATATCCACTGTGGGAGCGGGCTTGCTCGCGAAGGCGTCCGAACAGGCGCTGAAGTTACAAAACCTGCCGCAAAAACGCCTGCGCCCGAGGATCCTTCGGCGCATCAAAGAACTCGGCCGGCGAGGCGTCTTCCAGCAATTTGCCGTGATCGAAGAACAGCACCCGATCCGCCACTTCCCGGGCAAAGCCCATTTCGTGGGTAACGCAGACCATGGTCATGCCTTCCACGGCCAGGGTTTTCATCACGTCCAGCACTTCACCGACCATTTCCGGGTCCAGCGCCGAGGTCGGCTCATCGAACAGCATGACCTTCGGTTCCATGGCCAGCGCCCGGGCAATCGCCACGCGCTGTTGCTGGCCGCCGGAAAGGCGTGACGGAAACTCGTTGGCCTTCTGCGCGATACCGACCTTTTTCAGCAGCTCCATGGCCTTGGCCTCGCGCTCTTTCTTGCCGCGCTTGCGCACGACTTTTTGCGCCAGACAGAGGTTTTCCAGCACGGTCATGTGCGGGAACAGGTTGAAATGCTGGAACACCATGCCGACTTCCCGGCGATAGGCATTTACGTCGGTTTTCGGGTCGGCCAACTGCAAGCCGTCGATGCTCACCGAGCCCGAATCGAATTCCTCCAGACCATTGAGGCAACGCAGGAAGGTCGATTTGCCGGAGCCGGACGGGCCGATCACCACCAGCACTTCGCCCTTGGCCACTGTCGTGGACACGTTATCCACCGCGCGCACCAGCTGGCCGCGAGTGTCGAAGACTTTTACCAGATCGCGGACTTCAATCACTTTGCGCGAGCCTCCGCTCAAGCCGGCTGGCGATTTTCGACAGCGGCAGGTTGATCAACAGGTACAGCCCGGCTACGCAGAACAGGATTTCGAACGGCGAGAACGAGGTGGTGATGACTTCGCGGCCGCTTTTCAGCAGCTCGGTAATGGCGATCACCGACACCAGCGAGGTGTCTTTCACCAGGCTGATGAACTGCCCGGCCAGCGGCGGCAGCACACGTTTCAACGCTTGCGGCAACACCACATGACGCATCGACTGACCGGCGCTCAAACCGAGCGAGCGCGCCGCTTCGTTCTGACCACGGGCAATCGATTGCACGCCGGAGCGGATGATCTCCGCCACATAGGCGCCAGTGAACAGCGACAACGCGGCGATCCCGGCGAACTCCCGGGACAAGTTCATCACCGTGCCGATGAAGAAGTAGAAAATGAAGATCTGCACCAGCAGCGGCGTGCCACGCACCAGTTCGACGTAAATGGTCGAAAGATCGCGCAGGGTCGGGTTGTTCGACAGCCGGCACAGGCCGGTGGCCAGGCCGATCAACAGCCCGAGCACGCCAGACACCACGGACAACCACAACGTGGTCCACAGGCCCCACAGCAAAGGCCCAGCGGCCCAATGCCGGGTGACACCGATCACGTCACCTTCCGCCACGTCATCGCCTTGGGCGACTTGCAGGCTGTTGTCGTCGACCGTCAGGTGCTGCTCGTCACCGGCGTCATTGCGCAGGGTGACGTCGGCCTTGTCGCCCTTGCGTACCAGTTCACTGACCGTGGAGATGTCGGCAGCGCGCTGGGATTCTTCGGCATGGTAGGCGAAGTACTGCGGCACGCGGTTCCAGCGCCATTCGTAGGACATCAGCGAGGTGGCGTAATACAACGCGCCGGCCAGGCCGATCAGCACGAGCACAGTCAGGATGTGCCAGGGCAGTTGGGATTTTTTATGTTTCATTTGCGTTGGAGATTCCGAATTCTGTGTCGCCAGGGAGGCCGTCTTCGCGAGCAAGCCCGCTCCCACAGGGAAATACATTCCAAATGTAGGAGCGAGGCTTGCCCGCGAATGGGGCGGCGCGGTCTATCTGACCGGGCCTTATTCCATGTCCTTGAGCCAGGCGGTGTCTTTAAACCACTTGTCATGGATGCGATCGTAGGTGCCGTCTTCGTGGATCTGGTGCAGGAAGTTGTTGATGAAGTTGAGGCTGTCGTAGTCGCCCTTCTTCAGGCCGAAGGCCAGCGGTTCGTAGGTGAACGGCTTGTCGAGGAACACCAGTTTGCCGGCGCCGACCTTGTTCACCGCCACCACGTTGTACGGCGCGTCGTAAATGAACGCATCGGCCTTGCCGTTGACCACGTCGAGCACGGCTTCCTGCTCGTTGTCGTAGCCGTGGTACTTGGCTTTGGAGATCAGCTTCTTGGCCACCATCTCGCCGGTGGTGCCGAGCTTGGAGGTGATGCGGTAGTCGTCGGTGTTCAGGTCTTTATAAGACTTGATGGTGCCTTCCAGGTCCTTGCGGATCAGCAAGGTCTGGCCGACCACAATGAACGGTTCGCTGAAGTTCAGGCGCAGGTTGCGCTCCTGGGTCAGGGTCATGCCGCTGCCGATCATGTCGAACTTGTCGGTCATCAGCGCCGGGATGATGCCGTCGTAACCGGTGGACACCAGCTCCAGCTTGACGCCCATGGCCTTGCTCATGGCCTTGAGGATGTCGACTTCAAAACCGATGATCTCGCCGCGCTTGTTGGTCATTTCGAAGGGCATGTAGGTCGGGTCCATGCCGACTTTCAGCGTGCCACGCTTGACCGCGTCATCGATGGCGCCGGCCTGCGCCGCGTTGACTGCAACCAATGCCGTGACGCCGACCAGCAGCATCGAGAGATACTTCTTCATCTTCAAGTCCCCAAAACCATTGCGGTGTGAGGCGCGCAATCGACGATTTTCCTTTGAAAACCGATAGATACGAACAAAAAGCTGCCCGGGCGCACCAATTCGGGGACGGATGCTAACGCACTGGGGTGTTTGCACAAGGGTTTGTGCGGGATTTGTTGGCTCCGATGCAGGAAAGACCTGCCGGAAGAATGTGGATGGCTGTTGGTACTTTAAACATTCAAGAGCCACCCCTCACCCCAGCCCTCTCCCCAGAGGGGAGAGGGGGAAAGGGAGCAGATCTTCATGCTATTCAAGTCCTGAGTTCGACTCGATATCTCAGGTCGATGTATGACGCAAGACACCTCGGTCAGTCCCCTCGCCCCTTTGGGGCGGTCCGACGTTTCGGGAGGGTTAGGGAGAGGGGTGGATTTAAAGGTCGATGCTCATCCAGACTACCCCACAAACAAAAAACCCCGCTTTCGCGGGGTTTTTTATCAGGCCAACTGAGGCTGTGCACTCAGTGGCTTAAGCGGCAGCAACGGCGCATGCGGATCGGCTTTCACCGATTGCCGCCAGGCGTCCAGCCACTCGGTGTGGCCTTCGCTCCAGACCTGCTCATGCAAACGACCCAATGCCACCGGGTCACTCAGCAGTTGTAGGCGCTCATGATTGTTCAGCCCGGCAGGCCCGGCCTTCAACGCATGACGAACGCGCTCCACACGCAACCACTCGATCGGCTCGGCCTGACCGTGACGGGACGTCGCCAGCGAGCACGCCAAGGCGTTCTGCTGTGGATCGACCACGGCGCGGATGAAGCCGTCTTTCAACTGGTGATAACGGTTTTCGTGGGTGTACTGATCGGTGGCCAGCAGCGCTTGTGGCGGATTGTATTCCTCAGGGATCAGGAACAGGCTCTCGTCACGGGACTTCAGGCCCAGGCCGACACGGCTGGAGATCACCGATACCGGGATCGACAGCATCAGCGAACCGACGATCGGTACCAGCCACCACAGGAAGCTCGGGTTCAGCCAGACCACCAGCAGGGCCCAGAAGAAGCCCAGCAAGGTTTGCGGGCCGTGGCGCTTGACCGCTTCGCTCCATGGCGTGGAGTCGTCGTCACGTTGCGGCGAGTTCCAGGTCGCAGCCCAGCCGAGGAACGCGGCGAGTACGAAACGGGTGTGGAAAATCATCCGCACCGGCGCCAGCAGCATGGAGAACAACATCTCCAGCAGCATAGAGAACGTCACCTTGAACTTGCCACCGAACTCTTTCGCGCCCTTGGCCCAGATCAGGATGATGCTCAACAGCTTCGGCAGGAACAGCAGCACGATGGTCGTCGAGAACAGCGCGACGGCTTTGTCTGGATGCCATTGCGGCCACAGCGGGTAAAGCTGTCGCGGCTCCATGAAGTACTGCGGCTCCATCAACGTGTTCACCGCCAGCAGCGCCGTGGACAACACGAGGAAGAAGAACCACAACGGCGCCGACAGGTAAGACATCACGCCGGTCAGGAACACCGCACGGTGTACCGGGTGCATGCCTTTAACCAGGAACAGGCGGAAGTTCATCAGGTTACCGTGGCACCAGCGACGGTCACGCTTGAGTTCGTCCAGCAGGTTCGGCGGCAGTTCTTCGTAGCTGCCCGGCAAATCGTAGGCAATCCACACGCCCCAGCCGGCACGGCGCATCAGCGCAGCTTCGACGAAATCGTGGGACAGAATCGCACCGGCAAACGCACCTTTACCCGGCAACGGCGCCAGGGCGCAGTGCTCGATAAACGGCTTCATGCGGATGATCGCGTTGTGACCCCAGTAGTGGGATTCGCCCAACTGCCAGAAGTGCAAACCGGCAGTGAACAGCGGACCGTACACACGGGTCGCAAACTGCTGCATACGCGCATAAAGGGTGTCCATGCCCGACGCACGTGGCGCGGTCTGGATGATCCCGGCGTCCGGCGTGGCTTCCATCAAGCGCACCAGACTGGTCAGGCATTCGCCGCTCATCACGGAGTCCGCGTCGAGCACGACCATGTACTTGTAGTCACCGCCCCAACGACGGCAGAAGTCGTCGAGGTTGCCGCTTTTACGTTTGACGCGACGGCGACGGCGGCGATAGAAGATCTTGCCGAAGCCTTTGGCTTCACGGCAGACGTCCAGCCAGGCCTGTTGCTCGGCCACGCAGATATCGGTTTCGTTACTGTCGCTGAGGACGAAGAAGTCGAAACGATCCAGGTCACCCGTGGCCGCGACCGACTCGAAGGTCGCACGCAAACCGGCAAACACCCGTGGCACGTCTTCGTTGCAGATCGGCATCACCAGTGCAGTGCGTGCGTCCTTGGCAATCGGCTCGTTGCCGGCGCTTTTACCGGAAATACGGTATTTGTCGTGACCGGTGAGCAACTCGAGGAAGCCCATCAGCGCCGTCCAGAAACCGGCCGACACCCAGCAGAACAGAATCCCGAACAGAATCAGGATGCTGGTTTGCAGCGCATACGGCAGCACTTGCGTGGCGGTTTGCAGCAGCGGTTGATGCAGCACTTCGTTCAGGTCGACGAACGCCCAGCCCTGATACGGCATGATGCCTTTCATGTACCAGCCAGCCACGATGGTCTGGCCGAGCATCAGCACCAGCAGAATGTAGCGACGGATCGAACCGACGGTGCGCCAGCGAGCCGCCGGCAACACGCGTTCATCCTTCGGCGGCGCCGGCGGATTGGTGCGACCGGTCATCCGGCGCCAGCCACGCACCAGAATATTGGTGCGCCATGGTTCCGGCACGACTTTGGTCCGACGGATCGGCGGGGTCGCTTTGAGTACCACACGACCACTGGCATCAACCGCCAGCATTTCCGCTTCTTCCAGTTCTTCGGCACTGTTCAGGAGCAGGCGCTTGCCTACCGAGGCTTGTGCAGCCTCGGTCGGTGCGTCGAATGTCGAGGACGAAAGACGCTGGTGCAGTTCACTGAAGGACTGGCAGCCCGCGAGTTCCGCGCGCTGCTCGTCGGTCATCGGTAAATGCGCCAGATACTCCGACAGAGTCTCTGGCTTTACTTGAGAATTACTCATCGGCAGGCAACTGGTAGCTCCAGGTTTCGGTCAGGACTTCTTCAGTCGCCGCCGAATCCGGTGTGGCTGGGGCCGCGTCCGCAGCGACTGGCTGCTTGGCGTCTTTGTTGTCCTTGTTCTTGGTATCGGCAGCCGGCTTGGCATCGGCCTGTTTGGCTTCAGCTTGCTTGGCGTCCTTGGCTTCCTTGTCCGCTTTCTCCTGCTGCTTGGCGGCGACCTTGTCGGCCTTGGCAACGGAGGAATTGGAAGCTGGAATCGAAGACTTGGCCAGATCCTCAGGCACGATTTTCTCGACCAGGGATGCGCGCATCTCGGTAGCTTTGCCTGCGTCCTTGATCTTCATGCGCAGGGTCAGGCGCCAGCCCTTGGTTTCAGGGTTGTAGCGCACGGTGTTCTCGACCAGCTCGGCATTGTCGCCAACGCTGACCTGGCTGCGCACGTCTGCGGTTTCCGGCAATGCGGCCAGGGACGGGCCTTCGAAGTCCACCAGATAGGCAACGGTGCCATCCGGCTGACGGATCAGGTTGGACTGCTTCACGTCGCCGGTGGAACGCAGGGTCTGTTTGACCCAGGCGCTGTCCGGAGCGTGGATGGCAGCTTCGTCGATGGTCCAGTGCATGCGATAGGCGACGTCGAGCGGCTGGCCTGGCTCAGGCAGTTTTTCCGGGCTCCAGAAGGCAACGATGTTGTCGTTGGTTTCGTCGGCGGTCGGAATTTCCACCAGGTCTACAGAACCCTTGCCCCAATCGCCTTTTGGCTCGATCCAGGCACTTGGGCGCTTGTCGTAACGGTCGTCGAGGTCTTCGTAGTGGCTGAAGTCACGACCACGTTGCAGCAAGCCAAAGCCACGCGGGTTTTCGATGGCAAAGTTGCTCACCGCCAGGTGTTTCGGGTTGTTCAGAGGACGCCAGATCCACTCGCCGTTGCCGGCATGGATCGACAGACCGCTGGAGTCGTGCAGTTCGCGGCGATAGTTGAGCACTTTCGACGGCTGGTTGGCGCCGAACAGGAACATGCTGGTCAGCGGGGCAACGCCGAGCTTGGTGACCTTGTCACGCAGGAACATGCGGGCCTTGACGTCGACCACGGTGTCGCTGCCTGGACGCAGGGTCAGGCGGTACGCACCGGTGGCACGCGGCGAATCCAGCAGCGCGAAGATCACCAGGTGTTTGTCACCCGGTTTTGGCTGTTGAATCCAGAACTCGGTGAAACGCGGGAATTCTTCGCCGGACGGCAATGCGGTATCGATGGCCATGCCGCGAGCGGACAAGCCATAGGTGTGACCCTTGCCGACAACGCGGAAATAACTCGCGCCGAGCATGGTCATGATTTCGTCTTGCTTGTCGGCCTTGTTGATCGGGTACAGCACACGGAAACCGGCATAACCCAGTTGTTCGGTGGCTTTAGGATCGAACTTAACATCGCCGAAATCGAAACGACTTGGGTCGTATTTGATCTCTTCGACGTTGTTGGCCGTGATTTCGTTGATTTTCACCGGGGTGTCGAAATGCATGCCCTGGTGATAGAACGAAAGCTTGAACGGGGTTTTCTGATCGGCCCACTCGGCTTTTTCAGTGCGGAAACGAATTTTCTGATAGTCCGCGAATTTCATTTCGCGGAATTCGTTCGGCAGGTTACTGCGCGGGGCTTCGAATTTCTGCCCGGCCAGCTCTTTCGCCTTGACCGACACATCATCCAGGTTGAATGCCCAAAGCTGGCCGGCGCTGAGCAGACACAGCAGTGCAGAGCCCGCTACCAGAGCGCTTCGGAACCGTTGGGCAGACAATTTTGGTGCATTACAGGGACTAACAATCACGAGCAACCCTCGCCGAAAACAGATCAAAAAACCAACGGCCAGCTATCTATATGCCAGGTTGGCGAGCATTGTTCCGACTCCTATGGGGCTAAATGATTCCCCAACAGGTTCCGGGCAAGTCTCTACCTAAGTCAAAATGGGCCAACGAACGCTGATCCCCGTAGCGCGCGATTATCTAGTAGGCCGCGTTACAACGCATCAGGGGTAACAAAGTATTTATCGCGAAAAACCCCTGTTTTCAGTCGAAATGCCCTTAAAAACATGTTTCAGGGGCTTTCAGGTCTGTAACAGGAAGGTTACCGGGCCATCATTGACCAGGTGCACCTGCATATCCGCGCCGAATCTACCTGATGCCACAGTGCCATGCACCTCTTTCGCTTTACCTAATAGATAGTCGAAAAGTTCTTCACCCAGGGCCGGAGGCGCCGCCGTCGAAAAACTCGGGCGCAACCCGCTCTTGGTGTCGGCCGCCAGGGTGAACTGCGAGACCAGCAGCAAGCCACCACCGACATCCGCCAGGGACAGATTCATCTTGCCTTCTGTATCACTGAATACACGATAGTTAAGCAGTTTATGCAGAAGTTTGTCGGCGCTGGCCCGAGTGTCCTCGGGCTCGACCGCCACCAGAACCAGCAAACCCTGGTCCACCGCGCCAACCACCTCCCCCGCTACCTCGACTCGCGCGCCACGCACGCGTTGCAGCAGGCCCTTCATGCTTCTTCAGGCGGCAGATCAAGCAAGCGCCGGGCCATCTGACCAGCGGCGCGCACCAAGGCATCGGTGATGCCCGGTTCGGACGCGGCGTGGCCGGCATCGCGGATCACCTGCAGTTCGCTGTTCGGCCAGGCTTGATGCAATTCCCAGGCGTTGTCCAACGGACAGATCACGTCGTAGCGGCCATGGACGATCACGCCGGGCAAATGGGCAATCTTGCCCATGTCGCGAATCAGCTGGTTCGGTTCAAGGAAAGCGTTGTTGGTGAAGTAGTGACATTCGATCCGGGCAATCGACAGCGCGCGCTGCGGCTCAGAGAAGCGATCGACCACCAGCGGGTTCGGCCGCAAGGTCGCGGTCCGGCCTTCCCAGGTGGACCAGGCCTTGGCCGCGTGCATCTGAGCGATCTGATCGTTGCCGGTCAGGCGCTTGTGGAAAGCGGTCAGCAAGTCGCCGCGCTCGTCCAGTGGGATCGGCGCGATGTAGTCCTGCCAGTAATCGGGGAACAGACGACTGGCGCCAGCCTGATAGAACCACTCGATTTCCTGCGGACGGCAGAGAAAAATCCCGCGCAGGATCAGACCGTGCACACGCTCCGGGTGGGTTTGCGCGTAGGCCAGGGCCAGGGTCGAACCCCAGGAGCCGCCAAACAGCACCCATTTTTCGATGTTCAGGTGTTTGCGGATCCGCTCAAGGTCGGCGACCAGATCCCAGGTGGTGTTGTTTTCAAGGTTGGCGTGGGGCGTGGAGCGACCGCAACCGCGCTGATCGAAAGTGACAATGCGATACAGGTTTGGGTCGAAGTACCGGCGGCTCTGTGCATCACACCCGGCGCCGGGGCCGCCGTGGATGAACACCACCGGCAAACCTTCCGGTGAACCGCTTTCGTCGACGTACAGCGTGTGGGTTTTATCGACGGCCAGATCGTGCCGGGCGTAGGGTTTGATCTGCGGGTACAAAGTCTGCATTGCACGCTCCGTAAGGGGTCGAGGTCATCCCTGGGGGGACTTCAATTATTCTGCCGTCCGGCATCATAAACCCGAATTACGTCAATGAGCATGCCCTTACAGCGTCAGAGTCTGTCAGCCAGAAACTCGAGCAGGTTTTCATAGAGCCGGTCGACCTCGGCAACCTGACCGCGCCCCCGCAAACAACCGTGCACCAGCCCCTCTCCGTAATAAAGCGTCGCGCTCACACCGGCGGCGTTGAGTCGTTCGGCGTAGCGCACACCGTCGTCGCGCAGCGGGTCGAATTGCGCCACAGCGATCAGCGCGGGGGGCAAACCGCTGTAATCGTCGGCGAGCAATGGCATGGCATTGGCTGTCGGTTGTTGAGTACCGCGCAAATAAAGTGCGTGATAACAATCCACATCGCTGCTGCTGAGCAACGGTGCGTCGGCGCACTCACTGCGTGAAGGAGAACGATGATCGCCACCCAGGCCCGGATAAATCAGCACTTGAGCGGCGGGCATCGGCTCGCCCGCATCGCGCAAGGCCAGGCATAAGGCGGCGGCCAGATTGCCACCGGCGCTGTCCCCGGCGACCAGCATCCGTTGTGCATCGAACCAGAACGGGCCCGAGCGCAAGGCGCGCCAGACTTTCAGGCAATCTTCGAATCCCGCCGGGAACGGATGCTCAGGCGCCAACCGATAATCCACGGCCACCACCATCGTCCCCAATGCCGCCGCTAACTCGGCGCAGATGAAGTCATGGGAATCCAGATCACCCACCACCCAACCGCCACCATGCAGATACAAAATGCACGGCCAGCCGCTGGTCGGTGGCGTCACCGGCGGTCGATAGGAACGCACTGCCACGCCCGATAACGTGAAGTCGGTGACCTCAAGCCCGGCGGGACACGGCGGGGTAAACGCCCGACACATCGCACTGTAGGCCTGGCGCAACCCGGTGAGGCTGCTGTCGGTGCTGTTGAAACCGAGGGTTTTCTCGACGAAGGCCGACATTTGCTCAGAGAGGGGAAAAGTAGACATGGGCCTGCTGTCAGCCTGTTCAGGGGATTGTGTATGTCGCCGGAGATCCCTGTGGGAGCGGGCTTGCTCGCGAAGGCGTCGTGTCAGTCGATACAACTGTTGCCTGACACACCGCCTTCGCGAGCAAGCCCGCTCCCACAGGTTCTTCATTCCAAGTCAGGGTTTCAGGCTGGCCTGCACAGTCGCCACACCATCCTTGCCATCAAAACTGCTGACACCCGCCAGCCAGCGCTGAAGGTCTTCCGGATGATCACGCAGCCAGGCCTTGGCAACGTCCTGCGGCGTTTTGCGCTCCATGATCGGCACCATCAACTGGCTTTCCTGGGATGCGGTAAAGGTCAGGTTTTGCAGCAGGCGATTCACGTTCGGGCAGCGTTCGGCGTAATCCGGGGCAGTTACGGTGGAGACCGTCGCTGCGCCTTCGTTCGGGCCGTACACGTCTTCACTGCCGGTCAGGTAGGCGATCTTCATGTTGATGTTCATCGGGTGCGGGGTCCAGCCGACGAACACCACGAACTCCTTGCGATTCACCGCCCGTTGTACCGCGGCGAGCATGCCGGCCTCACCGGATTCGATCAGTTTGAAATCCTTCAGGCCGAAGTGATTGGTCTCGATCATGGTCTTGATGGTGGTGTTGGCACCGCTGCCCGGCTCGATGCCGTAGATCTTGCCGCCTAACTGATCCTTGAATTTAGCGATATCGCCGAAAGTTTTCAGTCCGGCTGCGGCCACATACTCAGGTACGGCGAGAGTGGCCTGGGCGTCGGCCAGGCTCGGTTTGTCCATGACCTTGACCTGATTGGCGGCGACGAACGGGGCGATGTTCTTGTCCATCGCCGGTTTCCAGTAACCGAGGAAAATATCGAGGCGCTTATCGCGGATGCCGGCGAAGATGATTTGCTGCACGGCACTGGTTTGCTTGCTTTCGTAGCCCAGGCCATTGAGCAACACATCGGCCATGCCACTGGTGGCGATGACGTCGGTCCAGTTGACCACGCCCATGCGCACGGCTTTGCAGGAAGGGTCTTCACTGGCCAGGACGCTGGTGCTCAAGAGAGCGGTGCCGCAGAGGATGGAGAGACAGCGGGTGAACAAACCTTTGGTGCTTGTCATGGATAGCGTTCTCGTGCGGCAGATTATTGTTGGGGGCCGGTGTCTTCATGCACCGTGCCCAGAACATTACGCAGCGTCGAGAGGGTAAAAGCGAACTGTAGCGACCGAGATTTGCACGGTGGCGACTTGCTGGCACAGCGCCGTACCTGTGGGAGCGGGCTTGCTCGCGAAAGCGGTGTGTCATTCCACGTTGATGGCGACTGACAAGGCCTCTTCGCGAGCAAGCCCGCTCCCACAAGGGTTATGCGCTGTAGTGCTTTTGGCCCCAGGCCAACAACCCTTGCAGCAACTCCTTAAGCACCACCTGCGTCGGTGCCGCCAGATCCGGGCGATAGCGGAACGGTTCAAACTCTTCCATATACGTGCACTGCCCCAGTTCCAGTTGCACAGCGTGGATGTTTTCGGCCGGGTTGCCGTAATGCCGGGTGATGTGGCCCCCCTTGAAACGTCCGTTCAGCACATGGCTGTAATCAGTGTGTTTCGCGCAGATGGCTTCCAGTTGCGTCGCCAACTGTGGATCGCAACTGGCGCCGTTGAAGGTGCCGAGGTTGAAGTCCGGTAGCTTGCCGTCGAACAGGTGCGGGATGATCGAACGGATCGAGTGCGCATCGAACAGCAGCGCATAACCGAACTCGGCTTTGAGTCGCGCCAGTTCGTTCTGCAAAGTGCTGTGATACGGCGTCCAGACCTTTTCCAGATAAGTCGCACGCTCGGCCGCTGACGGTTCCATGCCCTCACGGAACAAGGGAATACCGTCGAACAGGATCGATGGGTACAGACCTGTGGTGGCGCCGACGTACATCGGTTTGTCGTCGGACGGTCGGTTCAGGTCGATGACAAACCGCGAGTACTCGCCAGCCAAGGTGCTGGCACCCAGTTCAGCGGCAAATTCGTAAAGCTGAGGGATGTGCCAGTCGGTGTCCGGCAGGCTTTTCGCGTCGGGAATCAACCCGGCTTCGACCACAGGCGTCAGGCGCAGGCCCGCATGGGGCATGCTGATCAGCAGCGGTACGCGGCCTTGTTTGAAGTTCAGAACCTTATCCACAACTGTTCTCCTAACTAAATGCTTGTTTCGACGCCATGGCGCACGACGCGTTTTTCCAGGTCACCGCCCAGCCAGTACGACAGGTCGGCGGGACGATCGATTTGCCAGGCGACGAAATCCGCCACCTTGCCGACTTCCAGCGAACCGTGAGTCTCAGCCATGCCCAGCGCGGTGGCGGCATGAATGGTTGCACCGGCCAACGCTTCTTCCGGGGTCATGCGGAAACAGGTACAGGCCATGTTCAACATCAAGCGCAGCGACAAGGCCGGCGAGGTGCCGGGATTGAGGTCGCTGGCGATGGCGATTTTCACGCCGTGTTTGCGCAGGGCGTCCATCGGCGGCAACTGAGTTTCCCGCAGGAAGTAGAACGCACCGGGCAGTAACACCGCGACGGTGCCGGACGCGGCCATGGCGATGGCGTCGTCTTCGTCCATGAATTCCAGGTGATCGGCGGACAGCGCGTGGTAACGCGCGGCCAGGCTCGAACCGTGGAGGGACGACAACTGCTCGGCATGCAGCTTCACTGGCAGACCGAGTTCTTGTGCGGTGATAAATACGCGCTCGACCTGCGCTGGCGAGAACGCCAGGTATTCGCAGAACGCATCCACGGCATCGACCAGCCCTTCGGCAGCCAGGGCCGGGAGCATCTCGGCGCAGATGTGATCAATGTAGTCGTCGGCGCGATCCTTGTATTCCGGCGGCAAGGCATGGGCCGCCAGGCAAGTGCTGCGCACGCTGACCGGCAACTCCGCGCCGAGGCGACGGATGACCCGCAGGATCTTGCGTTCGCTGGCCAGGTCGAGGCCGTAGCCGGACTTCATCTCGACCGTGGTCACACCGTCGCGCAGCAGGCTTTTCAGACGCTTGGCGGCGCTGGCGAACAGTTCGTCTTCGCTGGCCGCACGGGTGGCGCGCACGGTGCTGGCGATGCCACCACCGGCCGCGGCGATTTCCGAGTAGCTGACGCCTTGCAGGCGCTGCTCGAACTCACCGCTGCGGTTACCGCCGAACACCGTGTGGGTGTGGCAGTCGATCAGGCCCGGCGTGACCCAGGCCCCTTTCAGGTCATTGACCGCCGGGTATTCGCCCGATGGCAGTTCAGCACGTGGGCCGATCCACTCAATGTGCGCACCGGACGTCACGATGGCCGCATCCTCGATGATCGAGTAGACGCCATGCGCCATGGTTGCGACGTTGCAGTGTTGCCAGAGCGTTTTCATCCTGGCCTCCGTTAGGTTATCGATGAGAAAAATCAGGGTCTCGCGCCACCAATGCAGCCTGGCCTGCCGCTGGTTTCACCCAGGTCAGATAGGCCAGCACCAGCAACACGATCCAGACCACGCCAACAATCAGAGCGGCCTGGGTATCCGGGAAATAGCCCAGCACGCCGAAAATGAACAGCATGAACACAATCGCCGCCATCGGTGCATAGGGCCAGAACGGCACCGGGAATTTCAACTGGGCGACTTGCTCGGCACTCATGGAACGACGCATCGCCACTTGGGTAAACAGAATCATCAACCACACCCAAACCGTGGCAAACGTCGCAATGGAGGCGATTAACAGAAATACGTTCTCTGGAATCAGGTAGTTCAGCAGCACGCCCAATAGCAGCGCGGCACTCATCACCACCACAGTCATCCATGGCACGCCATTACCCGACAAGCGGGCGAAGCCCTTGGGCGCGTGTCCTTGCTGGGCCAACCCGTACATCATCCGGCCAGCGCCGAAGATGTCACTGTTGATGGCCGACACTGCCGCCGAAATCACCACGATATTGAGGATGGTCGCCGCCGAACTGATCCCCAGATTGTCGAAAATCTGCACGAACGGACTGCCCTGGCTGCCAATCTGCTGCCACGGAAAAATCGACATCAGCACAAACATCGTCAACACGTAGAACAACAGAATACGCAACGGCACGGCGTTGATCGCCCGGGGCAGCACGTGCTGCGGGTCTTTGGCTTCACCAGCCGTTACGCCGATGATCTCGATGCCGCCAAAGGCAAACATCACCACGGCAAACGAAGCGATCAAGCCGCCCACGCCGTTCGGCATGAAGCCGCCGTTGCTCCAGAGATTGCTGATGTCGGTTGCTTGAGCGCCAGGCGCGGTGCTGATGCCGAACAGCATGATGCCGAAGCCACCGAGGATCATCGCGACGATGGCCGCGACCTTGAGCAGCGACAACCAGAACTCCATTTCGCCAAAGACTTTGACGTTGCACAGGTTCAAGCCGCCGACCACCGAAACGATGCCGAGCACCCAGATCCAGCGAGCCACTTCCGGAAACCAGAAGCCCATATAAATACCGAACGCAGTGACGTCGGCCATGCCGACGATGACCATTTCGAACGCGTAGGTCCAACCGAGGATGAAACCCGCCATCGGCCCCAGATAGGTGCTGGCGTAGTGGCCAAAAGAGCCGGCCACCGGGTTGTGCACCGCCATCTCACCGAGGGCGCGCATGACCATGAACACCGCCGCGCCACCAATCAGGTAAGCGAGCAGTACCGCAGGCCCGGCCATTTGAATGGCCGAGGCAGAACCGTAGAACAGCCCGGTGCCGATAGCCGACCCCAGCGCCATGAAGCGAATATGTCGGGCAGAGAGCCCGCGTTTTAATCCTTTTGTTTGCGGTTGCATTGCTCGTCCTTAATTATTTTTATTCGACGTAAAATCGCTTCGCGAGCAGGCTCGCTCCCACATTGGATTGCGTAAACCCTGTGGGAGCGCGCCTGCTCGCGAAGAGGCCATTACAGGCTAGGCAACAACTTCGCCGCCACCAGCTCGTTCAGGCAACGGGTCGCCAGAAGCTCGCTCGCAGCGTTGATGTCCGGTGCAAAGAAACGGTCCTTCTCATAGAATGGCACTTCAGCGCGCAGGATGGCGCGAGCCTTTTCCAGCTTCGTCGAGGTCTTCAGGCCTTCACGCAGATCCAGACCCTGGCACGCCGCCAGCCATTCCACGGCCAACACGCCGCGAGTGTTTTCGGCCATTTCCCACAGACGCTTGCCGGCAGCCGGGGCCATCGACACGTGGTCTTCCTGGTTGGCGGAGGTTGGCAGGCTGTCCACCGAATGCGGATGGGACAACGCCTTGTTTTCGCTGGCCAGGGCCGCCGCAGTCACTTGGGCGATCATGAAGCCGGAGTTCACGCCGCCATTGGCCACCAGGAACGGCGGCAGTTGCGACATGTGCTTGTCCATCATCAGCGAGATGCGGCGTTCGCTCAGGGAACCGATTTCGGCGATGGCCAACGCCATGTTGTCAGCGGCCATGGCCACTGGTTCGGCGTGGAAGTTACCGCCGGAGATCACGTCGCCTTCAGCAGCGAAGACCAACGGGTTGTCGGAGACGGCGTTGGCTTCGACGGCCAGTACTTCGGCGGCCTGACGGAACTGGGTCAGGCAAGCGCCCATGACTTGCGGCTGGCAGCGCAGGGAGTACGGGTCCTGGACCTTTTCGCAGTTCTCGTGGGAATCGGAGACTTCACTGCGCTCACCGAGCAGATCGCGGTAAGCGGCAGCGGCGTCGATCTGGCCTTTCTGGCCGCGTGCAGCGTGGATGCGCGCATCGAACGGCGAGCGCGAGCCCAAGACCGCTTCAACCGTCATGCCACCAATGGCCAGGGCGCCGGCGAACAGGTCTTCGCCTTCGAACAAACCGCGCAGTGCGTAAGCGGTAGAAACCTGAGTGCCGTTGAGCAGCGCCAGACCTTCTTTCGCAGCGAGGGTCAGCGGGGTCAGACCGGCGACTTTCAGCGCTTCGGTGGCTTCCATCCACTCGCCTTTATAGCGAGCCTTGCCTTCGCCCAGCAGCACCAGCGACATATGCGCCAATGGCGCCAAGTCACCCGATGCACCGACCGAACCTTTCAATGGAATGTGCGGGTAAACCTCGGCGTTGATCAGCGCGATCAGTGCGTCGATTACAACGCGACGAATACCGGAGAAACCACGGCTCAGGCTGTTGACCTTGAGCACCATGACCAAGCGTACCAAGGCATCGCTGATCGGCTCGCCGACACCGGCGGCGTGGGACAGCACCAGCGAGCGCTGCAGGTTTTCCAGGTCTTCGCTGGCAATGCGGGTCGAGGCCAGCAGGCCGAAACCGGTGTTGATGCCATAGGCAGTGCGGTTCTCGGCGAGGATCTGTTCCACGCAGGCAACGCTGGCTTCGATCTGGGCCGAGGCGCTGTTGTCGAGGGTGATTTTGACCGGTTGCTGATACACATCACGCAGTTGGGCAAGGCTCAGTTGGCCGGGGATCAAATTAAGCGCAGTCACATCATTCTCCTTTTGAGAGTTTTATTAACTAAACCAGACGCTCCGGAGATTTCCGTTGTCCGTCGCTTCCCGACTTTTTGAGAGGGGCTGGCGCCTTGGCACGCTGGTGTTGTGGATTTTCAGTTCAGATTGGGTAAAGCCTTGTGCAGCAAAATCGGGTCTTTCAACACGCTGGCAGCCGCGGCGATGTCGGGTGCCAACCAACGGTCCTGGTCGTAGGCCGGGACGCGTTCGCGCAGCAGACGCCACGCCGAATCGGTGCCAGCGCCAAAACGCTGCTCCTTCAAGAATTCAAACGCCTGGGCCGCCAACAGGTACTCGATGGCGAGGATCTGCGTAACGTTTTCCAGGGCGCGATGCAGCTTCAGCGCAGCGTTGGTGCCCAGGCTCAAGTGGTCTTCCTGCAGGCCCGAGGTGACGTAGTTGTCGAGCACCGCCGGTTGCGCCAACTGGCGGTTTTCCGCACACAGCGAAGCGGCGACATACTGGACGATCATCATCCCGGAGTTAACCCCCGGATTGGCCACCAGGAACGCTGGCAAACCGCTGACGTGCGGGTTGATCAAACGGTCCAGACGCCGCTCGGCGATGGAGCCGATTTCGGCCATGGCAATCGCCAGCAAATCCGCCGCCATTGCCACGGACTGACCGTGCGGGTTGGCCTGGGACATCACGCGATAGCTGTCCGGCGTACCCAGCAGCATCGGGTTGTCGGTGACTGAGTTGAGTTCGGTTTCGATCTGCTGTCTGGCGTGCTCCAGTTGATCGCGAGCGGCGCCGTGGACTTGCGGAATCGAGCGGATGCTCAACGCATCCTGAGTGCGAATACCTTTGCTCGAAGCAATCACCTCACTGCCATCCAGCAACGCCCGCAGGTTGCTGCCGACTTGCTGCATGCCCGGGTGCGGTTTGAGCGCAATGATCTCGGCGTCGAACGCGGCGATCTGACCGCGCTGCGCTTCAAAACTCATGGCGCCGATCACATCGGCCCATTGCACCAGACGCGTCGCATCGGCCAGCGCCAGGCAGCTAAGGCCCGACATGCACGGCGTGCCGTTGACCAGGCACAAACCGTCCTTGGCACCGAGCTGAACCGGCTCCAGGCCTTCTTCGGCCAGCGCCTGCTGCGCGGAGACGATCTGCCCGCGATAGCTGACATTGCCAACACCCAGCAGCGTGATGCTGATGTGGGCCATGTGGGTCAGGTAACCCACCGAACCCTGGGACGGCACTTGCGGGGTGATGCCGCGATTGAGCAGCGCCAGCAGGCCTTCGACCACCCGGCGATGAATGCCGGACTTGCCATGGCTGTAGTTGCGAATGGCGGCGCAGATGATCGCGCGGGTCTGCTCGTCGGCCAGTGGTGCGCCGACGCCACAGGCATGGCTGAGCAAGGTGTTGCGTGACAACTGGCTGAGTTGTTCGTCTTTCAGCGAAACGTTGCACAAGGCGCCGAGGCCGGTGTTGACGCCATACGCACGTTCGCCACTGGTGACGATGCGCTGGACGATGGCCTGGGCATTGTCGATCCGCGCCCAGGTCTCTGGCGACAGCTCAAGCTGCGCGCCATGACGGGCGACGGCCACCACATCCTGCCAACGCAGCGGGGCGTCGGCGATAACGATTTTTTCAGCCTGGGACATCTTTGACCTCAATCGTGAATCCTGAATATTTGTGCAGCTTCACCGGCCTCTTCGCGGGCAAGCCTCGCTCCTACGGGGTTCAGGTTTGCCATCCAATGTGGGAAAGACACAAACCTGTAGGAGCGAGGCTTGCCCGCGAAGGGGCCAGCACAGACACCGCAAATCCTTAAACCACAGCAGCCCGCCGCTGCACGAACCGGTCGACATACTCATCCGCCGGCGAGTGCAGGATCTCTCTTGGCGTACCGACCTGGATCAGACGGCCGTCCTTGAGGATCGCAATGCGATTGCCGATGCGCACGGCCTCGTCGAGGTCGTGGGTGATGAAGACGATGGTCTTGTGCAGGGTCTTTTGCAGTTCCAGCAACTGGTCCTGCATCTCCGCGCGGATCAGCGGGTCGAGAGCGCTGAACGCCTCGTCCATCAGGATGATGTCGGTGTCCGCCGCCAGGGCGCGGGCCAGGCCCACACGTTGACGCATGCCGCCCGAGAGCTGGTGCGGGTATTTGTTTTCGTAGCCCTTGAGGCCCACGGTGTTGATCCAGTGCAGTGCACGTTCGGAGCACATTTGCTTGCTCTCGCCACGCACTTTCAAGCCGTAAGCAACGTTATCCACCACGGTCTTGTGCGGCAGCAGGCCGAAGCTCTGGAACACCATGCTGATACGGTGCCGGCGAAATTCGCGCAGGGCTTCCATGTCGTATTGCAGGATGTCCACGCCGTCCACCAGGATCGCGCCGCTAGTCGGGTCGATCAGGCGGTTGAAGTGACGCACGAGGGTCGATTTGCCGGAACCCGACAGGCCCATGATCACGAAGATCTCGCCGGTGCCGATGCTCAGGGACAAGTCATTCACGCCGACCACACAGCCGGTTTCGGCCAGCACCTGGTCCTTGGTCTTGCCCTGGCCAATCATGCCCAGCGCGTCCTTGGAACGGTTGCCGAAAATCTTGAAGACGTTTTTGACTTCGATTTTGCTGATGGCTTCGTTGCTCATTTGCTCACCTCATGCCGTGGCCGACCGTACGCTTGAGTAATGCGGTCGATAACCACTGCCAGAATCACGATCGCCAGACCAGCTTCAAGGCCACGTCCGACGTTGAGGGTCTGAATCCCCACCAACACGTCTTCGCCCAAGCCACGGGCACCGATCATCGAGGCAATCACTACCATCGACAGGGCCATCATGGTGGTCTGGTTGATCCCGGCCATGATGCTCGGCAGGGCCAGCGGCAGTTGCACGCCGAACAGTTGCTGCCAACGGTTGGCACCGAAGGCGTTGATCGCTTCCATCACTTCACCGTCCACCTGGCGGATGCCCAGGTCGGTCAGGCGGATCAGCGGTGGCGCGGCGTAGATCACGGTGGCGAAAATCGCCGGGACCTTGCCCAGGCCGAACAGCATCAGCACCGGGATCAGGTACACGAAGCTTGGCATGGTCTGCATGATGTCCAGCAACGGCATCAGCACCGAACGCAGGCGATTGCTGCGCGCCGAGAGTATGCCCAGCGGAATGCCGATCAGCACCGAAATGACCGTCGCCACCATCATCAGCGCGAGGGTCTGCATCAGCTTGTCCCAGAGACCGACGGCGCCGACAAGGAACAGCAGACCGACGATCACCGCCGTGGTCACAACTTTACGGGTCGCGTGCCAGGCCACGCCCGCCACGATTGCCAGCATCAGCCACCAAGGCGCCGCACGCAGCAAGCCTTCGAGATTGACGATGGCCCACAACAGGGTGTCGGAGATGTGCCGGAACACGTCGCCGTAGTTGGTGACCAGCGAATCGACCCAACTGTTGACCCAGTCGGCGATGGAAAAGGTAAAGCTTTCGGGAAACATAAGAGACTCTCAATCAAGGGGTTGCGATCAAGCGTCCGACTGCCGTTGCCGATAGTCGGAGAGGCTCAACCTACAAGGCCGCGTCGATTTTCTTGGCTGCGTCGTCGCTCACCCATGCGTGCCAGACTTCAGGATGTTCCTTCAAGAAGATCTTGGCCAGTTTTGGCGATTCGATCCGCTCTTTGGTCATGCGCCCGAGGTTCTGGTTGAGGATGTCGATCGGCAGATTGACCTTTTCCAGCACGGCCACCAGTTCCGGGGCTTCCTCGTGGAAAGTCTTGGACAGGCCGACCTTGATGGTCACGCTTTTGTCCACGCCTGGCTTCTCTTCGAGTTTGACCAGGTCAACCTGACCCATCAGCGGCGTTGGCGACCAGTAGTAGAACAGGATCGGCTCGCCACGCTTGTAGCTCGACAACACCGCCGCATCCAGCGCCGGGCCGGTGCCTGGGCGGAAGTTGGTGTAGGTGCTTTCCAGGCCGTAGCTTTTCAGCATTTCGCTGTTGTCGAGTTCACAGGTCCAGCCGGCCGGGCAGTTGTAGAAACGGCCCTTGGATGGTTCTTCCTGATCCTTGAACACGGCCGAGTATTTGGCCAGGTCGGCGATGTTTTTCAGGTCCGGTGCCTTAGGCTCCAGCTTGCGCTTGGCGTCGCCTTCGATCACGTAGCGCGGCACGTACCAGCCTTCGATTGCGCCAACAACAGGAGCGCCGACGCCAACGACTTTGCCGGCCTTCTCGGCCTTGTTCCAGACCTCGCTGCGGCCGACCCATTCTTCGGCGAACACTTGGATGTCGTTACTGCTCAGGGCGTTTTCCATGGTGATGGAGTTGCCCGGCAAGCTGTCGGTCTTGCAGTCGTAGCCTTTCTCCAACACGACTTGCAGCACGTCGGTCAGCAGCATGGCGCTTTCCCAGTTCAGGCCGGCGAATTTCACCGGTTTGCCCGACTCGCACCAGCCAGCTGCCTGGGTGGCACCGGCACTGGCCAGCAGGCCCATGGAAAGCAATGTGGTCAGCAGGGTCTTGTTCGATTTCATTGTTGTGACGCTCCTAATCATGTGTTGGCTTACGGCAGTCAAGAGGCATCCAGCCCTGTCCACATCCAGTCAGGTCTAGATCGCCGCAGCGCGATCTGCCCTACTCAGCTTTTGTTCGATGGCCACGTCCTGCTCGACCGGCAGGATCAAACGGTCAGGTACCGGGCTATGCCACTTCTTGGCCGCGAAGTAATACAGCGCGGCGGGTACCACCAGGCCGATGATCCAAGAGATGTCGGTATCACCGAGGCTCGCCACCAGCGGGCCAGTGTAGAAGTGGGTAGAAATGAACGGCATCTGAATCAACACGCCAAATACGTAGATGCTGATGCCCATGAGGTTCCAGCGACCGTAACGCGCATTCGGGTCGGACAGCGCCGGAATGTCGTAGCGTTCTTTGGTGATGCAGTAGAAGTCCACGAGGTTGATCGCGCTCCACGGCGTGAAAAACGCCAGCAGGAACAGGATGAACGCGGAGAACTCCTTGAGGAACGAGTCCTTGCCGAGCAACGCCAGAGCGGTGGCCAAAGACACCATGATGAAGATGTACAGCAGGCGTACCGCACTCGGAATGTGCCGGCTGCCACGGAAGCCGCTGATGATCGTCGCGATCGACATGAAGCTGCCGTAGGCATTCAGCGTGGTCACCGTGACCTTACCGAACGCCACCGCGAAGTACAGCAGGCCGGCGACGATGCCGGTGCCACCGAGGCTGACGATGAACGACACTTCGTGGTGCGCGAATTGCGAGCCGGCCAGGGCCGCGGCGAACACGCCGAAGACCATCGATGCTTGTGCGCCGAGCACCGAACCCAGGCCCACGGCCCAGAAGGTTTTCACCGCCGAAGTGCTGCGTGGCAGGTAGCGCGAGTAGTCCGCCACGTAAGGGCCGAACGCGATCTGCCAGGACGCCGACAGCGACACCGCCAACAGGAAACTCGCCAGCGAAAAATGCTTGTTACCGAGCAACGCCATGATGTCGTTGCCGGCCAACAGTTTGTAGAACAGGTAAACGAAGGCAATCACCCCCAGTACGCTGGCGATCCGGCCAATCCCGTGAATCACCCGGTAGCCGAAAATGGTGAAAACCATGATCGAACCGGCGAACAGCACGATGCCGACCCAGTCTTCCACTTGCAGCAACTGCGCTACGGCTTGTCCCGCCAGCAACGAACCGCTGGCCGAGAAACCGATGTACATCAGGCACACCAGCACCAGCGGAATCACCGCCCCATACACGCCAAACTGCACGCGGCTGGAGATCATTTGCGGCAAGCCCAGTTGCGGGCCTTGGGCTGCGTGCAGCGCCATGACACCGCCGCCGAGCAGTTGCCCGATCAGCAAACCTATCAACGACCAGAACACATCGCCACCGAGCACGACGGCCAGAGCGCCCGTCACAATGGCAGTGATTTGCAGGTTGGCACCCAGCCACAGGGTGAACTGGCTTAACAGACGACCGTGTCTTTCCGCTTCCGGGATGTAGTCGATCGAACGTTTCTCGATCAACGGTTTACTGCCTGCACGATCGCTGTTAACAGCCATGATTCAACCTCTGTGGATTGTTATGGAAATTCGCGTGGTTCTGCTTTTCTGTGGGAGCGGGCTTGCTCGCGAAAGCGGTGGGGCAGCCAGCACAGATATTGACTGTGCCGGCCTCTTCGCGAGCAAGCCCGCTCCCACATGGAAATGCGATCTCCTGTGGGAGCGGGCTTGCTCGCGAAGGGACCCTCAAGCCAACCACTCAATCCCGATAAAACACCTGCACCAGGTGATACCCGAACTTGCTCTTGATCGGCCCATGCACCACCCGCAGCGGTTTCTTGAAGATCACCGCGTCGATCACCCCGACCATTTGCCCCGGTCGCACTTCACCCAAATCGCCGCCGCGCTTGCCGGACGGGCAGGTGGAATACTTTTTGGCCAGCACATCGAAGGCTTCGCCCTTGGCGATGCGTTGTTTGAGCTGTTCGGCTTCTTCCGAGGTTTTCACCAGAATATGGCGGGCTTGAGCTTTCATTGAGGCAGACCTTGTAACGGTGGTGGCTATGCTGGGGCCAGCGGGGGCGCAGGATTATGCCTTAACTCACTCCGGTTGGCCGATCATCGTGCGAATCTTGTTGGCCAGCAGGTCGATGGAAAACGGTTTGGCCACCATGTCCATGCCTTCCTCCAGGAAGCCCTGGCGTTCGGCGGCCTTCTCCGCGTAGCCGGTCATGAACAACACTTTGAGGTCCGGTCGATGCTGGCGGGCGATTTCCGCCAGTTGTCGGCCGTTCATCCCCGGTAAGCCGACATCGGTCACCAGCAAATCCACACGCAGATCGGATTCGAGCAAGGGCAGGGCGGCTCTCGCGTCTTCGGCTTCGTGGGCGTGATAACCCAGCTCATTGAGCAAGTCGAGCACCAGCATGCGCACCGCCGGATCGTCCTCCACCAGTACCACGGTTTCGCCGGCAATTGCCGACGGTGCTTCGCTGGTGACCGGCATCAGCGTGTCCTGCGGCGCGCCGAGGTGCAGGCGCGGCAAGTACAGGCGCACGCAAGTGCCTTGGCCCGGCACGCTGTCGAGGCTGACATGGCCGCCTGATTGCTGGGCAAAACCGTAGATCATTGATAACCCCAGGCCCGTGCCCTGGCCGATGGGTTTGGTGGTGAAGAACGGATCGAAGGCCTTGGCCAGCACTGACGCGGTCATGCCGGTGCCGTTGTCGCTGACGGCAATCATCAGATAGTCGCCAGCCTTCACCGACTCCAGGGGCGTGAGGTCGTTGCCGTCGAGGTAAACGTTGGCGGTTTCGATCAGCAACCGGCCGCCATCGGGCATCGCATCCCGGGCGTTGATCACGAGGTTGAGCAAGGCGTTTTCCAGTTGACTGACATCGGTGCTGACCGGCCACACCTCGTCGGTCAGTTGCAGCTTGAGTTCGATATGGTCGCCCTTGGTGCGACTGAGCAGGTCTTCCAGGGAATGAATCAGGTCATTGGCGTTCAGCGGCTTGCGGTCCAGCGACTGACGCCGGGAGAACGCCAGCAGCCGATGGGTCAGGGCGGCCGCCCGGTTGGCCGAGGAAACGGCGGCCTCGGTGAACCGGCCGATTTCGGCGGTCCGCCCGTCAGCGATGTAGCGCTGCATCAGGTCGAGGCTGCCGATGATCCCGGTAAGCATGTTGTTGAAGTCATGGGCGATGCCGCCGGTGAGCTGGCCGACCGCTTCCATTTTCTGCGCATGCCTTAATGCGTCTTCGGCTCGTTCGCGCTCGAACATCTCGTTTTGCAGACGCTGATTGGCTTCGGCCAGCTGTTGGGTGCGTGCGATCACGCGCTCTTCAAGGGTTTCATTGAGATTGCGCAGGGCTTCTTCGGTCTGTTTGCGCTCGGTTTCATCGATCACGAAGATGTAGAAACCGTTGACCGCGCCGTCCGCACCATGGCGCGGCAGGTAATTCATCAGGGCGCTGCGGATGCTGCCGTCACGGTGCGCGGCATCAATGCTGAAGCAGCAAGGCTTGCCCGCCAGCGCTTCGGCGATGTACTCGGCGCGCAGCTCGTAGGCTTCGTCACCCAGTACCTCACGGATGGTTTTGCCGAACAGTTCCTGGGGTGTCAGGCCGTACCAGTCAAGGTAGGCGGCGTTGTTCAGGCGAAAGCGTTCCTCGCGGTCGACGTAGCTGATCAGGATCGGCATCGCATTGATGATCAACTGCAGCTCGGTCTGGCTCTGCCGCAAGGCTTGTTCCGTGTGTTTACGGTCGGTCAGGTCCAGGGCGGCACCGAGGAACCGCGTCGGCCGGCCATGGTGGTCCTTGTAGCAACGTCCCCGGGCAAATACCCAGCGCACCTGCCCATCGGGCTGCATCAGGCGGTATTCCTCGGCGTACTCGGTACCGTGAGTGATGCAGTGCTTGATGCTGCGGGCCACCATGCCCCGGTCTTCCGGGTGCACGCCCTGCAGGTATTCGCTGATCGGCAACTGACTGGCCATGGCCGGGTCGATGCCGTGCAATTGCGCGAAGTGGGCGTCGGCGATGAAGCGGTCTTCGCCGATGTCCCAGTCCCAGGTGCCGACGGCATCGGTGGCAGCCAGAGCCAGTTGCAGGCGCTGTTCGGTTTCGTGCTGGGCCTTGAGGCTGGCGGCGGAGCGCTGCTCAAGCTCAAGAGCGATCCGTCGTCGTTCGTTGGTTTCGATGGCCGTGACAAGAATCCCGGCCACCTCAGCGTGTTCGTCGCGAATCGGGCTGTAGGTCAGGTCCAGCCAGAAGTCAGAATCCTGTCCGTCGCGCTGTAAGGTAAAGCGCTGTTCGCTGTAGGTCCGCACCTGGCCTTGTAGGACGGCGCTGTAGATCGGGTCGGTAAAGTCTTTTAATTCTGGCCAGATCAGGTGCGTCGGCTGTCCGAAAGCGTGCGGATGCTTGCTGCCCGCCAGCAAAGCGAAGCCGTCGTTGTAGATTTGCGTGAGCTGCGGGCCCCACAGCAACAGCATCGGCATCGGCGAATGAATCACGATGTCCACCGCGGTACGCAGGCTCTGCGGCCAGGTACTGGCGGCGCCCAAGGGGCTGCGGCTCCAGTCCAGTCGGGCGATCAGGGCCTGGGCATCGCTGCCGGTCGTTGATGCGTTCATCAAGATGTCCTGCACGTCAGTCGGTGTGGCTACGTCTACTATCCTTGCAAGGCGGTAGACGCTGGATGGTCCGATGGGTCACGTTACCGGGCCATATCCGTTCATTGAATGCTTCGCGGGTGCTTTTTGCCATGGAAATCGATTTATTGTTGCGGCAACTGGCCAGCCAGGAGGGCTCCGATCTGTACCTCTCCACCGGCGCGCCACCCAGTGCGCGGTTCGATGGCGTGCTTAAACCTTTGTCCGATCAACGGTTCAAACCAGGGGAAATCGCGGCCATCGCCGAGTCCATCATGGACGCCGAACAGCGTCTGGAGTTCGATCGCGAACTGGAAATGAACCTGGCGATCTCCTTGGCCGGGGTCGGGCGCTTTCGGATCAACCTGTTCAAGCAGCGCAATGACGTATCGATCGTCGCGCGTAACATCAAGCTCGACATCCCACGCTTCGAAGACCTCAACCTGCCGCCGGTGTTGCTCGAAACCGTGATGCTCAAACAAGGGCTGATGCTCTTCGTCGGCGCGACCGACTCGGGCAAATCCACATCCCTGGCGGCGCTGATCGATTACCGCAATCGCCACAGCAGCGGCCACATCATCACCATTGAAGACCCGGTGGAATATATCCATAGGCACAAGAAATCGATCATCAACCAGCGCGAGGTTGGCGTCGATACCCGCAGTTTTCACGCCGCGTTGAAAAACACCCTGCGTCAGGCTCCGGATGTAGTGCTGATCGGTGAAATTCGCGACCGCGAGACGATGGAGCATGCACTGACATTCGCCGATACCGGTCATCTGGTGATCTCCACCCTGCATGCGCACAATGCCAATCAGGCATTGGACCGCATCATCAATTTTTTCCCGCAAGAACGCCGAGAACAACTGCTGCATGATTTGGGCAATAACCTCAAAGCGTTCGTTTCCCAGCGACTGGTGCGCACCCTGGACGGTCAACGCCGGGCGGCAGTAGAGGTGATGCTAGGGACACCGACCATTGGCGACTTGATTCGGCGTAATGAGTTTGACGAGCTTAAAGGGATTATGGAGAAGTCGGTGGAGTTGGGGATGCAGACGTTTGACGGGGCGCTGTATGCGTTGGTCGTGGAAGGTGCGATCAGTGAGGAGGAGGCGTTAAAACACGCTGATTCAGTGAATAACCTGCGGTTGCGCCTTAAGTTGCATGTCGAAACATTACCTGACCAACCAGGCTCATCGGGAGAATGGGGGCTGGTGGATTGAGCGTATTTATTAGTTAAGTTCAGGGGCTGCGTAGTTGTTTTTATAAAGGGCACAGCTGTGCAGATGCCGCTATTCATTGTTCGTTGAAACGTTGTTTAATAGAAGTTCGCTTGAGGGTCTTTCTGTTGTGGGTAAGTATCTTGCTCCCAATAACTACGCCAACAGAAAGTTGGTAGGAAGATCCGTGATGATAACCCGAAATAAACAAAGTTCTCTTGGCTCGGTTGCTGCTGAAACTCATAACTTACGCATGAGTGAGGATGCTCTCGAGAAGCAACTGTTGTTGGCTGAGCTACAAGAGCTTGTAGATAAACATGGAGGTGTCGATACCCGGTTGGTCGATTTGGATAACAAGCCTTTTCAATTGCGTGTGGGGTCCTCGCTTTATCAGGCGCACACCCCGGCAAAAGTTCTGCTGGAAGAAATGCTTAAATTCAAGTCGATGATCGGGGTGCACGCGCGCTATCGAACTAAAGAAACAGACGAATTCTGCATCACCGGGCGTGGCGAGGTCATCGTTTTCATCGGTCAGGAGAAGCACGATATTACGCAATGGCTGGACACTGATCCGAATGCCATGGACCGAATTCGTTTGTTGACCGAGTTTGCGAAAGTGACGGGGGAGTTCGTGTGGGACTCTGATGAAGTGGTGCTGTCCCAGTGGCTGAGGTTCCACGACCTTTATGTGCCTGCGACGATTGCAGAGGTGAAGAATCTGGTTGCTTTCCTGTCGCTGGAATTGCCGGATGTTGAGCCACTCGGTAATTATTGGGGGCAACTCGTCGCTGACGATGACTCATCGGCCGTATTAACCACTGAAGAGATACAACGAGTCCGGGCGCTTACAGCGAAGACCCTTTCTCAAAAGGGAAGGCTACTTGAAAAGTTGTACGCTGACAGTGCAACAGCGTTACCAGGCCAAAATGACCGGCAGGCTGGCAGCCGGTTGATCAAGGAAATGTTGCGCCACTCCACTTCCCAGGCTCTTGCAAAAAAATACATCAGCGAGTTGCAATGGTATGGCGCTGGCCCGGACGAAAACGTTACCGCCGAAGAACTTGCGCAAGTACTCGTTACTGCGGTCCTTCTTGATCTTGATCATCACAGTGGCCGGGATTCTCGGCGAAACCATATCTGCGGCTACGATCTTTATCAGCCTGCGAATGCCGATTTACCGCACTTCCTGATTCTTGATGATCTTGAGCGTTATCTATTGAGCAACCAGATTGTTTCAATGGGGCTCTCCCCGTTGGCGATTCATCTGTTATTGGCTAAAACGGCACCGGAATTCCTGGTCAGGGATATTCCAGATCAATTGCTGGTGGGCTCGGTGGGCTGGGTCGGTTTTTGCGGTGCAGTGGCAACCCTCGAATTGAAGGCGTCGGGCAGTTCGCGATTGATGACTTATGATCAAGTAATGGCATTTGCCGGGATCGAGCCCGTCGGTCCGTGGATTGAAAAGCTTCAAGGGTTGGCGGCGATCCCGTCCATTGTCGATTGGGGCCTGATCAATAAACTGATTACCCATGAGCAGTTAACCGAGTCCGAAAAAGACACGTCGATCATCGCAGTGACCGCGTATGACGGATACGCGACTTCGATTGCTCAGGCGGCCGAGACATTCTCGACAGTGATGCCTTCTCGAAAGCAGGTTGCTCTGAAAGCGCTGAAGGACGCTGCGCCGGGCTTTGATCTAGAGGCTCGCTCGCTGTTCACCCGCAAGGACAGGGCCTACAAGCAAGCTGCCAATACGCGAAACTGGTCCACCCGTCCTGATGAAAAACCGGACTCGATTTACCGTCCGACGGGCCATCCGCTATCGATGGTCGATACCCATATCGGCGGGTATCTGGTCGGTGGTAATTGGGACAGGCTTGACGGCGAGAGTATTTTTAAAACCTGGCCGGGTTTATCCGGACTGGATAATGTAGATGATCAGTTTGATCGGGTGCTGACGGCGCATTACAGCAAAATGAACAGTGCGCACGTCACGATATTGAAGTTGGCGATGTCTTCGATGATGGACGCCGACCGGGTTGTTTTCCAAAACAGCAAGATCGGTTTT
Source organism: Pseudomonas sp. 5Vm1k (assembly GCF_056161485.1). NCBI lineage: Bacteria > Pseudomonadati > Pseudomonadota > Gammaproteobacteria > Pseudomonadales > Pseudomonadaceae > Pseudomonas > Pseudomonas sp. 5Vm1k. Next base: position 417,282 of record NZ_JBSPCZ010000004.1, read on the forward strand.
TTTACGCTGCGCCCATCCGTGGCGAAGAATCATATTCCCGAGGTGACTTCCGGCTTGATAGGCAGTAGTACGCCGGGGCGAAATTATCTGGCGGAAACCCAGGCGCAGAAGGACTCTGCTACTGGACGCTATGGCGTGGTGATGTGTGCCTTTCACGGCAATGATCAAATCACCTGTTATGAGGTTTTTATACTGCTGGGCAAGTGCCAAAAAAATCCGGAGTTGGGTGCACTGATTGGAAGAACACTAAAAATGCGCACCGCCGCCAGAGTGGATTTTTCCGGCGATATGTCAGAGAAAGTACGGGCAATCCCCACGACCGCGGATATTCCTGTTGATATCAGGAATTACACCCATGGTGTTCATAGCAACATGAAGGTTTACAGCACTGCTGTTATAGAAAAACTCGGCGAAATTGCAGGGCCGAATATTCGAGCTCCGCGCGGACATAGCATCTACAAGAATTACACAAGCGTACAGTTTGACAATATCGCGACATTTATCGTGAAGAACCGTCCGCTGGTGACCTACGAAGAGCTTAAAGAAATCGCCACGGAATTGACCTGGATGGAGGAGAAAATCCTCACTCAGAAGGCGCAGACGGAATTTCTTGTCAATCTGATCGTACCGTTCAAAAGCTGCATTGAGGACCTGAGTTCTGGCGATAAAAATCGGGTTGCCGACGGGGCTTTTGGTTGCATCATGGATACCCTGGCGCTGTTCGGTATAGCGGTAGGTGTCGCGAGCAAAGTCATGAGCGTCGCCGCCAGAAGCGTTTCGATGACGTCCAAAGTTGCCAGCCTGGCGAAATTTGCCATCACCACGACTATATCGACGTTCAATCCTCTGGATGGGGCGGGAACGATTGGGCGAAGCGCGGGGAAACTGTTTCACAAGGGCACCTTGAAGTTAGGCGCAGGCGCTCTTCAAACGTTTGAAATCGCGACCTTCCAGCTACGCAAAATTGCGGGTAACGCCCAATCTTATGATCTGATCAAGGCTGCCGATTATTCACAAATCGGACAAGGTCTGTGGCGCCCGCTGGAGAACGGTGGCGATGCCTTGAGTATCTGTGCGATTGCGCGAAAGAAGCGTTGGTTTGCCATGAATCGACTGGGCAAACCATGGGGTCCGAAACTGAAGCGCTTTGACTTCACACAGTCGCTCAGCGTGCCCAGGTTTCACAAACTATTGCCTGCGGATTATACCCATCTGATTCTGCGAAAAAGTTTGCCGATCGCTCGTTCTAACGTCGCCAATGCACTAGGGGCATTGGGTAATCATTCCAACAATCTGGACACTCACCTGGTACTCGGGTTGTTGTTTGGCAGTACGGCCAAGGGGCGAGATCAGACGCTGAATTTCCTCAAAGTAGTCAAGACTGACTTTGATGGCTTGTCCGGCAGAAACTTCGTCCTGGCGGCGGTAAAAGATGACATCACCACGGCCTCCCTCATGCCGATGGAATACAAGGCATGGAAAAAAGACGGCGCGGTTGCCGGGGTAGATCAGCCGGTGATCACGGTCTACTGCGACAACCTGAATGATCATTTTTACCGGGAAAAGCTCAACTACGAGGTCATCGCCATCGATCTGCTGCACGAAATGTTCAGGGGCGGGCCCGCCGCGACAAGTTTGAGCTGCGCACTCGACCCGCAGACAAAGAGTCCGGACACTTATCAATTGAATGTCGCGCCGTTGCTGAATCTTGCCCTGGGCGAACTTGCGGTTTCATTGGACCAATCGCCAGTACAAAAGCATGACAGCGCCAAGTCTCTGGAAAATGCAGACTCCTTCAGTCTTGCGGTTGTGCTGTTCAGCCAACTGATTACCGATAAATCAAGGTTTTTGCAGAACACCCGGATTATGTCTGACGCTGTTGAACGACGTCGCAGCGGTCCCATAGAGGGAGAGGTTCTGATCAGCCTTTGATTCCTTTAGATGGGTGTTAGTCCACCAACTCCGGTCGATCCCGAAACTGCTCCAGCGCTTCGGGATTGGCCAGTGCATCGGTGTTTTTCACGAGCTGCCCATGCACTGCATTTCTCACCGCCAACTCCACCACTTTGCCGCTGATGGTGCGTGGAATATCCGTCACCGTCAGGATTTTTGCCGGCACATGCCGGGGTGTGGTGTTGGCGCGGATGACCTGACGAATCTGTTTCTCCAGCGCTTCATCCAGTTCGACGCCGTCACGCAACTTCACAAACAGCACCACCCGCACATCATCCTGCCATTGCTGACCGATCGCCACGCTGTCCAGCACCTGCGGCACTTTTTCCACCTGACGGTAAATCTCTGCCGTGCCGATGCGCACGCCACCGGGATTGAGCACGGCGTCGGAGCGCCCATGAATCATCATCCCGCCGTGGGGCAATTGTTCGGCGTAGTCGCCTTGTGCCCAGATACCGGGAAACTGGCTGAAATACGAAGCGCGGAGTTTTTCGCCCAGAGGGTCATTCCACAAACCAATGGGCATCGCCGGAAAGTGCCGGGTGCACACCAGCTCACCTTTTTCGCCGATCACCGGTTGACCAGCGTCATTCCAGACCTCGACCGACATGCCGAGGCTCTTGCCCTGGATTTCGCCACGGCGCACCGGTTGCAGCGGATTGCCGACCACGAAGCACGAAACAATGTCGGTACCGCCGGACATCGAGGCCAGGCACATGTCCGGTTTGAAGTCGCGGTAAACGAAATCGTAACTCTGCGGCGACAGCGCCGAACCGGTGCACAGCAGGGTTTTCAGGCTGCTCAGGTCGTGGCTGTGTCGAGGTTTAAGGCCGTTGCTTTCCAAGGTCGCGAGGAACTTGGGGCTGGTGCCGAAGACGTTGATGCGCTCGTCATCGATCAGATCGATCAAGCGCTCGGGGCCTGGATGAAACGGCGAGCCGTCGTACAACACCACGGCGCTGCCGACGGCCAGGGCCGACACCAGCCAGTTCCACATCATCCAGCCGCAGGTTGTGTAGTAGAACAAACGGCTGCCGGGGCCAAGGTCGCAATGCAGGCCGTGTTCCTTGACGTGCTGCAACAGCACGCCGCCGGTGCTGTGGATGATGCATTTCGGCACACCGGTGGTGCCGCTGGAATACAGGATGTACAGCGGATGGGCGAACGGCACGGGGACGAAATCCGGTTCGCCGCCGACATCGTAAAAGTCATCCCACAGCGTCACGTTGGCCTGGGTGTGGAAGTCCTGGATGCGCGCCTGTGGCCGGGCGTAAGGCACCACGATTAGCCCTTTCAGGGACGGCAGGCGTTCGAGGATTTCGTTGACCTTGGTGCGTTGATCGATTTCCTTGCCGGCATAGCGATAGCCGGCGCAGGTGATCAGCACTTTTGGCTCGATCTGACCGAAACGGTCGATCACTCCTTGGGTGCCGAAGTCCGGCGAGGAGCAGGACCAGATCGCCCCGAGGCTGGTGGTGGCCAGCATCGCCACCAGGGTTTGCCAGGCGTTGGGCATGCACGCCGCCACTCGGTCGCCGAGTCCAACGCCAGCGGCTTGCAAACTGTTCTGGAACCCGGCGACGTGACTGGCCAGTTCGGCCCAGGTCAATTGTTCGCGCTGACCGTTTTCAGCGACCGCGACCACCGCCACGGCATCGTCGCGCCGCCGTAGCAGGTGCTCGGCGAAGTTCAGGGTCGCGCCGGGAAACCACTCGGCGCTGGGCATCTGTGGGCTTTCACGCAGCACCGCGTCGGGTTGCTCGTGGAAGCGGATATCGAAGAAGTCGACAATCGCCTGCCAGAACGCTTCTCGCTGATCGATGGACCATTGGTGCAGGGCAGGGTAGTCATCGATCTTGAGGTGATGGCGCTGATTGATGAAGCGCCGAAAGGCCTCCATGCGGGTCTTGCCGATGCGCTCGGCGCTGGGTTGCCACAAAACGTCTGCCATAAGTGTCCCCTTATCTTTCTTAATGCACGCATCGCTCTTGTGGCGAGGGAGCTTGCTCCCGCGCGGCTGCGCAGTAGCCGCAAATCCGGTGAATGCGATATGTCTGTTGAATCACCTGCTCAGGTTTTGGGCCGGCTTCGCCACCCAGCGGGAGCAAGCTCCCTCGCCACAGGGGTCAATTGGCGGTTTACTGCGCCAACCACCCACCATCAATATTCCACGCCGCGCCTCGCACCTGACTGCCGGCCTCGCTACACAAGAACAGCACAAGTTCACCCAGTTGCGGCGGGGTTACGAACTCCAGGGACGGCTGTTTCTCCGCGAGCAAATCGTGCTGCGCCTGCTGCGGGTCGATACCGGTGGCGATTCGATCATCAATCTGCTTCTGCACCAACGGCGTCAACACCCAGCCCGGGCAGATCGCATTGCAGGTCACTTGGGTGGTCGCGGTTTCCAGGCCGACAACCTTGGTCAACCCGATCACCCCATGCTTGGCCGCGACGTAAGCGGCTTTGCCCACCGAACCGACCTGGCCGTGAACCGAAGCGATGTTGATGATCCGTCCCCAATTCTTGGCGCGCATGCGCGGCAGGCACAGGCGTGTGCTGTGGAACACCGACGACAGGTTGATCGCAATGATCGAATCCCAACGCTCCAGCGGAAAGTCTTCCACCGCCGCCACATGCTGAATCCCGGCATTGTTCACCAGAATGTCCACGCCGCCGAACTCACGCTCAGCGTAGGCAATCATCTCGGCGATCTGCTCAGGGTTGCTCACGTCGGCCGGGTGATGCCCGACCTTGCCACCAAACTGCTGCACCTCGGCAATCACCTTGGAGGCATCGCCGAAACCGTTGAGCACTACGTTGGCGCCAGCCTTGGCCAGGCTGAGGGCGATCCCCAGGCCGATGCCGCTGGTGGAACCGGTGACCAATGCGGTCTTGCCTGTAAGAGTCGTCATCAATACCTCACACAATGCCAGTGGCGTAGAAAGTGCCGATCACCACAAAAACCGCCAGGGTCTTGATCAGCGTAATACAGAAAATGTCTTTGTAGGCTTCGCGGTGCGTCAGGCCGGTGACCGCGAGCAGGGTAATCACCGCGCCATTGTGCGGCAGGGTGTCCATGCCGCCGCTGGCCATCGCGGCCACCCGGTGCAGCACTTCCAGCGGGATGTTCGCGGCATGGGCCGCGGCAATAAAGTCATTGGCCATGGCTGCCAGCGCAATGCTCATCCCGCCCGATGCCGAACCGGTGATGCCAGCCAACAGCGTCACAGTAATCGCTTCGTTGACCAGCGGGTTGGGAATGCTTTTCAGCCAGTCCGCCAGCACCAGGAAGCCTGGCAGTGAGGCGATCACCGCACCGAAACCGTATTCCGACGCGGTGTTCATCGCCGCCAGCAGCGCTCCGCTGACCGCACTTTTACTGCCTTCAGCCAACTTGCTGCGAATCGCCTGGAAGCCGAACACCAGCACCATGATGATGCCGACCAACAAGGCTGCCTGAACCGCCCAGATCGCCGTGAGCTTGGCGATTTCGGTGGTCACCGGCGTGGCCATGCCTGGCAGCGAAAGACTGTGGGTCTTGCCGTACCACTGTGGAATCCACTGGGTGAACAGCAGGTTCATGACACCCACCGCCAGCAGCGGCGACAGCGCGATCCAGGGATTAGGCAGTTTGATGTCAGCCGCCGTTTCTGGCTCGTTGCGCAGTTCGGTGCCGTAACCTTCACCGGCGCGCTGGGCCTTGTTGCGTTGACGCTGCAGGAACAACATGCCGGTGCAGAACACGAAAATCGTGCCGATCAGACCCAGCCATGGCGCGGCCCAGGCGGTGGTGTTGAAAAAGGTACTGGGGATGATGTTCTGGATCTGCGGGGTGCCGGGCAGGGCGTCCATGGTGAAGGAAAACGCGCCGAGGGCGATGGTCGCCGGGATCAGCCGTTTCGGGATGTTGCTCTGGCGGAACATCTCGGCAGCAAACGGATATACCGCGAACACCACCACAAATAACGACACGCCGCCGTAAGTCAGCAGAGCGCAGACCAATACGATCACCAGCATCGCCTGGCGGGTACCAAGCAGGCGAATGGCTGCGGCAACGATAGAGCGGGAGAAACCCGACAACTCAATCAGCTTGCCGAAAACCGCACCGAGCAGGAACACCGGGAAATACAGTTTTATGAAGCCAACCATTTTCTCCATGAACACCCCAGTGAAGGCAGGGGCTACGGCGGAAGGGTCAGTGAGCAGGACGGCACCGAGGGCGGCAATCGGGGCAAAGAGGATAACGCTGTAGCCACGGTAAGCAGCCAGCATCAGCAGCGCGAGAGCTGCCAAGGCAATGATCACACTCATGGGTGTGTCTCCTGGGATTGTTATTTTTGTAGGGTGGATCTTTTGTGGGAGAGGGCTTTAGCGGGAATCGTGCCAGATCGTTAACTTATTGAAATATAAGGGAATTATATTTTTATGGAGGCGAGTTTTTGATTTTTGTCTCTGTATTGAGAATGTTAGTGGTCTGACGGACGCCTTCGCGGGCAAGCCTCGCTCCTACAGGGGGGCGGTGGCGTTAGCGGATGACGTGTACACATTGCACTTGTAGGAGTGAGGCTTGCCCGCGAAGAGGTCATGTCTAACAATGGAGATATAAGTCTCCTTATAGAGACTCGGCAATCCCCAACGCCACCATCTTCTTATACAAAGTCGACCGCCCCAGCCCCAGCCGCGCTGCCGCCTCAATCACCTTGCCCCCACACTGCGCGAGAGCGGACTCAATCAACTGCCGATCAAACCGCTCCCGAGCCTCGCTGAACGTCTCATGGGCGGTGGACTCAATCGCGAGGTTGGGCGTGCGCTCAACTGGGGTAAACGTGCCAATCGCCGCGCGGATATCCGCCGCGTTCAACATCAAGTCATCACTGAGCAACGCCGCGCGTTCCAGCACATTGCGCAGTTCGCGAATATTCCCCGGCCAGGCGTGTTGACCCAGTAGCTCCAGGGCTTCGCGGTTCAACTCGTGCTGACTGCGCAGTTCTTCAAGGATCGCTTCGCTGAGAGCGGGGATATCGTCGAGCCGGTCGCGCAGCGGTGGAACCTGGATCGGCAGCACGTTGAGGCGGTAGTACAAATCCGCGCGAAACTCGCCACGCTTGATCGCCGCTTCCAGGTCCGTGGAGGTGGCGGCGATAACCCGCACATCGCTCTGGATCACTTCATTGGAGCCCACTGGCTCGAATTCTTTTTCCTGCAATACCCGCAACAACTTGCTTTGCAGGGGCAAGGGCATGTCGCCGATCTCATCGAGAAACAACGTGCCGCCCTGAGCGATCTGCAACTTGCCGACCCGGCCTTTGCGGTCCGCGCCGGTAAACGCGCCGGGGGCGGTGCCGAAAAACTCGGCCTCCAGCAAGGACTCGGGAATCGCTGCACTGTTGATGCTGACAAACGCCTTGTGCGCCCGTGGCGAAGCGCCGTGGATCGCTTGGGCCAACAACTCTTTGCCGGTGCCGGTTTCACCGAGCAACAGCACCGGTGATTCGGCACTGGCGCTGCGCCGGGCCCGGCGTTTGACCTCCAGGCTCGCGGCGCTGGTGCCGATGAAGTGGGCGAAGTTGTACTTGGTTTGCCGTGCGCGCAGCAGCGAGCGGGTGGAGGCCAATTCTTCCTGCATGCTCAGGTAGCGCTTGAGCATCGGCGACAGGCTGCGCAATTCGTCGAACAGGGCAAAACCGATGGCGCCGATCACCGCGCCGGCATCGTCATGAATCGGCAGGCGCATCACCACCAACGGTTCCTTGGGCGTGTCCTGCATGTCCAGCAAAATCGGCCGGCCAGTGCGCACCACTTCACGCAGCAGACTGCCGGGGATCACGCTTTCACAGGCCTTGCCGATCGCGACTTCCGCAGACTCCAGGCCGAAACGCCGGGCATAGCGTTCGTTCATCCAGACGATATTGGCGTCGCGGTCGACAATCACCGTGCCTTCGCTCGATTGCTCGATGATCTCGAACAACGAACGGATCGCCAGCATGCGAACGCGCTGGTAGTCCTTGAGGCTTTCGGAGGTGTTCATGTTTGTCATATCCGGAATGTGCGTTGTCTGTCAGGGGCTCTTCGCGGGCGAGCCTCGCTCCTACAGGTCGAGGTGATCTGTAGGCGCGAGGCTTGCCCGCGAAGGCCGCGCCTCGGTTCAAAGGCCTACCCCGGATGCGCCGCCGCCAACAGTTCCTTGGTATACGGATGCTGCGGCGAGTCGAACACATCATGGCTGGCGCCGCTTTCCACCACTTTGCCGTCCTTGATCACGATCATGTCATGGGCGAGGGCGCGCACCACGGCCAGATCATGGCTGATAAACAGGTACGTCAGGCCGTGCTTTTCCTGGAGATCGCGGAGTAGGGCGACCACTTGTTTTTGCACCGTGCGGTCCAGGGCCGAAGTCGGTTCGTCCAGCAGGATCAACGCCGGTTTGAGCACCAATGCGCGGGCGATAGCGATACGTTGTCGTTGGCCACCGGAAAACTCATGGGGATAGCGATGGCGGCTTTGCGGATCGAGGCCGACTTCCTCCAGGGCTCGAATCACTTCAGCTTTGCATTCCTCAGCGGTCAACTGGCTATGCACCTCCAGCCCTTCGCTAATGATCTGCGCGACGGACATCCTCGGGCTCAAGCTGCCGAAGGGGTCCTGGAACACCACCTGCATTTTCTTGCGCCATGGCCGCAGTTGTTTTTGCGTCAGACCGTCCAGTGCCTCGCCCTGAAAGCGAATACTGCCTTCGGAGTCGAGCAAGCGCAGGATCGCCTGACCCAAGGTGGACTTGCCCGAGCCGGATTCGCCGACGATGCCCAGGGTTTTGCCACGCTGGACATTCAGGCTGATGCCATCCACCGCGTGCAGATAGGTCTTGCGCTGGAACAACCCGCCGCCAAGGGCGAACTTGACTCTAAGGTTGTCAACTTCCAGCACCTTCTCGCGCTCGTCCCGGGGCAGGGCTTCGCCTTCCGGTTCGGCATTCAGCAGTACGCAGCTGTATGGGTGTTTCGGCTCAGTGAACAGTTTTTCGCAAGGCGCCTGCTCGACGATTTCCCCAGCCTTCATCACGCACACACGCTGGGCGATGCTGCGCACCAGGTTGAGGTCATGACTGATCAGCAGCAGTGACATGCCGAGTCGTTGTTGCAGGGACTTGAGCAACAGCAGGATCTTGCGCTGCACCGTCACATCCAGCGCGGTAGTCGGCTCATCGGCGATCAACAGTTCTGGTTCGCAAGCCAAGGCCATGGCGATCATCACCCGTTGCCGTTGGCCGCCGGACAGTTGATGGGGGTAGGCCTTGAGCCGTTCCTTGGGTTTCTTGATGCCCACCAGCTCCAGCAGTTCCAGAATCCGCGCTTGCGCTGCTTTGCCCGCCAGACCCTTGTGTAGCAACAGGGTTTCACCGATCTGCTTTTCGATATTGTGCAGCGGATTCAGCGATGTCATCGGTTCCTGGAAGATCATCGCGATCCGGTTGCCGCGTAACTGGCGCAAGATTTTGGCATCGGCACCGACCAGTTCCTGGCCGCGATAACGAATGCTGCCGCGGGTTTCAGTGCCTTCTACTGGCAGCAGTTGCAGGATCGAATGGGCCGTCACCGATTTGCCCGAACCCGACTCGCCGACCAGCGCCAGGCACTCGCCAGGGTAGATGTCCAGGCAAAGGTTACGCACCACGGTCTGGCCACTGAAGGCCACGCTGAGGTCACGGATTTCGATCAGGTTGTCACTCATATCCAGTATCCGCTTCATGATCTAGGGTCGAAGGCATCACGCAACGCCTCGCCGATGAATACCAGCAAAGAAAGAATCAACGCCAGAGTGAAAAACGCTGTAAGTCCTAGCCACGGTGCTTGCAGGTTCTGCTTGCCTTGACCGATCAATTCGCCCAATGAAGCGCTGCCGGCCGGCATGCCGAAGCCGAGGAAATCCAATGCTGTGAGGGTGGAAATAGCCCCCGTCAGAATGAACGGCAGGTAACTCAACGTCGCGTTCATGGCGTTTGGCAGGATGTGCCTGACGATCACTTTACGGTCGCTCAGGCCCAGCGCTCGGGCGGCTTTTACGTATTCCAGATTGCGTCCGCGCAGAAACTCGGCGCGCACCACGTCCACCAGCGCCAGCCAGGAAAACAGCGCCATGATTCCCAGCAGCCACCAGAAATTCGGCTCGACGAAACCCGACAAAATAATCAGCAGGTACAGCACCGGCAGCCCTGACCAGACTTCCAGCAAACGCTGCCCCAACAGGTCGATCCAGCCGCCGTAATAGCCTTGCAGTGCGCCGGCGGCAATGCCGATCAGCGCACTGACAAAGGTCAGCATCAAGGCAAAAAGAATCGATACCCGCGCACCGAAAATCACCCGGGCCAGCACATCTCGCGCCTGGTCGTCGGTGCCCAGCCAGTTGACCTTCGACGGCGGGCTCGGCGCCGGTTTGTTCAGGTCGTAATTGGGGGTGTCGTCGCTGAACGGGATCGGCGGGAACAGCAACCAGCCGCCGTCCTTCTTGATCAGCTTCTGCACGTAATCGCTGCGGTAATCGGCCTGGAACGGCAGTTGCCCGCCGAACTCTTGCTCGGTGTGGCGCTTGAACGCCGGAAAGTACAGCGAGCCCTGGTAACTGACGATCAGCGGCTTGTCGTTGGCGATCAGCTCTCCACCGAGGGTCAGCAGAAACAACCCGATGAACAGCCACAGCGACCACCAGCCACGGCGGTTTTTCTTGAAACGTTCGAAACGGCGCCGAGCCAGCGGCGAGAGCTTCAACATCAGGCATTCCTCGCGGCGAAGTCGATACGTGGGTCGACAAAGGTGTAGCAGAGGTCGCCAACCAGTTTTATCAAGAGGCCAAACAGCGTGAAGATGAACAGCGAACCGAACACCACCGGATAATCCCGAGACACTGCTGCTTCATAGCTCATGCGACCGAGACCATCGAGAGAGAAGATCACCTCGATCAGCAAGGAGCCGGCGAAGAACACGCTGATGAATGCCTGGGGAATTCCCGACACCACCAGCAGCATCGCGTTGCGAAACACATGGCCGTACAGCACCCGGCGTTCGCTCAAACCTTTGGCGCGAGCAGTGACCACGTACTGGCGGGTAATTTCATTGAGAAAGGAGTTCTTGGTCAGGATGGTCAGAGTGGCGAATCCGCCGATCACCAGCGCGGTGACGGGCAGCACCAGGTGCCAGAAGTAATCGGCGATTTTGCCCACGGTCGACAGTGATTCGAAATTGTCCGAGACCAAACCGCGAACCGGAAACCAGTTCAGCGACGTACCGCCGGCAAACACCACGATCAGGAACATCGCGAACAGGAACGCCGGCATCGCGTAGCCGATGATGATCGCGGTGCTGCTCCAGATGTCGAAATGGCTGCCATGGTGCACGGCCTTGCGAATGCCCAGGGGGATCGACACCAGGTAGGTGATCAGTGTGGCCCAAAGCCCCAAGGAAATGGTCACCGGCATTTTTTCCAGGATCAGGTCCGTGACCGTGGCACCGCGGAAGAAGCTTTTGCCGAAGTCCAGTCGCGCATAGCTTTTGAGCATCAGCCACAGGCGTTCCGGTGCCGGTTTGTCGAAGCCGTATTGTTTCTCTATCTCTTTGATCAGTTGTGGGTCGAGGCCACGGCTGGCCCGGGAACTGCCGTGCAGGGTTTCGCTGGAGCCGCCGCCAACCGTTGCGCCGCCGATGCCTTGCAAGTGCGCGATCGCCTGTTCCACCGGACCACCAGGCGCCGCCTGGACGATGACGAAATTGACCAGAAGAATGATCACCAGCGTCGGAATAATCAGCAGCAAACGCCGCAGTATGTAAGCCCACATCAGCGCGGCCCTCCGGATTTGCCGCGCTTGATCAGTTCGGCAGTCATCTGTTCATTGGTCAGAGGCGTGGAGCTGACTTCCCACCAGCTCTCGATGGCTTCGTCATTGCTCGCTTGCACGCTGGGAATGCCGAAGCGGTTCCACCACACGGTCGAGCTGCCGGGCGGGTAATAGTTGGGAATCCAGTAGTAATTCCATTGCAGCACCCGATCCAGGGCGTGGGCGTAACGCAACATGTCGGCCTGGGTGTTCGCGCGGATGAGGCCGCTGATCAGCGTATCGACTGCCGGGTTCTTCAGCACCATGTAATTGTTGGCGCCAGGATCGTTGGCCGAGGCCGAGCCGAAGTAGTTGACCAGTTCGCCGCCTGGGGAAGTGGTCACGGGGTAACCGGTAATGACCATGTCGTAGTCCCTGGACATCAGGCGGTTGACGTATTGGGATGAATCGATGCGACGGATATTGAGATCGATACCGATCTGTTTCAACGTGCGTTTATAAGGCAGTAGCAGTCGGTCAATGCCGTTCTGGCTGGTGAGGAAGGTAAAACTCAGCGGCTCGCCCTGGGCATTCACCAGTTGATCGCCATCGGGTTTCCAGCCGGCCTGTTCGAGCAGGTCGAGGGCCTGCAACTGCTTGTCGCGAATCACACCGCTGCCATCGGTTTTCGGTGCTTCGAAAACCTGGGTGAAGACCTCGTCGGGAATCTGCCCGCGTAAGGGTTCGAGAATCGCCAGTTCAGCCGCATCCGGAAGCTTGCGGGCAGCGAGGTCGGTATTGGAAAAGAAGCTCTGCTGGCGGATGTACAGATCGCGCATCATCTGCCGGTTGCTCCATTCGAAATCCCAGAGCATGGCCAGGGCCTGCCGGACACGGCGGTCCTGGAATACCGGGTTTTGCAGGTTGAAGACAAAACCCTGGGCCGTTTGCGGGGCGTCGGTGGCCAGGTGAGCCTTGCGCAGGCGACCGTCGCTCAGGGCCGGGCTTTCGTAACCGATGGAATAACCGGTGGCGGAGAACTCACGGTTGTAATCGTAGGCACCGCCGCGCAATACCTGGCGGGCGACGTCGGTATCGCCGAAGTACTCGATGCTGAAATGATCGAAGTTATAGAGGCCACGGCTGACCGGAAGGTCCTTGCCCCACCAGTCGGCGTTGCGCTCGAAGGTGATGCTGCGCCCGGAGTCGACTTTGCTGACTCGGTATGGGCCGCTACCCAATGGCGGCTCGTAACCGCCGCCGCTGGCAAAGTCGCGGGTCTTCCACCAGTGCTCGGGGAATACCGGCAAGGTCGCGATGTCCAGGGGCAGGGTGCGGTTTTCATTGCTCTTGAAGTCGAACCGGATAGTAAGAGGCGACTCGATTTCGGTGCCTTTGACATCAGCGAACTGGGTGCGATAGCGCAGGCTGCCCTGAGTCATCAGCAGGTCGTAGGTGTAGCGCACGTCTTCGGCGGTGATCGGCGTGCCATCGGCGAAGCGGGCCTTGGGATTCAGGTAGAAGCGCAGGGACAAGCCGTCCTCGGAACGCTCCATCTTCTGCGCTACCAGTCCGTACACCGTATAAGGCTCGTCCATCGAGCGCTGGGCCAGGGGCGAGTAGAGCAAGCCATCGATCTGGTTCACGCCGATGCCCTTGTCGATGTAGGGCAAGACATGGTCGAAATGACCGATCTCAATGGCCGAGCGGCGCATCGTGCCGCCCTTTGGTGCTTGCGGGTTGGTGTAGGCGAAATGACTGAAGCCGGCGGGATATTTCGCCGGTTCGCCATACACGGTCAACGCATGTTGCGGTGCAGCATTCACACCAGCGGCGCTCAAGAGCAGGGCCACGGCAGTGAAAATCAAAGTGGGGAAAAACAGTCGCATTGTCAGCCTTAGAGCCGGGTGATCGATAAGCACAATTTGTACGCTAGCCGCGCTTCACTCGCCAGCCGAATCACGTAACCAAATGCACAACGGCCCACCAAAAGGCGGGCCGTTGTGCAGGAAACTCAGGCGACAGATCAGTCCTGGCGGCTGGTTACTTCCAGCAGGTGATAACCGAACTGGGTTTTGACCGGACCTTGCACGACATTGATTGGCGCGCTGAAGACCACGGTGTCGAATTCCTTGACCATCTGGCCTGGACCGAACGAACCCAGGTCACCGCCCTGACGGCTGGACGGGCAAGTGGAGTTGGCCTTGGCAACCTCGGCGAAATCAGCGCCGCCTTCGATCTGGGCTTTCAGTTCGTTGCACTTGGCTTCGCTGGCAACAAGGATGTGACGGGCAGTGGCTTTAGCCATGGGAAAATTCTCCATTCAATGTTCAGTAAAGTGCTGAGCCTACCGGATTCAGTGGCCTATTTCTTCTCAAAGTTCCATCTGGAGTCAGTCGGACAAGACGGCAACCGGATAAAGGAAGGGTTTAAAGACCGGCATTTCTCAAGCGTTCGGCGTGCAGGACATACAAGTCGATCGGGTCGACACCTTTGCGGTCTCGACCGGTGGTCCGGCTGAGGCTGTCCAGGTGGTCCATCGGATAGTCGGAGCGGATGACTTTGCCCAGATGGGAGCTGTATCGGCCTACCAGTCCGTCGTTTTGGCCGGCTTCGGTAATGAAGTATTCGGAGAAGGCCCGACAAAACGCGTGTGTCGGGTCGAACGCGCCGAGTCCTTCGTCAAGGATGGTCCCTTGCAGGGTGCCGCTCCAGGAGTAATACCGCACACCGTTGACCAGCTCTCGCCCCTTGCCGCCCCAGGTTTTCGGCAGGCCTTGAGGGTACTTGTCATTAAAAGCGCCGACACCTTCGGTGGTCAGTGCATTAAGGGCGGCAATCGCATTTTGCGGTATGTGGAGGTCGCCGCTGAGCAGCGACAGGAAATCAGCAAACAGGGTCGCGATCTTACTGGCCAGGTGCTCCGGCAAGCGCCCCGGTGTCAGGGCCTTGCGCAAGAAGTCCGCCAGCTCCGAGCCGTGGTTCGGGCCACTGACGGACGTCACCGACGCCACCCACTGTGGTGCGACAGCGGCGGCGTAGCGTGCGGCCAGTGCGCCCTGACTGTGGCCGATCAGATTGACCCGGCTCGCGCCGGTGCCTTCCAGTACCCGTTCAATCTGGGCCAACAGTTGGTCGCCGCGTACTTCATTGCTATGGGTGGCTGACAGGTGAGGGATGAAGACTCTGGCCCCATGACTTCTAAGTGACTGCTTGACGTCATGGAACAGTTCATATTTGCCGATCCGGTCGAAGCCGAAGAGCCCATGTACCAGCAGGATAGGGTGTGCAGTTGTTGCATTCCGTTGCATGTTCGTGCCTTTTTCGCGGAAGTTCGTGGCGGTGCGCCGGGCTCCACTCTAAAACACTCCCACAGGCAGGCGATGTATGAAAAAGCCGCTGGTATTGAAGGAAAGCGGTATAGAAAAAGTACGAAAATTCGGATCTGGATGAAGCTTACTTCGGAACATTTCGACATCCTTTTGTGCGGTCAAGAGTGATTCTCACCAGTGGCCTACCTTGTTTGCGGCATTTGCCCGGGGCATCTGTCGTGGTTCCCTGACATCGCCAGGCAATACGATGGGATTAAATAGACTTCGTTCGATGCCGGCCTGCGGGACGGGTACGTATTTCCAAGGACTGGAGAAAATGAATGAGCACTTATGAAGTAAATGCAGAAAGTCTGTCACTGCCGGCGCCGCAGTTGGAGCAGGCGAATAATGCTGTTCTCGATCCAGCCTGTAAAAAGGCTGTCATGAAGGTATTGCCTTATCCGGGCATGACGAGCGGAGACAGGCTGGTGTTGCATTGGTCAGGTCTTGACGCCGATGGGCAGGTTTATCGACACGAAGTATCGCGTTTTGTCAGCCACGGGCAGGTGGGCAATGACGTTGTCTTTGTCGTCGCCGGTGCACACATTGGCGCACTGGATGGCGGTTCACTGGAGGTTTACTACACGCTCTGCAGCCGTTCTTTAACCGACTCTTCACAGTCTCGGCGTTTGCAGTTGAATGTTGGTGATACCCCGCCGGGGTTGCTACCGCTAATCGTGGACGATGCCGTCGGTGGAACGCTTGATCCGGACCGAGTGGCTGAGGGCGCGCGCGTTACGATTCGGCCTTATGCACGGATGGCCCAGGGTGACCGGGTCTTGCTGTTCTGGGAAGGCTCGAGACCTGAAACGAGCTTCAGCGACCGGCTAAATATCGAATCTTTTGCTGTGGGGCAGGAGCTGTCGTTCTGGGTGAATCCGGAGTTCATTGCCCCAGGTCTCGGATCGACAGTGACCATCACTTACTGCATTGAGCAACACGGCCAGGCGCCGCTTTACTCCGAGCCAACGCGATTGTCCGTTGGGCCTCTGGAGCGCGCGCCGCTGTTAGCTCCTGTCATCCTGGAAGCCGATGAAGGCTGGCTGGATCTGCAGGATTCGATAGATGGTGTCACCGTCGTGATTGATGGTGCTCGTACCGAGGTGGGCGAGTTGGTGTATCTGAAGTGCGACGGTGTCAACTTCAGTCATCGGGACGAGCGTGATATTTCCCGGGAGATGGCGGGTGAACCACTGGTGTTTATCGTTCCGTACCGGTTTTGGAGAGAACATCAGGGGACGACAGTGAGCGTCACTTACTCGGTTGAGCGACTCGATGATGTAAGCCAGCTCTCGCAAGTGGCGTTGGTGGAGGTACAAGGGTAAGTCGTCTGGACGCCTTCCAGTCTTCGATTGAAGACTGGAAGGGCCAATCATCATGCCGGCTGCTGTATGCGGTGCTGTCTGCGAAGTTGGTCAGCGGCTTGGCGCAGCAATTGTTCGGTGGCGCTCCAGCCGAGGCAACCGTCGGTTACTGATACTCCGTATTGCAACGACGCGCTTAGCGGTTGGCAACCTTCGAAGAGGTGGCTTTCAATCATCATGCCGATCAGCGAGTGATCACCTTGCAGGCGTTGTTCGAGCACGTCGGTGAACACGGCGGGTTGACGCAAAGGGTCTTTGCCGCTGTTGGCATGACTGCAATCGACCATGATCCGAGCCGGGATCTTCAGTTTGGTCAGGTCGTGATTGATCCGGGCAACGCTGTCGCGGTCGTAGTTAGGTCCGTGATGCCCGCCGCGCAGTACCAGATGGGTATCCGGATTACCCGGAGTCTGGATGATTGCAGGATGGCCCTGGCTATCGACGCCGAAATGCCGATGCGGGTGAGCTGCCGAGCGCATGGCGTCACTGGCAACCGTGACACCGCCATCGGTGCCGTTCTTGAAGCCCACGGGCATGTTCAGGCCGCTGGCCATTTCCCGGTGGATCTGTGACTCGGTGGTGCGCGCACCGATGGCGACCCAACTGAGCAAATCGTCGAAGTAGCCGGCGGCCATCGGTTGCAGCAGTTCGGTAGCAATTGGCAAACCGAGGGCGAGCATTTCACGCATCAACTCGCGAGAGAGGGTCAGGCCACCGGCCATGTCATCGCTGCCATCCAGTTGCGGATCGTAGGCCAGGCCTTTCCAGCCAACCGTGGTGCGGGGTTTTTCAACGTAGGCACGCATCACCAGGAGCATTTCATCGCTGACTTCAGCGGACAGGCGGGCAAGGTTGGTGGCGTATTCGAGGGCTGACTGGGGATCGTGAATGGAGCAGGGGCCGACAATGACCAGCAGGCGGGAGTCTTCACCGTTGAGGATCGCGCGGACCGCATGGCGGTGGGCGGCGACCTGCTGGGTCAGGGCGTTGCTGAGTGGCAATTGCTGTTTGAGTTGCAATGAGCTGGGCAGACGCAGGGTCAGCGTTTCATTGGCCGGGCTCAAGGTGGACAGTGGCAGAGCAGAGACGGACGAGTTCATATTCATTCTTCCTGGGCTGGCGGCGGGTTCGCTCCCGCGTGCTCGGCCCTACTGGGGTGTTCGACAATTGGCCGGATTGGCTGCGTGTGTGTGCTTGCCACCTGTGGGTGACCGATCGGAGGCGGCAGGCTGTCCCGAGCGGAGGCTGGTAAATCGCCAGGCGGTAAAACTGTCGTAACGGTAATAAGTGGCGTAGTTCATGTTCTGAATCCTCAAGTTGTCTGGTGTGTCGCTAAAAATGTAGGGGCTGAAAAAACAAAACCCCCGGTCGGGAGGCCGACCGGGGGTTGAGAATTCTCTGGTGGCGACCCGTTTAAAGTGGGCGCCGTGTGGGTATCAGGCGCGCCAGTGGCTAAACCAATACCCAAAATAAAAGCTGACCGGAGCACAAACGTCATTCGCCCGGGCAGCCGCCACCGTGCGCAGGGCGCTGACGGTACGAAGCTGTGAGAGGGCGTTGAACATGATCTGTCTCCGATGAATGCGCCGAGCTTACTAGAGGGCGATGGGCGGATTCAATCAGAAAATGCTATCGAGTACAGACGTTGTTTTCTATCGCTTGAATGTCGCAGGGCTGTGACACACTCAATGCTTCGCTAAAACCTGTGATCGTTTTGGAGCGTTGAATGGTTTTCGAGTTATGCCCGGCGACTCCCCTTGATCTGGATTTCGCCCGGGACCTCACCTGTCAAAACATGCTGCGCTATTACATTAAGTACGATTTGCTATGGCTTGATGAAGCCTTCGATGTCGCCTGGGCGGGGCGGGAGAACTGGCTGATCGTGCAGGGTGAGCACCCAGTGGGTTACGTCAGCCTAAGCCGTGATGCCAGGGCTTTGTACATCCGCGAATTACATGTATCCGAAGCATTCCAGGGACAGGGCGCAGGTTCCTGGGCAATCGATCAGGTATGGGCCATGGCTCGCAAGGAACGAAGACCTGCCTTGCGCCTGACCGTCTTCAAAAATAATCCGGCGCAAGCGCTGTATCGGCGAATGGGGTTGGTGGTGGTCGGTGAGGACGAGTGTTTCCTGAGAATGCAGCGCGAAGTCGATGCCCCTCGTTGCTGAAACACACGAATAGCAAGCCTTGAAAGATGAATTGAAACTTTTTATATGATGCTTGCCGCTAGGTCTGCCAGCCGCTTTTTGCTAAGGTGTCCGGCAACTCAATACGACCATATCGCGAGGTGTCTGCTTGATTAGGGTGCTAGTAGTCGATGACCATGATCTCGTTCGTACAGGCATTACACGAATGCTGGCTGACATCGATGGCCTGCAAGTAGTCGGCCAGGCCGAGTCAGGGGAGGAATCCCTGCTCAAGGCGCGTGAGTTGAAGCCCGATGTGGTTCTGATGGACGTCAAGATGCCCGGGATCGGCGGTCTTGAGGCCACGCGAAAATTGCTGCGCAGTCATCCCGACATCAAAGTCGTTGCGGTCACTGTGTGTGAAGAAGATCCGTTTCCTACACGGCTGCTGCAGGCCGGGGCAGCTGGATATCTGACCAAGGGTGCAGGTTTGCCGGAAATGGTTCAGGCCATTCGGCTGGTGTTTGCCGGGCAACGCTACATCAGCCCGCAAATCGCCCAGCAACTTGCGATCAAGTCATTCCAGCCGACCAACGATTCGCCTTTCGACGCCTTGTCGGAGCGCGAGATCCAGATCGCCTTGATGATTGTCGGCTGTCAGAAGGTCCAGATCATTTCCGACAAACTTTGCCTGTCGCCGAAAACCGTGAATACCTACCGTTACCGCATTTTCGAGAAGCTTTCGATCAGCAGTGATGTCGAGCTGACGCTGTTGGCGGTTCGTCACGGCATGGTTGATGCCAATCTCTGAAAATGACTGAAGTCTTCGATCCGAGTGCTTTTCTGTCGACGGTGAGTGGACGCCCCGGCGTCTATCGCATGTTCGACAGTGACGCGCGACTGCTTTACGTCGGCAAGGCCAAGAATCTCAAGAAACGGCTGGCGAGCTACTTCCGCAAAACCGGGCTTGCGCCCAAGACTGCCGCACTGGTGGGTCGTATCGCTCAGGTCGAAACCACGATCACGGCCAATGAAACCGAAGCCCTGTTGCTTGAGCAGACGCTGATCAAGGAATGGCGTCCGCCCTACAATATTCTGCTGCGCGACGACAAATCCTATCCCTATGTCTTCCTCTCGGATGGTCAGTTTCCACGTCTGAGCATCCATCGCGGGGCGAAAAAGGCCAAGGGCAAGTACTTCGGTCCTTATCCAAGTGCGGGCGCGATTCGCGAAAGCTTGAGTCTGCTGCAAAAGACTTTTTTCGTGCGCCAGTGTGAAGACAGCTATTACAAGAACCGCACGCGGCCTTGCCTGCAATACCAGATCAAGCGCTGCAAGGCGCCGTGTGTCGGGCTGGTGGAGCCGCAGGTGTATGCCGAGGACGTACGACATTCGGTGATGTTCCTTGAGGGGCGCAGTAATGCGCTGACGGACGAGCTGTCGGCCGGAATGGAGGAGGCGGCGATCAATCTCGAGTTTGAGCGTGCTGCCGAACTGCGTGACCAGATTTCATTGCTGCGTCGGGTCCAGGACCAGCAAAGCATGGAAGGCGGGACGGGTGATATCGATGTGATCGCCGCATTCGTCAACCCGGGCGGCGCCTGCGTTCACCTGATCAGCGTGCGTGGCGGCCGGGTGCTGGGCAGCAAGAACTTCTTCCCGCAAGTAGGGATTGAGGAAGACGTTTCCGAGGTTATGGCGGCGTTTTTGGGCCAGTACTACATCAGCAGCCCCGAACGGGATTTGCCGAGCGAGTTGATCGTCAACGTGGTTCACGATGATTTCCCGGTCCTGATCACGGCCATTGACGAGTTACGCGGCCGCGAGTTGTCCATCAGTCATCGGGTACGCGGTACGCGCGCACGCTGGCAGCAGTTGGCGGTCACCAATGCCGAGCAGGCGTTGAGTGCGCGTTTGGCTAATCGTCAGCACGTTGCGGCGCGTTTCGATGCGCTGGCCGAAGTCCTGAACCTGGATGAGCCACCACAGCGCCTGGAATGCTACGACATCAGTCACTCCAGCGGCGAAGCCACCGTCGCGTCCTGCGTGGTGTTCGGCCCGGAAGGTCCGATCAAATCCGACTACCGTCGATACAACATCGAGGGCGTGACGCCTGGCGATGATTACGCAGCAATGCATCAGGCTCTGACCCGACGCTTCAGCAAGCTGAAGGACGGCGAGGGCAAGCTGCCGGACATTTTGCTGGTGGACGGTGGCAAAGGCCAACTGTCCATGGCCCGGGACGTTCTCAATGAACTGGCGGTACCTGACCTGATTTTGTTGGGTGTGGCCAAGGGCGCGACACGCAAGGCCGGTTTTGAAACGTTGTACCTGAATGACGCTGCACACGAATTCACATTGCGCGGTGATTCCCCCGCGCTGCATTTGATCCAGCAGATTCGCGACGAAGCCCACCGTTTCGCCATTACCGGGCACCGGGCACGGCGGGGCAAAACCCGCCGTACGTCCACGCTTGAGGGCGTTGCGGGGGTAGGGCCGACACGTCGGCGCGATTTGTTGAAACATTTTGGTGGATTGCAGGAGCTGTCTCGTGCCAGCATCGAAGAGATCGCCAAAGCACCCGGGATCAGTAAAAAGCTCGCTGAGTCGATTTATGCAAATCTGCACAGCGAGTAGAATGCCTACTTGGTGACACATGAGGTTTAACCCAATGAATTCAGGGGTTTGACCATGCTGCACACCACCTCAACGACCCAAAGTGTTAGAACAGTGTTAGACCTTGCGTGTCCCTATCTGTATAGGCGCCAAGGTCGGTACACCCTCAGAGTCCGCCCAATGGGCTCGAAAAGAACCTGCACGATTTCCCTCAAGACAACCCACAGGCAAACCGCATTGGCTACTGCTTCACATCTCCTGAAGACTCTCAGGGCATTTCATCTCGATAAACCAGACGCAACGTGGGAGTTCCTAAGGGATCATCTAAGGGAGACTGCTGGGAGCATTCTGGGCTCACGCTCTGTATGGGACCGGATAGGCTCTTCGGGGCATGTCTTCTCAGACGTTCGGGATGACCTCGAAGAGATAGCCGCATCGGAGCCTTTGAGCGTTGCACAGGCACGGGCAGTTGATATCGGTAGACGGATGATGACGGCTGCCGAGTGGAGGGTCTTAAGTGTCACTGATCCTATGCTTGGGATCATTGAGGAGCTTGAGGAGGCCCCACAATTACCTGTCTCTGTGAGTACCTCAGAGACACCATCAGTCACCTTTGCGACTCTATCGGCTTACTACATGGAAGAGCGCAAGGACGACCTAAAAGAGTCCAGTATGCGCAGCGTTAAGACGTGCTGTGAGACTCTGAGTGATGTCCTCGGAAATATGGACATGGCGACCCACTCAAGGGCTGACCTCATAGCGGTCCGCGAGACCCTAAAAGAAGGACGTAAGGCTACGACTGTTAACAAGTTCATGACTCAGCTATCCACTGTTCTCAGTTGGGCAGTTGCTAACGGGCATATCAAACAGGCTTTCTGCTCGAAGCTTCAGATTCTCAAAGGGGCAGAGAGTGAGCGGACGGCATTTGCTGGGGAACAGGTAGCGGCGCTTGTAGCTCACGCTAATAGTCTGCCTACTGACTCGTGGCACCGCTGGGCGCTGAGCCTTGGAGTTATCAGTGGGGCACGAGTGGGAGAGATACAGCAGTTAGGAACTGAGGACTTTAGTGAGGTCAATGGTGTGTTGATCATGGATATAAACGCCAATGACGGGAAAACGCTGAAGAACAAATTCAGTGCACGTAAGGTGCCCTTAGTGGCGGCTTATGGGATTGACCTGGAGGCGCTCAAAGCATTCGTAGCATCCGCTAATGGACGTCTATTCACCCACACAGCGCCTGCGTTCACAGGGGCTCTTAACCAACGCATCCGTGAGGTGCTAAAGATTGAGACGAAAGTGGGTCTGTCCTTCCATTCGCTTAGGCATCATCTTGCAGGCGCCTTGAAAGCCGCTGAGGTTCCGTTAGGCACTGCTCAAGAAATCTTAGGACACAGCTCAGGTTCGATTACCTTTGACCTCTACGGATCGGGCAGGGCGGTGCAAGTCCATCGTATGGCAGAGTCTCTGAGAGTCGCTCTATCGGATAGCTGACTGATATCATTCGAGGCTTTCTACTAAGGGAGCTTCACGGATGCGCTGTTATGCTATCGGCCTTGCTTTGCTAATTGGCCTTCTACAAGGATGCGGTAGTCACTCCTCTAATCTCCAAGTCGGCAATGAACAATCGTACGCAAGCTTGAAGGATCAGAGAGAGGCAGTCAGGACCGTTAAGGTCTATGAGGCTATACCTACAGGCGCCCAAGTAGTTACTGAGGTATCTGCGGGGAGATGCCATAGGAGTTTTGTCGAGGAAGCTCCTACCGAGGCTGCGGTCCTAACTGATCTGAAGATCGCAGCATATGCACAAGGTGCAGATGGCATCACTGGCGTGAAAATCTCTAAAGAGTCAGGCCTCAATCGTAATTGTTGGTATGTGCTTGGTGGCACTGCCCAAGCATTCACATTGCACCAAGAGTGACCCATGGATAGAGCGTTAACAGTCGCCGCGTGGGGCCTCAGTGCCGCTGTCCTCTACGGTCTCGTTAAGCTGGTTCAAGCTTTCCCGAAGGCGACAGCACTATTAGGATTTTGAACAATGGAAATTTCACTATCGCTGCGCGAGCCACTGCATACGACAACCGCTGAGTTGCACAATGCGGCACCTAAAGCTGCGAGGTCTCACGCGGACGTCATTAGGACATTCAACCGAGCTTTGGCTGAGCTTACTGAAGCTGGGGTGCTGGTCACTACAGATGGCCGTGCTTGGTATGCCAATAAAGTCCTTGTTGCCAAATTCGGATCGTACAGTGACGTAAGCGGACGGGAGCAGACCTGCCTTTATTTCGGATCGTGGATGTGTCTCGCAATGGTCCTGAAGGTTTCCCGCGCCGAAACGCGTGACGCATTGGCCGCAATCCTCAAAAAGCACCCAGTCAATTAAAAACCCTCACTAAAAGACGCACAAAGCCCGACAGCTTCATATGGAGTCGTCGGGCTTTCTTTTTTGCTGATATACGCATTTCGTGCGTTGACATGATCGCATTTCGTGCGTACATTGACGGCTCGCCACAACGAAGCCAAGGCGGCTCGTTTTATTTTGATATACGCACGAAATGCGTACACTGGAGACTATCACCATGCAGGCAATCACCATCAAGTTTCTGCCACCTACTGACACCAAGGGTTCTCGCTGGAAGGCTTCCGCAGCCGCGGGCTCTATCACAGTTAGTTTTGATCACGCTTTGGACAACGAAGGCAACGTTAAAGCCGCTGTAGCCGCTCTGCTTAGCAAAATGGGTTGGGAAGAGGGCAACGGGTACACGTTTGGCTGGGCTGTCGGTCAGATGGTCAGCGGAACATGGGTTGCAGTGGCACTTACCCAATATTCGACGCTTTAGGTTTGTCCTGATGTACGCGTTTTGTGCGTTCATGTACCTCACCAAAACTCAGTAAACCGCAGCCACCTTTATAAAACGCAATGGGGTCGCAAGCAGGCCCCCTCAAACCGAGATTTCAAGCTATGAGCATTTACAACCTGACCAACTTCACCAGCCCGACCGTGGCAAACAACATCCTTGCAGCCATGCAGGACGCCCTAAGGACCGGCCTCGCGCAATACGTAACTAATCGCCGTGGCCGTCTCTGGCTGCGAGTGGACATCAAACGGGACGACAACAACCGCCTCTACTTCCAGTTCCTGACAGACACCATGCAGGAGGTCGGGCACCACCTCCTAAAGGCTGCTCTGTTCCATTGGTCCCGTGAGGACGAGCGCGAATTCTCAGGCCTCAACGCTGCTCTTTACCGACTACCAGCTCATCCCTTGGATATCCGCCTGGACGCTGAGGAGGCCAAGCGAGCACGCAAAGAAACGTCCTTGCTACGCCGAGCGTGGGACTGGGTCGCTTACCAGTTCAACGGGCCGGGAATCGTTCTCTAAGGGTCGATCAAACGGAAATGCGTATACGCATAGCAAAATGCACAAATGCATAAATATGTATGGACATCCAGCACTTGGACGCTTACCTTGCACGCCCTTTTTTAGTGAGCGACCGGTGCACAGACACAGTGAGGAACAAATGAACCACGGACAAAACCACGTATTGAGCAAAGCCCTGACGGCCTATTCATCGCTCGACAAATATCACAAAGACCTTCGGGACGTTCTCGACCTCATCAAGGACATGGCCGACCACGCGGAGACGGTTGAACCGCTTAGCGCTGCCGATTATTCGGAGTCCTCTGACTGGGCCAAAGCGCTCAAGGTCGTGACGCATCACGGGCACGGTATCTACTCGTTCCCATACCTCTCAGAGGCGTTCTGCCGGGACCTCATGCTTGAGCTGGATTGCATGGAGTACAGCGTGAACGAGGAAGAGCCCGTAGAGGCGCAGATTCCTGAAGTCACCTTTCTGACTGAATGTCGCCCCTTGTTTGATTGCCTGTACAGTCTCTGGGCGAACGCTGGGATTCCATTGGCCAAGGTCTTGATGGGGCAGGACCCGAGCGTAATTAAGGCCATCCAGGCAGCGCAGTACACCACTGAGAACACGCCTCGTGGGCATTGGCATAACGATAAGGATTCAGACGTAACACTCGTGGTGGCTTTAACAGACACTCACAAGGGCGGCGGAACTTTGGTGCATACCGGCCCGTTCACACAAAACATCTTGGTCCCACAGTTACCGATAGGACACGGGATGTTCTTTAACGGAAAAGCAAATCGACACTATGGAATGCCTGTAACTGAAGGCGAAAGGAATTTATTAGTCCATTGGAGCGAAGTTAAGTAAGACTTTTACGCCGGAAGCGGGTAGCAGGCGGACCCGTGCAACGCCCAACTAAGGACGGAAAACAGAACAACTTTCACGAAACAATAGCATATAGCCATTATTTGGCAACCCTCAATAAATCTAAAAACCCTCACTAAAAGCGCTGTGCCCTCTATGAGCCTTAACCCTTAGAGACTTCTTTAAGTCTTCTTTGCGGGTCTCTGCGCTCTCGATTCAGCCCTTACACCTAACTAATTAATTGGAGGCCCTAACAGGCCTCTAAGGGATTCGCATGTCCGTAGAAAGCCAAATTCAACCAACTAAGCACGACTTTAGCGACATTCAAGAGAAATCTTCTTGGGCCTTTGAAACTCTTTCAGGCATGTATGGCCCAGACTTTGCGGCAACTCAGCTCAGTCTTGAGCATGAAGCCTACACGCTGGGCGAAGAGCGTTTCCATAAAGCACTTGAGCGACAAATTGAACGAGGCGAGTTTGCCGATAACGCCACCGCGAAACCGGTATTAACCACACTGGTTCCCCTGATGATTACTGCTTTTGATAACTGGGTTGAACACCAAGTAACGAAGGTCCGCCGTAAGCACGTAGCGCTTCAGTTCTTCCAGATGGTGAAGGCGGAAAACGTAGCGGCCATCACCGTCAAAATCGTTCTCAACATGGTCGCCAAGAAAGGCCCGACGAGCATTCAGAATCTGGCGGTTGCGCTGGGTCGTGGCCTGGAAGAGGAAGCACGTTTCGGCCGTATTCGTGAACAGGAGGCCGAACACTTCAACAAGCGTATTCGCCCAGCTCTGAACAAGCGCAACGGGCATACCTACAAGGTCAAATTCCTTGAAAAGGTCGAATCGCACATGGAAGAGGCCAATGAGATTCAAACCTCGTGGTCCTCCTGGGATTCCCTCGACAACGACATGACCTATCACATGGGGATTCGGCTGTTAGAGCTGCTCATTGAATCCACGCAGTTGGTCGAGGTGAAGCGCGAGAACGCTGGCAACGTGAAGCTCGACGGTGAGTTCGTCCACTTGACGCCTGCGTGGGCTGACAAGCTCTGCGACCGGGCTTTCTCGTTGGCTGGCATCACTCCACGCCATCAACCGATGATTGTCCCGCCGAAAGAGTGGACCAAGATGATTGGCGGCGGTTACTGGGCAAAGGGGCGCAAGCCTATTCCGCTAATCCGTGTGCGCTCTAAGCGGGCCTTGCAGCGCTACCGCGACGTATCGATGCCCGAGGTCTACAAGGCCGTAAACATCGCTCAAGCGTCCGCATGGAGGGTAAACAAAAAGGTCCTTGAAGTCGCCAAGGCAGTGATGGAGTGGAAACACGTTCCAATCGACAAGTTCCCTACTGCCGACCGTGAGGAGCTACCAGCTCAGCCCGACGGTATGGGTGAAGACGCCGCAATCTTGAAAGCGTGGAAGAAAGAAGCAGCCGGTGTCTATCGCCGTGACCGCGCCCGTGTAAGCCGTCGCCTGTCCTATGAGTTCATCATTGAGCAGGCCGACAAATTCGCTGACTACGAGGCGATTTACTTTCCGTACAACCTCGATTGGCGTGGCCGTGTTTACGCGATCCCTTCGTTCAATCCCCAAGGCAACGACATGACCAAGGGAATGCTCATGGCTTCCGTTGCGGAGCCTGTAGGAAAGGACGGTATCGAGTGGCTCAAGATTCACGGGGCTAACTGTGCGGGCGTCGATAAGGTCGATTTCAGCCAGCGCAAGAAGTGGGTAGAGGACAACAAAGAGTTGATCCTTGAGATTGCTCGGGACCCGTTGGGCCAGCCTGAGTGGACCAAGATGGATTCCCCGTTCTGCTTCTTGGCGTTCTGTTTTGAGTGGGCCGGTGTGGTCGAGCATGGCGAATTCTGGGAGTCGGCTTTACCGATTGCCTTTGATGGTTCCTGCTCGGGCATTCAGCACTTCTCGGCAATGCTGCGGGACGAGCGGGGCGGTCGGGCGGTGAACCTGCTTCCCTCGGACGAGGTACAGGACATCTACCGGCTGGTCGCTGAGGAGGTCATTGAGAAGGTCAAAAAGGACGTGATTGAAGGCACAGAAGACAGCGTAGAGCTGATCGTGAATGAGAAGACCGGTGAAATCACAGAGCGCCGTATTCTCGGGACCCGGACGCTTGCGCAAGGCTGGATGAATTACGGCGTAACTCGAAGCGTCACCAAGCGTTCTGTTATGACGCTGGCCTACGGTTCGAAAGCTTTCGGGTTCACCGATCAGGTGCGCGACGACATCATTCAGCCTGCCATCGACAAGGGCGACGGTGAACAGTGGTTCCCTGATGCTCAACAGTGCGCGAGATACATGGCGAACCTCATTTGGGACTCTGTGAGCGTCGTTGTGGTCAAGGCAGTTGAGGCCATGCTGTGGCTACAGAAAGCGGCCAAGCTCCTCGCTACTGAGGTCACCGCGACCAAGAAGACCAAGAAGAACCCGACCCCGGAAATCCTCAAGCCGTGCATGCCTGTTTACTGGGTGACGCCTGACGGGTTCCCCGTGTGGCAAGAGTACATGAAGCCGATACAGCGTCGGGTTGACCTGATGTTCCTCGGGACAGTCCGCCTACAAGCCACCATCAACGTGCGCGACTCGGACAGCATCGACGGGGCTAAGCAAGAGTCGGGAATCTCTCCGAACTTCGTTCACAGCCAAGATGGGTCGCACCTAAGGAAGACAGTCGTTAAGGCTTCCGAATGCTACGGCGTTGAGTTCTTTGCGCTGATTCATGACAGCTTTGGGACCATCCCAGCGAAGGCCGGGAAGATGTTCAAAGCAGTGCGCGAAACAATGGTCGAGACGTACACCGAAAACGATGTTCTTGATGACTTCCGCGAACAGTTTATGGAGCAACTACACGAAAGCCAGTTGGAAAAGATGCCACCACTACCAGCTAAAGGAACATTGGACATCACCAAGATCCTCGAAAGCGAGTTTGCATTCGCCTGAGATTAAAAACCCTCACTAAAAGCACAACAGAGCCTCACTGAGATTTAACCGTCTCGTGAGGCTTTTTAGTGCCTGAAATTTAAAAACCCTCACTAAAAGCACAACCAACCTTTCCCTATTTCAGGAGTTCTTTTTGATGCAATCCACTCAAGCAGTTCAACGCACTGTCCGCACCTCTAAACGCCGTACCGATGACGAAATGGAAGTTGTCCGCACCCGTCGCGGAAAGTTGAACAAAGTGCAGCGCCCGTCCCGTCACACCTGGGAGTCGGCCGAATGAGTAAGGTACAGGAAGTAATCATTGCGACTAACCCACATCGTCCCGTGGACTTCAACGAAAAAGCACTTAATAAGGTTCTCGAAGAGTCCTATTTGATTGCTGACGTTAAAGAAGATGGCGTTCGTTTGAATCTGTGTGTCCGCCCTGATGTTACTGGGTGCTGGGGAGCCGATTGGTTGTCTCGAGAGGGTAAGCATTTCCCGGCTCTGGTTGGTGGGAACATGGCTCAGCCTCTCGACTTCGATAGCCGCTGGCCTTCCTTCTTTGAGAGCGATGACGGGCTGTTTCCCGAGGGTTTCATGCTGGACGCCGAGCTTCGTATTGACGACTTGCCCTGCAAGGACATCGCGGGGACTTTGCGCCGACATGAAGACGTTAATCTGAGCCGCCTGAAGGTGATCGTGTTTGGCATCGTGCCGATGTCAGTGGTCCGCTCGAACAAGATTTATGACGTGACCCACAGCGTCATGAAGTACCACGTCGAGTATCAAGTGAACCTGCTGAAAGAACGCTTCCCGGAAATTGCGTGGGAGGTTGTCGAGTCGTTGGACTGCTTCAGCATGGAGGAGGTTGAGGCTCTTTATGAGTCCGTCCGTGAGCGAAAGCTTGAAGGGCTGGTGCTGAAGGACCCTAACGGCGTCTGGAAGCGCTCGAAGCAGAACGGCATGTGGAAGATGACGCCGAACGACAACGAAGACGGCAAGGTAGTCGGTCTGGTCTGGGGTTCACCTGGCCTCGCCAACGAAGGAAAGGTCATTGGCTTTGAGGTCCTCCTGGAGTCAGGCCATGTCGTAAAGGCCTGCAAGATTAGCAAAGCCCAAATGGAAACCTTCACGCAGAACGTTAAGTTGGCCGGGGGCGATGTTTATAACGGCTTCACCGTAAAGGTGACCTTTATGGAGCGCTACCCGGACGGGTCTCTGCGCCACCCATCTTTTGATTCTTTCCGGGGCATCTCGGACCCAAGGATCAAAGAGTAAACGCCTCTCGCAATAGCTAATCACTCAGTGCTCAACCCATCACCTACCCAAAGGAGGTCCCCGCGTGGCCGAAACATTCCTGCACCACAACAAAGGAGTCCCAAAGCTGGCCTACACGGTCCGCATCAGTCGGACGATTCACCATGTCGCCCTGAAGCCATACAACAAGGTCCTCAAGGACGCTACTGACGGCGACACCTTTCTGGTGACCAAGGCGACCTGTGCGAATGCCCGAAAGTTGGGTCGAGTAAAGCTGGAGCCATACACCGGCAAGTGGCCTCGCTGTGCACTCGTGTGGCAGGTCATTAAGGAGGTCGTTAATGACTGAGTACACGGGCGGCTCAGTGAGTTACTACACAGTACAAGTGCAAAACCCCACTACCGAAAGTAACCCCGCCTATATCGCAGAGTGCAACGACATCATTGAAGCACTCGGAATGAATTACGCCGAAGGAAATGCTTTTAAAGCACTTTGGCGAAGGGCAGCACAACGCAACCTCGGGAAGCGTAAAGCCGGTGCCAAAGATGATGGTCTTTACGACGCTGAGAAAGTTGAGTTCTTTGGGGCTCGTCTTGTTTCTCAGTCAGTGTCACTAAACGTAAAAAACAAGGAGTAATCAAGTAATGGAAGCAGCAGTAAAAACCTATAAGGCGACAGTTGCCATGGGTAGCCACTCGGATGAAGTAACTATTTATGCGCGTTCTCTCGAAGAGGCCGCTGAGAAAGCAGAAGAGCGCTTTGGCGATGTAACGCGTGTCCGCGCTGTAGTCGCGCCGGATATCAGCCGTTTCACGGTGACCCAATGAAAAGAGCCCAAGGCAATGGTCGTGCAAGGCCTGACGGCTTCCTGCATCTGAACAACTACAGTCACGTTCGCCAATCGGGTTTCGCAGGTGTTCTATACGAACGCTTAATGACCGAGAAGCAAAAGGAATTGGTCGAGTTGACTCTGATTGAACTGGCAACTCCACCAAGTGGCTGTGAGTTCTCCCAGGAGTTGGCGCACTTCAAGCACGACGTTTGGAGATTCCATAAGAAGTTTCTTAATGAGAATTTCAAGTCTGTGGTCTATTCGGTCTTCCGATCAATCCGCAAGTCTGCTGCTCAGGAAATCTCAATGGCGATTAGTCGTGAAGAGCTGCAAGAACAGACAGTAGATATCAAGCGCCCAGCATTCCGGTAATACCAAAAACCCTCACTTAAAGCAGACCAGCCCGAGATTAAGTTTCTCTCGGTGGATTTCTGCGCCCCGAATTTGATAAGGAGACGTATATATGGCAGGTCCACGTAAAGAATTTCTGTTCACCCCGAAAGGTATTGCTGAGCCGTACTGCTCGATTCAGAAACCCGACTATGGCAATCCTGAAAAAGGCTTCGGTAATCCCCGTGGTGAATACAAAGTCAACTTGACCGTCCCGTCGGCTGATGCTCAACCGCTAATCGACAAGATTGTTAAGGCACATGAAGGTAACTACAGCAAGCTGGTTAAACAGTTCGAAAAAGACCGGCCGGAGCTGGAAAAGAAACTGCAACGCGGTAAGAAGCTCTTGGAACCCTATGAGGGTGACATGCCGTTCTTCGAGAATGATGATGGCACCGTGACCTTCAAGTTCAAGGGCTATGCGTCCTACATCGACACCAAGACTCAAGAGTCCAAGGCTATCGTCCTTAAGGTCGTTGATGCGAAGGGCAAGCGTATCGAGAACGTTCCTGCCATTTCTGGTGGTTCCGAACTGAAAGTCCGTTTCTCTCTGTTCCCTTATGGCTGGTCCAACGTGGCTGGCTCGTCCGTGAAATTGCAGATTGACAGCGTGATGCTCATTACCTTGAAGGAGTTCAATTCCGATGACGGTGACTGGGCTGAAGAAGCTGAAGACGGTGGCTACGAAGCCCCAGGCGCAGAGCAGGGCTGGTCGGAAGAAGATCAGCGCCGTGAGCATGTTGAGCAAGAACTACCAGACAGCGACGGCGACTTCTAAAAGTGGCGGCGTTTGGTCGCTACGCCGGGCCTCGGAGGTCGCCACAAGCGGCCTTCCGTTCAGGTCTGGAAGAAAAGAACAGCGAACTAATGGACAAGCACGGTATCCCGTACACCTTTGAGCAGCACTGGATTAATTACATGATCCCGGCGAGAACTGCTAAGTATCTACCGGATTTTATTCTGGGGAACGGCATCATTATTGAGTGCAAAGGTATTTGGGAAGTTGACGACCGCAAGAAACACTTGCTGCTGCGTGAACAGTACCCCGAGCTTGATATTCGGCTGATCTTTTCGTCGAGCAAGGCGAAGCTCTATAAGGGTTCACCTACGACTTACGGGGCGTGGTGTGAGAAACATGGTATTCAATTCGCAGACAAGTTAGTTCCATTGACTTGGATGAAGGAGAAGAAGAAACAGATTCCTGACGGGATTCTGAAAGTAAAAGGAGCGTAATTATGGCTCGTGTGCAATTCAATAAGCGGAAGGAGACGAACTTAGTCGTTATTCACTGCGCAGCTACCAAACCTTCTATGGATATTGGCCTGCGCGAGATTCGTCAGTGGCATGTTCAACAAGGTTGGCTTGATGTCGGCTACCACTACATTGTTCGACGCGATGGCACCGTAGAAACAGGCCGTCCTCATGATGTCGTCGGGTCCCACGTAAAGGGGCACAACTTTGAATCTGTCGGTATCTGCATGGTTGGTGGTATCGACGATGCAGGAAAACCAAAAGACAACTTTACGGATGCCCAATGGGCAGCGCTTGAAGGTCTCGTCTGGGAAATCTCCACGGTCATGTATCCGAATGCTCGCATTTGCGGCCATCGTGACCTGGATAGCGGTAAAGCCTGCCCGTCATTCGACGTTGCAACTTGGCTAAAGTCCCGCGCTAAACATTAAACATCTCTGTTAGGCGGGCCGCTTGGCTCGCTTTAAAGGCACTTTCACTTATTAACTTAGGAGGACGGCTCATGTCTGTGAATCGTGAAACTCTACAAGGAGCTTTTGATATTGTCCAACTGCTGCATAAACATGGTATCTCGGCAATTATCGCTGGCGGTGCTGCCCGTGACATTTTCTTTGGCGTAGCTCCGAAAGACGTTGATGTTGTTTGTGCGGGTACAGGTCACGAGAAAGTCACTGAAGTTCTTGAAGGCGCTCGACTCAATTTCAAGAAGTTCCCCAAGTATCACACAGGTTCCGATTCGGACCGTCTGGCTGGGGTCTGGAAGATCGAAGGTTGTGATATCGACGTGATCCTTTATGACACCGACTGTGTGTCTGAGGCTATCCAGAAGTTCGACTACAACCTGAACCAGTTCGCAATCGTCGGCATTCACCGGGGGATCGATGCGGCGTATGTCCGCTACATGGGCGATGAACATTGGTCGAAGCTGGTCCGCCTGCGTGATGACGCTCGCGGTCCTCGTGCGGCCAAGATGGAAGAAAAGTGGTTCGACCTTGCGTGGCGACGGGCTACCGGGGAGTCCTTAGAGGCGCCTGTAGGCGGGTCCGATGGACTCTACTGACCAGCCCGAAAGCGAACTGCTCTACAAAGGACCCTGCACGAACGTCGATGAGTGTTCGTCCAGTGATGGCATGGGGACTTACTCAGACGGGCACACCTACTGCTACGTCTGCACGCATTACACCCCCGGCGATGGCTCCGAATCTCACAGTCCCCGAGCGAACACCAAGCGCGCTGACGGCACGATGTCGATGCTGGACCATCAAGGCCGCTTTCAGGATTTGCCTAAACGTGGCCTCCAGCAAGTTATCTGCAAGCAGTACGGCTACTGGGTAGGGAAGACCCATAGCGGGAAGAGTATTCAAGTCGCTGACTACCGTGATGAACACGGGAACTTGGTCGGCCAGAAAATCCGCGACGCAGACAAGAACTTCTCATCGACCGGCAAGCATGGTGCTGACTGCCTTTTCGGCAAGCATCTCTGGTCGGGTGGCAAGAAGATCATCATCACGGAAGGCGAGATTGATTGCCTGACAGTGGCCCAGTTGCAGGGCGGCAAATACCCCGTTGTGTCCCTTCCTACAGGTGCCCCGAGCGCCCGTAAAGCCTGCGCGAAGAACTACGAGTATCTCGATACGTTCGACGAAATCATCCTCATGTTCGACATGGATGACGTTGGCCGAGCTGCTGCCATGGATGCCGCTGAGGTTCTACCGGCTGGCAAGGTGAAGATTGCGGTTTTGCCCCTGAAGGACCCAAACGACTGCGTCATGCAGGGCCAGGCTAAAGCTGTGATGGATGCCATGTGGAACGCTGCACCGTTTGTACCTGACGGTGTTGTCTCTGCGAAGTCCCTCAAGAACCGCATCAAGAACAAGCAGGACATCCCACGGATTCCTCTTGCTGGCCCCGCTGAACTGCGCCGCATGACCAAGGATTCACGGGCGGGCGAACTGCTGATGGTGACCTCTGGGTCAGGCATGGGCAAATCGACCTTCGTGAGACAGAACGTCTACAACTGGTTTCAGCAACACGGTCTGGAAGTCGGCGTTGCGATGCTGGAAGAGTCCGTTGAGGAAACCGTTGAGGACCTTGTTGGCTTGCACCTTCGCCGCCGTTATCGCCAGAACCCTGACGGTACGACCGAGGAAGAGTTTGACGCGGCCTTCGACGCCATCTTCGAGACGGACAAGCTGTTCCTCTACGACTCCTTCGCGGAATCCGTTGAAGACCGTTTGATGTCAAAGCTGCATTACATGGTCAAGGGGCAGGGCTGCAAGGTGATCGTGCTGGACCACATTTCAATCGTGGTGTCTGGCATGGATGACAACGGCGATGAGCGCAAAACCATCGACCGCCTGATGACCAAGCTGAAGACCTTCGCCAAGACCAACGACATCCTCATGGTCGTTATCTGTCACCTGAAGAACCCCGAGAAAGGCAAAGCTCACGAAGAAGGCCGTCAGGTCTCCATCACGGATCTGCGTGGCTCTGGGTCTCTGCGCCAACTCAGCGACACCATCATTGCCATGGAGCGAAACCAACAAGGGGAACACCCCAACGTGGTCACGATCCGGGTCTTGAAGTGCCGCTTCACTGGGGACACTGGCGTAGCCGGTTACCTGATTTACAACAAAGAAACCGGATGGCTCGACGAGACCGCTGATGGCTGGACACCTGAGGGTGAGACCGGCTGGGCGGGCGAAGAGGAAGAGCCATCGACCCCAACCGACTACTAAGGAGAACCTCAATGACCATTATCAAACTGTACAAATTCGCCCTGGCAAAACTGGCCTCTGCCCTGAATAAAACTTCGACCCGGAAGGCCAAACAGTCCACCAAGCTTTTCGAGCTGGCGGCTACTTCGTACAAGGGCGGTGAGGCTGCTCTGGCCGAGTCCAACAAGCTGGCCGAAGAGGCCCGCAAGGTTTCCGCTTTGATCTAAGCGTGACTCAAGGGTCTCCGTTCTGGGGGCCCTTCGTTCAACCTTAATTCAACACACCAACCCGTCACCAATTCCTTTGGAGGATTCACTGTGGACAATCAAAAAGTACGCGCACACCTGCGCAAAGGTGAGCTGGCCGCTGCATTGCTGGAATCTCTCGGCTATCGCTACGAAGAGAAAACCTACGCGATCCCTAAATGGGTTGCTCCAGCCAAAAGCGAGCTGGAACTGTTCAAAGAGCAACTGGCCGATCTCATTTCTCCACCCGAAAAGCGCGCGAGTCCGGTACGTGATGGGGCGAAATTTACCGTTACCTCTCTTCCTGCGGGACATTTCCTGCAAGCGTATATGTACCGTCACATGCGCTTCACCGTGCAGTCCTCTGAGTGGATTGCGGAAGGAACCAACCAGTCCGAGCGGTTGAAAGGATTCACCGGCTGGGTCGTTCACTTTGAAATGCTCCACGCTGTGGGCAATAGCCGAACACAGAAAACCCTGTGGCTACCCCTGAGCTGCATCAAGGTGACGCCTGATGCTGACTTCTGACATCGAAACAGATGGTCTGTTAGAGAACGTCAGCAAGTTCCACTGTGGTGTCAGCAAGGACTACTTCACCGGCGAGGTCTTCGAGTACGGTCCCAACGACCTCAAGGCTTACATCGCCCAGCTCGAAGCTGAGGCAGCCAAGCCCGATGGCCTGCTCGTGTTCCACAACGGGATCAAGTACGACATCCCGGTCCTCGACAAGCTTAAGCGCCAGTACTTCGGCAAGCGTCTGAACATCCCCCGCAAGAAAGTCATGGACACCCTTGTCCTGTCCCGTCTGATCCACGCCAACATCCGAGATACAGACGGCGGCCTTCTGCGCACAGGGAAACTTCCCGGCAACCGCTTCGGGTCCCACGCATTGGAAGCTTGGGGTTATCGACTGGGTGAAATGAAGGGCGAGTACACGACCGACTTCAAGGCCCAGTGTCTTGCCGATGGCACGACCTACGTGAAGGGCATGGAGTGGCTCAACTGGTCGCAGGCTATGCAGGACTATTGCGTCCAGGACGTAGTAGTGACGACGAAGCTCGTAACCAAGCTGATGTCCGATCCGTACTACTTCCCGTCCGGCCTCGCTCCAAACGGCGAGCATTGGATGAAGTCAATCCGTGCCGTTCACCTTGAGCATGACACCGCTTGGGCTTTGGCCCAGATGGAGCGCAACGGTTTTCCGTTCGACTCTGAAGGCGCTGAACGGCTCTATGCGGATC
The DNA here is from genome assembly GCF_056161485.1 of Pseudomonas sp. 5Vm1k. Classification (NCBI taxonomy): domain Bacteria; kingdom Pseudomonadati; phylum Pseudomonadota; class Gammaproteobacteria; order Pseudomonadales; family Pseudomonadaceae; genus Pseudomonas; species Pseudomonas sp. 5Vm1k. The sequence continues at coordinate 453,629 of NZ_JBSPCZ010000004.1, forward strand.
TTGCAGGGCAACGCTCGGACCTCTTGGTGAAACTCATCAGGACCTTCGGTTCTTGGTATCAACCCAAGGGCGGTACTGAGCTGTTCCGTAATCCCAAGACCGGCAAGCCTCTCGAAAAGTGGTCTGACGGTCGCCCCATGCCTCGGGTCAAGTATCCGAAGGTCGGCGGCGTGTGGCTCAAGGGCGGTAAAAAGCGGGACTCTCGGGAAACCTTTGAGGGCGCTCCGTATACACCTGTCGAGTTCGTCACGTTCAATCCGGCATCGGGGCAACACCTCATCAAGGTTCTCAAGGACGCCGGATGGGAGCCCACCGAGTTCACTGACAAAGGCGCCCCGAAGGTCGATGACGAGACCCTTGACGGCGTGACTGTGGCCGACCCGGATGCTCAAGCGTGTATTGCTCTCGTCCGTGACTACCTGATGATCCAAAAGAGAATCGGGATGTTGGCCGAGGGTGATAACGCATGGATGCGTCTGGTTCATTCAGATGGCTCGATGCATGGCTCGATCAACCCCAACGGGGCGGTCACCGGGCGCGCCACTCACAGCTATCCGAACATGGGCCAAGTGCCCAGCGCAAAGAGCCCGTACGGTCCTGAATGTCGTGCCTTGTTTGGTGCTGTGTTCGCCCAAAAGCGGTTCAAGGGCTGGGAAAACTGCGTCCAAGTCGGAGTCGATGCGAGCGGCCTGGAGCTGCGTTGCCTCGGTCACTTCGGTGCCAAGTATGACGAAGGCGCTTACGCCGATCAGGTCCTTAACGGTGACGTTCACTGGGCTAACGGTGTGGCTGCTGGCATCTGTCAGGCGGCCGTTCGAGACAAAGCGAACCATGAACACGATCGTTGGCGCGACATGGCCAAGACGTTCATCTACGCGTTCCTGTACGGAGCGGGCGACGCCAAGATTGGGTCAATCGTGGGTGGTGGCGCGAAGCGCGGTAAGGAGCTGAAGAAAGCCTTCTTGGAAGGTACGCCGGTCATTAAGTCCCTGCGTGAAGCCCTTGAAGTTTCCCTCATCTCTTCACAAAAGTGGAACCAAGCGCTCAAGAAGTTTGACATCAAGTGGAAGCGTCGCTGGATCAAAGGCCTTGATGGTCGAAAGATTCACGTCCGTTCGCCGCACTCCGCACTCAACACACTCCTTCAGTCAGCCGGTGCGCTCATCTGCAAGGCGTGGGTAGTAGAAACCGAAAGACTCCTTATGGAAGACCACGGCCTTGTCCACGGCTGGGACGGCGACTTCTGCTTCATGGCGTGGGTCCACGACGAACTTCAAATTGCTGCCCGCACCCAAGCGATTGGGGAAATCTGCGTGGCCGCTGCACAACAAGCCATTCGCAATGTAGGCGAGTCGTTCGACTTCCGCTGTGTCCTCGACACCGAAGGAAAGATCGGCCCGACGTGGCGTGAATGTCACTAATAAACACAGTAAAGGAGGGCGTCATGGGTGAATACATCCGAATGCTTTACGCAATCAAAAAGGAAGCTCGAACGTTTCAATCCGACTTCTATCGCAAGAACGCTCACGGGGTCTCCGAAGCTGCCTCACGGGGTCATATTTCTTGTGTGTCTACTGACGGCCGCAACATGGGTGTTTGGTCGCTAACCACGGCGGGACAGTTGTTCCTGCAAGAACATGGAGGTGCGGTATGAGCGACACAACTTTCTGGATTCTATTGTGCGTCATGCTGGTAATTCTGCGATGACTGCTCGTATCGGCGTAGCGCTGGACATGGACTATCTGATCTTCTCAGCGATGTCCGCAAGCGAAACGGAGATGGACTGGGGCAACGACATCTGGACCCTTGAGTGTGACCACGCGAAAGCACGGAGCATTCTTGGTGGAACCGTAAAGTCGATCCTCACTGACATCGAAGCTGACATCAAACGCAAGAACAGGAAGCCGTTCGAACTGGTGCCGCTGTGCATCATCTCGGGCGAAGACAACTGGCGTAAGGAGGTCTTGCCGACTTACAAAGCCAACCGTAAGGGCAAGCGTAAGCCCGTTGGCTACCCAGACTTTGTTGGGGCCTGCATGCAGCACTACGGTGACCGTGCGTTTCGCTGGGACGGCGTCGAAGGTGACGACGTTTGCGGGATTCTCATGACCAACCCTGTGTTGGCTGACTGCGCCGCTGTGGTCTCTGCGAGCTGCGACAAGGACTTCAAAACGGTGCCCGGTATGTTCATGCACCTGACGCCCTACAAGCTGCTTCGGACTACTCAGGAAGAAGCCGACCGCTACCACATGTACCAAACCCTCATCGGTGACACGACTGACGGTTACTCAGGTATTCCCGGCGTAGGTCCTGTAGTCGCAGAAGAGTTCCTGGACTCGCCTCAGTTCTACTATCAGACCTCCAAGATTATGAAGTCTGGTCCGAACAAGGGTAAGGAAGTGGAGTTCTGGGCAGCGCGGGAACCGACCGAGGAAGAAGGCTTGTGGGACTGCATGGTCTCGCTGGCAGCTTCCAAGGGCATGACTGAGGCTGAGCTGTTGCAGCAGGCTCAAGTTGCTCGCATTCTCCGCTGGTCCGACTGGGACCACGATTCCAAAAGCCCCGTTCTGTGGACGCCGTAAAGGGTATCTGCTCGATTATCAACGGGGCATTTAAACATGAATGAATTGCCCATTAGACGTGCGCTATAGTAGTAGTGGCATTTTGGATTAGGCTAAGTGTATGCTGTCAAAATGTGCGAATCATGATGACTGCATAAGATTAATCCGGAGTATAAGCTCGTGAAAAAAATAAATTTTATCTTAATGGTCGCCTCGCTGGCACTAACATCTCATGTAATAGCATCTCCGGTTTATTTGGATTGCGCTATAAAGCACTCTGGAGGAGTTATAAAGTTTACGGTAAAGGCTGATGAGGATACCGGTAAAATCACACAAACAAGTGAAGCAGGCGGGGCATTCAATACCGAGGGGTTTTACTCGACAAATGACATTTCGTATCAACAGTCCGACGTTGGGGGAGGAGTAAAGGTTACATATACGTATACCATAAATAGAAGCGATCTATCATTGTCGCGGTTGTTTAGGGCCGAGCCTGCCAATCCAGAATATGCCTCGCAGATTCCGGCTAAAACCTCAATGGAGCACGGTTCATGTGACATAGCAAAACCAGTCAAAAGAAAAATCTGACCAAGGTTTAAAACCCCTCACTATAACCATGGGAGACGGTAAGTTTCTTATCTCCTATAAGGGATCTTTTCGTCTCCGATAAATGGAGGTGCGATTGTTAAACGATATACAAGCGGTGATTAGAGATCCTGAAAACATCCCTGATATACCAAACGCTTCTGCGCAATACCTCAAAGTCCGCTGCAACGCCGCCTATCTAATCCGCACTGGGGCAATCGACGATCTTCGTAAGGCTGGTTTCTCTGAAAACCATATCCTCGGATTCATCGACGGCCTCAACGCGGCCACAGAAATCGTGGAGCTGATGCAGGAGCAGCGGAACACTCCCAACGACGATTGATAGGAGGCCTTTATGTGCTTCAGCAGCAAAGCAAAACAGCCAAAAGTTGACCCTCAAAGCATCGCTGCGCCTGCACCTGTAAACGAAGAGGCGCCCAAGGGTGTCGAGTTCGGTGACGACAGCAGCGACGATTCTGATACCAAGGATGGCATCAAGGACTTGAAGATTAAAAAGGAAGAACAAGGTGACGGAACGCCAGCGGCATTGGTCGCAAAGGACACCGGTATCTCAACCAAAAAGAAGTCTCCGAATGCGTCCGTTAAGAGGGCCTTAAAACGATAGATAACAAGGAGGACCTATGGGTTTCATCAAGAAAGCATTCAAGAAAGTAGTGAAGGTGGTCAGCAAATCCGGTGGTGATCCGTTGGGCGTGCTGGGTGGTGACAAAGATGAAAAGCCGAAAGAGGCCGCTCCCGTAGCAGCCCCGGTAAACGCACCACCTCCAGCCAGCGCAGCCGCCCAGGTCGAGGCCCCGAAAGAGGACACTACGACCGAAGAGGATGGCGACAGCGAGGCTGCAAAACGTGCCGCAAAAGCCAAAGGCAAACGCGGTCTGTCAGTCGCTCGCAGCTCGGGGACCGGTCTGAACATCTAAGGAGGTCTAAATGGCCTCCACGGCTCGAACAGGGCTTGGAGAGGAATCGGCTAAAGCAGTCTACGACCGCCTGAAAAATGACCGTGTTCCCTACGAGACCCGCGCTGAAAACTGCGCAAAAGTAACAATCCCCTCGCTGTTCCCAAAATCCTCTGACAACGCTTCGACTGACTACACGACTCCGTGGCAGGCAGTAGGTGCCCGTGGCCTAAACAACCTGTCCGCAAAGGTGATGCTCGCGCTGTTTCCGCTGCAAAGCTGGATGAAGCTGAAAGTCTCCGAGTGGCAGGCGAAGCAATTGGTCACGGACCCCGAACAGCTTGCCATCGTGGATCAAGGTTTGGGCATGGTTGAGCGCATCATGATGTCCTTCATGGAGGCTAACAGCTATCGCGTGACGCTCTTCGAGCTGATTCGACAGTTGGCCCTTGCCGGCAACGGCTGTCTGCATCTGCCGCAACCTGACGCAAGCTCAACGGGCTACAACCCGATGAAGCTTTATCCCCTCAGTTCCTATGTGGTCCAGCGTGATTCCTTCGGGAATGTCTTGCAGATTGTCACCCTCGACAAGGTGGCATTTGCGGCATTGCCTGAGGATGTTCGGAACTCAATCACTGACGCGGGCGACAAGAAGCCGGATGAGGAAGTTGAGGTCTACACCCACGTCTACCTTGACGATGAGTCTGGGGACTTCTTGAGCTATCAGGAGGTGGACGGTGAGGAAGTGGACGGCACCGATGGGCAGTACCCACCTGATGCTGTTCCATGGATCGCGGTACGTTGGACCAAGCGCGATGGTGAGAACTATGGACGATCCCACTGTGAAGAGTACCTGGGCGACTTAACGTCCCTTGAGAATCTTCACGAGTCGATGATTAAGTTTTCAATGATCGCCTCGAAGGTCGTCGGCTTGGTGAACCCTAACGGGATGACTCAAGTTCGCCGTTTGACCAAGGCCCAGACAGGCGACTTCGTGGCCGGTCGAAAGCAGGACATTGAGTTCCTTCAGCTCGAAAAGACCGCTGACTTCACAGTCGCCAAGTCTGTAGCTGATGCTATCGAAGGCCGTCTTGCCTATGTCTTCATGCTGAACTCTGCCGTTCAACGGTCGGGCGAGCGTGTGACCGCCGAGGAGATTCGGTATGTGGCAAGTGAGCTTGAGGACACCCTTGGTGGTGTCTATTCGATCCTCTCGCAGGAACTGCAATTGCCGTTGGTTCGTATCCTCCTGAACCAGCTTCAGGCAACCTCTCAGATTCCAGACATGCCCAAGGAAGCTGTCGAGCCTACTGTAAGCACGGGCTTAGAGGCTCTCGGACGTGGTCAGGACCTCGACAAGCTGACGCAGTTCTTCAATGGTCTGCAAGCCATTGCACCGCTGATGCAAGACCCGGATATCAACATGAGCAACCTGAAGATCCGCCTTGCGAATGCCATCGGCATGGACACTGCGGGACTACTCCTGACAGATGCCGACAAGGCCAAGCGCCAAGCCGAACAGATGGTCGCTCAAGGTGGTCAGGCAGCAGCGGCAGGATTGGGTGCAGGCGTAGCCGCTCAGGCAACTGCAAGCCCCGACAACATGCAAGCGGCGATGGATACCGCTGGTGTTAAAGCAGGCCCAATCGGCGCCTGACAGAAACCCTCACTAAAAGCAGATACACGGAACCTTGGCGATTCGCTGAGAGGACTCCGTGTGCCTGCTTCATTTACCTAAAAGGAGAATCAATGCGAACTTCAATGCTGGCTCGGGCCGTGGGCCACACCTACCAATCCGCTGACGTTTACGCGTCCTTCGGTGTTAACAGCGCTGTGATGTCGTCGAGCGACCATGAGGAACACGAGCAGAACATGCTTGCACTGGATGTTGCTACTCGCGACGGCGATGCCTCGATTGAACTCGTGGATCTTGACGCCCAGCTTGACGGCGAGGCGGAGCCTGAAGAAGACCTTGAAGAGGGTCAGGAGGAGGGCGCTGATGGTGACCTTGAGGGCAACCTTGAGGACGCGGAATTCACCCCGTTGGGTGAGCCTGATGCTGAGCTGACCAAAGCCTCGCAGCAACTTGATGAATACGCGACTGGCTTTGACGAGATGCGTAATCAGGCCATCAAAGCGGGTCTTCCCGAGGCTGTAGCTTCCCGCATCGAAGCGGAATATGAAGCTGACGGCAGACTGTCGGACGACTCTTATGCTCAGCTCGCAAAAGCTGGCTACTCAGCAGGCTTCGTCAACTCCTTCCTGCAAGGCCAAGAGGCGGTCGCTGAGGCGTATATCAGCAAGATCGTTGGCTATGCAGGCGGTAAGGAACAATTCGACCGAGTGGTTGAACACCTCAAAGCAAACTCGCCGCACTCTATGGAAGCTCTCTATGACGCCATGGAGCGCCAAGACCTGAACACGGTACGCACCGTTATTAATCTGGGTATGGCAAGTCAAGCTAAGAAGTTCGGCAAGCAACCTGCGCGAGCTTTAAATCGCCGGAACGCTGCACCCGCTGGACGCACTCCGACAGTACAAGTTCAAGGCTTTCAGTCGCAGAACGAAATGGTCAAGGCAATGAGTGATAAACGCTACGGACTTGACGCAAAGTACACCGCTGAAGTTGAAGAGAAAGTAATTCACGCTGCGTGGTAACGCCTTTTTCTATCTAATTTAAAACCCCTCACTATAACGGGAAGATACGTTTCGGACATTCCGTCTGAGGTCTTCCTGTGCCCGGAGATAACTGCATAAGGAGAACTATTACATGGCAAACGCACAAGGTGGTCAACAAATCGGCAAGAACCAAGGCAAAGGTCAAACGGATGCCGACAAACTTGCTAACTTTCTCAAGGTGTTCGGTGGTCAGGTTCTGACAGCCTTTATGCGCCGCGCTGTGACCATGGATAAACACTTGGTCCGCACTATTCAAAACGGTAAGTCTGCTTCGTTCCCTGTAATGGGTCGAACTGCTGGCTACTACCTTGCAGCCGGTGAGAACCTGGACGACAAGCGTGGTGATATCAAGCACTCCGAGAAAGTAATCGCTATCGATGGTCTGTTGACTGCTGATGTTCTAATTTACGACATCGAGGACGCAATGAATCACTTTGATGTGCGAGCAGAATACTCGGCACAACTGGGTGAAGCACTGGCTATTGCGGCTGACGGTGCTGTATTGGCTGAAATGGCCAAGCTGTGCAACTTGCCAGCCGCTGCTAACGAAAACATTGCAGGTCTGGGTACAGCGACTGTTCTGCCAATCGGCACTGCTGCAACACTGGCAGATGATGCTGAAGCACTGGGTAAAGCCATCCTCAAGGCTCTGACAGTGGCTCGTGCCAAGTTGACCCGTAACTACGTCCCTTCGAGCGACCGCAAGTTCTACACCACACCTGAAAACTACAGCGCCGTCTTGGCCGCTCTGATGCCAAACGCAGCTAACTACGCGGCTCTGATCGACCCTGAAACCGGCAACATCAAGAACGTGATGGGTTTCGAGATTATCGAAGTTCCGCACCTGACTGCTGGCGGCGCTGGCGATGACCTGGCTGGCACCAACCGCAAGCACGACTTCCCGGCCACGGCTGCGAATGACGTCCGTGTCGCCTTGGACAACGTTGTCGGCCTGTTCAACCACCGCTCGGCTGTCGGCACCCTAAAGCTGAAGGATATGGCACTGGAGCGTGCCCGCCGTCCTGAGTACCAAGCGGACCAGATCATCGGCAAGTACGCGATGGGTCACGGCGGTCTGCGCCCTGAAGCAGCGGGTGCCTTGGTCTTCGGTGTGATTCCGAAGTCTAAATAAGACTTAGCCCTCATTAAACCCCTCATCCATTTCTCTATGGGTCGAGGGGTTTTTTGTTTCCTAACTTCTAACTTCAGGAGGCCCAATGGCAACCTTTGAATCCAGTATTGAATCCGATGAGGAACTACAGGCTGTTAATGACATGCTTGCCTCTATTGGTGAATCACCTGTTAGTTCCCTCGAAGGGGACCCTAATGCTGATGTTGCTAACTGCCGACGTCTGCTCAATCAAGTTAATCGTGAAGTTCAGTCAAAAGGGTGGACCTTTAATATAGAGGAGGACGCCTCTTTAGTTCCCGATGCCTTTTCGGGGTTGATCAACTATCAATCGGATTACCTGAAAATCACCACGGGCACCTATTTGAATCGTGGCGGCTTTGTTTTCGATCGCACTGCGAAATCCGACGTATTCAAGCAGCCGATAACTGTAACGCTCGTAAGGCTTCGTGAATACCAAGAGATGCCTGAATGTTTTCGCGCTTATATCGTGGCGAAGGCATCACGCCGTTTCAATATCCGATTCTTCGGTGCTGGTGAAATTGAAGGCTCCCTCCAGGAACAAGAGGCTAACGCATGGGCGGACTGCCAAGAATACGAACTCGATTATGGCAACTTCAACATGCTGGATGGTGACGCATGGACTGGAGGCCGTATCTCCCGCTAATTAGACAAGGAGGGCCTAATGAGTCTTACGTCGCAATCAGTTAAAAACCTCAAAGGAGGTATTTCACAACAACCGGATATTCTGCGTTTCAGTAATCAGGGCGAACTCCAAATAAATGGATGGTCGTCGGAAACAGAAGGCTTACAGAAGCGTTCCCCCACAACGTTCGTTAAGCGCCTCGGCGGTGTCGGTATGTACGGGGCGAAGCCACTGGTCCACCTCGTCAATCGTGACTCCGTTGAGCAGTACTACATGGTGTTTACAGGCCAAGGCGTGGCCGTTGTGGACCTAAAAGGGAACAGCTACGCCGTGCGTGGTTACAACGGATATGCCAACTGCGCGAATCCACGAACGGACCTGCGCCTAATCACGGTGGCCGACTACACGTTTGTGACGAATCGCAACACGCGGACCGCCATGAAGGGCACCTTGACCCAAGCGAGTTATCCCGGCGTCACCAAGCGCTGCATTATCAACGTCCGTGGAGGCCAGTATGGCCGGACCCTTCGCATCCTCGTGAACGGCGGAGTTTTCGCTGAGCTGAAGATGCCTGTGGGGGACGCCGTGGTGACTACCCCGCCTCAGGTTGAACAGACTGACGCCGGTTACATCGCTCGGACCATGGCGGCTCAGTTGAATGCCAACTTGGGGGCATCGGGATGGTCAGCGATAGCGGGTCAGGGCTGGATTTGTTTGACGGCTCCCTATCCGGGAGCGTTAGCAACCATTGCGACCGAAGACGGCTACGCCAACCAACTGCTCAATTCCTTCATCTATCAGGTCCAGACCTTCAGCAAGCTCCCAGCGCAATGCGTCGATGGTTACCTTGTGGAAATAACAGGGGAAGCCTCCCGAACTGGTGACAACTACTGGGTCCGCTATGACGCTGCCGGTCAGGTATGGCGGGAGACAGTGAAGCCGGGAATCATCACGGGTCTGGAACCGACCTCAATGCCTCATGCGCTGGTGCGAGCGGCAGACGGGCAATTTGACTGGCTGCCTCAGACTTGGGGCGACAGGACATGTGGCGACGATGGCACGAACCCTATGCCGTCCTTCGTGGGCGATACCATCAACGACATTTTCTTCTTCAGGAATCGTCTCGGTTTTCTGTCTGGGGAAAACGTGGTCATGTCGCGGACCTCGAAGTATTTCAACTTCTTCCCGGCCTCGGTCAGTGCGATCAGCGATGACGACCCTATCGACGTGGCCATCAGTCACAACCGCGTGAGCATTCTGAAGTACGCCGTACCTTTCTCCGAACAGTTGCTTCTATGGTCCGATCAGGCTCAGTTCGTGCTGTCCTCACAGGGCATCCTTTCGAGCAAGACGATTCAGTTGGACCTGACCACAGAGTTCGATGTGAGCGATGGTGCACGGCCCTTTGGGATTGGCCGGGGCGTTTACTTTGCGGCGCCTCGGGCCAGCTATACGAGCCTCAAGCGCTACTATGCCGTGCAGGACGTGAGCGACGTGAAATCCGCTGAGGACGTATCTGCGCACGTACCGAGTTACTTGCAGAACACCATCTATCACATTCACGGTTCGGGCACGGAGAACTTCGTTTCGCTGCTTTCTGACCATGCCGAAAATCAGGTCTACATCTACAAATTCCTGTACCTGAAAGAAGAGCTGGTACAGCAGTCGTGGTCCCATTGGGAGTTCGGCCTGAATAACCGAATCCTCGCGGCGGACTGCATTGGGTCCTACATGTACCTGCTCAATGAGCGGGTGGGTGTCGGCGTGTGCCTGGAGCGCATCGAGTTCACAGCGGACACCGTGGATTACGTGCAGGAGCCTTATCGTGCCTACATGGACATGAAGAAGCTGATGGCCCCATCGAGCTACAACGAGGACCTCAATGAATCTTATGTGAGCTTGAGTGCTGTATATGGTGGCGTTCCTGACTCGGCCTCTGTGTTCTACACGCTGGACCCGCAAGGGGTCTTGGAGCGCCACGAGTCCGCTAACTGGAACGTTGACGACCGCATCAAGTTCGTCGGCAATCGGATGGGCACCACCTTCGTGATTGGCCGTGAATACGGATTCCAATACGAGTTCTCGAAGTTCCTCATCAAGCAAACCGCTGACGATGGCACCACCTCGACCGAAGACATTGGGCGCCTTCAGCTTCGGCGTGCGTGGGTTAACTACGACACGTCCGGGGCCTTTGAAGTCAACGTCAACAATGGCTCCACCGAGTACGTGTATGTGATGGCAGGTGGTCGACTGGGTACAGAGGTTGTGATGGGTGACCTGACACTTGGTACAGGCCAGTACAAGTTCCCGGTGACGGGCAACGCAAAGATGCAACGGGTCACCGTATCGTCCTTCTCTCCGGTTCCTTTGAACATCATCGGGTGTGGTTGGGAAGGTAACTACATGCGGCGTTCGAGCGGCGTGTGAGGCAGTTGGTGGGGGTTTAAAAGTCCTCACTATAACTATGGCTCACACGGAGGATTTAAACGCTATGCATCTAATCAAGGCCACGGATGCCCACTTGAAGGCTGCTGCTGACGACCTTTGCGCGTCTGATCTTCAAGAATTCCATTGTATGAAAACCGGTCGAAACCTACACGACGTTCTGACGGCTGCTCTGGATGAGAACGCACAGGCCATCGTCGTGGGTTCCTTGGTTCTGGCAGTGGGCGGGCACACAAGTCTGGGCATTTGGTTCGTCACCACCAACGTCGTCCACATGCTAACCAAGGCCGAGCGCTTTCAGTTTTACCGACTTCTCAAAGAGAACCTGGAGCAGGTCAAACGGCGTTCGCCAAGCCCCAAGACCAACTGGGTTTCGGTCGACAACCACGCGCATATCCGCCTGCTGACAAAGCTGGGTGCCTCCTTCAATGAGGGCATCTTTATGTCGCCTGCCGGATTTGCCTTTAAACAATTCTGGCTATAGGAGGAATCGCCTATGTGCGAACCCGTAAGCATCGGCATGGCAATCGTCGCCGTCGCTGGTGCAGCTATGAGTGCATCTGAAGGGGCCAAGGCCAAGGGTCAGATGACGGACAACGAGCGTAAGCAACAAAACGAGATCGTCAAGCAAGCGAACTTCGCTGAAAACGATCAGAAGCTTGCCACCGTAGATAAACAGGACGAAGCACGCCGCCAGCTCACGGAGGTGAACCTTCAGGCTATGCGAAACCAAGGGACTATCAACACGGCCATTGGCGAGTCTGGTCTTGCTGGCCACTCAATGGACCGCCTTAAGAACTCAGTCGCCAACGATGCGTCTGCCGAGAAGATGAACATCACGGATAACTACACGCGGGACTATCAAGCCATCTTCGCGAATCGCGTCGGTTCCGTAGAGAACTCCAAAGCCGCTGTGCGCGGTGCGGGCGGCAATAAATACAAGGTGAACAACATCGCGAACGCTCTGAACATCGTGTCGGCTGGTGGGAGTGCCTATGGGGCTTCTGGTGGCAAGTTCGGTAAGGGCGCCTCAACGACAGCGACAGGAGGTAAAGCACCATAATGGCAAACGAAATTGCGCAGGCACTCGGGCAGTCCGCCCAAACAACTGGAGGCCGTCAAGGCTTCCGTGCGGGGCAGGGCGCTGGCTATCAGGCTGCTCGAATCGCACGGCCCGTGATTGATAATTCCCTTGGCGACTCCATGCGGAACTTCATCAAGGCGGGTGGCGATGTATTCATGGCGAACGAGGCGGCTAATAAGTCTCGTGCGGATGAACGCTCCAACGAGATTATTCGCAAGCTGACCCCGGAACAGCGCCGCGAAGCCATTGGCAACGGGACTCTTCTCTATATGGATGACCCTGATGCCATGCAGCAGTTGCGGCTGAAATCGGGACGTAACGCCGCCTATGAGGTGGACAACGAGGTCCAGACGGAAATCCAGAAGGGCTCCTTCAGGTCTCGTAAGGAGCTTGATGAGTGGCGTCAAACGCGCATGGAACAGAAGGCTAAGAACTATGCGGAAATGGCGGGCATTGATCCGAATGACACGCTGTACCAGCAAGGTTTCAACGCGGACATCACCAAACGCAACGCTGCCGTCTACGACCTGCACTCACAGTACCTCTCGAAGAACCTTGAGACTCAGGCGGTCCTTGAGACACAAGCTGACCTTCAGCCAATGCTTGATGACCCTAAGACGCTGGGCAATCCCGCTTCGGCGGACCACTTCACGAGTTACTTCAACAACGGATTGAAGACCGGCATCTTTCCGAGTGACGGCCATGCAGTTCAAGCGCTCCAACGCGTGGCGTCTGCTGCTGTGGACAAAGAGGGCGGTGTGACCCTGCTGGACAATCTTGGAGACAAGACGCTCAACGTCTACGGCGGGCAGCGCCGGGTTGCGGACTTGCTGGGTCCCGAGATGATGGACAATCTTAAGATGAAAGCCGCGACATCGGCATACACGCGAGACTCCAAGCGCAACGAGACATTTGAACTCGGCCTGGCTAACGCCGTGAACGATGCTGACCCCGCCAGTGGCTGGCAGAAGCTTAATAAGCTCGAACAGGGCAACGACTGGATTCAGACCGGCGAACAGATGACGCCTCAGCGCCAGAAGCTCATCCAAGCGAAGGCCCAGATGATTGCCAAAGTGTCGCAGCAGTCTCAAGCGGGCCTCGTAAAGTTGCAGCAATCGGCTCAAGCAGATAACCGGCAAGCCGTGATTGACGCTGCGTACACCCGTCGCATGGCCAAGGAGAACGTCTCGGTATCTCCCAAGTTCCTGCCTGTAAACGACAGCACTGGGGAGTTCAAAGAGAGCGACATGGCGACCTATGCAGCGAACAAGCTGAATCAGATCAACGCCATGGAAATCCCTGATGCGAGCAAGTCAGAAATGAAAGCGGCTTTGCTGCGAGCTGACTACGACAAGGGACCTTTCCAGGAGAACTTCAAGGCGCTCCTCACAGATGCATCGAGGGAGTGGCAGGGGGCTTTGCTTAATCCTGAGCCAACCCAAGAAATGCCACGCCTAAAGGAGCTGCAAGCGGCCTACCAACAAGACCCCTCGACCATCGCTCAATTGTTCCCGGATCAAGCGGGTCTCCTTGAGAAACTCCGTTATTCGGCTGAATCCGGAATTGACCCGCAAATTCTGATCGATGCAGAGAAGTCCAAAAAGAACCTCAGCAAGGACGAATCCAAATACCGGGACGAGCAATGGGCCTCGGTGAAGAATGACGGCAGCTTCAAGGAATTGAAGTTTATCCCCGGCCAGTTCGAAGGGCAGGCTCGTCAGGTCTTCGATGCGGTGACTCTACGTTCTGGCGACTCCAACGAAGCAGCACGGGCAGTCTCCGACTACCTCTCAAAAACTGCCGTCTCGTTCACTGAATCAACCGGCTGGACAGGCTCCGACAGTTTCCACGGCATGGTTAGCAAGCGCGACCTCATGACTGACGTGAACGACGTCAATTCGTGGGAGACCGGCAAGTCCATCATCAACGAAACCATGCAGGGATTGAAGAAGGACGCCGACTGGGGTTCTGGAGGCCTAACGGTCACTTCGACCCAAGGCAACATCATCATCCAGTCCCTCACGGGGCGCCGGCTACGACTCAGCAAGGAAGCCCTCGGGAACCTCGCACGGGATCGCGCAGCACAGCAGCAGCAAGCGCTCTTCGACAAGAACGTGAAGTCCGCCCAAAAGAGCCAAGAAATTCACGAGCGGTACATCCTCGGAGGAACCCGCAAACAATGACTTAGACAGGAGAAATGAATGACTGATTACGCATCGGTGAAAGCCAAAGGTACGCCTTACGACAGCCTGATTCGACAGGAAGCGGACCGCCAAGGCGTTCCTTACGACTTCATGCACAAGCTGATCTTTAATGAATCCAGCTTCAACAACACCGCCAAGTCCCATACAGGTCCCTTGGGGCTCGGGCAGTTCACGGAGCTGACAGGAAAGGCTTATGGCCTGATGTCCCCGGCGGACCGCATGGACCCTGTGAAGTCCATACCAGCGATTGCCCGCCACCTCAAAGACCTCAGCGGTGCCTACAAGGGTGACTTGCTCAAAACCGCACTGGCCTACAACCAAGGGCAGGGTCGTTTGGGTTCCCCGCAGTTGTCCGCCCTGGACTCGGGCGACTTCAGCAAGATTAGCCCTGAGGGTCAGAACTACATGCGCAAGTTGCTGGACGTTTCCGGTGACTCGCCATCCCGTCAGTGGTTCGATGCGCAGGAGGTGACCAACCCCGGCATTAACCCAAAGGCTCAAGCCGTCACCTTTGAGGATGCTACTCAGGGCGTGGCGGCAAGCTCGAAGGTCCGTGTAGGTGAGAACCTGCCCCAACTGGGGAACATGAACCTTGAGGGCGGTACTGCCCCTCAGACTCAGCAGGATTACATCACGCTGTCGAATCATATCGGGAAGCCGGACAAGGGGACCTTCGAGGGTTCAGGTGCTGCTACGGCTGCCACGCTGGCAACGTCGTCGGTCGCTTCGATCTTCCGATACGCGACTCAGGAAGACCATGATCCACTGGAGTGGGTGAACCCCACAGATAACTCCCAGTGGACTGCTGAGGACTACGACATGATCCGAAAGGAAGGCGTTGATCCTCAGTACTTCAGCTTTGTGCAGGACTACGCCAAGGGCAAGCGGGCCAATCTTCCGAACGCCATTGCGATGGCCAAAGAGAATATGGAGTACGAGCGCCGTATCTATGCAACCGGCACTGGTGCTCAAATCGTTGGTGGATTTGCTGGCGCGGGCCTCGATCCAATGACCTACGTACCTCTCCCAGGAACAACAGGTCTTCGCCTCGTTTCCCGTGTTGCTCAGGGTGCAATGTACTCAGGCGCTGTCGCTGTGGCATCCGAGGGGCTCCGTGAAAACATGACGGGCATTGAAGGGCATTACGGCACAGCGCTGGTAGGTGGTGCTCTTTTCGGTGCGGGCGCTACGGCCCTTTTTGATAAGGCCCTGAGAGCGACTCCTAAAGCTTCTGCACGGCCTGAGATGGCGGACGGTGAGCTTGAGTCGATCCTTGCGCGACACGGTGAGTCCGCCTTACCAAACCGCAACGTTGATGTGGACCTTGATCTACTGGCTTCTGCCAGACCCGCCAAAGCTCCCGCTGAAATGGGCGATGCTGAAATGGAAGCCATCCTTGCCAAGCATGGAGAGCGCGGACCGCAGAATGACGGTCGCTCGTTATCCGATGAGGACTACAGCGACATCCTGTCTCGCCATGGTGATTCCTTCGATCCTAACGACTTCGCAGGTCCGAGCATCCGCTTGGAGGCCCGTGAAACTGCTCGTCAGTTGGGTGAGGAAGATCCGTCCCGTTTCCCATGGATGGCCGGAGAGGAACCAAAGGAGGCCTTCGGCGTTAACTACGTAGACCATCCTAATGAGCCGGGCGCTGTGCGATTGCAGGACGGTTCAATCCTCTCCGCCACTAATCCGTTGAATCCAAAGCTGCTGGCTGAGGCTGCTGAGGTCATGCCGGATCGAGCAGCCAAGGGCATGTCGATGGGCGGCTTTACGGAGATTGGCTACACACTCAATCGCTCCGAGAGCCCCGAAGTACTGGCAATTGGTAGCCAACTGTTCCGCTCGCCTACAGGGACCGTCAGTGGTTCTAACGGGAAGTTTGGAGCTACGGCTTCGGACATCATCGAGCGCATCCAAGGACAAGACCATGTGACCTACAACAAAATGTCGGAAGAGGTCTTGGAGGCAATTAAGGACCCGAGCTACGCGATGACCGATGGTGGCCGTCAGGCTCATATCGAGCGGGCATTCCGCCGTGTTGCCGAGGCAATTGAGGAGGTTTCAGGTAACAAGCTGACTCAACTCACAACAGGCGAGCGCAAGCTGATGGACACGGTCAAGCGTCACTACGACACCAAGGGTGACTATCTGGCCGCACCGGCTCAGTTCGGTAATCGCAAGGCCCGCCCGGTATTGCCGGAGACTCGTCACGCAGGCTCCTATATCCCCAACATCTATTCGACCGCCGCGAAGAACCTTCACCTACAGAAGTTCGGCGGTCAGGATGGGCTACAGGACGCCGTGAAAGAATCTTGGCTTGCCAGCTATGCAGCTCGGCCACATGTCAAAGCTCGCGTGGACAACTTCCTGAAAGATGCCGTGGATGCAGAGCTGAAGGCACGGATGCCTAAGCCTGTCGGGAAGAAGCCAGCGGCGCCAGTCGATGCCGTGAAGCTCCGTGAAGACATCTTGAATGAGCTGGTCGAGGATTATGCCACTCGAAAAGCATTCGGGGTCGCGAAGTCTGACGACTTTGATGCTTCGAACTTACTCGCCCTGGGTGACCATGGAAGTATCCCCGGATCGATGGGGCTGGCTTCTAATAACTTCCTTGAAGGACGCCATTTGTTCGACTCGGACATGGCCGTCCCGCTGTCAGATGGATCGCAGTTTGCCGTCAATGACCTTCGAGAGTTCGACCTGTCTCGCATCACTCCCAGCTACGACCACCGCGTAAACGGTGACATCGGAATCATGGGCGCAACAGGCAGGACCACAGCGGAACTCCTTCATGATATCTCTCGGGTTAAGACCTCAGCGGCAACCGAGCGTAAGGCTCTTGAGGAGTCCGTGAAGATTCTGACAGGCCGTGCCCGTCGTGTTCCTGAAGGCGCCTTAGCGACAGCTTCTCGTGCCCTGACTGACATGAGCTTTTTCGCGAAGAACGCCTACATGGGGGTGCAGAGCATCACTGAGGTTGCCGGTATGGTGACCAAGGGGCACACACGGATGCTATTGAAGGGCGTCCCGATCCTGAAGGACATGACGACGTGGGGTTCCAAGATCAAAGCGGACGACCTCGCTGACATGCATTCGATGGTCTTCGGGCGTGAACTGGACAACCACATTCGGCCATCCCGTCAGGACATCATTCAGCGCCTTCGCGACCATGCTGACACCAACCCGGTGCTCGCTCAGGTCATGGGGACAGTCAAGTACGGAACGCAGGAGCTGT
Organism: Pseudomonas sp. 5Vm1k; assembly: GCF_056161485.1. Taxonomy (NCBI): domain Bacteria; kingdom Pseudomonadati; phylum Pseudomonadota; class Gammaproteobacteria; order Pseudomonadales; family Pseudomonadaceae; genus Pseudomonas; species Pseudomonas sp. 5Vm1k. The sequence goes on from NZ_JBSPCZ010000004.1 coordinate 471,117, forward strand.
CAGCTCGCTCGCCATTCACCAAGTTCCTAACAGAATCCTCGAACTACATCGCAGACGCAGGCCGTCAGGGTGTCCTCTCGGACTTTGTGAATCACGTAGTGAATGGCCGTACCTCGAAGCTCTTTGACCCCGAGCGCCTGAAGTCGATGTCTATCACCCCCGAGCAGTTTGGGGGAATGAAAGACCTCATCAAGTCTCACGTGAAGAAACAACCCGATGGTTCCTACAAGGTCACCGACAAGGCTGCCTTCCAGCGCGATCCCCGGACAATGGACTTGTGGCGGATGGGTGACAAAATTGCCGATGAGACCATTCTGCGACCTCACAAGCTTTCTTCGGTTGATACCGAGGCATACGGTGCGGGCGTGAAGATGGCAATGCAGTTCAAGAACTTCACGATGCGCTCCGTCAACTCCAGACTTGTCCGTGGGTTCCACGATGCGACCAAGAACGGCCGCGCTATTGATCAGACGATGCAGGCGGTCCTTTCGACTGGGCTGGCTGTATCGGGCTACGTGGCAATGAAATACAGCCAAGCAGCAGGGATGCCCAAGGATCAGCGTGAGAAGTTCCTACAGCAATCACTCGATCCCAACATGCTGGCCTATGCGGCTATGTCCCGTAGTTCCCACATAGGTGCTCCGCTGGGTTTGGCGAACATTGTCGCGGCTCCTCTGGGATTCGATCAGGCCGCAATGGTCCGCTCTTCGATTCTCCCGCGTGGCCCGAAGGCGCAACGTCCGCAAGGTGCCATGAAGTACAGCGCCACGAAGGATGATCGCACCACCGCCTTACTGGGACGCGTGGCTGAGCAAGTGCCCGCTTATGGCGTTCTCGCAAGTGCAGGACAGGTTGGCTACAACGCCTTCGGAGCGTCTGGTACTGATTCGCGCCGTGCAGACCAAGAGTACATGACAGGCGTTTTCAATGGCCTGCGTGGACTGGTGCCCAATGATCCTGTCAGTCAGAAGCTTTTGCTCATGATGATGGAAGGGCAGGGCGTGGAAATCCGATAACAGAAAACCCCTCACTATAAGCAGGACAGAAACCTTTCGGGGTCGCTGTGTCCTGCTTTCTTTTATTTGAAAGGAGGTATTAATGGCCGCACCTAAAACCGTCCTCACATATCCCCTTAATGGGGCCTTGAAGGACTTCCCAATTCCCTTTGAGTATCTCGCCAGAAAGTTCGTAGTTGTGACCTTGATCGGCGCCACCCGCAAGGTACTGACGCTCAATGCGGACTACCGCTTTTCGACTCGTAAGATGATCACGACGAATGTCGCTCAGGGGCCTGCTCAAGGGTTTGACCTTATCGAGATTCGACGTGTGACATCCGCTACGGAACGTCTCGTTGATTTCAGTGATGGTTCGATTCTTCGAGCTTACGACCTGAACACCGCGCAGGTTCAATCACTGCATATTGCCGAGGAGGCAAGGGACCTTACTGCTGACACTATTGGCGTAAACAATGAGGGAAACCTTGACGCCCGAGGGCGCCGAATTGTCAATCTCGCAGACGCTGTCAATCCGGGGGATGCGGTAACCCTGCGACAGAACCAGCAATGGGCAGGGTCTGCATTGAACCAAGCTCAAATCGCAGCTGCGAAGGCTGCTGAGTCTGCTCAATCGGCTACTAATAGCCAGAACTACTCGACCTTATCCTACAACTCAGCGGTCGCTTCTCAGACTTCTCGAATCGCTTCGGAAGCTGCTCGTGACTTGGCGCTGCAATATCAAAACGGCGCTCAGACCTACGCAACTAACTCGCAAAGTTCGGCTGCTACAGCGGCTCAGTGGGCCACACAAACTGAGGACGTAGCGGTATCCGGTGGCCTCTATTCGAGCTATCACTATTCCCGCAAGTCTGCCGGGTCTGCCAGTGCATCTGCCGGGTCTGCTGCATCTGCTGCTAATACAGTGGCTCTCGCAACGGCTCAGGCTGACCGTGCCCGCAGAGAAGCTGACCGCGCCGCCGCTGAGGCTGATGCACTCGGTAACATGAATGACCTCGCTGAGAACGTTCAGTCTTCGACGACCGGCCCCGGTAACTGGAAGGTGGTCTTTAAGGGCATCGTCGAGGCTGTCGGGAAGGTTTTCGGGAAGAGATTCGAGGCGAAGCCATACGACGAAGGCCTTGGTTTCGTAAGTCAAAAATCTACTGAGGCACCTTTCTTCGTCAAAGGGGCGACATTAGGTGCTGAAAGCGCATACCGGCCAATTATCAAAAATCGAGTAAGCGTTAACGGTGGTGCCGATGAAGCCTTGTCCTTTGGGATTCTCTCGGAAACAACGGGAGCTCAGAACGCGGTCATTCATTGGGATGGCGATGGGGTTAATCCCACTCCACTGCTCTCATTGGCTCGTAATGGTTCTCAAGCGATATTTCCCGGAGCCGTTACAGCGGGTGCCACGCTCCGCTCTAATAACGGTGTAGTGGCTGTCCAGGCATCAAGCCCAGCGGCGAACACGCACACTTGGCATTATCACTCGGATGGTTCAACCCGTGGCATCCTTTATATGGACAATGCCTGTAACTATCACGTCCAGTTAGCAGGCCGCGAACATGCCGTAATGTATGCGGCTGGTAATACAGGTTTTAACGGACATGTTACAGCCCCTTCAGCAGGCGTCTCCGGCCGCATGACTGCGAACGATTTTGTGGCGGTGGGCAACGTTTATACAGCCAGCGGAAACGCCTATCTCGCAACAGACGGCAATCTCTACGGCGGAGCTTGGGGCGGTTGGCTATCGAACTGGGTGAACAACAATTTCATCTCGCTGGGCAACTTCCGTGCTCGTTCCGCTGAATACTTTTCGGCAAACCAGATCGGCTCCTACTGTTTCCTGCAAAACGTCTCGGGCACCAACGTGGGACAGAACGGATTGCTTGGCGGTGCACAGCTACGCCTTTCATCCCATAACAACGTATCCGGCACTGCCCCCGAGGGGACATGGCGCCAATGCGGCTGGGCGAATAACCAAGGCGTGTCCGTTTGGATACGTGTCGCTTAAGGAGGACTCAATGCAATTTCCAACAACTTGGGATAACGGCCTGACGCTGCTATCCCTTGCGGAGGCCCGATGGGCTAACCGCGAACACACCATGATTAACGTGACCGCAACCTTTGAGGCTCTCGGTGACGTTCCCTTCTCGGCAAGTGCTGCTGACGTAGAAGTGCATGGCCGTGACATCTTCCACCATCTCGCTGCTGGCTCTGTGGCGCCCTGGGAGAGACCCGATGTAACTCCTGAGGACCTGCAAGTCGAGCTGGATAAGCTCATGCCGGATGTCCTCTTAGGCCTCGCTACGCCTGAGGAAATGTCCTTGGCTAAGTCCTTGCGGGTAAAGATTAAGGAGATGACTGAATGATTGAAATGAACTTCAACGAAGGGGTGATTCGAGCAACCCCTGTCGTTGCGGCGGCTGGTGCTGATGTAGCAAGTCGCTTTGCAGGCCTAACGATGTCGGACTGGTTCTATGCCGCTGCCATCATCTATTCCCTGACCCAAACTGCGCTGCTGGTCTACAAGACTGTTAAGGCGGTGCAGTCCAATAAGAAGGAGGGCTAATGTCTGAATCCGTTCTTGAAAAACTATTGGAGGCCATCGACACCGAAACTGGCAGGAACCTATTGAAGGATCTTAAAAACCCGGAGCTTCGCGGGCCTCAGCTGTACAACGCAATCGGCAAGTATCTTGATCGCCACAAATTCACCCTCGCCAAATTACGGCCTGACGCCTCACTTCTTGGGGATCTTGCAGCGGCCCTTGATGAGGTCCCCGAGCTAACCGATGACGAGCTGTACGGTCCGGTAACTCAGCACTAAGGAGAACTTAATGACACCCCTTACCAAGGGTCTCTTGGGGTTTCTGTGTGCCTGTCTGATAGCTCTTGGAATTTACTTCAAGGGTTATCACGACTCGGATACCAAGCATCTCCACGAGGCTACACAGGCCGCTTTGGCCTACAGGATGAAACAGGAGGAGGAACGTGAAGCATCCCAAAAGGCTCTGGCTGAAATTTCTCAGCAATGGCAGGCGCATCTTGAAAATAAGACGGCTGTGGCTCAGAGCACTATTGATCGGCTGCGCGCTGACGGTATCAGCCTGCGGGTCAAACTTGCCGACGCCACTGTGCGTTCAATCACAAGTCCAGGTGGACCCGTCACTGATGGTTACGCCGAACTACACCCAAGTACTTCTCGATTCCTTGTCGAGCAAGCCCAACGTGCAGACCAGCAAGTAACTGCACTTCAAAAAATCATCCGCGAGCTGAAAGGAGAAACACAAGGAGGTAAATAATTGAATCAGGGAGATAAAGACATAGCGTTAATGAAAAGGTCCTTTGTGGCCTTTCTTTTTGTCCTCTGGCGGGCGCTGAACCTGCCTAAGCCTACCAAGTGCCAAATCGACATGAGCCGCAAGCTTTCCTCAGGGGATCAGCGGCGTTTCATTCTTCAAGCGTTCCGGGGCATTGGTAAATCCTTTATCACCTGCGCCTTCGTTGTCTGGAAACTTTGGAACAACCCAGACCTCAAGTTTCTCATCGTGTCCGCCTCTAAAGAGCGCGCTGATGCGAACAGTATTTTCATCAAGCGCATCATCGACCTGCTGCCTTTTCTGCATCACATGAAGCCTCAGAACGGCCAGCGTGACAGTTCGCTTGCGTTCGATGTTGGCCCCGCCAAGCCTGACCACTCTCCCTCGGTTAAGTCGGTAGGTATCACGGGCCAGCTCACAGGTAGTCGTGCAGACATCCTTATCGCGGATGACGTGGAGGTCCCGAACAACTCGGCCACTCAAGCGGCGCGTGAACACCTCGGGGAGCTCGTTAAGGAATTCGATGCGATCCTCAAACCCAACGGGACCATCATTTATCTGGGTACACCTCAGACCGAAATGACCCTGTATCGGGAGCTGGAGAACCGTGGCTATGTGACAACCATCTGGCCCGCACGGTATCCCAAAGATCAGAAGGACCGGGAGAGCTATGGGCACCGACTTGCTCCCATGCTTGCTGGTGAACTGGATGCTGATGAGGCTCTGCATTGGCAGCCGACAGACCCTGTACGATTCGACGATGCTGACCTGCGTGAGCGGGAGTTGTCGTATGGGAAGGGCGGCTTTGCGCTGCAATTCATGCTCAACCCCAACCTTTCCGATGCCGAGAAGTACCCGCTTAAGCTACGTGACTTCATCGTGGGGCGCTTCAGCCTCGACACCGCACCTACGACTTTGCAGTGGCTGCCTAACGGCAACAACGAAGCCAAAGGGCTCCCTAACGTGGGCCTCAAAGGTGACAGGTTTCACCGCTATGAAACGGTTGGTCAGGCATCAGCGCCATACACCGCCAAGATTCTGGTCATTGACCCAAGCGGTCGCGGTAAGGACGAAACCGGCTACGCAGTCCTATACATGCTCAACGGCTACATCTTCCTGATGGACTGGGGCGGTTTCCGTGGAGGCTACGACGACAAGACCTTGCAGGCTCTCGCGGACATCGGCAAGAAGTTCAAGGTGAACGAGGTCGTTATCGAGGGCAACTTCGGTGATGGCATGTACGTGAAGCTCTTCAGCCCCGTCATGACTCGCACGCACCGCTGTGCAGTCACTGAGGTCAAGTCGAAGGGGCAGAAGGAGGTCCGCATTTGTGCAGTGCTGGAACCGGTGCTGGGCAGTCACAAGCTGGTGGTCTCCGAAGATGTCGTTGCGCGGGACTATGAGACGGCGCTGAACATCGACGGCACGACTGACATTAAGTACAGCGGCTTCTACCAGCTCACACGCATCACGAAGGAGCGGGGCTCATTGGCTCACGATGACCGTCTGGATGCCCTGGCAATCGGTGTGCAGTTCTTCACGGACGCCATGGAGAAGGACTCTGAGGTTGGCGCCTCTGAGATGCTGGAAGAGTTCTTGATGGCCCAGATGGAAAACCCACTGATCGGCTTTGACGAGCACCGGCAGATGATGATGGGTGAGGTCATGATGCAGTACGAAGACGACGGCACTACCACCAATTATATGGGTTGGTAACTGAAAGGGGACCTTAACGGGTTCCCTATTTTTTCAAAATGGCCACCTCTAAGAGGCCCGGTTTGTAAGGCCTCCAAAACCCCTCACTATAAGCAGAGGGGACTTAAGGTTTCTTAAGGGATATCCCCCCCCCCTGATTAGAGGAGTCCTTTAGAGGCTCTGTGAGAGGGTGGTTATCAACACCACCAAACCTACAGCTCAAGGAGGGCTATGCGATGACTACACGGTGGAAGACCTGTGTTGCTGTACTCCGCACTCTGGCTACCCACCGTGTCACCTACCGATTTCTTGGTTTACTCCTTGTCACTCTGGGAGTTGCTCAAGGTGGTCCTTTGGTCGAAGGCCTTGGGGATGTCGTCTGCGTTCTATTTGGTAGCTGTGATGGGTGACCTTGCTGTGGCGCTGGCAGGGCGCCTTAGGGTCGGAAAGGGTCCAGTGCACCCTCACATTGTTTCAAGCGAGCAATAACGTCAGAGGAAGTCGTGCCGGTGTCGATTCTGCCTGTTTCATCAAGGTTGATTTCTGTCGTTGCCCCCCATTTTGGCGTTATGTCGATGCACCTCTGAAACCCCTTGTCCGACCACCAATCGAACATCATGAAGAAATCCCTATCAGGGAAGATGTGGCCGATATCTGCGGTCCCCTCGCCGGGGAGCAGGCCCCCTTTGTCGATACGGTGCTGGGTGTTCCAGATATATCGCAGTTCCTCCTTTCCATCCTTGGGGTAATTGACAACTACTCTTGGCAACGTCACATACCAAAACACAAGTAATGTGAGCAGCAGAAGGAGCACTACTTTTCCCTTACTTAGCTTGCGTGCAATCGTGGACACGAACGCCTTCCCCCCAATCTTCTGGTTTAACTGCAAGAACTTTATCCATGATCATTTGGGCGACAATGCCTCCCGTCGGAAGCTCGGCGTATAGTTGGATTCCGATGCCAATCGATACTCGGTCCGCGACGTCGTCGTAAGCCTTCATCCCATCGACACCCTCGGTAGCATGCGGGCCTCGCCGTGTCTTCCAATCAAGTACCTTTCTGACGGAGTCGGATGCAATCTGCTCAACACCGGCACCGTCGGACAACGCGCTTTCAGAAAGGCCGGCCGCTCGCCCCACGTAGCCATAGTGGATGTTTGACCAAATATCATAGAAATAGTCGTACATACCTTGCTTGTGGTAATACCCACCAAACTTTGCGTGGATCTTCGGTTTGTGGTCCCAGTCGCGGCCCTGACCTACTCGTTCAGTCCAAAGCCCCATAGCGGTCGCCACGTTTGCAGCACCTATAGCTTGAGGGCTTGTTGTTCCAATTTGAGCGAACCAAGGCAGCTCCATTTTCTTGCGGGTCTCCTCCGCAACGTCATAGCTGAGCAGCTCCTTCATCTTCAAGACTGAAGGATGGTGGATGTTGCTACTCATTTCCTCCGCGATGTATCTCGCCAACTTCTCCATCATGTTTGGGTGAGTACAACCTTCAGGCCCGTCGTTCGGCACCGTGTCTGGCTGTTTAGAGGCAGCGTTGGGATCTACCAAAGCGTTCGCTGCTGTTGCTTTCTCGATGAGCTTAGGGTCGGCCAACAAGGTCGCCATCTTCTCGTCATCCACAGACCCATCGGGCCGGATTGCGCCAAGGGTCATAAAGTTGATGATGGTTGCACCACCAGCGTCCCCCATGACAAAGCCGCCACCGACATTGCCTGATCCTGTGATGATCGTCCCGCCGTGACTGGTAGGGCTCCCTAAGTGGGCCATGGGACGGCCATTCACTTGTATAGAAGGAAAGCCTGTAGTGATGACTGCACCACACCCACAGGTATCGCCAACTCGGGCAGAGCCCATAAAGTTGATGTTGGTATCAGCGGATGCAGAGGCAATAGGGGGTAGTGCCGTGGCCTGGCAATGGGCAGACGTGTTTGTCACCCAATCGAGCAGAAGAAATCATTCATCGTCCTTGCGTCTTTCATCCATGGTCATGAACCAGTCTTATGCTGGCTCGTGGAAGGCTACCGGAAAGAGAAGGGCGGGTCTGTAGGAAAAGTCCTATAAGAATAAAAGCTAAGCTTAAAGTGCCCCGTTATAGGTTATTGGCTCCCTCCCGATGCCAATATCTTCTCTGACAGTATTGAGCAGCAGAAGAGCTTTCTCGCGTACCTCAGCCCATTCATATGCAACGGTTCCATGGCTGATGCTGAGTAGGTGGTCGATGAGGCTATCTTGAGCATCCATGACTGACTGCGGTGCAAGCATGGCGAGGTATCCATATACCTTCAGTCGCTGCTCGTTAAACTCGTCGAAGCGTGCCCCGGCTTCGGCAGCTACTAACCTTCCGTCCTCGTGAGAGTCGAGGGCCGCGAGGAGCCTCGCAACTATTTCAATAACTGCTCGGTAAATCAGTATCTTGTCATTCTGGAAACGGAGGGTGTTTTCTTTGAGAATGTCGAGGTCTCGTTTGGTTGCCTCAAGCTGAGTCGCGAGTTGGTGTGTTTCGGTCAACATTATCCTGCTTGCCCAAAGTTTCCCCAGCCAAGAGGAGAGGGCCAAGATGATTAGCCCGCCGCCTCCGATTGATACGATTGCGGCGCCGATCAGCTTGAATACGTCTTCCCAGATCATGATTAACAACCTCAGCCTCAAAGCCTGAGTATGGTCCAGATTGTGCCGAGCTTCAGGGCCTTCGAGAATCTGACAGAAAAATCTGAATGACCACCTCAATCAGGGTCAGTCCTCGCGTCCCCCCGTAGGCCCTCGCGCCTGAGCCTTATCGCGCGTCCGCATGGGTCCTTACCGTGCCCGCGCAGGCCTCTGGATGTGGCGCTCTGAGATGCCACAAAGTGTTAGAACTCTGTTAGAACAGTGTTAGACATGCTCGAAGAGAAGCCCGTAGAATGGGCCAACACGCCTCATCGCATGTCCTTTTCAAGTAGAATGCCAACTCACCTCGTAGCCAGTTGTGCCGATGAATATCCCTAATCTGATTACCGTTCTACGCGTCCTGCTCATCCCGATCTTCATTTTACTGTTCTACCTGCCGTACCAATGGAGCTACCTGGCCTCCAGTTCGGTCTTCGCATTCGCCGCTGCCACTGACTGGCTCGATGGATACCTGGCTCGCCGTCTGGAACAAAGCACACCGTTCGGGGCTTTCCTCGATCCGGTGGCCGACAAGTTGATGGTCGCCGTCGCGTTGGTGCTGCTGGTGCAAGAACACGGCAACCTGTGGCTCACGCTGCCGGCGGCGGTCATTATTGGCCGCGAGATTGTCGTCTCGGCGCTGCGAGAATGGATGGCCGAACTCGGCGCCCGTGCTCACGTCGCTGTGTCGAATCTGGGCAAATGGAAAACCGCCGCGCAAATGCTGGCGTTGGTGATCCTGCTGGCCAACCCGTCGGACTTCACGTTCTGGGTCCTGGTGGGTTACGCCTTGTTGCTGGTGTCGGCAGGCCTGACATTGTGGTCCATGGTCCAATATCTGCGGGCTGCCTGGCCACATCTGAAGACCGACGTAGAAAAGAAATAAAACTTTTTTGAATCAAAGGGTTGACGGGGCTTCTGGATTCTATAGAATGCGCCACACCAAGACGCGGGAATAGCTCAGTTGGTAGAGCACGACCTTGCCAAGGTCGGGGTCGCGAGTTCGAGTCTCGTTTCCCGCTCCAAGCATTAAAAAATGGATCTCTGAAAAGAGGTCCATTTTTTTTCGTCCGAAGAAAAGTCTTTCTTTGATTCTTGCCGCATTCCCCTGAAAACACTCAGATCCAGCCCCAATGGGCGTTTTTTCCAGTAAATCAATCCGGTGCTCGGCAGGTCGGTTTTTCGTGGTGCCAGTCTCACTGCAAACCGTACAAATCTCCTCCATTCATACGAGACGCAGATTGTGCGATGGCTCTCAACAAGACCGCAGTCCGACACGCCGAACCTGGAGCCAAGGACTACACCCTCCCTGACTACAACGGCCTCGTTCTTTTCGTGAATACGAAAGGCGCCAAGTGCTGGCACTCCCGCTTTTCCTGGGCGGATAAGCAGCCCCGTATTTCTCTCGGTACCTATCCTGAAATTAGCCTACGAGATGCTCGCGCTTTGCGTGATGTTGCGAGGGCATTGGTCGCTAGAGGCATCGATCCGCGTGCCCATCGGCGACTGCAGCGTAATGCTATGCGTCTGGCCATGGAGGACACCCAAGAAGTGGTCATTCAGCATTGACGTGATTTAAAAAACGTTGAGTTTGAGGATGCGCCGGCGGTTGCCCGCTGGATTGATCAACCAGCATGCCAAAGAGAGGATCCCACTCTTCGATCGTCAGCCCGCAGATCAAGTCTTCTCGGGAGAAAGGATCGCCCTTGACCATCACTTCGACTTCCTGGCGATTCTCCGCCCGCATGATCAGGAACCCTGTACGCAGTGGCGTTCCCTTGAGTGGGCCGGAAGCCAGTAGTCGGCCCTGAGCGATCAGTTCTTTGAGATACACAACATGCTCAAGGACATGTTTGTTCCATAGGTCGCCGGCTGGGTGTTCCATCCGGACAATGTATATCGACATATCTTCTGCTCCTTTGGATGCTGTGCTACCCGCTAACCACCGGGCGTCATGCACAGTACTCCCGCGAGCGAGGTTTCAGTCGCCGTAGATATCGTGGGTGCGCCCGCAGGATTTGTCTTACTTTTTCGCGGCAAAGACAGAGTGATCTCAGCGAGTTTAAGCAGGCACGCGGATCTCGACTTTGCCATCCTTTGCACTGAGCGGGTCAAAAAAACGCGTTGACACTCATAAATTGTTACACGTAGGATCCAGGCTCTTCAGGAGCAACAATCGGGTCAAGGAATGACTGGTCTGCCGTAATGGCCTGCGTGCAACCTGCACGTCCTGCGATAAAACTTTCTGCATTTCTTGTAGGAAAGTATCCCTGTTTATCTGGTTGTGTTTTGCCCCTGAGCAGGGTGCATGGCTTCATTCGATCTCGGGAAAGACAGCGCTGTCCCGAAAATAGGGTGCTTTAAACGACCTGCCGAGCATTTGCCCTGCGCCAGCTTGCCTTTGTGTTGCCTGTTTGACGTTGACCGATACAGCCACTCCGTTTGCCTCGCACTTCTGAGTGCGATAAGTCCAAATATTCACAAGGAACTGAATATGTTTGTTCGTAGTATCTCCGACGTTGAAAGAACCGATTTTTTTGTCGAGTGGGGTTCAGGTACCAGCCACCGCCTGCTAACAGAACAGGATGGAGTCGGCTTCACCATCTGCCACACCGTGGTTCGAGCCGGTACGGAATCGCTACTTCATTATCGCAATCATCTCGAGGCCTGCTATTGCATTGGTGGCGAGGGCGAAATCGAAGACATGGACGGCACTATCCATGCAATTCGTCCGGGAGATATGTATGTACTGGACAAACATGATCGTCACTATCTGCGCGGCGGCAAGTTCACGGATCTGATCCTGGTCAGCGTTTTCAATCCTCCCCTCGCAGGCACCGAGCGTCACTCCATAAATAATCAGAGTGCCTCTTCGTATTGAGTTGCGCAGTGGACTGCCTCTTCGACGGGGCCAGTCGTTTCTAACCAACGAGTAACGAGACGACAGGGCTTCTATCAGACCTGTCGAATGATTGTGTGGAGTTGATGATATGAGATTGTTCAGGCCGTTACTTCAACGGCCCGTGGCCTTGCTGTGGGGCGGGTTGGCATTATCCTCAATCGGTGACGAACTTTTCGCCATAGCCATCGCCTGGATGGCGGTACAGATCGCTGGGACCGACGCGAGCTGGCTCAGCGCATTGCGCGGAGCTGCGGCGTTGACCGGCGCTTTGCTGGGCGGGATATGGGCGGAGCGTTGGGATCACCGCCGTACCATGATCGGCGCCGACCTGGCACGGGCCGGGCTGGCATTGATTCCGGTGATCGCCTGGGGGCTCGGCATCATGAGCCTCTGGATGCTGGCGGTGCCGCTCATGCTCATGATGATCGTCAACTCGCTCTTCGAGCCGGCGTTGCGTGCCAGTCTGCCGCGCATTGTCGCAGCGCCGGACCAGTTGCAATCGGTCAACGCGCTGTTCGACGCCATCATTCGGGTTGCCCGAGTGATTGGGCCGATGCTGGCAGCGGCGATTACGTTGCTGATCCCGATCGAACATCTTTTTACCCTGAACAGCATCACCTTCCTGATCTCGGCGTGGGCAATCATGAAGCTGAGCAAAGCGTTGCCACGCCAGCCTGTGAAAGTCACCAGCCGGCGCGCCGGTTTTACGGCCGGTTGGCGAAGCCTGGTGGGACGCTGGCGTATGCAAGCGGTGTATGTGTGTGCGGGCCTGGGCAATGTTGCCTGGAGCGTGGGGATTTCAATCGGCATGGCGCTGGCGGTCGTCAAATACGATATCCAGGGTTTTGGCGTGCAAGGTTTCGCAGCCTACGGCCTGATCATGGGTGCCTATGGCGTGGGGAACCTGATCTCCATTTTTGTCGTGGGCAACCTGCAAATCCGCCGCTTGTATCACGGCTTTACGTTCGGCTCGGTGGTCAATGGCCTAGGCATCGCAGCCATTGGCGCAGCCGTTCTGTACCTGCCACCGGAGCAGGTTCTGGCGGGGATGATGGTCGGCGCTGGTCTGGCGGCACTCGGCGGGCCACTGATCGACATCTCATTCATTCTGCTCATTCAAACCCGGTTCAAGCAAAGCGAGATCGCCGGGTTGGCCAGGCTGCGCTTTGCCGCGTTAGGCGCCTCAATTCTGATTGCCGGTGCCTGTGGTGCGGCGCTGTACGCTCATTTTGAAACGGGCCTGGTGATCGTTGGCGCTGGGATTTTCGAAGTGATCGCCGGCGCAATCGTGCTGCTGGTTCCCAAGGATAACGACGCCGTACAGGCCAACAATGAAGAAGACCGTGTGTTGTCGTCTTCACCTTTGGAAGGCAGCGAGGTGGCCAGATGAAACAGTTCCATGACTATGTAAAAGACCACGCCGAGCGAACGCCGGACAAACTCGCGCTAACCGTCAGTGGACGAGAAATCAGCTACGGCGCGTTGGACGAACTCGCCTCTATGGTTGCACAGCGGTTAGTTGCCACGGGGATGAGGGCAGGCGACCGGGTCGCACTTCATGCGCCAACGTCCATCGAAACCATAGCCTGTGCGCTGGGCGTCCTGAAAGCCGGGTTTGTGTTGGTGTTGATGCACTACGGTATTGCCGCCGAAAAACTGATCCATCAACTTGACGATATCAAGGCAACGACCTTGATCGTACCGGCAGGGGCAAGCCTCGATGAGTTGTCCAAGAAGGTGCATTTGCAGTTCGTCATGCACATGGGTGAATGGCGCACCCGCCGATACGCCGGGTTGAATGAGGTCTATCCAGCGTGCAACGGCGGACTTGATGGCAATGAAGTGCGCGTTATCTTTCACACCAGCGGTTCGACGAAAGACTCCAAAGGCGTAGCAGTCAGTAACACCAATATGGTGGCGGCCTACACAGCCGTTTCCGGTTATCTGGGAGGCTTTGAGAATGCGGCCATATTGAACTTCTCGCCCCTGCATTTTGATTATGGTTTTTACAACATCATGATGCCGTTACTTGGCGGTGGGCACTCGGTTACTGAGAGCGCTCTGCCTGAGCGGCCGGAGCACTTGCTTGACTTGATTCTGCGCTACGGAATAACCGGGATGCATATTCTGCCGCCTGCCGTTCACTACCTTTTGCAGGCCGCCCCCGAAGCGTTTCAAGCTGAAAAAATCAAATCCCTGAAGTACATCGCCAGCAGCGGCCAGGCGTTGCCGCCCAAGCATATACAGCAATTGCGAACGCTCCTTGCGGACGTTGTCGTTTACTCCATGTATGGCCTGACGGAGTGCAAACGAGTCGCGTATTTGCCACCGGATCAACTCGATCAACGCCCCGGATCGGTGGGCAAGACGATTCCCGGGGTCAGGGCGTTTCTGGTTGATCAGGCCGGACAACTGATCACCGAGCCTGATTGCGTGGGAGAACTGGTTGTCGCGGGCGACCTGGTGATGCTCGGTTACTGGAACAAGCCGGAACTGACCCGCCAAGTTATTAAAAATAATCTGTTCGGTGAGCGGCGGGTTTACTTCACCGGTGACCTGTTCAAACGGGACACAGAACAGTACCTCTACTTTGTCGGTAGAAAAGACAATGTGTTTACGCGGCGGACTTTCCAGGTGAACCCCCGGGAAATCGAGCATGTGATCGTCGCTCATGAAGCAGTGAGCGAAGCGGTGGTGATTCCCGTCCCTGACGACGTGGCCGGTCATGTTCCGAAAGCCTGCGTGGTATTGGAAAAAGGCCATGAGTTGTCGGCCGACGAGCTGATTCGGTACTGCACCGCCCAATTGGATTGGTACATGGTGCCCGCCATGGTCAGTTTTCATGAGGCGTTACCCCTCAACCTAAACGGTAAGACAACGGCAAGTCTCTTGGCGGCCGGCGCTGTAGCGATTTAATAAACATTCAACACGTAAACGGAATTACGGAAATGACCACTCATTCAAACCCTGCGTTTGTCGATTCTGCCATGAACAAACTGGCCGATTACTTTGATGATCTGGCAAACGGGAAAGTCCAGGTGCCCAGGCAGCCTGTGACAACGAGAATACGCGAGCGTATCCAGGACGATGATGTAAGGGCCTACCATGACTTGCTGGTGGCGCAGGCAGGACCGCTTTTTTCGCACTTCCTGGCCAGTGTGCCGGGGATTGTGGAAGAGCTTTCGCACGTCGGCGTAGCGCTTGATCGATATACCCGCGAGCGAAGAAAAAAAGACGACCGAAACTTTACCTTGTGGGAAATCGATGCGTTTGACGGCAGTAGTGCAAGAGCCCTGGCGAAGTATTCCAGTGGGGCAATCAGAACGCTGACCAATTCTCCGAACAAGGCCAACCAGCAACATTTCGACGCCCACGCTGACAAGGAAATATCCGGGTTTTATCCCGGGTCATTTCTTAATATCACAGACGATATCGTGGCGGGCTCCTTGGGTTTTGACGCGTCGTTTTGCGGGGTCGACTACCTCTACGAGATGGCGGCATTTCAGTTCTATGGCAGAAACCGGGACGAGCATCTGAAGTTCGTTTCCCGCTTCTTGCGAGAGGATGGCCTCGCTTTCTTTCTGGAAAAATTCAATCAGAGCGACATCGAAGAGTATGAGCGAAGGGAGAGGGTAAAGGACGAACAGCACAAGTCTCATTACTTTTGCGAAGCTCAAATTGCCTGGAAGAAGAACGCCATGCTGTCGCAGATGGAAAACGGTCAAATCCTTTTTGCTGATTTCGTCGACGCGGCATCCCGCTACTTTGCCCATATCTACGTCATCTGGAACGGAACCAATTTCTATGAGTTTGTGGCGTCCAATGACGAAAAAAGCATCAGCAGGTTTATCGAGCTATTAGGCGAACCCTTTATCCCCGTAGGGTTCTGCTTTGAGTCTCCAGTGATCAGAAAACTTTCCCGTCCCTGACACCCATTATTGAGGTAACGAAGTTCATGGACTGGATGGCGCATCTGTCATTGGAACATCATGGAGCCTGCGCTCGTGCACGAACGCTTCTGGATAAGTGGCAGGCCCGCGCCGCTGCAACCGAACAGGCGCGCTGTATTTCACCCCAGACGGTGGAGGAGCTGCTTGCCGAAGGACTGATGCAGTTGGTCGTGCCTGAACGTTATGGCGGGTTGCAGTGCGATTGGCCAACTTTGGTCGAAACTTCCAGAATTGCCGCACGGGTTTGTCCCTCGACCGGCTGGATGATCGGTCTTGTGGGTAGCCATGCGGCGATTGTCGGCAGGCTTCCTTCCATATGCCAGGAGCATGTCTTTGCGGATGGGCCGGGGCAAATCATTGCGACGGCGTCCGTGTCCAAAGATGTCTCGATCCACAAGGTCGACGGTGGCTTTCGCGTGAGTGGCACTTGGCGCTTCAGTTCGGGGATCGATCATGCCGGCTGGGTAATCGTATCAGCCAAGGACCCTCGGGAGGCATCGCTCAACCCTGTGCTGATGTTCACACTCCGCATCGATGCAGTTCGGATCGAGGATGCCTGGCATGTCACTGGAATGTGCGGCACCGGGTCAAAAGACCTTCGGCTCGATGATGTCTTTGTGTCAGATGCTTGGGTGGTCTCGCAGTCCGAGTGTTTCGGGCCCGCACCGGCAGGCACCAGACACAATCCGAACGGCTATCTGTTTGATGTGGCGTTCACTCCGTACCTGGGCAGCCTGCATATAGGTCCGGTGCTCGGCTGTGCGGAGGGCGCCTATGATGAGTGCGTCGCAGCCCTGCGCAATCGCCTGGCCACAGAGGATGGCGTAGTCGCAAAGACCCGGCCATTACAGCTGGAGCGACTTGCGGAAAGCGCGGCGCAGTTGAGTTGTGCCAGGCACCTCTACTATGCGATTGCCTTTTTACTGCATAGCGCCGGCGTGGCAGGCCGGTCGCTGTCGACGCAAGAGTTGGTGACCCTCAAGCGGGATCGAGCTTATCTGGTTCGGTTATGTGTTGAGGCCGTTCAGCGGCTGGTGCAGCAAATGGGGACAGCGGTGATTTTTGAGGCGAGCCCGGTGCAACGGCACTGGCGTGACCTTCAGGTGATGGCGTCCCATTTGGATGTGAATTGGGAGAACGCAATGCTCGCCTATGGTGATTTTGAATTGAATCACCACGAAATATGATCGTGCTACAGATAGGTGATGAGGAGGATGAGGTGTACGCCAATTGCTCGATAATGTTGTCGGCCAGTGCCGTGATTGTCCCTGCCATCGTATTGATGATTGCTTCAAGTGTTTGCCCATCCTCTCGTAAATGATGGGCAGTGCATCGATTTCTTTGGCCGAATACGTCTGTTGCACAGACTCAGATACAGGCACTTTTTACCGGCTCGTCGTAGCGACGCTTTGCCAGTTTAAGGTGCCGATCCGTTTAATCACTTAGAACCCGTAATGCAGGCCTATCATTAATGACTGGGCGCTGTAGTCAGTTCGAACATCGCCTTGGGGCAGGCCTTGAATGTCGCCGAAGTGCGCATCGCGCGTATTGATGTATCGATAATCCAGGGACGTGGACCATTGCTCGGTGAGTTCGAAACTTACCCCGGCTCCAAGTTGATAGGCCGATACGGTGTCGCGGTGAGTGTCGCCGAACTGGACTCCGCCAGCTTCCAAGCCGCTGACCGACAGGGTGGTGTAGCCCAGGCCTGCGCCAATGTAGGGGGTAAACCGACTGAAGGGAGCTGGCAGGTTCAAGAAGTCATACCATAGGTTGGCCATCAGGCTGGTGGCTTCCTCTTTTCCTTTGCCGTCGATGCTCCCGCCGCCTTCATAGACTCGGTTATTGAACTGGGTCAGGGTATTTTTGCGGTAACTGAGTTCTACTTCAGGCCGGAGCCCGACGGGGAATCGCCAGCCCAATGCCAGTCCAGTGGCGTAGCCGGAGTCTAACGGGTGGTCGAACTGCATCTCGACAAAATCGAGGTTGTTCTGGTTAAGGTTTTGCGGGGCAACCCAGTTCAGGCCGCCCAAGACACTGATGTAGGGGCCGAGCGTGTCGGCGGAACTGGACGCGGGGCTGATAAAGCCCATGCCAATGACGCCCATCACGAGATACTGAGTGCTTTTTAGTAGGTTCATGCTCGGTCCGAAGTGTGCCGTTATCGATAAGTAAGTGAAGTGTGCTCAGGCGCGAGCGCTCAACACGCCCGTGCCTGTGATGTTTCATTAGTGCTGCAAATGCGTGCCAGGCTCGTCGAGCACGAGGTTGCTCATCGCGCTCGCTCGTTGTTCCGCCAGAGTGCGCAGGTTGTCCAGTGCGGTGGTCATTGCTGCCGTCAGCATTTTTCGTAACAGCCCGCGGTATAAGAAACTTAAGGGGCCGGAGATCTTCGCGCTGTGGCTGATCTGGGTTTCATGCGGGGAAAGTCTGTGCATCTGGTGATCGAACTCGAGGTCGATCCAAAGCAGTCTTGCCGTGTTCCGATAGCTTTCATGCATCTTCACCGCTTCCAGTTTCAGTGGCATGTTCAGGCCATTCTTGAGGACACACTTGCCCCGCGTTCCAGGCTGGAACGGGCCATCGAGTTCACAATGGCGGACGTCGGTATCCCATAACGGCGCTTCTGAGAAGTTGCTCCAGATCTTCCAGATTTCAGAAGGCGGCGATTTGACTCGGACTTGCACATTTACATCGTTCACGGCGACACCTTTGTTGTGTGGGGCGCTGTCTTGCTGGGGAGTGAGATCAACTCAATACCTCACGCAGCAGGCGCGGATTGACTCAGCACTTGAGCGGTTATATTGGCTTGACCGATTTTTTCACCGCGGTTGAACAGGTCAATGTAGATACGGTTCGTTTTGAAGGGCTGATCCTGCGCGTTAAAACCGGCTTGTGGTGCCAATGACAGCGGGCTGTTCCTGGGGATTGGACGATCCAGAGTGAAACTCAAGGCCAGCAGGTTCATCGGGGTATTGAGTGGAATTCGCAGATAACTGTGGGCAATCTGCATGTAGCACTGGCGGGCAACTTCGAGGAAATAAACCATCGAATAGTGCTCGGGGTCGCCCTCCTGGAAGATGTGTTCATCCGGCAGTTTGAGCGTGTCCACGCTCAAGCCCTGGGCGATACCGCTCATTTCACTGACGATGATGTTTTCTTCTCTGGCCTTGTGCAGCAAAGCCTTGTCGCGGCAGCGAACAGCTGTGAACTCGCCGGCGGGAGATGTCTCGAACGCCGAGTTGTAGGCCATGCCAAGGATGCACGTGCACATCAGCTTTCCGGCCTGCATGACCTTGGCATTGAAGACCTGAGGGTCTTTGCCTTGTTCCAGATGAAGATCAATCGCACCCTGCTTCTGTACGTATTGCTGGAACTTGATGCTCAGGTTTTTGACATAGGCCACTCGGCCGCTCAGTGGGGGCATGGCGAGTTCAATCAGTTGCAACACGCCCTCGAGCAATAAAATGCCGGGGATGTGATCAAGAGGATGGTCGAAGAAGTAAGGGTGCGCCTCATTCACCACGAGCTGGGCGTGCAGTGACTGAGGGCCACGCTGGACGTTGGCGATCACGATATTTTCCGGGCGACGTTGCCAGTGCACGGGGCGTTGGGCCTCAGAGCCGCGGTGCAGGGCGAAAAGGCCCTCCATGGCGCGAGTTCTGACACGCAGCCCCGAGAGCAGGGTGCTGGTCAGCAAATCGCTGAGCCCCAGCACGTCGACGCCATCATGTTGCGGTTCCCTGACCAGACTGACAGGACGGGCAGGCGAGATGACCTTCTGCAATTCTTGGGGCGCCGAGTGGGCGAAACGCAACGTGAAGGGATGCTTGACGGCAGCGGCGGGTTCGGCCGCGGCCGGGCGCCACTCCTGAAGCTTTTCAGTAAATAACCACATCACTGGCTTGCCGGCCTCGCGCACCTCGATCACCGTGTGAGCCGAGGCACTCAACAGCACCGCCAACAGGGTTTCGATGCCACTGGCTTCAGCCAGGAAACCGGTCATTTCTTGCAGTGAGCTGCTTGCATGAGTTGCATCAGGCTGCAGCTCGCAGACTTCAATGTTCTGGTATTGACTCCGCGCTTTGCCCAGCAGTTGGCAAGCCTCTTCCAGCGTGTTCGCGGCATGGACCAAGACTGCCGCGCGGATCACCAGTAAAGGCTTGTCGCTGGAGCTTGGTAGATAGGGGCGCAGAGCAATTACCCCCAACCCTTCGCCTTGCAGTGTCGATGAGTGCCGGGCGCGTTCGATCTCTATTTCGCCACTGATAAAACGCCCCGCACCGAGCAAGAGCGTCGTCACACCTTCCTTGAACCATTGCTGCGATGCCAGCAAGGTTTGCCAGAACAAACCAGGGGTGCCGACCAGTGTTTGATGGAAACCTTTGAAGTCAAAAATTTTCGCCGGGTAGCCGGACAACATGTTCGGCAACATGGTTGCCACGTCCGTCACCTCCACACCCGGCGGCATGCCTTGAGCCTGGGAGTAGAACGTGTGGGCGCCGCTATACGCATTGCTGAAGCGCTCCCCACCCATGTTGCAGCACATGACCATCGCGGTGCCGGGTGAACCGGCCACACCCGGCAGGCGTTGCAGTAAATGATTGATGCGATCGGTGATCAACAGCTTGAACGGATCGACATGGGCCAGATGTTTGGGCCCCATGCCGAAACCGTCGATATCAATGACGCGATCCTGCACCAGGAATTTTCCCAGTAAAGGCTGACCCGCAGAGGCGGCGCAATCAACGAAGCGCCCATAAGGGAAACTGACTGACGGTGCTGCGGACTGATCGAGTTGTTGCTTGAGCGCCTGCAATGAGAAGTGACTGCCGATCGCCGCTTCAGCCTCGACAATGGCAAGGTCCAGCATCAGCACGCCGGGGGCGACCCGGGGGACGGCAGGGCGGTTGTCGGGAATGTATTCATCCACCACCAGATGCGCATTGGCGCCGCCAAAACCAAAGCTGGATATGCCTACCCGGATCGCCGACTGACGATCAGCGAGGGGCTGTACCTGCTCGGTGGCTAACTGCAGGCAGGTCTCATCGACTTTTGCGCTGGGGCGGTAGTCGGGCTGAGGTGGAATACCTTTGTGACGCAATATCATCAGCGCCTTGGCAAGCGAAGCGCCTCCGGCGGCAGCCAGTGGGTGACCAATGACGGATTTGATCGAACCGATCATTATCTTTTTGCCATCTGTGCGATGAGGAGCGAAGAAGCTGTTCAACGAGTCCAGCTCTGTCGCATCACCCAGCGGTGTACCGGTGCCGTGGGTCTCGATGTAGTCCACGTCGCTGGGGTCAAGACCGATATAGGCACGCTGGTAAGCCGTGCACTGAGCCTGTTTGCCAGGTGCAAACACTGAACCTTCGGCGCCGTCGGCTGAAAGTCCCAATGCCCGCAAAACACCCAATGGATGGCGCTTCGCAATCAGGGCCTGCGATACAGGCTCGACCAGAAAGGCGACCGCACATTCGCCCGGCACAATGCCGTCAGCGTCTTGGCCGAACGCCTGCATTTGGGCTCGGGAGGAAAAGGCGGTCAACTGCGAGAACCCCAGAAACAGAGCCGGCGGCAGTACGGTATTCAGGGCCATGACAATCGCGTTATCCGCCTGTCCGCTGTTGACCAGCGCTTGAGCCATATCGATTGCATAGGGGAACGAACTGCAGGCGGTGTCTACTGATAACGCAGGGCCACCCAAGGCAAAAGCCGCCGACAGTTCAGCAACTTGTTCACCCGGCGTGTAACCGCGTGGTGTATCGGCTGTTGCGCAGACTCCAGTGACGAAGTAACTCTCATCACTCCAGGACGTCGCGACCACCAACGCAGTGCGCTCCTTGATCAATACCGAGCCTTGTGCGGCAAGCTGGGTGAGGAGTGTCTGGAGTACTTTCTTGCCGATGGCGACTTGCCGTCCTTCATGGCGTGAAGGGGTCGATGCGTCATCGGCCAGGCAATAAGCACTGTCCAGGTAAGTACGATCCTTTTCCCCTTTCTTTGCTGAATAGATGGACGCCTTATCCAGCTCCCAGCGTGTCAGCATCGAATCGATGGGTGCTACCTGTCCCTGCGAGAGCAAGTGCCAAAGCGCATCCGTTGAGGGTGCCCCGGGAAACTCTCCAGCCATCGCACTGAAGCAAAAATCGCCCTCTGTCGTTACCGCGCCACTCATACCCGTTCTCCTGGTTGTCAAAATGCTGGGTGATCTTTGCGATCACCCGGATTCCATTCCATTTTTTACAGCGGCTCAGCCCAGTCTTGTCAGCAACGACATGGCGTCTTGCGGCGTACGACGCGACATCAGCGCCTCACCGGCAAATTCGCTGACAGGGCACTGTTGCGCCATTGATTGGCAGAGTGTTTCTCGGGCAAAACCGCTGAGCCCCAACTGCGCGAAAGGCGTCTCGATGTCGATCGACTTTGGGGCGTCGGGGATTAGGGGGGACAGGGTGTTTAAAAGCAGATTGCTTATCTGCTCCTGGGGGGTTGTTGTGCTGGTTGGTTGCGTTTCGCGGGGTGTTACTGAGGTCGATTCGGGGGTGGCCAGGGCGGCTTTAATCAATGCGATTGTTTCCTGTGGAAACTTGGCATTGACCAACTCAGTGCTGTTGGCCTTGAGTTGCGGCCACAAAGCGACGATCGCTTCCTGGAAGTCCAATTGCACCAAGGAGTCCAGGCCCAGGCTTTCATAGCTTTGCTTCTGGTCGATCTGGTCAACCGTAAAACCGGTGATATTCGCCAGTTGTTCAAGTACCCATGCTTCGATATCCACGGCAGGCGCCTGTGGATTGGCTTCAAGCCGTGCCAGCAAGACGGTAGGCGAGGGCGCATCAAAGAGCGACGAAGTGAGTTCTTTCTTTTCCGGGAAGTGCTGAGCCAGGGATTCGAAAATATCGACCAGCCCCAGGGAGTCGATGCCCAGACTTTCGAAACTTTGATCGAAGTCGATTTGTTCCTTTTTGAAACCAGTGACCGAACTTATTTCGGCGCGTAACCATTGCCCGTAGCTGAGCGCAGGCGTTTGTTGCGCAACGGGTGTCGATGCCAGCACTACCGGGTTCGAGTGTACGGGCTCCAGGACGGGCAGGCTTCTATTGACGGGGGCTTCAACCCCATTGGCATAAACGCCTTCCAGGACTTGTTGATGAGCGTTGAAGTAATGCGCAGTGACCGTTTCGGCCTGCTCCAGCACACGCATCAATATTGATTCTTTTTCGATATTGGAATCGCAAAGTGAATCAATGATTTTTTCTGAAAGAGAGAAATAGCTATGAGCTATTTTTCCATTGGACACGATGAATTCCTGCACAACATCGTTGAGTTGGGCGCGCATGAGGTTCTCCTAACCAAAGTCGGTATATGTTTTCTATCAACAAGAAATCAAAAGTCGTGGCCCAGGGCTGGGCCTTGTGTCACTCAATGAAGCAAACAGGCAGTAGCCATATAAAGACTTAAAGTTGGAGTTCCACTGCGTCGATCTCGGAAGATGTTGTTTTTCTGGCCCCTTTGAGCAGCCCGGATCTTACGTTCAGATAAGTGAAGAGCGTGATTGCATCCGCCCCCTGGAAAGCGATGTAGCCGTCAGGACGAATCAGCATCAATGTGCCCTCTTTGGCATGGTAGCGCTTGTGCAGCCGCCAATCGGGGTCCAACAACGTTGAGTGCCAGAAAGGCAGCCCGGCGCTACCCAAAGCATCGATAACGCAATAAGCCTTGATGCCTGGGTAATCCTTCTCCACCGACTCGACCAGCGAGTAATAGCTCGGTAGCAAAGGGGAAAACTGATCGGCTGCGCTGAAAATCAGCAGCGTGAAGGTTCCCTGGAACAAGTCGATCAAGCGTTTTGGCGGCAAACCTTGCAGTTGCCACAACTCAACATCGGGAGCCAGTTGACCTGCGCGAGGTGCAGACGTCTGGAATTCGGCTTTCTTCCCTTTTTTGTCCCAATTCATGCGCTGCTTTTTCGTCAGCGATTCTTGAATGTAATCACTTTTGCCGTAGTGGTACTGATGACCGGAAATCATCGTGGGCAACTTGCGTTGAACCTTGCGCCTGTTGCTCAGCAGTGGCAGAACATTGTCGCGCAGCCAAACGAGGGCGCGATGCCTGAGGGTTATCAGTGCGGTCAGTCGGTGCGCCGTGTTCTCGACTTCCAGGGCGACCGGATAGCGTTCTTCGTTGTAGCTTTCCAGCAGTGATTGATCCGCCAGGCCCTGATCGACATAGGCCATTTTCCACGCCAGGTTGTAGGCCTCGGAAACACCCAGGTTCATCCATTGCCCGCCGATCGGGCTACCGATATGAGCCGAATCGCCCACCAGAAACACAGAGCCTTGTTGCAGCGACTGCACGCGACGATGTTGAAAGGAGGCGATGGCGGTCGATGAAATATTGGACAGCGTCATCTTTTGCCCGCGTCCTTCGCACAACCGCTGAAAGTTCTCCAGGCTCAAGGACGGGCGCTCATCTTCTGGCGGCAGGTCGTAGGGCATCTCGATGAACAGTCGATAACGGGATTGGGCGCTGATCGGCGCGACTGCCACATATCCATTCTGCGCACCCAGGAAGAAAGCCCCTTCGTCCTTGCTTCCAGACCACTCGATATCGGCATCGGCCAGCATGAAGAAACGGTCGTAGGACGATCCTTCGAAGGTCATCTCAAGACGTTTTCTAATGTTGCTGCGAGCACCGTCGCACGCGGCCACCCACCGACTGGTAAAGGATTCGTCACTGCCATCCGCATGATGGAGCGTCATTCGCACGGATCCCGGCTGGTTTTCTATATCGACCAGTTCTGTATTCCACTCGACATCCACCCCCAACTTGTTAAGCCGCTCAAGCAGAATCTTTTCTGTCTGCGGCTGTGGCAGGCTGAGGAGCAGGGGATAGGTCGTATCCAGGTAGGAGAAGTTGTAGTTCAGCACCCGTTTGGCGTTCGACTGCACTGAAAACTTGTTGATCGTGAACCCGTCGTTGATGGCCTGATCGGCAACACCCAGATCGCGAAAGATTTCCAGGGTTCTGGAATGGATGGCCATCGCTTTGGTAGCGGTCGAGGGGCCGGCATTCTTTTCAATAATGCGAAAAGAGACGCCCCACTTTTTCAGCATGATTGCCAGGGACAGGCCAATAGGGCCAGCACCGACGATCATGACTGTCGGGGTGTTACCGGGGCCGAAGTGCTTGGGTGCCAACGTGCTCAGAGTGTTCATCTGTTAGTACCAGTTTCTATAGAAGGGAGAGTTGGCAATGCCGAGCAGGGCATCGTCACCTGATGAATCTCCGTAGGCATAAATGTAAAAGTCATCAAGGTTGCTCAAACAGCCTTTCAGCCGTGTGACTTTTTCTCTCTCAACACAGTTGGTACCTGATATCCCGCCGGTCAGTTTGTTCTTCGCAGTCGCCAGGCGGGTGCCGCATACATAGTCAAAGCCTGCTGCTTGTCCCCAGGGAATCAGATAGTTCTCCGGCGAGTTGCTGACCAGTGCCGTGATATGTCCCATGGACTGATGCCATTGCAGCCGGCGCAAGGCCTCGGGCCTGAGCCAGAGCGGTAGCTGTTCGGTAATGAAATACTTGGCATGCTCGCGCTCTTGCTCAACTGACAGACCGCCCAGGTAGCAGGCAATGAACGCCAGGCGCGCCTGCATCAACGGTGTGATGCCTAGAAGCACGCTGAGCATTTTGGGCAGCAGGGGAACGATCCTTAACCAAAACGACTTGGTCCCAACGATAAAACGCATGTAGCGCCAGAACGTATGCCTGTCGGTCAATGTGCCGTCAAAGTCGAAAACGGCCAGTACCGGTTGTGTGCTATTTGCTTGCATGGATCTCTTCCTTGAGAGAGACAATCTCGATGGTTCTGGGCAGTTTGAAGCCTGAGAGGTAGCGCGAGAGCAGGGTGGAGATAGCGCTCTGGGTCAGGTCACCGCTCCCTTCAACGCACAGGTGCAATACGTTGACCTCCTTGTTGTCAGGGACGATGTAAGCCTTTGCACGCACCACGCCAGGATGCTTCAGGGCAATGGATTCGATTTCGGTCAGGTCGACCATTTGCGCTTTAATCTTCGAGATTCGCAGGCGTTGGCAATAGAAGAACACATGTCCATCGTCGTCCCGCCAGACCAGATCCCCCGTGTGTAGCCAGCCATCACGGAAGAACCGGGCATTGGCGTCCGCTGCATCGTTATATCCGTCGATCACCATCGAACCGCGTATCAACAGTTCGCCGATGCGCCCAGGTGCGACGTCTTGACCCTGAGCATCGACGACCCGCAGTTCTACGTTGCGAATCGGTTGCCCCATTGCACCGCGATGGACCTTGCCAATCGAACTCTGGACGATCACTGGCATGCTCTCGGTCAATCCATAGCCTTGCAGCACCGGATTGCACCCCAGCAACCTTCCCAGTTTCTCGGCTTCGTCCGCCGGTAGATGGCTGCCACCTGAATAAATCATCAGTTGTGGGTGCATCGGCAACTGCGCGCCTTTGCGTTTGGTCAATCGCGTATTGAAGTAGCGAATGACGTCGGGTACCAGGCAGGCAAAGGTGACCTGATTCTGGGACAAGATTTCCGCCAGATCCCTATTGAGCAGGGTGTTGGTCATTAACAGAGTAGCGCCCACGCTCAATGGAAAGACCATCATCACGGACAGTCCGAAGATGGCATACAGCGGTAGCGTCACCAGATGAACGGATCCGACGCCTTGAAGATGAAACTGCTCATGCAGCCCATCGCTCGATTGCGTCAGGTCAAGGTAGCGGTGAGAAACGGCCAGAGGTTTACCGGTGCCCCTATACGTGAACTGTACCGAGACGATCGGATTGCCTTCGGGCAGTAACAAAGGTTCGGCCTGTCGAGGAAGCTGTGAATCGGCCGTTGCGTTGTCGGGCAGGGGAGAGGGTAGCTCGCTTGCGGTGTTCAACACCAAGGAGTGATGAACGCCGTAGGCAGGCTGAAATGTCTCGCTATGTTGCTCGAATAGCGTTTCGGTCGTCACGACCAGCGTCGGCCGGGCAATACTGATGACGCTGCTCATTTCGAATGGCGTCAGTTTGTAGTTGAGGATTACCGGAGTCGCCCCACGCCCGATGATCGCCAGATAGTAAGCGATGAACTCCACCCCATTGGGTAGAACAACCGCCACTTTGTCGCCTGGTAATACACCTAGATTTTTGAGTGCACCGTTGCACTCTTCCGCCTTTACTCGCAACTCACGATAGGTGACGGTCTCTTCTTCCGCGTCCAGGTTCCTGATAGCAACGTGGTCTGGGAAAGATTCTGAAAAACCGACGAACCGATGCAGAAAACCTTCTTTATATGAAAGGCTTTTCATTTACCAACCCCTCTCAATCCTTGAAGTAATGGTTAGACAAAAAAAGTAATACAGAGGCAGGCTATATATAAATTATTTCAATTACGCATCTATGTAGTTGTTTTTCCGATACCAGTCCAGGGTGTCGATCAATGTTTCAGTTACGGGGCGAAACTTGCACTCCAGCTCTTTTAGGCTTTTGTTATGGCTGAAATTAGTGCGCCCTTGCTCTTGCTCTATAAGTTTGACGGTTGAGGTGCTGATGAGTACCGGCTTTTTCGTGACTCGAAAATAGGCTTCATACATCAAGGCAATTATTCGCAGCATGAACAGTGGAATTTTTCGCTCCGGGGCTTTTACGCCGCTGACACTGGAGAGTGCCTGGAAAATGCTTTTCATGTTCATATGATTGCCGGCTGCCAGATAACGTTCTCCGGATCTGCCGCGTGTGATTGCTGCGAGTTGATGTTCCGCCACATCCCTGGCGTCTACTACGGAAAAACTTCCAGGCAGTACGCCAGGCAATTTCATTCCGACAAAGTCGAGAAGGAACTGTCCTGATGAGGTCGGGCCGATATCCCCAGGGCCAAACATCCAGCCCGGTAATACCATGGCGATGAACATGTCCGGATGTTGCAATAAAAACCCCTGAATTTTTTGCTCGGACAGTATTTTACTCAAATAGTAATCGTCAGCATCCGATTCACTGCGAGACATCGTCTCATCGATCAGTTGGTCTTTGTTGCCCTTCAATACGGCAATGGATGAAGTATGGATTGCACGACGAATGCCGGCGGCGTAAGCGGCTTGCAATAATCGCTCGGTCCCGGTGACATTGGTGTCATACAGTTTCTGCCAATGTTTTCCACCTTTATAGCTGTCGCGGAAGTAAGCAGCCGTATGAAACAAGGCATCACAGCCTTGCAGAGCGTGGCTGAAGGCATCGACATTGAGCATGTCGCCTTCAACAAATTCGACAGGCAAATTGCCGAACTGCTTCCTGGCTTTTTCTATGGAACGAACCAGTGCTTTTACTTTGATATTTCGCTTTAAAAGCGCATGAACCAAATTATTACCGAGCAGGCCAGTAGCGCCTGTAACAAAGGCATATTCCATTAAAATCGAGCTCCTGTGGGTAACCTGCTGCCGCATTGAGATTGATGTCACTGGTCTCGATGCGCTGATCAGGTGTTGGCTGAACCAACGGCGCAAGTAAAAACCATTCGGTATCTGAAAATCAAGTGGTATTTCGTTGTGCGCGCAAGAGTAATGTCGCTGAACAGGGCTTAAAGCTATTAAAATCAGCGTCTTAGCGATCGATCCACAGTGGGTATTTCACCTGGGGCAGGAGGATTAAGGTGGAAAGAAATTTTTCGCCGCTCGCCGTCTGCCTCTTGGGGGAGCCACAAGACAACCTTGCCGATACGATCGATCGAGTGGGGCGCGCGTCTGGCTGGATACCGAAGTGCCCGAGCGTGCTGGAGCTGACACCTCTTTGTGAGTTGCAAGCGCTTGCAATGCCGGCGCTGCATGTCGATGCAGTGCATCTCGCCGCCTCCGTTTCCATACATGGCATTTACATGGCACTTTTTTAGAGCTTAAATGTAAATTGATTAAGATGGTCTAGTATAAGGTATAGTAGTTAAATTCGTATTTTGTAGTGAATAGCACGCTTGTTGCATTCAGTTACAAGTAGATATTTTTAATTTGGTTAGAGGAGCCGAAGGTGTGATTAAGAAGAGAATGGGTCGTGAAGAAAGTCAGCAAGTAACAAGAGATAAATTGTTCGATACAGCCACTGATCTTATGGTTAGAAAAGGCTTTCACGCCGCCAGTGTAAATTCCATATCTGAGGAAGCCGGTTTTTCAAAGGGAGCATTTTTTTCAAACTTTATAAGCAAGTCAGACTTGCTTCTACAATTAACCCAGAGATTCAAGCGAGTTGAAATCGATCGATTGGGTGTTACTCTGGCTTCAGGATATTCATCAGAAGAATTGGCTCATGGATTGAATTCTTATATTGATACGCTAAAAGATAATGCCAGCTGTGCGATTCTTGATGCTGAGCTGCAACTGATTGCCTTGCGCGATGAAGAGTTTTCAACGCATTACTACTCTCTGCATCAGGAAAATAGTGAAGCCTTGGGCAAGTTGATTACGATTATATTCAGTCATGCCGGCAAGAAGCCTCCTTTGGAATGTGCCATTCTTGCAAAGACATTCACCGCTCTTTCGGAAGGTTTGATACTGCAAGGGCATAAAGATCCGGGTTCTGAAATAAAATTGGTATTGAACTCGCTTATTCAGACAGCGGAGCCCTTGTAGAGTATTTGCCAGTCTTGTGGCATATGCATTATTCACATGTCCGAGGCTCAGATCTCGGACAGAATGTGAGTGGTTCCCCTCTGTATTCCAACAATTTCGGTGCTGTTTCTCTAGCTAGAAGCCTCCATTTATTGTCGTGGTGCGTGGCTGCTTTATACCTCAAGAAATAAATACAAGAACGCTCAGTGAAACACCGAGCGGTCACTCCGGGCAACGGCTCATCACTTCTGAACGAATGCCGTGGATGAATATTTTGTCTTGAGCTCGATCGTGCTGGAGCAGCAAGCTTTTCGCAACGTTAGTGCTGCCAATGGTGGTGTCGATCAGGCTTTTTAGCTTGATCATGAGCTGGTCGGCGCGGCGCCCGACACCCACGAAGCCGTGTATTCGAGCATCGAGTCGCTGAGTTAGCAATCATTAGCCAGGACAGTCTAAGGTAACTCAGGCAGGGCTTTGGTCGCGCAGCAACTAACTATCAGTTCACGTATAAGTTGCTGCCCGACCTAATACTTCTAGAACCATGTCTCCATTTGCACACCCAATTGCCACTCTCCGCCGGACTTGAAGCCTTTCTGACCAAAATCGTCTGTTGCGCTGAAGTTATCCAAGTCCCTGGACCAGTTCATGTAGGTGGCGAATAGACGCAGTTCCGGGCGAATGAAAAAGTCACCGGTCTGGGCCTTGAAGGTCGGGGCGAAGGTGAGTTTCCAATAGTCGCCCTTAGCTGCCTGGCGGCCATCGTAGCCCAGTGCATTGAGGTTCATGGTCTGCCAGCTCAGCTCATATTGCATTTCGAAGTTACTGGTCAGTTCGTTGGCCAGGCGCACGTTGAGCGTCGTGTAGCGATAGTCGTCGCCGGGGACGTAACGATTCTTGCTCTGCTCGGCTATCAAGGCCGGTGCGATGCGCCAGTCCTGATTCAGGCGAGTATGGCCATAGAGCGCCAGGCGCAATGTCTGAGCCTGGTCCAGCAAGTCGCCGTCGGCACCAATGCTGTTGACCTCCGCCCCTAGCCCTTGGCCATACAGCAGCGCCGCCTTGAAGTAGCCTTCTTGACCAAAAAAATCGGGTCGGTGGTAGGCGAGCATGCCATGGCCGCCACTCGTAGCAGGGCTGAATCCGGACTTGTTCACCCGAGTATCCCTGGCGAGTTCCTGCCTGCTCTTGTCGTTCAGGCTGGCATCGTTCTGCCCTGAAGAAATGCCATTGAGCATGACCTGCCAGCGGCCCTCGTCGAAAAATTGATTGAGGGTCGCGACATAACTGCGAATGTCCTTGTTTTCCTCGGTGCCGAAGTCACCGTAGGAACGGCTCATCAACGATGCATTGATGCGCCAGTCTTCGGTCAGGTGCACGTCGTAGATACCCCCGCCAGTCCCGGCCAGGAACACTATCCCCCTGTCGAGCCAATGGATATCGTAATTGTCCCGATCAAAGCGCTTGCCCGCCCACAGAGTGGCATCGCGCAGCAGGGGGCTGTCTTGAAAGGATGCAAGGTGACCAAGTTCGGCGTAGGCCTGGCGCACATTGAGCGCACTTTGCGCCGCGGTCCAGTCGTTGGGCGTCTCCAGACCGTCGGCGAGCATCAGCGTGTACTTGGAGCGTGTTCCGTTGGCGGCCTGGTTCTCCTTGGTGAACTTGGCTTCCATGTAGGTATCGACTTCATTGCCCAAACGGCCAACCGCGCCACCTACGGAGCCGGCGGGGGTCACGTAAGGGCCGCCGCGACCGGCACCTGATTTGTTGCTCATGATCCCGGAGCGGGCATAGCCGCCGAAGGTGAAGCCATCGCTCAAGTGCTCGGTCGGAGTAGCCGCAGAGTTGGTCGCCGGAGGAGGGCTTTGGAGGGACTGTTGATTGGCTTCTACCCGCGCAACGCGTTGGTCGAGGGCAGTTTGTGCAGGCGTCGGCAGCCTGCCGGTGATTTGCTGGTTGAGGTGTTCGACTTCCTCGCGCAATCGCGCTGCGTCGGCTTCGGCCATCGAGGCTCTGGCTTCGGCGGAGGAGGTCCTGGCTTCAAGTCTGGCAAGACGCTCTTCGATGCTTTGCGCCGGCGCGGCGAACAGTTGCGTGGAAAGAACCAGCAAAGAAAAGCCAGCCAAAGGCCGGCAAACTTCAGAACGCATAAATAACCCTCTTGTTTTTGTATTCGGGTACCGCAAACACCTTTCGAACGTATCCCGGGCTCCAGTCGGGCTGGGGCTTCTGCTGGATCGTCCAGCGCGATATCTACGCCTTTTGCATTGCGCTCCACTTGACAGAGAACCGTTTGGGGATGCGTAATACGGCGTGATGTTAACGTTAACTTAAATAAAAACAAGAGGGTCGTCACATGCAGCTTGCCGTCAAACGTGAGTACTGGCTTATCAGTGGTTTGTTGTTTTTCTTCTTCTTTTCGTGGTCGTCCAGCTATTCGCTGTTCTCGATCTGGCTTCATCGAGTCATCGGCCTGAATGGCACGCAAACCGGATTTATTTTCGCAGCCAACGCTATTGCGGCACTGCTGATTCAACCGTTCTATGGCGCGCTTCAAGACCGACTTGGGCTGTCCAAAAAACTTCTGGTGTGGATTGGCATCCTGCTCTGTGCCGCCGCCCCGTTTGCGATTTATGTATATGCCAGTCTGCTGGCGCAGAACGTGGTGTTGGGCGCCGTGGTCGGCGCGGCTTTCCTGGCGCTTGCAATGCTCGCGGGAGTGGGCGTGATCGAGTCATATACGGAGAGGTTGTCACGTCATGCGGGCTTTGAGTTCGGGACTACCAGAATGTGGGGTTCGCTGGGCTGGGCCAGCGCGACGGGCGTCGTTGGCGTGGTTTTCAACATTGACCCGGACATCGCGTTCTACATGAGCAGCGCAGCCGGCGTCGTGTTCTTGCTAATCCTGTTTCGACTGGATTTGAGCAGGTTCAATCAATCCGGCGTGCAAACCGGCGAGGAAGCAGCGCCACCCGTGCGCCTACACGATCTTTGGACATTACTGACACTGCCGCGTTTCTGGGCATTCAGCTTGTATCTGACCGGTGTGTGTGGGATCTACATGATCTACGAACAACAGTTCCCCGTGTATTTCTCCTCTTTTTTCCCGACCCCGGAGGAGGGCACCCGAGCCTATGGCTACCTGAATTCATCCCAGGTACTCGTCGAGGCGGTATTGATGCTATTCGCCCCCTGGGTGGTCAGCCGCACGGGTGCCAAATACGGATTGATCCTGGCCGGCAGCATCATGTTCGTGCGTATTCTTGGCTCCGGGCTGGCAACGGAGGCCTGGACCATCGCTGCCTGCAAGATGTTGCACGCTTTGGAAGTGCCAATCCTGCTGGTCTCGATATTCAAATACATTTCGTTCAACTTCGATTCCAGGTTGTCCGCCTCTATCTATCTGGTGGGATTCCAATTCGCCCAGCAATTGACCGCGATGCTGCTGTCGCCGCTCGTGGGCTACGGTTACGACCATTTCGGTTTCTCAAGCGTTTACGTGCTGATGGCTGGCCTGGTCGGTGGTTGCCTGCTGCTGTCATGGAAGCTGTTGCGCACGGACCCCGTCCGAAAACCCTCCCAATCCAAGGTTGCCGAATCGCTGGAACTCCCTGCCATTGCTCAATCTGCCACTCGTTACGAACCCTAGAAAGGATCAAGCCATGCACGCTGCACTGCTGGACGAAGCGCATCGCGCCATCGAAACAACGCTACCCGGACGCGGTAACGACTATCGTCTCGGTTATCACCTGTCACCGCCGGCGGGCTGGATGAATGACCCGAATGGACTGGTCTTTTTTCGTGGTGAATACCATGTGTTCTACCAGCATCATCCTTACTCTGCGCAGTGGGGGCCGATGTACTGGGGGCATGCCAAGAGCCGCGACCTGGTGCATTGGGAGCATCTGCCCATAGCACTGGCCCCCAGCGATTCCTATGACCGTGACGGGTGTTTTTCAGGATCGGCGGTGGTCGCGGACGATACGCTTTATCTGATCTATACCGGGCACACCTGGTTGGGGAAACCGGGCGATGACCAGAACATTCACCAGGTCCAATGCTTGGCCAGCAGTACGGATGGCATTACTTTTACCAAGCACGGGCCGGTGATCGAAACACCGCCCGATCCGGAGATCATGCATTTTCGCGACCCAAAAGTCTGGCAGCGAGGCGGGCAGTGGTGGATGGCGCTTGGCGCTCGTCAAGGCGACGCCCCGCAACTCCTGCTCTATCGCTCCGAGGACCTGTATCACTGGGAGTATCTGAGCTGTGCCCTGCAAGGTCAGCGTGAGCCGGACGGCTACATGTGGGAATGCCCGGATCTGTTCGAACTGGATAGCTGCGACGTTTTTCTCCATTCACCACAAGGCCTGAAACCCAGTGGCTACGACAACTGGAACAAGTTCCAGAACAGCTATCGAATGGGCCTACTAGACGACACCGGATGCTTCAGTGAATGCGGTAAGCTGCGCGAACTTGATCACGGTCACGATTTTTATGCCGCGCAAACCCTGCTGGCGCCGGACGGGCGCCGCCTGTTGTGGGCGTGGATGGATATGTGGGACAGCCCGATGCCGAGTCAGGCGCAACACTGGTGTGGCGCGCTGTCGTTGCCCCGCGAGCTGAGCCGCGACGGCGAATGGCTGCGCATGCGTCCGGCCCGGGAGTTGGCAGCGCTAAGGACGTCACGACGGACACTGCAGATCGGTGCGGTCGAGTCCCGGAGCCATACACTTGATGTACGTGGTGCCCTGCTAGAGTTTGAGCTTGAACTGGATCTGGCCGGCAGCAACGCTGAGCGCTTTGGCTTGGCGCTGCGCTGCAGCGAAGACCAGCAGGAGCGGACATTGTTGTATTTCGATGCCATGGCCCGCCGACTGGTTCTCGACCGGCAAAACTCGGGAGCGGGCGTGAGCGGTGTTCGCAGCGTCCCGGTGACTGTGGAGCAAACGCGGATAGCCCTGCGGATTTTTCTCGATCGCTCCTCCATCGAGGTGTTCGTCGACGACGGCGCCTACAGCCTTACCAGCCGGATTTATCCACGGCCCGAAAGCGTCCAGGTCAGCGCTTTCGCAGTCAATGGGGTAGGGGTGTTCGGGGAAACTTCTGTCTGGAACCTCGCCGATCTCCAACTCTGAATACACCTGAAGTGCCATTCATGCAGTCTGCTGCCAGGCATCGTGTTGTCATGCTTTTATCAAGCATGACATGATGCCCGGCCAGACAAGCAAGGGCACCCGCGAATGGCTTCAGTTAAAGATGTCGCACGGCTGGCGGGGGTTTCCTTCATGACCGTTTCCAGGGCACTCAACACTCCGGAAAAGCTGAACCAGGAAACCCTGGCGAAAGTTCGTCAAGCGGTCGAGGCCTTGGGCTATGTCCCCAGCCTTTCTGCTCGCAAGATCCGTGGCGGTCACTCCAGTGGCAAGACCATTGGCGTCTTCGCGCTGGATACCGCGACAACCCCCTTCGCCGTGGAAATGCTCCTTTCAATGGAGCGCACGGCACGAGAAAACGGCTGGAACGTTTTCATCCTCAACGTGTTCGAAGCGCCGCCGAGTCAGCAGACCATCGACCTGATGCTGTCCCATCAACCCGACGGGATCATTTTCAGCGCCATGCAGTTACGCACTGTGGAGATCCCTGCGGTGCTGCGCACCCTGCCGCTGGTGCTGAGTAATTGCGTGAGTTCAGAACCCGGTGTGGCCTGTTACGTGCCCGACGACGCGGACGGTCAGTATCAGGCCGTGCGACAGGTGCTGAAACGAGGCTATCGGCATCCGTTGTGCATCAACTTGCCGCAAACCAGCCTGGCCTGGGAGCAGCGCCAGCTGGGATTGCGTCGTGCCCTCACAGAGGCCGGGATGTCCGCGGACGATGTTCCTCAATACAACCTGTCGACTGATGACGCCTATCAGGAAACGATTGGAGTGCTGGAGAACCAATTGCGGGGGTTAGAAGGAAGACCGGGATTCGATCTGCTTATTTGTGGTAACGACCGCATCGCTTTGGTCGCCTATCAATTTTTACTCAGTCGCGGCTTGCGTATTCCGGCCGAGGTGGCGGTTCTGGGGTACGACAATATGATCGGTGTTGCCGAGTTGTTCTATCCACCGCTGAGTACGGTGCAATTGCCGTATTACGAGATGGGGCGTCGCGCTGCCGAGTATGTGATTGAAGGCAGGAACGAAACCACGATTCACAGGGTTGCATGCCCCCTGGTTGAGCGTGAGTCCTGTTAACGACGATGTTGCATGGCTTCTTCGCAATAGATGCGCGCTCCAGACGATGGCCCGCACAATTCGGTAGTCGTCCGAGCGCCTTCACTCCTCACCCGATCTGTAGCGGACCGACAAAGTGCACGCCCAAACGCGCACCTTGATCAGTACTTACTCGACACTTCTGTCGTTATGGCTAGAGACGAATTGCCGAAAGCGTTCGGTTGGCAGGCCTTCGAACAGTTCTGCTGGCGTACCCTGGGCGTCGATCAGGCCACCGTGCATGAACACCACCCGATTTGATACGTGCCGGGCAAAGCCCATCTCGTGCGTGACTACAAGCATGGTGCGGCCTTCTTCGGCCAGAGAGCGCATCACCCGCAACACCTCTCCAACGAGTTCAGGGTCAAGTGCCGAGGTCGGTTCGTCGAACAACATGACTTGTGGATTCATCGCCAGTGCGCGCGCTATCGCTACGCGCTGCTGCTGTCCGCCGGACAAGTGCGCGGGGTAATAGTCGCGGCGATCGTACAGGCCGACCTTGTGCAACAGGGCGTCAGCTTCCTCGATACATTCGGCACGGGAGCGTTTGAGAACCCGCATCGGGCCCTCAATGATATTTTGCAGCACCGTCATGTGCGACCAGAGGTTGAAGCTTTGGAATACCATTCCCAGGCAGCTACGCATGCGTTCAACCTGGCGGCCGTTGCTCGGGGTCTGGCGGCCGTCGGCATGCTGCTTCATTTCGATCACTTCACCATTGACGCTAATGATGCCTTGATCGGGCGTTTCCAGAAGGTTGATGCAACGCAGGAAGGTACTTTTTCCGGATCCACTGGCGCCGAGGATCGAGATCACATCGCCCTTGTGGGCTTCCAGGGAAATGCCCTTGAGGACATGTGCGCTGCCGAAGGACTTCTGAATGTTAGTTACCGACAAGGCTGAAGCGGGCTGAGTGCTCATGGCATGCTCCGTATCAAATCAAGAATGGGTAGGCAGCGAAGGGCTGGCTTTTTTGATGGCGTCGACTGGCCGCTCACGCAAGTGCGGCGAGAGGCGATACTCGAGCCAGGCGACAGCACGTACGACCAGGAAATTCAGCACCAGGTAGATCAAGGCCGCGCAAATGAAAACTTCCATCGTGCGATAGGTGCGCTGGATGATCTGTTGCGCGACGCCAGTGACGTCCCAGACAGTCACCAGGCTGGCCAGCGCCGTAGACTTGACCAGCAAAATGGCCTCGGTGGAGTAGGCCGGCAAGGCCTGGCGCAGGGTAACCGGCGCAATGATCCGGCGTAGCAGTTCCCAGGGCGACATGCCCACGGCCTTGCCCGCCTCAATCTGCCCCTGAGGCACGCTGAGCAGCCCGCCGCGAATGATTTCGGCGGTGTAACCGGCGGTACACAAGGCCAGTGAAACCACCGCGCAGCCATAAGGCGACCGAAGCAGTACCCAGGCGAAGCTGTCGCGAATGGCCGGGAACTGGCCCAGCCCGTAGTAAATCAGGAACATTTGAATCAGCAGCGGCGTACCGCGAAACAACATGATGTAGAACCGCGCTGGGTAGCTGAAAAACCACCAGCGGCTGACCCGCAGGCTGACAATGCCGACAGACAAGGTCAGGCCGATCACCAATGAGCTGAAAAACAGCGTCAGCGTGGTGGGCAGTGCGGCCAGCAGCTTGAGCATGGTGTCCGCGAGGAACGGAAAATCGATCATAAGTGTCGCTCCCGACTCGAACTAGACTGGGCTGCGCTGCCGCGTACGGCGCACACGAGCTTCAGCTATATGGAAAAGCCGACCGGACAGGCCAGTGAGAATGAGGTACACAGCACCCCCGATAATGTAGAACGTGAAATATTGACGAGTGGATCCGGCCGCGACCTGACTGGCACGCATCAACTCCACCAAACCGATGACTGAAATCAGTGCGGAGTCTTTCAGGCTCATTTGCCAGACGTTGCCCAGTCCGGGCAGCGCGAATCGCAGTACCTGAGGTACCAGAATCCGTTTGAAGCGCATCGCTCGGGTCATGCCGATGGCCAGCCCTGCTTCCAGTTCGCCTTTGGACACTGCGAGAAAAGCACCTCGGTAGACTTCGGCTTGATAGGAGCCGGAAATCAGCCCGACCGCCAACGCCCCGACCAGAAAAGGCGGCACGTCGATATAGCCTTCACCGCCGAACCAGTGGCCAACCGCTGTTACCACACTGGCTCCACCAAAGTAGAACAGGTAGATCACCAGCAACTCGGGGATCCCCCTGAACAGTATCGAATACAGATCCCCCAGCCAGCGCAAACCGCGCTGACGGGATAGCTTGGCAGCAGCGACCAGGCTGCCAAATACCGCCCCCACCAGCAGGGCTGCCAGGGTCAATATCACGGTCATGCCCGCTGCCTTGAGCAGCGCCATTCCCCAGCCTGAGTCACCGAAACTGAGTAGCTGCAAGAGGTTCATAGAGGGTCCCACTTATGAAAAGGGTTAAGCAGCCCGGCAACCTTCACGGTGCCGGGCCATTCAGAATCATTGCTTAGGGGTAAGGTCTGCCTTGAACCACTTCTCGCTCAGTGTCTTGATCGTACCGTCAGCCATGGCTTCCTTGAGGGCTGCGTCGAACTTGGCTTTCAGATCAGTGTCTTTCTGACGGAAGCCCAGCGCTTCGCCTTCACCCCAGATCGGGCCTTTGATGACCGGACCGGTGAAGACCAGCGGTTTGTTCTCAGGCTTGTCCATGACCGAGTTGAAGAAGGTCACGTCATCGAACGCTACGTCGATACGGCCGGCAAGCAAATCAAGAATGGCTTCGGCTGAGCTGCCGTACTCACGAATGGTCGCCACATCCTTGAAGTTCTGATCAATGAATGAGGTGTAAATCGTGCCCGAGGCGATACCAATGGTTTTACCCTTGAGTGCCTTGCGCTGCTCTTCAACGCCGGCGCGTACTTCCTTGGCATCGGTGCCCAGGGTGATGGCGGCGTCGGCACCAGTTTTGCCCGGCAACAGATCGGCTTTGAGCGCGACGAAACTGGCCGGTGTCTGGGCGTAAGGCGTCGAGAAGGCCATGACCTTCTGGCGTTCCTCGTTGATGACAATGGCGTCCATCAGCACGTCGAATTTACCGGCATTGAGACTGGCGATCATCCCGTCCCAGTTCTGTACGACGATGTTGCACTTGAGCTTCATGCGCGGACAGATGACATCCATCAGCTCCGGTTCGAAGCCGCCGATTTTTCCACCTGGGAGCGTCAGGTTCCAGGGTTCATAGGCGCCCTCGGTCGCAATATTCACCGAGGTCCATTCTTTGGCCTGCAGTGCCGGAGCACAGGCCAGAACCGTTGCACTGAGCACTACAGAACCCAACCAGCTTGATTTCTTCGACATCTTGATACTTCCTGCCTAATCAATGGAGTGTTGCGAACTGATCCGGCTCAGGCCGAATCTCCAATGCTTGTCCGCACAATGGTTCTTGTGCGGACAAGACAAAACCATAAAAGCCAACCGTCATTTAAGCCGGTTAATTCGCACCCATAATGGTTTCAGCCTGAACAGCTGTCCCAGCTCCATGTGCCCCTGGTCGACCGATCAACCGGTGATCATCGGCAGGTTCAGGCCCTGTTCCTTGGCGCAGTCGATCGCGATCTGGTAACCCGCATCGGCGTGACGCATAACACCGGTCGCCGGGTCGTTGTGCAGGACGCGAGCGATACGTTCGGCCGCTTCGTCCGTACCGTCGCAGACAATCACCATGCCCGAGTGCTGGGAGAAGCCCATGCCGACGCCGCCGCCGTGGTGCAGGGAAACCCAGGTCGCGCCGCTCGCGGTGTTGAGCAGGGCGTTGAGCAGTGGCCAGTCGGACACAGCGTCGGAACCGTCCTGCATCGACTCGGTTTCGCGGTTCGGGCTGGCGACCGAACCGGAGTCCAGGTGGTCGCGACCGATCACGATTGGCGCGGACAATTCACCGCTGCGCACCATTTCGTTGAACGCCAGGCCGAGCTTGGCGCGCAGACCCAGGCCAACCCAGCAGATACGTGCCGGCAGACCCTGGAAGCTGATGCGCTCGCGGGCCATGTCCAGCCAGTTGTGCAGGTGGGCGTCGTCCGGGATCAGCTCTTTGACTTTGGCGTCGGTCTTGTAGATATCTTCAGCGTTACCCGACAGTGCAGCCCAACGGAATGGACCGATGCCACGGCAGAACAGCGGACGGATGTAAGCCGGTACGAAGCCTGGGAAATCGAATGCGTTTTCCACGCCTTCTTCCTGGGCCATCTGACGGATGTTGTTGCCGTAGTCGAAAGTCGGAATGCCCATCTTCTGGAATTCGAGCATCGCTTTAACGTGCACGGCCATGGATTGCTTGGCGGCTTTGACGACAGCAGCAGGCTCGGTCTTGGCGCGAGCGCGGTACTCTTCCCAGGTCCAGCCGGCCGGCAGGTAACCGTTGAGCGGGTCGTGGGCGCTGGTCTGGTCGGTGACCATGTCCGGGCGTACGCCGCGCTTGACCAGTTCCGGCAGGATTTCCGCCGCGTTGCCCAGCAGGGCGATGGAGATTGCCTTGCCTTCTTTAGTGTATTTCTCGATGCGGGCCAGGGCGTCGTCGAGGTCGGTGGCTTGCTCATCGACATAACGGCTGTTCAGGCGGAAATCGATGCTCACCTGCTGGCATTCGATGTTCAGCGAGCAAGCGCCGGCCAATGTAGCGGCCAGAGGCTGAGCGCCGCCCATGCCGCCGAGGCCGGCGGTCAGAACCCAACGACCTTTGAGGTCATCGTTGTAGTGT